>NZ_JBWZCL010000002.1:0-954009 GCF_059383595.1 Pseudarthrobacter sp. MDT1-40-2 | reverse complement strand
CATATAAATAAATCGGTATCAATAAACTTGGCACACTATTGAGTTCTCAAACAACAGACACACCCGGCACCACCACAACATCTCAGCCGTGGATCGCTCCGGAGCAACTTTTCAAACTTACCCGATCCTGCGAAGCTTTGCAAACCAGCGAACCAGCCACACAAAGCCCCACACCACCAGCCCCACCCACAACAAGCACACCAAAAAGCGCGCCATTTCCAGGCCATTTGAACAAGGGGGTCGGTCGCTATTTTCCCGCATCAGCGGCGGCGACTCAAAAAACAATACACCCACCCAACCCCCACCGCAAATCAACCACCACCCACACCCACAACCCCCAAACCCCCGCAATGGCGCGGAATCTTCGGCGCCAGGGGGTTCGAAACCGCCAAAACCGAGTACCGGCGTCGTGCATTCAGCCCTGTGGGCTGCAGCACATGGGCGGATCTCGACAGGCTCGATCGCCGGTGGTGCTCGACCACCGGACAAGCTCGACAACCAAAGTGGCTCGATCACCGGTGGTGCTCGACCACCGGACAAGCTCGACAACCAAAGTGGCTCGATCGCCGATGGTGCTCGACCACCGGACAAGCTCGACAACCAAAGTGGCTCGATCACCGGTTGCGCCCCGAGCGCCGGGGACGCAAAAGGGCCGGCAACCAAACGGTTGCCGGCCCTTTTCAAGCAGCTGGAATCAGCAGAAACGGATTACCAGGAAGACTTGGTGATACCCGGGAGCTCGCCACGGTGTGCCATGTCGCGGAAGCGGACACGGGAGATACCGAACTTCTGGAAGGTACCGCGCGGGCGGCCATCGATGATGTCGCGGTTGCGCAGGCGTACCGGCGAGGCGTTACGCGGAAGCTTCTGCAGGCCGAGGCGTGCAGCTTCACGGACTTCGTCGGTGGAGTTGGGGTCTACCAGAGCCTTCTTCAGCTCGAGGCGCTTGGCAGCGTAGCGCTCTACGATGACTTTACGCTGTTCATTCTTAGCGATCATTGACTTCTTAGCCATATGCTTAGCGCTCCTCTCGGAATTCGACGTGCTGGCGGATCTTGGGATCGTACTTACGCAGGACCATACGGTCCGGGTCGTTACGACGGTTCTTGCGGGTTACGTAGGTGTAACCGGTTCCCGCGGTGGACTTCAGCTTAATGATCGGACGTACGTCCTTGTCTTTAGCCATTAGAGCTTCACCCCACGAGCAAGAATGCTGGCGACGACTGCGTCGATGCCGCGGACGTCGATGGTCTTAATGCCCTTTGCAGACAGCTGCAGGGTGACATTACGGCGCAGGGACGGAACCCAGTAGCGCTTCTTCTGGATGTTCGGATCGAACCGACGCTTGTTGCGGCGGTGCGAGTGCGAAATGCTGTGCCCAAAGCCCGGCTCGGCTCCGGTCACTTGGCAGTGTGCTGCCATGACTTCTCCTCAAAAATTGAATGTAATGATCCGCATATCTGCTGCTGGATCATGCAGCTAAGAGCGACCCAAAAGTGAATCAGGGCGAACGGTTAGTCACGCAACTTGAGCCCCTAACTACCGGCCACCCTGGAGAAAATACCGGGCAACCGGAGCAATTGCGCACGCTCCGCGCACTTAGCGCTTGTCAAGTCTACGAGTTCGCGCAATTAAAGACCAATCCGGGCCGCGAAGGTGTATAAGGGCGGCCGCCCCGTCAGGGCTAAACCGGCGCAGGACGGCCAGGTTGAACCCGCTACAGCCGTGTCAGGTGCGGGTACCTGGGCTGGAGGCCGTCGCCCGAGGACGTGCCGGTCAGCCGCCGCATGACCCACGGCCCCGCGAACTCACGCGCCCAGCGGGCATTGGCGCGCACTGTCTCGAGCGGGCCAAGCTGGGGTACGGGTGTCATGGGCGGGACTTCTATGGAGTGATCATGCTCCAGCACCGTCAGCACCCTTTTGGCCATGTTTGCGTGCCCGGCAGCGGACATGTGCATCCGGTCCTGGGCCCACATGCCCCAGTCGTAGTACTCGTTGAAGCGCCAGTAGTCCACCAGCAGCGCACCGTGATCGCCCGCGATGCCGCGCACCAGTTCGTTGTAGATGGCGGTCCGGCCGCGCATGGTGCTGAAGACCTTCGAGCCGCGGGCGTCAAAACCGGTGAACATCACCACGGTGGCTCCGGTGGCAGTCAGGCGGCCAACGGCGTCGTCATACTCCACCAGCAGGTCATCAATGTCGATGCGCGGCCGGAGGATGTCATTCGCACCGGCGTAGATGCTCACCAGGGTGGGATTGAGCTCGACGGCGGCACTTACCTGTTCGCCGATGATCTGCCGCAGTTTCCGTCCCCGGATCGCCAGGTTCGCATAGCCAAATCCCGGATCCGCGGCCCCCAACTGCTCAGCAACCCGATCGGCCCAGCCGCGGACACCATTGGGGCGGTTGGGATTGTCGTCACCGACGCCCTCAGTGAAGGAGTCGCCAAGGGCCACATAGCGGGAGGTAAATTCCATAGCTCCGAGTCTGCCACGCGCCGGGAGCCCAACAGGACGCTCCCCCGCCTGCCGTCAGTTGCGCAGGATCCAATGGTCGGCGTCGAGCTTGGCCACGATCTTTTCGCCGATTCTGGCGAGATCAGCAACGTCCTCCTGGGACAAGGCGTCCAGGAACTTGTTCCGCACCGACTCAACGTGGCCCGGGGCCAGTTCGACCAGCCGGGAAAAGCCCTCATCGGTGAGGTGCGCGGTGGTGACGCGGGCATCACCGGGATGCGGCCGGCGCTCCAACCATCCGCGCTTCTCCAGCTTGGTGACCACGTGGGACAAGCGCGAGAGGGAAGCGCTGGTACGGCCCGCCAGGGCACTCATGGGGAGGAAGCGGCCTTCCGCCTCGGACAACATGGCCATCACGTTGTAATCGAAGAGCGAGACCTTTCCCGCAGCATGCAGGTGGTTGTCCAGGGCTGCCGGCAGCATGGTGTTGATGCTCAGCAGCGCCAGCCACGCGCGTCTCTCATCAGGATTCAGCCACCGTGGTTCAGTCATCCCTCCATTCTAGGAGCATTGGATGCTTGACTGTTCAACTGAACGGTCCTGTTATACCTTCGCGGTAGTCTGAGCCGCATGTATGTAGTCTCCCTGACCTACAAAGTGCCCCAGGACATAGTGGATTTCCACCTCGACGCCCACATCGAATGGCTGCAGAAGGCCTTCGACGACGGCCTGTTCGTTGCCGCCGGACGCAAGGTTCCACGCACCGGCGGGATGTTGTTGTCCCGGGCCAGCCGCGAAGAACTCGACAACTCCCTGGCGCAGGACCCCTTTTATATCAACGGCGTGGCCGAATTCGAGGTCACCGCATTCCACGCCAGCCGGGTGGCTGAAGGATTTGAAAACCTGCTGGATGAGTAGCTTCCCGCGGGGTTGCTAACTGGAAGCCTCAGGGCACGAGCTCGTCGGCCAGCTTCTTCAGCCCGCCTTTCGCCGGCACCCTGACCGGCTCCGGCCAGCGCGGCTGCAGGGCATCGCCCAGCGTGATTCCCCGGAGCTTCCGGCTGAAAAGCGGCAGCACCCAGTCTTTCATCCAACGACGCTGCCGGCGTTCCCAGTCCCGGAGGGTCATCCTGTCCGGCGGCCCCCAGTCCTTTGGCGTTATTTTGTGCGGGACCCCCAAGTGGTCCAGGACCTGGGCCGCCATATACTTGTGGCCCGCTTTGGACATGTGGAGCCGGTCCGGAGCCCACATGCGCGGATCGTGATAGGCCTCAAAACACCAGAAGTCCACCAGCACAGCGTTATACCTGTCTGCCAGCTCGCGGACGCGCTGGTTGTAGATGGCGTTGCGCTTCTTGAGCGGTTCAAGGACGGCCGAGACCTTCACGTCAAAACCGGTGAACAGGACCAGGACCGCCCCCGTGGCACTGAGCTTGGCCACCAGATCCTCATATTCCGCCAGGAGCGCGTTGATGTCAGTGCCGAAATCAAGGATGTCATTACCGCCGGCGTAGAGCGTGATGAGGGCCGGCTCCATGGCCAGCGCGGGTTCCAGTTGTTCGGCCACTACGTGGCGCAGCCGCTTGCTGCGGATAGCCAGGTTGGCGTACTCCCAGCCGGGGTTCGCCTTGGCCAGCTTCTCGGCAACCCTGTCGGCCCAGCCCCTGACTCCGTTGGGCAGCCGGCGCGAGTTGTCTCCCACGCCTTCGGTAAAGGAATCTCCCAGGGCGACGTACACGCGCCGCCCGCCGGTAGGAAGCTCAGGAATGCCATGCACCCGGCCCACCTTAGCTACACAAGCATGCGGGGCGGGAAAGGCCGGATGAACATCAGGCGACATGGCCCGCGGGAGGGTCAGCCTTCAGATTTACCCTGGCGCCAGTACCCCATAAACGCCACCTGCTTGCGGTCGATGCCCACATCGCGCACCAGATAGCGGCGCATGTCCTTGATGACGGCTGCTTCGCCGGCAATCCAGGCATAGAACGGCATGGCGCCGGCCGGCATGTCCGGGTTCTTGGTTGCCGCGATCGCAGCGGTTTCCATGCGGGCAGGAGTCTCCCAGAGGATCTCCTCATCCACGTTGACGTCCTCGGGCTCGGGGCCCGCTCCGCCGTCGTCGGACTTGATTCCCACCCAGCCCGGCACCGGCACGGCGTTGCGGACCGCTTCCTGCAGGAGCTCGCCGTGCGGGCGTGAACGGCCGATCGAGGCGCCGCGGGCCAGCCAGGTGATTTCGACGTCGGCGGCGGACTTGAGCTCCAGGAAATCTCCGGCCTCGGGCACCTCAAGGAAGGCATGGCCGGTCATGTAGGACGGCAGGCTCTCCAGAATGGCGGAGATGGCCGGGATGGCGGTTTCGTCGCCGGCCAGCAGGACTCGCTGGGCCATGCCCGGACGCCATTCGATGCCCGAGTAAATCTCGGCGGTGAAGCAGTGGGCGGCCCGGTTGTTCGGCCCGATCACAGTGATGGCGTCGCCGGGCTTGGCGGCCTGCGCCCAGTTGGCTGCGGGGCCGCCGTTGCCATCCTTATCGAAGTGCATGACGAAGTCGACGTCGATCTCCGGATAGACGCTGTCCAGCCGGGACTCCCGGACTGTATAGGTGCGCATCGACCCCCGCAGGGTAGGGTCCATGGCGAGCCATTCCTGGTACCAGCCTGCTTTTTCCATATTGAAAGCAGGAAGCGGGATTTGCGTTCCGTCCTCAGCCAGCGAGGGAATCATCAGCTTGATGCGCAGGTCCAAGGTGTCGCCGCGAACGCCGAAGTCACGCAGCGAATAGCCTCCCAGGGTGACGCGGCGGAAGGTGGGGCTCAGCTGTTGCACGGAGGAGACGGTGACGTCGAACGCGAGCGTCATCGGTTCAGTTTTCGTACCGACGGCCGTGGCGGTTGGGGTGCCGTTTGCGCTGTTCATGAGGCCATCTCCAGGGTTGTGGTCAGTGCTTTTGGGTGGGCGGCCGCCGTTGACGCCGGTTCCGTGGACGCGGTGTGGGCATCCGTCACGGCTTGTACCGGTGAGTGATGCCGGCCGATGGGGACAATCAAGGGGGTACCTGAGATCGGATCCGGGACCACCCTTGACTCCAGCCCGAAGACGTCACGGACCAGCGCCTCGGTGATTACCTCGGTGGAATTGCCTTCGGCCACGATCGCGCCGCCCTTCATGGCAATAACGTGGTCCGCATAGCGTGCGGCCAGGTTGAGATCGTGCAGCACAATCGCAACTGTGGTGCCGCGGCGGCGGTTCAGGTCCGTAACCAGGTCCAGGACCTCCACCTGGTGGGCCAAGTCCAGGTAGGTGGTGGGCTCGTCGAGCAGCAGCACCTCGGTTTCCTGCGCCAGGGCCATTGCGATCCACACCCGCTGGCGCTGGCCGCCGGAGAGTTCATCCACATTACGGTCCGCCAGCTGCAAAGTGTCGGTGACTTCCATGGCGTGCTGCACGGCGCGTTCGTCCTCGGCGCTGGAACTCCGGAAGAAACCCTGGTGCGGGTAGCGGCCACGGCCCACCAGATCCTGCACGGTGATGCCGTCCGGAGCCGTGGGGTGCTGCGGCAGCAGGCCCAGGATGCGGGCCAGTTCCTTGACCGGACGGCTGTGGATGTCCTTGCCATCCAGCGTCACGCTGCCGCCGGCAGGCTTCAGCAACCGGGACAGGCCGCGCAGCAGCGTGGACTTGCCGCAGGCGTTCGCCCCGACGATCATGGTCACCTTGCCCTCCGGGATGGTGGCGGTGAGACTATCCACGATGCAGCGCTGGTCATATTGCAGCGTCAGGTCTTGCGCGTTCAGCAACGCCATCTCAGGCATCCTTTCGGTTGGCCGTGACCAGGAGCCACAGCAGGAACGGGGCACCGAGCGCGCCGGTAATAACGCCCACCGGGAGCACGGTGCCATCCAGGAGCAGAGGTGCAACGTTGACGGCAAAGAAATCAGCCGCCAGGACAATCAGGGCACCGACGAAGGCCGACGCCGGAAGGCTGGCTTTGCCGGTAAAGCGGCGGGCAATGGGACCGGCAAGGAAGGCGACGAAGGCAACCGGGCCGGCTGCCGCCGTCGCCACCGCCGCCAGCGAAACCGCTACTACAACGACTGCCAGCCGGGTGAAGGCGACGCGGATACCAAGGCCGGCGGCGGTGTCGTCACCGAGCTCAAGGATGCGCAGCGCCACGGCGAGCACCGACACCAGCGGCACCAGGATGATCAACGCCAGCGCAAGGACGCTTGCCCGGTCCCAGCTGGCGGAATTCAGGGAGCCGTTGATCCAGATCAACGCCTCTGCGGCGGTGCGGATGTCTGTCCGCGTCATCAGGAAGCTGACCAGGGCCTGCAGTGCTGCGGCGATGCCAATCCCGGCCAGGATCAGGCGGTTTCCGGCAGCGGTGCCGCCCTTGCCGCCGCCGGACCCCAGCGAGCCGCTACGGCTGATGAAGTAGATGAAGCCCGCCACTGCGAGCGCTCCGATCAGTGCCGCCCACGACACACTGGCACCGCTGGCGCCAAACACCACAATGGCCAGGACAGCAGACGCGCTGGCACCTGAAGTAATGCCAATAACGTCCGGGCTTGCCAGCGGGTTGCGCAACATGGTCTGGAACAGGGCACCGGCCAGCCCGAATGCCACCCCGATCATGGTGCCGACAACGGCACGCGGCAGCTTGTTTTCCATCACGATGAAGCTGGCGCCGGGGATCTTGGGACCGTCGGTCAGGTCTGCGATCACGATTTTGAAGAAGTCCGGGATGGTCACGGTGTAGCTGCCCAGCAGGACGCTGGCGAAGAACAGCACCACGACGCCGGTGCCCAGCAGGGCGGTACGGTTGAAGGCAAGACGGCGGCTCTTTCCGCGGCTCTTTTTCCCGGGCAGCTGTCCACGGGATGGCACTTCGCGGGGGTGTTCGACGGCGGGAATGCCGTTGGGTGCCGCATCGGCGGCGTTTGGGGTGGCGGTGGTGCTGGAAGTTGTCACAGTCCGGCTCCCTTCCCGCGGCGGATCAGCCAGACGAAAACCGGTGCGCCCACCAAAGCTGTCATGATGCCTGCGGGAACTTCGCCGGGGAGCAACACCACACGGCCGATGATGTCCGCTCCGAGCAGCAGCGCTGGCGCCAGCACGGCGGAGAACGGCAGGATCCAACGGTAGTCCGGGCCTGTCAGCATGCGGACGGCATGCGGAATCACCAGCCCGACGAAGCCAATGGGCCCGGCCAGCGCCGTGGCGGTGCCGCACAGCAGCACGATTCCCAGGGCGTTGACGGCGCGGGCAAGGCCGACGCGCTGACCAAGCCCACGGGCGACATCGTCGCCCAGGGCCAGGCTGTTCAGGATGCGGCCGGAAAACAAGACGATGACCACGCCGGCTGCCAGGAACGGCAACCCGGACAGCACCACTGACCAGTCCCGGCCGGCCACGCCGCCTACCTGCCAGAAGCGGAAGCGGTCGTAGGTGTCCTGGCTGGACACCAGGATGACGTTCATCAGCGAGAAAAGGCCGGCGTTAAGGGCTGCTCCCGCCAACGCGAGCTTGACCGGCGTCGCGCCTTCCCTGCCAAGGGATGCCACCAGGTACACCACGACGGCGGCAACGGCGGCACCGGCGAAGGCGAACCAGATGTACCCGGACAGTGCCGAGATGCCAAAAACGTAGATGCCTGTGACGACGGCCAGCGCCGCGCCGGCGTTGACGCCCATAATGCCGGGGTCGGCAAGCGGGTTGCGGGCAACGCCTTGCATCGCCGCGCCGGCCAGCCCCAGGGCGCAGCCCACCAGCAGCGCCAGGACCGTCCGCGGAATCCGGGCCTGCACCACGGCGTGATCGCCGTTGGCGGGATCGAACTGGGTGATGGCCTGCCAGACGGTGTCCAGCGGAATCCCCCGCGCGCCCACGGCAAGCGAGAGCGCGGTGATCAACGCGAGTACGACGACGGCGCCCAGCAGCCAGGCGGAACGTCCCGCCGGGGTGCGCTGCCAGGATCGGGTGGCGGGGTCCTGCCGCTTGGCCGAAGCCAAAGCGGCATTGTCCCGCCCCTCGATGAGTGCCGTCGTCGTACTTTGGGTCATGGTGGGTTCTTACTTCACCTTGTCCGCGGCTGCGCCGAGCTGCGGGAGGAACTGGTCAAGGGACCACGGCAGGCTCAGCGGCGATGCGGCGGAGATGGACAGGGTCAGGGTGTTGTTCGAATCGGCAACCAATGCGCCGTTCTTGAGCGCCGGGATCTGGCTCAGCAGCGGGTCTGCCAGGATGCTGTCCCGGGTGGCGGTGTCCGCAACCCAGGTCACGAAGATGTCCGATTCCAGCTCGTTGGCCTTTTCCAGGGACCACGGGAGGTAGAACTCGGAGGAGCCCTTGGACAGTTCCTCCACAGCCGGGGCGAGCTTCATGCCGATGCCGCTAAGGAAGCGGGGGCGGTTGTCATTGGCGGTGTAGACGTTGAGGCCTTCAGCCGACGCGGGTTCCAGGTTGCCGTAAATGAAGGTCTTGCCCTCAATCTGCGGGTACTCGGCGACCTTCTCCTTGATGAGGGACTCGGTGTCCGCGATCAGTTTGGTGGCTTCGGCTTCCTTGCCCAGGGCCTTGCCGATCATGGCGGTTGAATCCTGCCACGGCGTTCCGTAGGCGAGCTCCGGGTAGGCCACCACGGGGGCGATTTCGGAGAGCTTCTTGTAATCCTCCTCTTTGAGGCCCGAGTAGGCGGCGAGAATAACGTCCGGGGTGAGCTTGGCAATCTCGGTGAAGTTGATGCCGTCGGCCTCGGAGTACATCGCGGGAGCCTTGTCGGTGCCGATGCCGGCGCCAAGCTCCTCCAGCGCTGCGTCCTTCCAGGGGGTGGAGCCCTGCTCGTTGGCGCCCCACTCGGTCTTGGGCATTCCGACGGGAACCACGCCCAGGGCGATGGCGATGTCGTCATTGACCCAGGAAACGGTGGCTACGCGGGTGGGCTGCTTTTCAATGGTGGTCGCACCGTAAACGTGCTCGATGGTCACGGGGAACTGACCACTGGCTGCAGCCGTGCTGTTGGGATCTGTTGACGCTGCGGGGCCGGTGGAGCAACCACTGAGGGAAAGAGCGACGGCGGCCAGAACGGCAGTTGCGGGCCCTGCGGTCTTGAGCAGGGCACGGCGGGGAAATTGGGAAGCCACGTGAATCCTTTGACGAAAAGTGTGCGAACCCAAGTAAGGCTAGCCTACCCTCGGTCGAATTAAGAAACGTTCCCGTCACCTAATCCTTTGACCACCTCGGATGCCTCATGTGGACAGCTTGGTGGGAATTTTGGGAGGATTATCGACAGCGGACTACCGCTTCCAAAAAGCTACGACGAGGGGATGAGCATGCGCACTGTTGCAGTTGCCGCTGCCATGGTTGGCGAGGTGGCCGATATGGCCTGCTTTGCACTCACCCTTACGTCGGAATTTGCCTAAGCGGAAACCTCCTTTTCCGCGCGCCTTTCAGCCGGGCGATCCGACGTGCCCCCTGCCATTCCGCGCGCCCCTCGTGCACGCGGACGTCGACCACTTTGAAAGAAGCTTTGCCATGCAGAAAATCAGCCAACAACAAATCAGGTCCTCCTTTGTGAACGCCAGCCGATCCGAGGCCGCAAAACTCACCCTTCCCCGCGATTTCGAGACCCTCAACTGGGATGACTTGGATTTCCTCGGATGGCGTGACGAAAAGATGCCCCAGCGCGGGTACCTGGTGGTTCCGCACCAGGGCAAGCTGGCCGGGATCATGCTGCGCGCACCCGAGGGTGGCTCGGGAAAGAAGCGCGTGGTGCTCTGCGAACTGTGCCGGGACGTGTTCTCCAAGGACGACGTCTACCTGTGGGTAGCCAAGCGGGCCGGGCAGTCCGGCCGCGACGGCAACACCGTGGGGACGCTGATCTGTGCCGATTTCGGTTGCAGCGCCAACGTCCGCAAGGAACCGCCCGCCAATGAGATCAACCCGGACCCGGCCGCCGTCGTGCTTCGACAGATTGCCGCCCTCGAGTCGCGGACGGCAAAGTTCCTGGACCGCGTGCGCGACGGCGTCACCCGGTAGGCACACGACGGGAACTTGCGGCCGGTCTTTTGGTTTTGGACCGGCCGCAAGTTCTCCCGTTGGACCCCTACCTCAGGACGATGTCCACCGGGTTGGCTTCGGAGCGCCAGGGCGCGCCAACCTTCGACGGCGGCGTGATCACCGGAGCGGTCAGCACCCCTGAGCGGTTAGTGCGCTTGTCCCGAAGGATTTCGGTGACGGAACCCAGGTGGCGTGACAGGTCGATGACGTTTTCCGGGGCAGCCAGCAGCAACTGGAAACCGAACTCGTGCAGCGCCTTGATCCCGGCACCGGCGAATTCCTCCGAGGCCAGCACAAACGCCTCATCCATCATGACCGTGCCGTAGGTGGTGAATCCCTGGTCCGCGATACCCAGCTGGTAGCTCAGAGCCGCGGCCATGATGAAGGCCGTGAACCGCTGCCGCTCGCCGCCGGACATGGAGCCGGTGTCCGCATGCATAAACACGTCAGTGCGATCCTTACCGGCAACCTCCCGGTGCTCCTTGCACTGGATAAACACGTGGCCGCGGACGTCCAGCACTTCTGCCCGCCATCGCCGGTCCTCCGGCGACTGCGAGCTGAGCCTCTTCACCAGCGATTCAAGGGACTTGTACCGGAGGGTGAGCGCAGCGTCCTCGTCAGTCGTTTCTGCCTTGCCGGGACGGACATGCCGGGCCTTGAGCGCATTCTGGATGGCGTCCTTGAACTGCTTGGCAGTGGCCGGCATGGTCTGCTTGATATCCAGCTCGAGGTAACTGCCCTCGTGGAAGTTCACCTGCGACAGGATGCCGTTCAGGGGCAGGATGCGGCTGGTGATGGACCGGCGCTCCTCATCCAGCAGGTGCAGCAGCGTACTGAACGATTCGTGCGTGCGCTGGTTGAAGAAACGCCGGAACTCGGCCTCCTGCGCTGGCAAACCGTCGCTGATGATGGCGTGGTAACGCGATTCGAACTCGCCGGCAGCGCCAATCGACGTACCGTGGTCCGCCGAGATGGCTGATCCCCATTCGCGCACAAAGGCCTCGAAGATCCTGGTGAGCCGCTCCGCAGTGGTCTGCCCGCGGGTTTCCGAAGCGTGCAGTTCACCCAGCAACGTGGTTCGGACCCGGTTGGCCAGGTTATCCAGCTCGTGCATCTCCGTGACATCGCCGAAACCCGCGAAGTACGGTTCCAGCGCGGCAACCGTGGAGTCCGACGGCGGCGCTTGCTGCAGGCGGCCACGCGCGGCTTCCAGCAGGGCATCGGTCGCCGTGAGCTGCTGGTCGAGCGCCTTGTACTCGCTCTGCAGGACGGCCGCCGCGCCTGTGGAGGACTGGTGCTTTTCGCGGACGGTTTCGATGCGTGCGCGCAGCGGCTCGAGGTCCGCCTGGGAGGCCAGCGCGTCCTTAAGCCGCTGCTCGATCCGGGCGAGTTCCTCTGCTGCCACGGCAGCGGAAACCTGTTCCCAGGGCCGGTGGTCCTCGGCCACCCGCCGCAGCGCCTCGAGCTGGCGGGTCATGCCCTGGTGGGACTCTTCGCGGCTCTGCGCCAGTTCCGCAGCCTTACCCAGTTCCCGCATCAGCTGGTCCACTTGCGCGGCTACCAGCTCCTGCTTTGCGGCGTTATCGAAGCCCAGCACGTAGTCCTGGCGGCCGGTGAAGCGGTCGTCCTTTTCCACAGTGTGGCGGTTCCGCTTGACTACCCCGCCCAGGCTCAGGCCCTTGTCCAGGCCCGCCAGCTCGTCCGGATCCTCGACGCACGGATAGGCAAAGTCCAGGGCGATTCGTTCCCTGATCCATTCCCCGGCGTCAGCAGCCGCACCCGTGGTGAGGATGTCCAGCTTGGTCAGGAGGTCGCCGTCGTTCACGTCCTCAAGCGCCAGCGCACCGCCGGGGAGGGGCTTGGAAATATCCACGGCGCGGAGAGCCCCGCGCACCTTGTGATCGTTCAGGTAGCGGGTCACCGCGGCGAAATGCTCTCCCGGAACCAGCAGCGTGGTGGCCAGGTTCCGGAGCGCGCGCTCCGCCGCGGGCCGCCATTGTTCCTGCCCGTCAGCCAGGTCCATCAACTCGCCGGCGAACGGCATCTGCTCTTCCGGGATGCCAGTTGCCGCGGCGATCGCGGACCGGTTTTCAATGCTCGACGGCGGCAGCAGCGAGGTGCGCGTCTTCAGGGAGACGAGCTCCTGCTCAGCCGCGGCCAGTTCGCGCTTCTTAGTGGCGTGGGCGTCGAAGGCCTCGAAACGGAGCTCCTTGAGGGCCTCGGAATCGCCCTTCAACTCGGCTGACCTGGCGGCTGCCTGCTCGTGGGCCTGCTCCCAGCCGGCCCCTGTCCATTCAAGTTCCAGGCCGGCGTCCGCGAGCGCCTTCCTGGCTGCTTCCTCCACCTGCTGGCGGAGGCGCAACCCCACGCGGGCGTTCTCCAGCGACTGCTCGATCGCGGAGATCGCGTTGCCGCCCTGGTTGTTGTAGTCCGTTTCGAGCTGGCGCAGCTCCTTGGCAAGGGCGTCCCTGACGGTGCGCTCGGCACCGAGTTCCTTGGCCTTCGCCTGCGCCATCTCCCGGAACCGGGCAAGGGTTTTCTGATGGACCTCAACGGCGAGCTGCTGCCGGTAGGACTCGAATTCCTCACCGGCGAGCGCCCGGAGCCGGTTCGCGTCCAGCAACGCCTGGGCATACTCCTTATTCAGCTCCGGCACCGGGGCCAGCTGGTCGCGCTGCTGGCGGACATCCTCAAGGCGTTGCCGGATGGACATCAGGTTGCTGAACTCCTCCACCACGTCATCCGCGGCAGCAAGGGTGGCCGGGGCATCCAGCACCTGGTCGCGGAAGAAAGTGTTCACGCTGCCGCCCAGGCCCTTGCCTGCCTGGATCACGCGAAGCAGCGGCAGCGCCTGGTCCGAGTTAATCCCCAGCAGCCGGCGGAACCGCTCCGCAAACGCCTTGTGCACATCGAATACCTGCGCGTCCGGGAACACCGCTTCCAGCGCCGCTCTGGTGAACCTCTTGTCTGCGATGCCCTCGATGGCCTGCAGGTCCAGCGGCTTGTTGTCGATCAGGTAGTACCGGCCAACGCTGGACTCCGTCCCGTTTTTGGGCACATCAAAGAGGGCAGATACCGTCACGCGGGTGCCCGCAGCGTTGTCGAATGTCAGGCCGACGGCGGACCAGGTGGCGCCGGGCCGCTGGAAGGCACTTGCCGAGCCCTCCCCCACAGCCTTGTCGCCAACTTTGCCGCGCATGTAAGTGAACGTTGTCCTCTTGTCCTCCACGGCCCCGCCGGCACGCTGCGCCGCGGCCTCATTGGACCGCGGACGGGCATCAAACACGCGCAACATCGCGTCGAACAACGTGGACTTACCGACGCCGGAGTTACCCGTGAGCAGCGTGCCGTTCCGGTCCACATGCATGGTGTGGGCTCCATGGAACGTCCCCCAGTTGACCACCTGCACCAACGCAAGCCGCATCTGCCCCGGGTTGGTCAGCTCCCCCATGGGAAGCATCGTCGCGATGCTCACTTGGCGTCCTCCCCGGTGGTATCGCTGCGGGAGACCGGGAACGACGACGGCGCTGCCGCCGCCGCCCCTTCGCCGCGCAGCTGATCTTCGATCAGCTCAGCGCGCGGCTCCGACAGGCCCGAAGCCACTCCCGGGGCGGCAGCGCCGTCGTCGCCGTTATCGTCGTCCTCGTTATCAACGGGTTCAGCCGCCGGGTCTGTATCCAGTTCCAGCATCGGCTCTGTACCGGATTCGTCCGCGGCTACCTTGACCAGGGCTTCGATATGGGCGGGGATGTCGCCGATGTTCTCGAACGGCAGGGCCAGCGGGAGGGCGTTGGAGATCGTGAAGACGTCGTCCAGGGGCGTGGGGAGGAGAAGTTGGCGGGCCAGAAGTTTGGTGATGGCGCGGGTGACTACATCCGCGTCGCGGAGGGCATCCTGTTGACCGGTGGGCTGGTAGTGCGCCACGAGGTCCGTGATTTCCTCACGGGTGATAGTGGGGTCCGTCTGGGCTGTAACGTGGCGGTCCAGGAGGAGGCGGAGCCGGAGCAGCACAATCGTTTCGACGCGGCTGAGCGCGCGTTGCTGGCGGAGGATGCTGGACCGGCTGCCGGCCCCGATGGACTCCGGGTCAACGGGGCGCAGGACAGCGATCTTGCGTTCGTGGTCCAGTTGGAGGGTGAGGAACATCTCGGACAGGCGGCTGCGGAGGATGACCTGGTTGTCCAGGATGGTGGTCCACAGTTTTTCGTCGCGGCCGCCGTCGACGTACGGGCCTTTCAGCAGCCGCACCAGCGCCTGGCGGATCTTCATGGACAGGACCCCGGTGTCTCCCGGGTACAGGGCCGCGCCGTCCACAAAGGTGTCCCGCGGCGTGACGGTGAAGGGGTCGCTGCGGACGTGCGTGGGCTCGGGAGGAGCTACAGCTGGAGTTTCAGTCATGGGAGTCTTCCTTGAGCGTGACCACCGGCAGGTAGGCCTTTCGGGTGGATCCGTCTATCTGCGCGAAGTCGATGGCGGACCAGGCGTCGCGGTCGAAGCCGGCGCCGCTCTGCAGTGCGTGCGAAAGGAGCGCGCGGATGGTGTTGATGTGGCGCTCCTCGGCGGGGAGGTTGTCCCACGCCTCCGCCAAGGTGCCGGCGCCCGCAAGAGCCGCCCTGACGACGTCGGGCTTCGCCTTCGCTGTCCGCGGCGAGCGCACCCTGTCTGAATCGCTGAAGGCGATGGGATCGGCCAGCCGGGGAGGGACCGCGAACTCGTCGGGGTCGAAGAGTTTGACCATGGCGAGCGATTCGAAGCCGGCGTTGAACAGCAGCGGGCCGGGAACCAGGCCGGGACGGTCGCGCTCGTAGGGCAGTGACCGGATCGCCTGCTCTGCTTCGCCCAGGACCCTGCGAAGCCGCACGGACTGGCGGAAATCGTCGCTCTGGACATACGTGTTCAGGCTCTCGCTGAGCTTGCCGTAGATGCGCTGGATCTGGCTGTGCTGCTGGCGCAGTTCGGCCACCAGGTTCTTCAGCGTCTCGCGTTCCTCGGCCGTCAGCTCGTCCGCGAACTGCCGGCTCAAGACCTCACCGATCGCTGACCGGAACCGGAGTTGCTGCTGCGGATCCTCCAGGAAAGCGGTGAAGGACCGGAAGGTGCGTCCCTCGGGACTCTGCCGCAACCGTTTGTCCGCCTCCAGCACCTGCGCCATGGTGGCGCCCTTGCTGAGGGACTCCTCGATGATCTGGTTGCGGAGCTCGCCCACCAGTTCCTCGATCCGGTCCCGCATCTTCTTGTAGTCGGCGGGCAGGCTGGCGGCCAGGTCCAACACGTTACCCGCGGCCTCAACGGCTTGGTCGTCATCCAACAGGCCGTCGAACTCGCCGGAGCTGATGTCCTCGATGAGCTGCTGGCGCTGTTCGATTTCCTCTTCCAGAGACTCCAGCCGGGCGCTCTGGTCCGGGTTGGTCTCGTTGGCAAGTTTTTCCACGTCGCCCAGCAGCGTCCCCAGCCGAGACCCGTTAAGCGTTGACCGTTCGCTGGACAGGCTATCCAGGAAGGCCAGAACACGGGCTGCGGGTTCGGTAACTTCATAGACGACGCGGCCGGACTGGTTGCGGCGGGTGAGGAACTGCCGCCGGGTCCACTCGTCAGCGTACTTTTTGCCCGACAGCGTGCCGCTTGCGGAGATCCCCACAGTCGGGTCTTCGCGCCGGAACTGCTCCAGAAAGGAGTCGACGTCGGCATGGAACTCCTCGAGCGGAAGCTGCGGCCGGGTGCGCGTAAAGGACGCCTGCAGCACCGCGATCACCCACGGCGCCGATCGCGTCAATGCCCAGGCCGGCCCCTTGGTGAGCAATTCCAGGTCTCGCAGCCGGGCGCTGATGGCATCGGCCGAAGACCTGGCGGAGCGGGGCACGCACTCTCCTTTATGGAACGTTGGTGGGGTTGATATCCAGGCGCCGCCCGGAAAACTGCCAACTACAAGGTTAACGCAGCAGGCAGCAGGGGCTGGGCGGCGCCCCTGCCGAAGACTGCGAACGTAGGCGACGAGGACCAAACCGCGCCTCCCCGCTAGAGTCGAGTGAATGCAAAGCGCAACAAATAAGGACGACGCGGCAGGGTTGCATGGCGACCACATGATCGATGGCTATGTGCGGGTGCGGGGCGCGCGTGAGAACAACCTCCGGAACGTGGACGTGGACGTGCCGCGGGACTCTATTGTGGCTTTCACGGGAGTTTCGGGTTCCGGAAAGTCTTCACTGGCCTTCGGCACGATCTATGCAGAAGCCCAGCGTCGTTATTTCGAGTCTGTGGCGCCTTATGCCCGCCGCCTCATCCAGCAGGGCCACAATCCCAAGGTGGAGATGATCTCGGGGCTTCCACCCGCCGTCGCGCTCCAACAACGCCGTGGAACACCCAGCAGCCGTTCTTCTGTGGGTACCGTGACCACGCTGTCCAATTCGCTGCGCATGCTGTTTTCACGGGCAGGAACCTATCCGGCAGGTACGGAGCAGTTGGATTCAGACGCTTTTTCGCCTAATACCGCCGCCGGTGCCTGCCCGGAATGCCATGGACTTGGCGTGGCACACACGGTCAGCGAGGACTCCTTGGTTCCGGACAACACCCTGACCATCCGGGAAGGTGCCATTGCCGCGTGGCCGGGAGCCTGGCAGGGCAAGAATCTCCGCGACATCCTCAGTCACCTCGGTTACGACGTGGACACGCCCTGGCGCAAGCTGCCCAAGAAACAGCGCGACTGGATTTTGTTCACCGAAGAACAACCCGTTGTGGAAGTAACCCCTGAACGGGACCGGGTGGCCAAGCCCTACAAAGGCCGGTTCTGGAGCGCCAAAAGCTACGTACTGCACACCCTCGCAGACTCCCAGAGTGCTCCCATGCGGGAGCGGGTGTTGGCTTTTATGGAGTCCGGTCCCTGTCCGCGCTGCCACGGTACCGGGCTTCGGACGGAAGCTCTCGCTGTGACCTTTGCCGGCCGGAGCATCGCCGAACTGAACGCGATGCCCATGGCCGAACTGGCCGAGGTCATCCGGCCCACAGCCGGTTTACAGAGGGCAGGCACAGCGTCCCGCCGTCAACAGTCCGGTGAGGAGAACGAGGTGGCGGTGGCCATTACGGCCGACCTCCTGGCGCGGATCAACGTGCTCCTGAGCCTGGGACTGGGATACCTGGCGTTGGGCCGCGCCACCCCCAGCCTTTCTCCCGGTGAGATGCAACGGCTGAGGATCGCCACGCAGCTCCGGTCCGGGCTGTTCGGTGTCATTTATGTGCTGGACGAGCCTTCCGCGGGCCTCCACCCGGCCGACGCAGAGCCGCTCCTGGCAGTGCTGGACCAGCTCAAGGCCTCCGGCAACTCGGTCTTCGTCGTGGAACACAACATGGACGTAGTACGTCGGGCGGACTGGCTGGTGGATGTGGGCCCCCGGGCAGGGGAAGGCGGCGGCGAGGTCCTGTACAGCGGGCCGGTTGCGGGGCTGGCAGCCATCCCGGAGTCCGTCACCCGCCCTTTCCTTTTCGACGACGGTGGAGCGTCACCCCGTGCGGGAACCGCCCGGAAGCCCCACAGTTGGCTGGAGCTGTCCGGAGTCAGCCGGCATAATCTCAAGGACCTCGATGCGCGCTTCCCGCTGGGTGTTTTCACCGCCGTGACAGGAGTGTCCGGCTCAGGCAAGTCCACCCTGGTGAGCCATGTCCTGGGCGAGGTGGTGGGCTCGGGACTGAAAGCCAACCAGATAGCGGCGGAGGCAGAGCAGGATGAGACGGATCCGGCCACGCCGCTGACAGTACGGGGGGTCAGCGGCGCCGACCGGATTGACCGGCTGGTCACCGTGGACCAGAAGCCCATCGGGCGGACGCCCCGGTCCAACCTCGCTACCTACACCGGGCTCTTCGACGCTGTGCGCAGGGAATTCGCCGCCACAATGGAAGCCAAGGCACGCGGCTTCGGGGCGGGGCGGTTCTCCTTCAACGTGGCCGGTGGCCGCTGTGACATCTGCCAAGGTGAGGGTTTCGTTGCAGTGGAACTGGTTTTCCTGCCGGGCAGCTACGGCCCGTGCCCGGAGTGCAATGGTTCCCGCTATAACGGCGAAACCCTGGAAGTAACGTACCGGGGCAAGAACGTAGCTGAAGTCCTGCGGCTGACAGTGGATGCGGCAGCAGAGTTCCTGACGGACATTCCTGCAGCGGCCCGCAGCCTTAAAAGCCTTCGGGATGTAGGACTGGGCTATCTCAGGCTGGGGCAGCCCGCCACCGAACTCTCCGGCGGCGAGGCGCAGCGCATCAAGCTCGCCACCGAGCTTCAGCGCGCCAGGCGCGGACACACACTTTACCTTCTGGACGAACCCACCACGGGCTTGCACCCGGCCGATGTGGAGCTGCTCATGACCCAGCTCCACGGATTGGTGGACAGCGGGAATACAGTCATCGTGGTGGAACACGAAATGGCGGTGGTGGCGGCTGCAGACTGGGTCATGGACCTGGGCCCCTCCGGCGGGGATGCGGGCGGCCGCATTGTCGCAGCCGGAACAGTTGCCGACGTCGCGCGTTCACTGCACAGCCGTACTGCTCCTTATCTGGCCGCGGCCCTGGAATTCAAAAGGGGTGACTAACCGGTGAGGCGGGTAAGGTACCGGGGGCGTCCAAAAATTTAGTAGTCCTAGTGTCAGTTCGCGCCTAAACTAAGCCATGGATACGATTCCGGCGTTGATCTTGGTTTTCGGTGTGGCTTTCGCTTGGATCGTTTTGACGGTATTCGCTCTCCGTCGCTTGCGGCGCCGCAGGAGAGGATCGTCGCAGATACCTGCTGTTGCTTCTCCCGTTGACCCCACCGGCGCCGTTGCCCACCAGCGGTGGCACCGAATCCGCCTGAAAGGCCCCACCTCCGTGCGACGACGCAGGTTCAGCATCAGAAAAGTCCGGAGCTAAGTATCCCGGGCTGAAATCTTTACCGGTGCCTAAAGAACAGGCGCGTGGAACGAAGAACGGACCGCGCGGTTCATTCCTGCCGCTTAGGCTGGGGCCATGGATCAAAATAAAAAAGCAACACTCTTTTGGTCGCTGGGGGCAATTATTCTTTCTCTTTGCGGCGTAATAACAGCCTTCACTGCGGGTGGGAACTGGTACTCCATTCTCAGTGCGGTGCTTCTCCTGGTTGCCGGTGCCACCTTCGCTGCGCGGGCGATCGTTGCCTCACGTGCTGCCGCTGGGGTTGCCGACGACAAGTAGCTTCCACACTGGACAAGAGCCCGGCCCCCGTTGGGTGCCGGCCTCTGTTTTCACGGATTGAGCGGCTGGAACGCAACCATTCCGTGACCGGAGCGCCACCAGTGTTCCGATCAGGCATCAATTGCCAACAACCCGCCGTCGGACTCTGGCCCCGGCACCGCCCGTGACCTTACGCTCTTGCTACTCAAATAGTGGGTGGTTGTATTCGCCCGGACTCTCCGGGCATTGCCGCAGGAGAAGCCATGCAGTTTGATGTCACAGCAATCGAATCAGCCACCGTGGTATTCCTCGCGACGATATTCATCGCCTTGGTCCTTGCCGCCTTCGTCTTCGCCGCCGCCTTCGTGGCCCTGGTCCTGCTGGGGGTGTGCAAACTGATCTGGAACATTGTCTGGGGTGCCCTGAAAGCCCTGGTCCACAGCATCAACCATCTCTGGGACCGGCTGGTCCACCACGGCTCCAAGGTGAAGCTGCCCACCGATATTCACGGGCAAACAGGCTCTGGTACGGGAAGCTACCGACCGGTAGCATGAACTCAGCTGGAGGGTTCCCTACCCGAGGCGGACCCGCGGCCTGTACCGGTACAACCGGTCGGAGGAGATACCCGTGAGCTCCGCTACTGACTCCACTGCAGCACCGACTGACAGCCCCGCATCCGAGACCCCTGTGCCGCCCCAGGAATTGGGGCATGAGGTTACCGAGCAGCAGGCCCGCGCCGTGGCGGAAGCCGCCAGGGAATCCAGTTGGGACCGGCCCAGCTTCGCCAAGGGCCTCTACCTGGGCAATTTCGACCTCTCGCTGATCCACCCCTGGCCGCAGGCCCGCGCAGAGGATGTTGAGCGCGGGGAAGCGTTCATGGAAGGCCTCGCCGCTTTCTGCCGGACCATGTCCGGGCCGCGCATCGAAGCGGACGCGCAGATTCCTGACGAATACCTCAAGGGACTGGCCGAGTTGGGCGTCTTCGGTATGAAAATTCCCCAGGAGTACGGCGGCCTTGGACTGTCCCTGGTGTACTACGGCCGGGCGCTGGCTTTGCTGGGCTCGGTCCACCCCAGCCTCGGCGCGCTGCTGTCCGCACACCAGTCCATCGGCGTCCCGGAACCGGTGAAGGTCTTCGGCAATGACGCCCAAAAGAAGGAATACCTGCCGCGTTGCGCCGGGGGCGCCATCACCGCTTTCCTCCTTACAGAGCCCGACGTCGGCAGCGACCCCGCGCGTCTGAGCGCCACCGCAGTTCCCACTGACGACGGCGACGCCTATCTCCTTGACGGCGTGAAGCTCTGGACCACCAACGGTGTGATCGCGGAGCTGGTGGTGATGATGGCCGTGGTGCCCGCCCACACCGACGCCGACGGCACCGCGCACAAGGGCGGAATCTCCGCGTTTGTGGTGGAAATGGACTCCCCCGGTATTACCGTGGAAAACCGCAACGCCTTTATGGGTTTGCGCGGGATCGAGAACGGCGTGACCCGCTTCCACCAGGTGCGGGTTCCGGCGGCAAACCGGCTGGGGCGTGAGGGCCAGGGCCTGAAGATCGCGTTGACCACATTGAACACCGGCCGGTTGTCCATCCCCGCCCTGTGCGTCGCATCCGGGCGCTGGAGCCTGAAGATTGCCCGGGAGTGGTCCAACGCCCGAACCCAGTGGGGACGCCCGGTGGGCAAGCACGAGGCTGTAGGCAAGAAGATCTCCTTCATCGCCGCCACGGCCTTTGCACTGGACGCCGTGTTTGAGCTGTCCGCCGAGCTGGCCGACGCCGGCCAGAAGGACGTCCGGATAGAGGCCGCCCTGGCCAAGCTTTGGTCCACTGAAATGAGCTGCCTGGTCGCGGACGAGCTGGTGCAGATCCGTGGCGGCCGCGGCTACGAAACTGCAAATTCCCTCCGGGCCCGCGGCGAACGCGCCGTGCCTGCCGAACAGCAGCTCCGGGACCTGCGCATCAACAGGATCTTCGAAGGGTCCTCGGAAATCATGCGCCTGCTCATTGCCCGCGAGGCCGTGGACGCGCATCTGGCGGCCGCCGGGGACCTCGCGTCCGCTGACGCCAGCATGCAGGACAAGGCGCGTGCCGCCGTCGGCGCTTCAGGTTTCTACGCCCGTTGGCTGCCCAAACTGGTGGCCGGCGCGGGCATGGATCCCCGCTCGTATGCGGAGTTCGGCCGGCTGGCCAAGCAGCTGCGTTACGTGGAGCGGGCGTCCCGACGGCTGGCGCGGCAGACGTTCTACGGCATGGGCCGGTGGCAGGCCAAACTGGAGTTCAAGCAGGCATTCCTGGGCCGGATCGTGGACATCGGCGCGGAGTTGTTCGCCATGGCGGCTTGCTGCTCCCGGGCCGAGATGCTGCTGCGGACAGCTCCGGAACGCGGAGCCTCGGCCTTTGAGCTTGCGGAGGCGTACTGCGAGCAGGCGCGCGTGCGGGTTGATGGATACTTCGAGCAGCTATGGCGCAACACCGACGATGGCGACCGCGCTCTGGCAGGGAAGGTCCTGGCCGGAGACTATACGTGGCTGGAGGCTGGAATCCTGGATCAGTCCGAAGGGACCGGCCCGTGGATTGCCGACGCCACCCCGGGTCCATCCGGGAATGCGAACCTGCGCCGGAAGTACCGGCCAAGCAGCTGAGACCCGCCGACGGCAGATAATAAGTACCCTTGCTATCTATGGGACGCGGTGGTTAGGTGGGAGCATGAGCACAGCAGACCCGGGCGGCCGCCAGGCGGTTGTGGCCCGCGAGAAGGAACAATTCGGCGGCATCAAGGTGGGCTCGGCCTTCTTCGGCTGGCTGACCGCGACCGGGATGGCCGTACTCCTGACAGCACTCGTTGCGGCCGCTGGAACTGCCGTGGGACTGTCCACCAATACCGACGTCAACGAAGCCGTCGACCAAGCCACGCGAGGACCTGTAGGAATCGCCGGCATCACTGCCCTGCTGGTGATCCTGTTCGTGAGCTACTACTGCGGCGGCTACGTAGCGGGCCGGATGTCCCGGTTCAACGGTGCCAGGCAGGGGGTCATGGTGTGGCTATGGGCCATCATCATGGCGATTATCGTGGCATTGCTGGGCGTCCTGGCCGGGCAACAATTCAACATCTTCGCCGAGCTGAACACCTTTCCCCGCATCCCCATCAACGAAGGACAGCTGACGACGACGGGCATTATTGCCGCGGTCATCGTCGCCCTGATTGCCCTGGTGGGAGCAGTCCTGGGCGGCCTCGCTGGCATGCGTTTCCACCGGAACGTGGACCGCGCGGGCTTCGAAGGCGCGTACGCCACGGACACGGAATATGTTGAAGACGAGCGGGAGGATGGCCGCAACCTGGACGACCGCAGCTCCGACGACCGCTACGTGGACGACCGTCAGGCCGAGGAAAACAGGCTGACGGCCGCTGACCGAAGGGATGACCGGCTGCGGGATGAACCCCTCCGGGGCGAGCCCCGCCGCACGGAACCCGGCGAGGGTGAATTCCGTGACGGCAGGACCCGTGACGAGCGCCGCGAATAATTGCTGGCGAGCTGCCAGGACCTAGTGGAACCCGACGGCGGCGAGGTAGTACCAGCGGCGATTCACACGCCGGAAGGTGCTTGTCTCGTGCTGGGTTCCGCGCTCCGTGCCTTGGCTGTACCACGCCTTGAACTCGACGATTCCTTCTGAATCCAGCGGGCCGCCGCGGCTGGTCGAAAGGATGTCCAGCCGCCGCCATCGAATGCTGTGATCCAACTCCAGGTGGACAGGCCGCGTGTCCGGGTGCCACGTCCGCAGCAGGTACCCGGCATCGCCCACCACAAAGGCGCTGTAGCGGGAACGCATCAGCTGCTCCGCAGTGGGCGCTTCCGCTTCACCGCTGTGGAAGCGGAAACAGCACCCGGCGTACAGTTCGCCGGACAGGCAGGGGCAGGGACCGTCGACGGCGGCTGACCGGGGCATGGAGCTCATCTCAATTCAGGGGTTTCCAGGAGTTTGTCACATCCGGTAACAGCTTAGAAACAACCGGCGCCGGGCCCGGCGCGTAAGGCACGGCCGACGATTAAAATCCGTAGGGTTATAAACGGGACCGGTTGGCACCGCCCCGTGAATTTTGGACCGCGACGGATCGGAGGCATGACATGGGAGACCCCGCCACACTGACCCTCAACCTGACTTTTTTGGGCACGGTTGGTCTTGGCTTCGTCATGTTCCTGGTCATGTTCCTGATGTTCGTCATCACGCTGCTGATCGCCGGCA
This sequence comes from Pseudarthrobacter sp. MDT1-40-2, assembly GCF_059383595.1. Lineage (NCBI taxonomy): Bacteria > Bacillati > Actinomycetota > Actinomycetes > Micrococcales > Micrococcaceae > Pseudarthrobacter > Pseudarthrobacter sp. MDT1-40-2. The sequence continues at coordinate 930,082 of NZ_JBWZCL010000002.1, read as the reverse complement.
CCGGCAAACTGGTGGCCGTAATCGCCATGGCGCTGGTGGGAAGATTCCCGCGCTACGAAACCATCCCCATAGTCCATGTCTCCGGACCACTGCCCGGGGAACCGGCACCAGTCCACGCCGGCCCGGCACAGAAGGCACCGGCGCCCAAAGCGCACCGCCCTGCCAGGGACTGGGGTGCGTTGCTCAAACCCGCAGCCGTCAAGGCCAGCGTCCGCTCCGCCGTCGAACATCACCCCCTGCTGAACGCTGCCAAACCCGAGCCCATGGTCCTGGCGGAAGATTGGGCAGCCGCCGTGGCAGCAGCAGACGCCCGCGCGGCCGAGCGGGAGAAGGCACAGCGGCCGCCCCTGCACACCACGATCCGCGACCTTCCGGATCCTGCAGTCCCGGCGAAGGAGCTCTCCGAAGTCGCACCGCTGGTTGAGTCCGCTCTAAGCCGGCCGGCAGCACCCATCAAGCGTGACCCTGTCCCGCCGTCGTTCCGGAAGCCGTACATTCCAGCCGGGCTGGTCAAGCCGGGCAGCAAATCCCTGGCGGCCCGGAGCGGCATGCCTGTACTGCAGGAACAGATCCCCAGGGAGCAGCGCAAGGCCGGCTGAGTGGCTTGCCAGGCCCTTACGGCAGGCGGGGAACTCGGCTAGCGTAAAGCCCATGGAATTCAGATATCTCGGTAACAGCGGCTTAAAGATCTCCGAAATCACGTTCGGCAACTGGCTGACCCACGGATCGCAGGTGGAGAACGACGTCGCCACCCGGTGCGTCCAGGCCGCCTTGGACGCCGGCATCAGCACCTTCGACACGGCAGATGTGTACGCCAACACCATGGCCGAGACCGTCCTGGGCGAGGCGCTCAAGGGTGAACGGCGCGAATCCCTGGAAATCTTTACCAAGGTCTACGGCGCAACGGGGCCAAAGGGCCACAATGACCAGGGCCTGTCCCGCAAGCACATCATGGAGTCCATCAACGGCTCACTGTCCCGGCTGCAGACTGACTACGTGGACCTCTACCAGGCCCACCGCTACGACTTCGAAACGCCGCTGGAAGAGACCATGCAGGCGTTCGCGGACATCGTCCGGGCCGGCAAAGCGCTGTACATCGGCGTCAGCGAATGGACCGCGGACCAGATCCGTGAAGGGCATGCATTGTCCAAGGAAATGGGCTTCCAGCTGATCTCCAACCAGCCGCAGTACTCCATGCTCTGGCGGGTCATCGAGGCTGAGGTGGTCCCGGCGTCCGAAGAACTGGGCCTGTCCCAGATCGTCTGGTCCCCCATGGCCCAGGGCGTGCTAAGCGGAAAGTACAAGCCCGGGCAGCCCGCGCCCGAAGGCAGCCGCGCCACCGATGAAAAGGGCGGCGCCAACATGATTGAACGCTGGATGCGCGACGACGTCCTGACCGGTGTTCAGGCGCTGAAGCCCATTGCCGAGGATGCGGGCCTGTCCATGCCCCAGCTGTCCATCGCCTGGGTCCTGCAGAATTCGAACGTGGCGTCTGCGATCATGGGGGCGTCCAGGCCTGAGCAGGTTGCAGACAACGCCGCTGCTGCCGGAGTTGTCCTTGAGGCGGAAATCATGAAGCGGATTGACGAAGCTATCGGCGGATTGGCTGAGCGCGACGCCGCACAGACCAAGTCGCCAGCCACCCGGGAATAGGAATACCGTGACGGCACAGCCGGGGTCCGGGCTCCCTGATCTCGCCATCACCGGTGCCACTGGGAGCATCGGCGGGATGGTGGCGCGGGAGCTTTCCGACGCCGGCAGCCCGTTGCGTCTCGTGGTGCGCAATGCAGCGCGGGCACCGGAATTGCCAGGTTCCGCCGTCGTGGTCTGCTCCTATGGTGACGCCAACGCATCCGCGGCGCTGGAGGGCGTGAAAACGCTCCTGATGGTGTCCGCCGCTGAGGCCGAAGACCGGCTGCGGCAGCATCTGGCGTTTGTGGACGCTGCCGCAGCGGCCGGGGTACGGCACGTGGTGTACACGTCGTTCTACGGTGCCGCTCCGGACGCCACCTTCACCCTGGCCCGCGATCATTACGCCACGGAAGAGCACATCAAGGCATCCGGCATGGCGTACACGTTCCTGCGGGACAACTTCTACCTGGACTTCCTGCCGCACCTGGCCGGCAGGGACGGCGTGATCCGTGGCCCTGCCGGTGACGGGCTGCTTTCCGCGGTGGCCAGGGAGGACGTCGCCCGTTGCGCCGCGGCGGTTCTCCGCGATCCAAACGTCCATGCCGGCAAGACTTACAACCTGACCGGCCCGGAGGAATTCACGCTGGGGCAGGCTGCCGAAATCATCACGGCCCGCACCGGCCGGCAGGTCAGGTACCACCCGGAAACTGTTGAGGAGGCGTATGCGTCCCGGGCCTCCTACGGTGCGCCTGGCTGGCAGGTGGAGGCCTGGGTGAGCACCTATACGGCCATTGCCGCCGGTGAAATGTCGGGCGTATCTCCGGACATGCACGGGCTCACCGGACAGGAACCGCTGACCTTGGCGGAGTTCCTGGAGCGGCCGCAGCTGTAACGTTCCTGGCTTAGGGCGCCCGTGCTCGACCGGAAACCCCCTCCCAGGGAGTTTTCCTGCCGCGCACACCGGGCGACGTATACTCGGTGCCAATCATGACCAGCCTTCCGTCCTCCCCCGCAAGCGTCCGCATCGATGCCTGGCTTTGGGCCATTCGCGCCTACAAGACCCGCTCGGCGTCCACTACTGCGTGCCGCGCCGGGCATGTCCGGTTGAACGGCAGCCCGGCCAAGGCTTCCGCCACGCTGGTTACGGGAGATACAGTCACGGTCCGGATGTCCGGCTACGAGCGGACACTTGAGGTCCGGCGGCTGATCGCGAAGCGCGTAGGCGCCGAGGCGGCCTCGCACTGTTTCACGGACCATACGCCCCCACGGCCCATTGCCCCGGCTCTGGGCCTTCCGCAACGGGACCGCGGCGCCGGTCGGCCCACCAAGAAGGACCGCCGCGAAATGGAACGGTTGCGGGGCAGCGCCGGCTGAGCGGGCTCCTCGTCGTGTCAACTTTTCACTTCCTGGCGCGGGCCTGCACCAGGTTCGCGTAGGGCAGCCGGCCATACGCCTGGACAAAATCCGCGTGGTACTTGGCCTCAGTGCCGTTCAGTTCATCAGCGGGCAACTCCTTCCACGCGATTAACAGGGATTCCGGACCGGCCAGTTGCCATACGAGCCGGCCGTCCCAATGGCCCGGCGGCTTACCCAAGCCGAAGTCAATAAATTCCTGGATCTGTCTCCGCAGGCCGCGGTTTCCTTTGCTCCCGGGCCCGGCCTTGCCGATGTACAGGACATCGGCCGCCTCTACCCATTCAGCGGCGAGCGCGGGCTCCGGCAGGGAGGGGTCCTTCTTCTTGAACACTCCGGCACTGCTCTTCTTCAGGTAGCGGGGCTCAAACTCCTCCGGCCGCAGGACCGCGAAGAGGCCGGTGCCTTGCGGAATCCGCATGATCTCCAGGCCCCCGAGACTCCGGAACCCGGCGAAACCATCAGCCTTGAGGGTTGTCCTGCTGACCATTGTGCTGTCCATGCTGGGCTCTCCTGGCTAGGCTCCGGGTGACACGGGAAACTCCCGCAAAATTTCGGGTACCAACATCCCCGGTCCAAGAATCGTACGCGGAGCGTCAACCCAGCTTCAGCCCCCTGGCTCAGCCTGGCGCGGCTATGATCGAGTCACCTGATCAAGCCGGACCTGGGAGCCGCGCATGCCTGACCCCATCCTGACCCTTCGCGATTCAATGATCTTCCGGGCCGGTGAACCACACAGGATCCTCGCCGGAGCCATCCACTACTTCCGCGTCCACCCCTATCAGTGGCAGGACAGGCTCAGGAAGCTCAAGGCCATGGGCGCCAACACTGTTGATACGTATATCGCCTGGAACTTTCACCAGCCCGAGCGGGGTGCTGATCCGGAGTTTTCGGGCTGGCGGGACATTGGCCATTTCATCGACCTCGCGGCGGCGGAGGGGCTGGACGTGATCGTCAGGCCGGGCCCGTACATCTGCGCCGAGTGGGACAACGGCGGATTCCCCGTCTGGCTGACCGGCATCCCGGGAATCGGCCTCCGCTGCCTGGACCCGGTCTACACTGCAGCCATCGGGGAGTGGTTTGATGTGCTGCTTCCCATCATCGCCAGCCGGCAGGCAGGTGCGGGCGGCCCGGTGATCGCAGTACAGATCGAGAACGAGTACGGCAGCTATGGCGACGACCAGGATTACCTCCGCTGGAACCGTGCGGCCCTGGAAGAGCGTGGCATCACGGAGCTGTTGTTTACCGCCGACGGCGGCACGGACTATTTCCTCGACGGCGGCGCCATGGAAGGCACCTGGGCCACTGCGACGCTGGGGAGCCGCGGCGACGAAGCGGTTGCCACCTGGCAGCGGCGCCGGCCCGGCGAACCCTTCTTCAACGTCGAGTTCTGGGGTGGCTGGTTCGATCATTGGGGCGAGAACCACACGGTCCGCGATGAGGCGGAGGCCGCCGTCGAAGTCCGGAAAGTCCTGGACCTGGGCGGATCGGTGTGCCTGTACATGGCCCATGGCGGCACCAACTTTGGCCTGTGGTCCGGCAGCAACCACGATGGCACCAGGCTCCAGCCCACGGTAACCAGCTACGACTCGGACGCGCCGATTGCCGAGGACGGGGCGTTGACGCCAAAGTTCCATGCCATGCGGGCCGAGTTCTTCCGCGCGCAGGGCGTCACCGAACTTCCGCCACTTCCCTTGGAGCTCAGCAAGAAAACGGCGGTATTGCCGGTCCGGACGCTTCCGGTCTCACCCGGAGTGGAACTGCTGGAACTGGTACGCAGCACGGGGAGACCGGTGGAGTCAGTCAAGCCGCTGTCCTTCGAGCAATTGGGGCTGAGGGCGGGTTTGGTGCTTTACACCGCTGACGCCATACTGCCGGGCCGCCCGGGCCGGCCGGACGACACACAGCTGCGCCTGCCGGGCCTGGCCGACCGCGCGTACATCTGGCTGGACGGTGTATTCGCCGGCGTACTGGATGTCGTCACCGGTGCGGCGGGCCTTACGGTGACCGGGCACGGTGTCCCCGTCCGGTTGGAAATCCTCGTGGAGAACCAGGGACGGATCAACTACGGCCCCTTGACCGGGCATGGAAAGGGCCTCCTGGGCGGGGTGCTGGTCAACCAGCGCTACACCTTCAACTGGACCAATACACCGGTGGCACTCGCAGACTGGGCCATGGCGGAATTAGCTCCGCTCGCCTCCGCGACATTTGAGGCCGAAGGGCCGGCCGACGCCTACCTGGCGCTGCCGGGCTTCACCAAGGGCTTCGTCTGGATCAACGAATTCCTGTTGGGGCGCTACTGGAACATCGGCCCGCAGGTGACCCTGTACATCCCGGCGCCGCTGGTCGTGGAGGGTACCAACAGCATTCACGTGCTGGAACTGGAGCAAGCCGGAACATCGATCGAGCTGCGTGCCCGGCACGATCTAGGTCCCGTCAGCTCCGGTCCCATAGCCGCAGCCGAGCTGTAGCACCGGCCCCGGCCCGGCGCCGTCGAACCTTCCCTGATGGGTCCGCAGCGGCCGGGCCTGAGCAGCGGCAAGACGCGGATGAGTCAGGCGCCCAGCGCGCGCTCCTGCAGGCGCTGGATCAGCGCATCCGTGAGGCCTGCGGCGCGCAGCGGCACCAGCGGGTCCCCGTGCCGCTCAACCAAGCTGGACAGCAGCGCACGCATCGGCACATCAGAAAACTTTGCGCGCGTGGCCGCCAGTGCCATCGCGTCCGGATCCATGCCAAGCCGGGTCATGAGAACGCCGATGACGGGCCGGATACGGGCGTGGATCGCGGCAGAGTTCTCACCGGTGCGCACGTAGTCGGCAACGATGTCCTCGTGGGAAGCGCCGAGTACCAGCAGCAGTGAGGCCGCCAGCACGCCGGTACGGTCCTGGCCGGCGGCGCAGTGGAATGCGGAAGCGCCTGGCGTGTGCGCCATGATCCCGAGCGCACTGACGATGTTCGCGGCAGCGCGGTCGAACATCCGCACATACATCTGGGCGAAAGCTGCCTGGTCGAAAGTCCCGCCGGGCGTGACGTCCTGATCGATGCTCGAGATGAACGGCAGGTGGTGGTAGGTGACGGCGGTGTTCGCAAACGGGCCGCGGCCGGTGAGGACGGTTTCATCCTTGGACCGCAGATCGATGATGGCGCTGAGCCCCTGGTCCACCAGCTGCGCGGCGGCGTCTTCGGTTACATAGGACAGATCGTCCGTGCGGATCGCGAATCCGGATTGGATCACGCCGCCCGCAATGGAGATGCCCGCGAGGTCCCGCAGGTTCACCGGGGCGCTGAGCTCAAGCCCGGGGATGGTGCTGATGATGGTCATGTGAGTCTCCGTCGGATAAGGGCGCTGCACTGATCGATGATCGTGACGAGCACTATGATGCTGAGCACGATCGCACTCAGATGGCCGTAGTTGTACATCCTCATGGCGGTGGTCAGTTCCAGGCCGATGCCGCCGGCACCCACGAGGCCAAGGATCGTGGCACCGCGGACGTTGCCTTCGAAAAGCAGGAGCGTGTAGGAGACCAGGAGGGGCGCCGCCTGGGGCAGCACACCGTATTGGATCACCTGCCGCTTGGACGCGCCCACGGCTTCCATGGCGACGATGGGGCCGCGGTCTGCTGCCTCCATCGCCTCCGCGTAGACCTTGCCGATTGATCCGATCGAGCCGAGGGTCATGGCCAGGATGCCCGCGAAGGGGCCCAGGCCGACGACCGAGACGAACATCAGGGCGAAGACCAGGTCCGGGACGGAGCGGATCACGTTCATGATCCAGCGGGCCGGGTAGTAAAGCCACTTGGGAGCAATGTTCGACGCCGCAGCAAACGCGACCAGGAGCGACAGGACCGCGCCCAGCACGGTGCCGACGATCGCCATCTGCAGGGTTTCGATCAGCAGTTCAACGATCGTTCCGAACTTGGCGAAGTCCGGCGGGAAGAGGCGGGTGACGAACTCGGCCATGTTGATGGTGCCTTCGCCCAGTTTCACGAAGTTGAATTCCGCTCCGACGAACGACCACAACATGATCACGGCGGCAACGGGAATGCCGAACATAAAGCGGACCCGGGGAACTGTGAAGGCTTTCTCCAGGCGCTCACGTTCCGCCTTGTCCAGCTGCGGCCTGGCCTGCTGGCGTTCAGGCGAGATGGTGGGCATGGTCGTCCTCCTCGTCCCGGTATAGCGGGGCCAGCTTCGCGGCGTCGAGCTGGGCGGTGGGAGCCGAAACCAGCATCTCGCCGTGGCGGAGTCCCACGATGCGGTCGCTGTGCTGCAGCGCCAGGGGCAGGACGTGCAGGCTGACCAGCACCGGAATGCCGTCTTCCTTGGCGATTCCGCGCAGCAGCTCCAGTACCGAGTCGGCGAGCTTGGGGTCCAGGGAGGCCACCGGCTCATCGGCGAGAATGAGCTTGGGTTGCTGCATCAGGGCACGTGCGATGGCGACGCGCTGCTGCTGGCCACCCGAAAGCGAGCGCGCGGGGTCATTCGCCTTGTGCGCTATGCCTACTCGGTCCAGCAGCTGCAGCGCCAGTTTCCGCTGCGCGCCACCGAAGCCACCCACCAGGTTGATGGGTCCGGCGCTGTGGAGGGCGCCGGTCAGCACATTGGTCAGCACGCTGAGCCGCGGGATGAGGTTGAACTGCTGGAAAACCTGCCCGACGTCGGCACGCAAGGTGCGCAGCTCGCGCCGTCTCAGGTTGGTGGCGTCGTGGCCGGCCACGCGGACCGTACCGGCGGTGATGGGAGCGAAGCCGGTCAGGGACTTCATGAGCGTGGATTTACCGGATCCCGAGGATCCCAGCAGCGCGACGACCTCGCCGGGGTACAGGTCCAGATCAACGCCGTCCAGGACCAGGCGACCGTCACCGTACGCGACCTGCAGGTCCCGGACGGTGACGAGAGGAAGGTGCTGCCGGAGTTCTGCGGTGGTTGGAGAAGCCGGCTCGAGTGCCGCCGTCGGAATCGGTTCTGCAACTTCGGCCATGGCGGCCGGCTTGAGCGTGGGGGCGTTCACTAGCTCAGGTCCGAGATATCAACGTCGGCGATGGCAGCAATGTCCACGAACGGCTGGAAAACGTGTTTGCCCGGCTCAAGGATCGGCTCGCCGTCGGTCATTCCCTCGTAGAGCACGCCCAGCTTCTCGGCGTTCTTCTCGGCGAAGACCTTGGGGAGTGAGTCAAGCAGGAGGGCCCGCTTCTCTGAGGACATGCCCTGGCTGGCCAGAACGGTGACGGACACCGGCATGGAGATGCTCTCGCCGATCGAGCGGGTCTCGCCTTCGTCAAACGGGAACATCTTGTTGCCCTGGCCGGCCATGGTGGGGAAGATCGTTGAGGTGCAGGCGACGTCGGCCTGGCCGGCTTCGAGAGCGATGAAGCTCATGTCGTGACCGCCGGCGAACAGCGAGGTGTAGCCGGTTTTGGGTTCCAGGCCGGCCTCGTGGAGCATGTGGGTCGGCATGAAGTATCCGGAGCTGGAAGCGGGGTCCGCAAAGGCGACGACCGTCTCCGGCTTGATGTCCTTGAGAGATTTGATGGGCGAATCGTCCAGGACCAGGCAGGTGGAGACAGGCTCCTTGCCGCCGGGCCAGGCGATCAGGGAGTCAACTTCGCCGGTGTTCACGGCGAGGGCGGACGGGAAGCCGCTCATGATGCCGATGTCCACATGGTTGTTCCGGATTGCCTCGATCACGGCGGTGTAGTCCGGGACGTCGATGACCTCCACCTCGCGGCCGGTTTCTGCCGCAACGAGTTCGGCGAACGCATCCACCGGGTTCACTGCATTGGGGTCCTCAGTGAGGGGCAGCGTGGCGAACTTGATGGGGGCATCGGCGGCTTCGGCGTCAGCGGAAGCAGGACCGCCGGCGCAGCCGGTCAGGACGAGCACGGACGCAAGGCCGAGAATGCCTGCGGTGGGAGCGAGGGGGAAACGCATGGGGGAATCCTTTCGGGGCGAACGGGATACCCATATAAAAGCTGCGTGAGGTGACACGTAATTACGAGAACGGCGTACTGCATATGGAACGCGAGGTGAACAATAGGTTCAGCGTGTTCTCGAAACTGCCCGTAAGCACCCAGCCGCCCAAAAGCGTAGAGTTGCAAGAGACGCCTGAATCTGGATGCCCGTGCTGCTGAGGGAGAGACCATGACCATTGACTGGGATGAAAAGAAAACCCTGTTGCAGGAACCAAACATTGCGGCAGTGACCGCGCTCTGTGACGAGCTGATGGCACGCAAACCCGGTTCCGTTGTTCCGTACGTAGACCCGATCCACGATGAGGATGAGTGCCGGATCGTCAGCCTGCAGGTCAGCCCCGGCCGGGGAACCCTGTCAGGCTTTGTCTCCCATTTCAACGATGACGAAGCCGCCCGCCGCGCCACCAGCATCTACGAGGCTGCCGAGCTGGACCCCCGTTACGTGATGCCGTGGCACGCTTACCCCTGGGTGCGCGATCCCGAACTGCCCAGCGCGTTGAACGTCCAGGAAAAGACCGACGGCCTCCGCCCTTTCCGCCAGTTCCTCAAGATCAACTCGCGTGTTTCCGCGATTATCGCCCACGGCACGGATGCCTCGTCGTTCCTGACGCTCTTCGAGAAGACGTACCACTCCTCGCTGCGCAACAGCGGTATCAAGGTCTACAAGGCCAGCGCTTTGGGCGGCCGTGCGTTCGCCGTTTCCGAAACCAAGCAGGAAGAGCTCCTGGCCAAGAACGTGGAGATCTACCGCGACGCCATGCAGCGCGCGGGCATCCAGCACCTCTAGGGCGTCGAGCCGACAACAGTGCCGGGCAGGATCTCGGAGTCCTGCTGCAGGACTCCGCTCCCGGACAGTGACACTCCACCCTGGATGCGCACCGCGTCCCCCACCACAAGGCGAGAGTTCCGGCGGTTGGCCATCAACTGCACTCCCCCGGGCCCCACTTCGCAGTTGTTTCCCATCAAAACCATGCCGCCGGCGTCGACCATCACCGTGGTTCCGGAGTGGAAGACGTTCCCGCTGCCGATGAAGCACTGGCCCTGCCGGCAGGAAATCAGCACATTCGGGTAGAAGGTGTTTCCCTCCCCGAGGATGACATTCCGCGAAATCAGGATCGAGAACGGGTCCAGGAAGGTGTTCTGGTGTGCCGCCTCAAGCAGTTCGGTGACGCTCAGATAGCCAGCTTCCAGCCGGGTCTTGTCGATGCTGCTGATTACCGGGTCAGGCATGGACTGCTCCAGATGTTTGATCAAGGGACAAAATGGCCTAGGTTCCGATTATTGCGCACGGAACCCTTGAACACCCGTACGACGCCGGAGCTGCCGCCCGCTTACGGAGGCCGCTGCGGTGAGAGGCCGGTTAGACTGCCCGGAAACGGGCCAGCCGGGGGTAACCATGAAACGTTTAGCGCAGGTAATCAATCTCTGGCGGGCCTGGCCGCCGTGATCCTTTATGCAGCGTTGGGTGTCCTGAACATCATCATCTGGAATCCGCTGGCCGCCATGCCCGGTATGGAACTTCGTGAGATCTACGCGGGCGTGGAAGCGGCGTCCGAATCCATGGGACCGCTGACGTCTTGATACACGGCGTCTTAGTTACGCGCGTCACCCCCGTCCCTTCTGGCCCGGAACTCCATCCCCCAATTTAGAAAGTAGACTTATCACTTCAGGCTGCAGGATGACCGGCGATAGCACTGGGATAACAGATATGGAAGATCCACGGCAGACAGCACGAATCCTTTTGGAGAATAACGCCATCACCATGACAGGTCTCTGGCTCAAGTACTGGGGAGAGGGCGGAAACGCAGAAGACTTTGAGTTTGACGCGTACGTCCACGAGGCGTTGGAGCCGCCACCATTCGAGCTCAAGATCATAGCCTGGGCTATGGAGGGCCTGGACGTCACCCCCCGCTGATATTGCCCCTGAACACGTTGCCGTACAACACCGGAGGCAGTTCCCGCCCCACAGCGTGGACGGGTTAGGGTGGCTGCAATAGCCGATTGGATGGGGGACCAATGAAATTCTGGCGATCAGTGATGAGACTGCCGCAACCGCTAAAGGGCTGCCTTGTCGCCTACACGGTTGTGTTCGCAGCGGCGTTTGTATCCGTGCCCCTTACGGCATTCCTGGGCCAGGCGCAGGTTGTGAACGTGATGCCTTGGATCCTGAGCGCTTTAGGCTTGTCCGCGGTCGTGCTTGGGTTTGTCCTGGTCTTCAAAGTGCGCGGGGCCGCGCAGGCTTACGCGGGCGTCATGAAAGACTTCAAGCCCTTGGGAGTCGACTACTCCAAGTCGATCCTCTCCAAGCCTCTATTCATTAGATTCTTTGGCGGGATGTTCGCCTTCGTGGGGATCTGGTTCATAGTGGTTTCAACAGTTCTCGGTCCCCGGTTGGCCTGACAGAACCTACTGCGGAGCGGCCAGAGGATTATTCCGTTCCGTTGTCCTGCGCTTCGAGGTGCTTTTCCATGGCTTCGAGGGCCTGGTTCCAGCGTGCTGTCAGGGCCTGCCTACTCAGCGGCTCGAACAAGCCGGTCAGTACTTTTTCAACTGCATCGTATGCGGCGTCTTTGGCCCGTTCCTGCGCCGCCGGGCTGTAGTAGTTCATATCCTTTATTCGACACCGCGACCTTTAAAGATGCCCCGCCCAGGGGAAACGGCAGCGAGCACCGTCGCTGCCGTCCAAGTAGTCCCTGAGATTTAGCGGTTGCCGTTATTGTCGGGCTGCGCGCCCTTGTTTTCTGTTTCGGGGATGACCTGGTTGGCTATCAAATCGACGCGGTCTGCCGCGGTCAGCCGGTCATCGTTTTGGATAGCGGCAACATCGGCGCTGTCCACATCCCCATCAGGGGACATCCCGGCATCTGTCCGCAGGTCAGCGGAGTGGCGGTCATCTTTGTGGTGCGCCTCATCGAGGTGCTGATCCAGTTTTTGCTCCGCTTCGCGCCGGCGTTGGCCAACGGTCCGCATCTGCTGGGTGCTTGGTGCAACGTGCCCGCGCTGGTGCGGCTTATGGTCGCGCGGGTCTTCAGTGATTTCATCGCTCATATGGGCATGGTCCCACTAGAGTGGCTCTGCGGGAAGAGTCAGACTCCGCCGGTCTAGGTGTCCATTACACGATTCCACGACTCCCGGTCCTCCGAATCGGCGAACCTGTCCAATGCGCTCACCAATCGGCTTATGGTGTCGTCACCACCGCCATGTGCGTCAGTTTCAACAACGTCGAGCGTCGCCAAGGGCAGTTGCCGTGCAATCTCATAGGCACTGCGTAACGGGGAGGCGATATCCAGCCTGCCCCGGAGGAGGTACGTAGGGATGGCACTGAGCCGGTCCAGATGCCCCATGATGGCGTCATCTGCGAGGAAGCCGTTGTTACCGAAGTAGTGGGTGACGATCCTGCTGAACCCGAGGCGGAACCGCGGGTCCGCGAAGCGGGGGCTTGATTGCACCGGACCGCTGAGAGTGGCGATGCGGTCCTCCCAGGCACACCAGGCCCGTGCCGCTGCACCGGATACGGCAGGATCGTCCGAGACCAGTAACTCGTTGATTGCCGCCGCAACGTTTCCATCCCTGCGACTGACGGGAATGATTTCGAGCAGCTCGTCATACTCCTGTGGGTAGATTTCCCCCAGGGTGCGCGTCAGCCGGGCAACGTCGGCTGCCCTGGTGGTGACCACAGCCCACAACACCAGCTCAGATACCTGGCCGGGATGTTCCACGGCGTAGGCAAGTCCCAGGGTGGAGCCCCAGGAGGCTCCAAAAACCAGCCATTGCTCAATGGCAAGGTGTTTGCGCAGCCTTTCGATATCAGCCAGTAAATGGGGCGTGGTGTTCCGGTCCAGCGCGGCGATGTCGTCGCCGGCATTGGGGAGACTCCGGCCGCAACCCCTTTGGTCAAACAGCACAATCCGGTAGAGCTCAGGGTCGAAAAACTGACGCCACCAGGGAGAGGACCCCGATCCGGGGCCTCCGTGCAAGACAACGGCCGGTTTGCCCTCCGGGTTGCCACAGACCTCCCAGTAAAGCTGGTGACCCTCGCCCGTTTCCAGCATCCCTGAGTCGAAAGGTTCAATAAGCGGGTAGGGCATGGTCAGCTCCCCATCGCCAGGACGGCGTCGATCTGCACCTTCGCGCCGAGCGGGAGCGCTGCGACCCCAATGGTGGTTCGCGCGGGAAAGGGAGCCGTGAACCGCTCAGCATAGACGCCGTTGATGGCCGCGAAATCCTGGTAGTCCGTCAGGTACACGGTTGTTCGAAGCACATCGGAGAATTCCCGCCCGACCTCGCTCAGCAGCGTCTCCAGGTTGGCCAGCATGGCAGCGCACTGTTCCGCGACATCGTCCGAGACCAAAGCACCGCTCTGCGGGTCCTGGCCGATAATTCCTGCCGTGTACCCTGTGCCTCCATGCTGGGTGAAGTGCGAAAAGGGTGCGGTGGACTGGTGCAGGCTGGGGCTGAAGTAGGAACGTGTCATGGCAGCCTTAGCCCGCCAGTGGTTATGTCCGCCGAGAGCCGGACGAGGGCAGCGGCGGAACCGCTCTCCGGGTCTGCCGTGTAGGTCAGGATGCGGTGACCGGAATCATCCGGCATGGTGAGTACTTCGAACCCCAGCTCCAGGGATCCGACGTCGGGATGCAGCAGGGTTTTCTGTCCTGACATGCAGTTTTCCACGGGATGTTCCGCCCACATCGAGGCGAACTCCGGACTCTTCAGGGTGAGTTCACCCACCAATGCCGCCAGCTCGGCGTCGTCCGCAAACCGTCCGGACAGCAACCGCAGGGAGGCGACTGCCCGCCCCGCTTCTGAGCGCCAGTGCGGGTAGAGCGCGCGGGTGGCGTCGTCCAAAAAGAGCATCCGGGTCATATTGGGGCGCCTGGATGGCGACTCCGGCGCATCATAGTCCTGGCGGGAGGCCACCAGGCGATGGCCGGCGGAGTTCCAGGCCAGGATTTCTGTGCGCTTGCCCAGTACCACGGCAGGGACAACCATGGCGTCGACCAGTCGCTTGGTTCCCGGGCGGACGTGATCCGGCCTGCTCCGGAATGGCTTCGCACCGCCTCGCTTGATGCCGGATAAGTCGGCGAGGTGCTTCCGTTCCACCTCTGTGAGCACCAGCGCCCGGGCGAGTGAATCGATGACGGCGTCCGAAGCGTTGACGTGCTGCCCTTGTTCCAGGCGGGCATAGTACGTGACGCTCATCCCTGCCATCATGGCTACTTCCTCGCGCCTCAGGCCGGGGACGCGGCGGGTTCCGTAATCCATCAGTCCCACATCGCCGGGGCTCAATGCGGCCCGCCGCTTGCGCAGGAAATCGCCCATGGCTGCTGGTTGGTTCATACCCCGAGTATTCACGACCCTCGCCGTTTGTGGGTAGCACCGGCAGTGCTACCCACAACACGGCGTGGCTGTCGGGGCGTTGGAGCGACAGGGTGGAAAGGAACCCACACCTGACTCGCTGAACGGACACTTCCCGAATGACAACACCCCACACCTCCCCGGACACCCGCGCGCTTCCTCCGGGTTCCCCGCTGCCGGCCAGGATGACCGGCCGTCAGCGGCTGGTCATGGTCCTGCTGCTGACCGCCAGCTTCACCCTCGCGGTGGATTTCTCCATCCTGAACGTCGCCCTCCCCAGGATCGGGGCCGACGTCGGGCTTTCGCTGGAGCAACTCCAATGGACGGCGACGTCGTTCGCCCTGTGTGCGGCAGGCTTCACCCTCTTCTTCGGCCGGGTGGCTGACCTCTTCGGGCGCAAGCGCCTCTTCATCGCCGGGATGGCACTTCTGGGCATTGGTTCGCTGGTGGGCGGGCTCGCCACGACGCCGGAGGTCCTGCTGGCCGCCCGGGTGGCGCAAGGCCTTGCCACGGCGGCCGTCACCCCCGCGGCGCTGTCCCTGCTCACCACCTCCTTCCCTGAGGGATCCCTCCGCGATAAGGCACTGGGCCTGAACGGTTCCCTGATGGCTGCCGGGTTCACCGCCGGCGCCATCCTCGGGGGCCTCCTGACGGACCTGCTCTCCTGGCGTTGGGCCTTCTTCATCAATATCCCGGTGGCCCTGTTCGTCCTGGTCCTCGCACCGAAGCTGTTGACCGAAGCGCCCCGGACAAAGAAGACGCGTCTGGACGTTCCCGGTGCACTGACCGTGACCCTTGCGCTCCTCCTGCTGGTCTTCGGCCTGACCACCGCGGGTGAACGGGGCTGGCTGGAGCCCCCGGCATGGGGCTCACTGGCCGGTGGGCTGGCGCTGCTGGCTGTTTTCGTCGTCATTGAAAAGCGCACAGACCACGCGCTGGTCCCGGTCGTCATCCTGCGGCGGAACAATATCGCCTGGGGAAACGTCGCCGGAGTCCTGGCGTTCGCCACCGAGACGTCCCTGGTTTTTGTCCTCACGCTGTATCTGCAGCAGGTGCTGGGTTTCTCGCCGCTCGGAGCCGGGCTTGCCTTCGCCGTGCTGGGCTTCGGCACCGTGGTGGGCGGGCTGATCGCTCCCAGGATCGTGGGCAGATACGGCGCAAAAGCCACCATCGTGGGCGGGTTGGTGGTTCAGTCCGCAGCCACCGGGTCCCTGCTCCTGATCAACACCGGGCAGGTTTCGCTGGGCCTGGTGCTGCTGGCAACCTTCGTCGGCGGCGTTGCCAACCTGGCGGCGATTGTCGGCTTCATGATCACTGCCACCTCCGGGCTCTCCAACACTGAGCAGGGCCTCGCCACCGGCCTGACCACCATGAGCCAGCAGGTGGGCATCACCATGGGCATCCCGATCATGAGCAGCATCATCGCGGCGGGACTTCTTCATCGGGGCGGCGATCGGAGTCCACAGGGGGTTCTGGACGCAGTACTGCCGGCCATCGGCATCAATGCGCTGTTATGCCTGGCAACGGCGGCCACGGTTGCGCTGTTCCTCCGCGGGAAACGGCCGACGGCGGCACTGTAGGGCAGTGCTGCCACTAACGGGTGGACGGGCACCACTTCTAAGCGGCCCAGCCGGGGCGTACAATATTTTGTACGCAACACCCAAGGAGCCCTGCAATGCGCACACTCAGCTACACAGAATCACGGGCCCGCTACAAGGAAACCCTCGATGCGGTGACCAATGACCGGGAAGAAGTCATCATCACCCGTCCCGGCAAGGAAGACGTGATCATCGTTTCGCGCGACGACTACGAATCGCTACGGGAAACTGCCTATCTCCTACGCAGCCCTGCTAACGCACGGAGGATCCTGACCTCAATCGAGCGCTTGGAATCCGGGCAGGGAACCGCCCGGGACCTTGCTGAATGACCATCATTTGGGATGAATCCTCCTGGGAGGACTACGAATGGTGGCAGTCCCAAGACCGGAAGATACTCAAGCGCATCAACACCCTTATCAAGGACATCGCCCGGAACGGCAACGATGGAATCGGTAAGCCTGAGCCGCTGAAACACGGCTTTCACGGATACTGGTCGCGGCGCATTACAGACGAGCATCGACTGGTCTACAAGTTCGTCGAAACTGAGGATGGTATCGAAATCCGCATTGCCGCCTGCCGGTACCACTACGGCAACTAACGGATCGCACCCGGCATTGCAGCGTTAGGCGAACCAGGTGCCGGGCGGGCCGGCCACCAGCAGCACACCGAAGACGACGGCGACGGCAGCCAGGGCGCTCACGCCGGCAACTACGGGCTTGCGGAGTACCCAGGCCTGGACCTTTTCCAGCACCCCGCGCGGCTGCTCACCGCCGGCACCGAGCCGCCAACCGCCGCCGAGCATTCCCGAACGGTCCAGCCGGCGCTCCACCGGAACGGTGGCGTACGGAATGAGGGTGGCCACCAGAGCAACGGCACCCACCCGGCCCGGCCATTTCTGGTTCAGCCACACAAAGGACGCCACCACGGCGTAGCAGAGGAACACAAAGCCGTGGATGCCGCCGCCGATCGAGACCGCCACGTCCGTCGTTTTGGTGACGTACTTCAGGAACATGCCGAGGAGCAGCAGGGTCCAGGTGATGGCTTCGGCGATGGCAAAGGTGCGGAACAGTGTGCGCGGAGACATGGAGGTCCTCAGTTGGGAAACGGGATCCCTTCGAGGCTACCAAACGGGCGCGGCGCAGACATCTGGACCAAAACTCTGGGGCAGCGTGTAACAGACAGGGTTGGAAGCGAAAGTGCCGGTATCTTGGAGCGACTCCGCTTCCAATGTAATAAGCGGAAATATCGGCGGTTATAGATAACCATCCGCGTGGATGCTCTGCCGCCCCTCAGAAAGATCGAACGACATTTATGAAAAAACTATTAGTGGCTTCAATAGCCACGGCCGCCCTGGTCGCTGGCTCCATAGCTGTCAGCGCCGCTGCTAATGCAGATTCCGGCACCGTCGTCCGCGTCATCGATGGCGACACCCTAGTGGTTTCCATCAACAACGGGGACCACACCATCCGGCTCCTTAACGTGGATACTCCTGAAACAAAAGACCCGAATCAACCCGTCGAGTGCCTTGGACCGCAAGCTTCTGATTACCTCACCAACATTCTCCCCCCGGGTACCTCTGTACGGCTTGAATTCGATAAAGAACGCCACGATCGATATGGGCGGACGCTTGCAGGCGTATTCGCCCCTGATGGCACCCTGGTCAACGCAGAAATCGCACGCGAGGGGCTGGGCATACCAGTCGAGTACGACGGAAACGTCAAATTCCTGCCTTCCGTAGAAGAAGCGTATGAGGAAGCCCGTGAGGCGAAGACAGGACTCTTCTCCGAAACTGTTACCTGCACCTTGCCGGCGCAACTCGCTCAAACTACCGATGCATTGGAACAGGCCGCGGGTGCTGCGCCCGTAGCCACGTCAGCCGCCGCGGGCACCGCCGCTGCAGGCACGGCCGCCGCAGCCCTTACTGTAAAGCTGGCAGCGGCGAGAACCCTGCGGACAGTTTACGCCTCCACTAAAGCCGCCAACAGGGCCGTTTACTGGGCCGGGCTCTCCGCTGGCGGAGCCGTGGCAGCACTCGCCGTCCTTGACAGCAGTATCTCCTCCGGGGATAAAAAGAAGGAAGAACTCCAGTCACTTCAGACCACCCTGGCAGCGGCGGAAAGGAAGGCGGAAGAGGACCGTCTGGCAGCTGAAGCGCGGGCTGCGGCAGAGAAAAAGGCAGCAGAAGAACGTGCCGCCTCGGAAGCGGCGGCCGCCGAGGCGTCCCGGCTGGCTGCGATTGAAGACGAGCGGCTTCGAAACATCCCGGTTCCGCAGCCCTACGTCCCTCCAGCACCTCAGCCGTACATCCCACCGGCGCCTCAGCCCTACGTGCCCCCGGCACCTCCTTCGAACTACAACGGTCCGCGCTGCTACGCCCCGGGCGGGAAAACCTGGCGTCCCTGCTAAGCAGCAATTAGCAACAAAGGGTCCAGAAGCATATCGCTCCTGGACCCTTTGTCGTGTTAGCGCACTTTCACACCCGTTACTGGTCCTCGCTGGAGTTCCTTCGACGCTCCTCGATACTTCCAGCAACATGCAGGATGGTATCTTCCACGCCTCCGGCAATAGCCTTGGGGGCAGCGGCTACCGTGCCTGCAGCCGCACCCACAGCACCCGCCACCGTCGTCCCCGCCGCCTGACCAAGATCTAGCAGCGAGGCGTGCCATGACTTCCGGTCGATATCGGCGAGCGCAGGCATGCCGTAGCCCTGCGAGAACACCAGCAGCAACCGCTGAATTTCCGCTAAGGCGTCGTAGAGCTTTGGCATCTCGAGAGGGTTCGCTACCCGCGTGAACGTGTCTACCTTGGAGGCCGCTGCAGCAGCATCCGCCAGCTTTTGCACCTTTGCGCGGGTGAGCTCAAGGCGGCGGTTTCTGGCCTGCTCTACGTGACGGGTGTGTGCGCCGGCAGAGTCAGCCTTGGAGCCGTGCACGATTTCAAGTGAATCCATCCGGACCATGTTCGTCAGTGCAACTGCTGTGATGATCAGCCAGTGCTGGAGTTCACCGGAGGCGGCATTCCTTGCGCCCTCCAGCCGCTTTCCGAAGCCCTTGGCACTCAGCCCCTCCGCGAGAGTTTCTATGTGGTTGAGTGCCACGGCGTGCATTTGCGATAGGGCTGCAGCCTGTCCTGCCACCTGGTCCCACAGGGTGGGGCTGAGCTCCCCAGTTTCCTCAAAGTATCCAAAGGCTTTGTCCAGGATGGCGGTGGTTCCCTGGATGTTGCCCAGCGCTTCGTTGCGAGTGTCGCGCAGCACCGTATCGAGTTTGGCCTCGATGGACTCGAGTTGCACCTCGAGGCTGTGAATAGCAGTTCGAATCGCGAGCGCGGCCGCCAGCATCGCGGGATTGGACGCGGCTGCGAGGTTTGCCGGGGGAGATTGCACCAGCTTGACGATGGAATCAATTCGTCCGTCAGCCTCACGAAGCACGCCGCTGACGATGCCGAACGTTTCTTTGGTGGAGCCAGCCAACTCCAGGTACTTCGCGTAGGACTCGGGAGTCATCTGGAACGAGTTGCCACTGACCGCTCCCTGTCCCAGCTGGCTCAGCAGTCCCCCGGCGACAGCCAGCATGTCGGTGAGGGCTGTGCCTACCTTTGTCGCTGATTCCGGCGGAACATCGAGCTTCCGGAAGAGTTCGGCGATGGCGTCTGGTGACCCTGCCACTAAAGCGGCCTCACCTTGTACGTAGAGGGCAAGGTCCGGGTTCACATCATTCATAGGCGACATCATCACACATAGCACCGACTAATGGCCGACGTGACGTTTCGACCCGTAGGGATGCAGGCATGCCGCCCGTCATCACAATCCGAGGTCTCTCCTACGCACTAAACTCACTGGAGTGATCACCGGTGAAATTAAGTCCCAAGTAGACAAGGTCTGGAATACGTTCTGGAGCGGCGGAATCTCGAATCCGCTGGAAGTGATCGAGCAGATTACCTACCTGCTGTTCCTCAAACGTCTCGATGAGCGTCACACCCTTCAGGAGAAGAAAGCCAACCTGCTGGGTCAGCCGATGGAAGAAGCCGTCTTCCCCGAGGGCAACGACCCGAAGGGCCGGCCATACTCGGATTTGCGCTGGAGCCGGTTCAAAAACTTCGCCAAAGACGAGATGTTCACCGTGTTCGCCGAGTCGGTGTTCCCGTTCCTGCGCAATGAGCTCCCGAAGCTGGCAAACGGCGAGGAATCCACGTATAGCCACCACATGCGGGACGCGCAGTTCAAGATCCCCAACGCCGGCGTGCTGCAGCAGGTGGTGGACGTCATTGACGGCATCAACATGGACGGCCGGGACACCAAAGGCGACCTGTACGAGTACATGCTCTCCAAGCTGTCCTCCGCCGGCACCAACGGGCAGTTCCGCACCCCCCGGCACATCATTGACCTCATGGTGGACATGACGGCACCGAAACCGCTGGAAGCCATCTGCGATCCGGCATCCGGCACCTGCGGATTCCTGGTCCAGGCCAGCGAGCACCTGCGCGAAAACCACCCGAACCTGCTCACCAACCCGGAATCTAGCAAGTTCTTCCATAACGAGCAGTTCCACGGCTTCGACTTCGACAACACCATGCTCCGGATCGGCTCCATGAACATGCTGCTGCACGGCGTCGAGAACCCGGACATCTCGTACCGCGATTCCCTCGCCGACCTGCACAGTACCGAGGAGGAGAAGTACGATCTCATCCTTGCCAACCCCCCGTTTGCCGGCAGCATCGACATAGACAACGTAGCCAAGGATCTGCTCACTCTGGTCAAGACCAAGAAGACAGAGCTGCTGTTCCTTGCGTTGTTCATCCGGCTGCTCAAGAACGGAGGCCGTGCGGCAGTGATCGTCCCCGACGGCGTGCTCTTCGGTTCCAGCAAGGCGCACAAGGAACTGCGCAAGATGCTCGTCGAGGGACACAAGCTCGATGCAGTGGTCAAGCTCCCGTCCGGTGTCTTCAAGCCGTACGCCGGAGTGTCCACAGCCATCCTCTTCTTCACCAAAACGAACTCCGGCGGCACGGACAATGTCTGGTTCTACGACGTCCGCTCCGACGGCTTCTCCCTCGACGACAAGCGCACCCCGCTGGGGACTTCCGACCTCCCAGAGGTCCTTGCTCGGTGGAAGGAACGCACGACGGCGGAACTCACTAGAGAGCGAACAGAACAGTCGTTCTGCGTGCCGCTTTCAGAAATTGCCGACAACGACTACGACCTGTCGTTGAACCGGTACAGGGAGATCGAGCACGAAGACATCGAGCACGCTGAACCAAGGGACATCCTGGCTGCGCTGGAGGACCTCGAAAGCGAAATTGAGCAAGACATGGCGGAGTTGCGGGAGCTGCTCAAGTGAGTTCAGTCTTTAATGATGTTCTTTCCCAGCACGATAATACCGAGCGCGTGGACCGACCAGAAACGGAGAGGTTTCTGACCCTCCGGTTAAACGGTCGTGGAGCAGTCCAACGGAAAATTGGTGAGGGCAAAACCCCGCAAATATTTACCGGATACCGCGTGAAAGCCGGCCAATTCATATATTCACGTATTGACGCCAGGAATGGCGCCTTCGCTATTGTGCCTAAGGAGCTAGACGGAGCCGTTGTCTCCAAAGATTTTCCCGTGTTCAATATTGATACTGCGAAAGTTGATACACGTTATCTTTTAGGCGTAGTGACGGCGCCCCCCTTCGTCGACGGAATCAAACGCCTAAGCTTTGGGGCGACCAACAGGCAGCGTGTCAAAGAGGAGGTGTTTTTAGGCCTCCCCTTGGCGCTTCCATCACTCGACGAGCAGCGGCGGATTGCGGCGATCCTGGACAAGGCCGAGGAGCTCCGCACCAAGCGCCGCCAAGCCCTCGCCCACCTCGACACCCTCACCCAATCTCTGTACCGGCAACTCGTGGCTGCAAATTCCCCTCCCTCCCTACCGCTGCTCGAGTTGTTGAAGGTATCGAGTGGGAAGTTTCTTCCAGCTAAGAACATGATTTCGAGCGGGGTCTACCCCGTCTACGGTGGGAATGGCATCAATGGGTACCACGACGAATACCTAATGGATAAAGCCACGATCGTGATAGGGCGTGTGGGCGCATATTGTGGTGTCGTCCACCTGGCCCCGGCCAAATCTTGGGTGACTGATAACGCACTGATTGTGCATCTTCTTAGAAGCGACCTAGACATAGGCTTCATGACTGCAGCGCTTCGCGCCGCTAACCTAAATCAGTACGCTAGCCAGTCTGGCCAGCCCCTGATATCAGGGTCAAGGATATACGCGGCCCAAATCCCGGTGCCCACACTGCAGCTTCAAAAGGCTTTCGCAGACCGTGTTGCCGCCGTCGAGCGCTTGAAAGAAACCAACCGAAAGCACCTGGCGGAGCTGGACGCCCTCTTTGCTTCCCTTCAGTACCGCGCCTTCAGAGGAGAACTGTAGTGACCGATGCTCAGCAGGATTCTTCAGCTACAGCCGTCCCGATCTGGCCGGCGCTCATCGTGCCCGTGCTCCAAGCTCTGAGCGACGGGTCCACCCTGCACCGCAAGGACCTTTTCCATCAGGCTGCCGACGAAGCAGGGCTTACTGACTCGGCGCGTCAGGAAACGCTGAACTCCGGCGGGTTTCGTTATGAGCAACGGATGGGCTGGGTGCTTAGTCATCTGACCAGGGCGCAGTGGATTGACCGTCCAACCAAGGGCCACTACTGCATCACGGACGCCGGCAGAAACTGGCTTCAAGAGAACCCGGACGGCATCAACTACAGCCAAGCACACGAACTTTTTGCTCCGTACTGGCCCAAAACTGATAAGCACGTTCCGACCCAAGAATCCGTGGCCGCAGGGGTCACTGCCGGGGAAGACCTGGAACCGGTCGAGCAAATTGAGGACGGCGTAAACCGCATTCACGACGAGGTGGGAGCTGCGCTGCTACAGCGACTGCGTGATGGACACCCGGACTTTTTTGAAGACGCAGTGGTCAAGCTGCTCCTCACAATGGGCTACGGCGGTGCCGAGCAGCGGGGTCGCCGCATCGGTGGATCCGGGGACGGCGGCGTTGATGGCGTCATCGACCAGGACGCCTTGGGCCTGGACCGCATCTACGTCCAGGCGAAGCGCTATGCGGACGGCAACACTGTTGGCAGGGAAGCCATACAGGCTTTCGTCGGTGCCCTCCACGGAGTCGGGGCATCCCGCGGAGTCTTCATCACCACCAGTTCGTTCTCCTCCGGTGCCAAGCAGTATGCCGACGGCGTTCCCTCCCGCATCATCCTGATCGACGCCGCCCGTCTGGTGACCCTGATGATCAAGTACCGGGTGGGTGTGCAGGTCAAACAGAGTTACGACGTGGTTGAGCTGGACGAGGACTTCTTCGAATAACGGGAGTGCCGCATGGTTGACTGATCTCAGAAGCAACGGGACGTGGGAATGGAGACGGCTGCATGGGGGCAGTGAACAGCAATTTCGGGTTTCTGCTGACCGACTGGCCCGAACTGGCACAGCAGGCCAGGCGGGCGGAACAGTTTGCCCGGTTGGACCCCCGGGCATCCGTCTTTTACGCCCGCTACACCGTGGAACGCCTCGTCGAGTGGCTCTACAAGGTTGAGACAGCATTGCCTCGTCCTTACAAGGAGGACCTCAACGCACTCCTGAGCGAGCCGGCTTTTAAGAGCCTCGTCGGCAACGCCATCGGCAACAAACTGACCATCATCCGCAAAGCCGGCAATCATGCCGTCCACAACGCAGTCGCCCCTACCGCCCAAGGCGCCGAACTCGTCCTGCGGGAGCTGCACCACGTTTGCTACTGGCTCGCCCGGAACTATGCGCCGAGGGGCAACCAGCTGCCGCCGTCGCTGGCATTCGACTCCGCCCTCCTGGCCCCGGCACAAAAGGCCCCCGCCACCCAGCAAAGCCCTGAGCAGCTGCAAAAGCTGGAAGCCGAGCTCAAATCCCGGGATGAAGCTCTGTCGAAGGCCGCCGCTGAGTCGGCAGACCTCGCGGCGCAGCTAAAACAACTGCAGGCCCAGATTGCTGAGGCCAAGAAACAAAACCAGCTGGTACCGGACCACCACGACTATGACGAGGCGCTCACCCGCAGGCACCTCATTGATCTGGACTTGCACGAAGCCGGCTGGCCGCTGTCCAACACCGAGGACCGCGAATTCAAGGTGGACACCATGCCCACCAAAAGCGGCACCCTTAGCGGCACAGGTTACGTGGATTACGTTCTGTGGGGGGCTGACGGTCTTCCCCTTGCGGTAGTTGAAGCGAAACGCACCACCAAGGACCCGCACACCGGGAAGCAGCAGGCCAAGCTGTACGCCGACTGCCTGCAGCGCCGGTACGGACGACGCCCCATCATCTACTACACCTCCGGATACGAAACCTGGATCTGGGACGACACCATGTACCCGGAGCGGCCCGTGCAGGGCTTCCACACCCGGGACCAGCTCCAACTGCTCGTCGATCGGCGGCAGACCCGCAAACCACTTGCTGAACAGACCATCGACGATGCGATCGTCGAGCGGCCCTACCAGCACAACGCCATCCGCGCCGTGACGGAGGCCTACGAGAAGAACTGCGAACGCAAGGCCCTCGTGGTCATGGCGACCGGCACAGGCAAGACGCGCACCGTCGTCGCACTCGCAAAAATGTTGCAGGAAGCGAACTGGACCAAACGCGTCCTGTTCCTTGCGGACCGCGTGGCCCTAGTTAAACAGGCGGCCAACGCGTTCAGGACCCACCTGCCCGGTTCGGGACCCGTCATCCTCGGATCCGGCGAAGAGGCCGACAGTCGCATACACCTGGCCACTTACCCCACCATGATGAACCTCATCAACAAGACCGAGGGACGGCTGAGCCAGCGGAAGTTCGGCATCGGCCACTACGACCTCATCGTCATCGATGAAGCCCACCGCTCCGTGTATCAGAAGTACGGTGCCATTTTCGAGTACTTCGACTCCCTCCTGATCGGGCTCACGGCGACACCCCAGTCAGAAGTGGACCGCAACACCTACAACCTGTTTGGCATCGAAGACAACGTTCCCACCTTCGCCTACGAGCTCAACGAGGCTATCGAATCCGGGTACCTGGTTCCTCCCCGGGTGGTACCCGTCCCGCTCAGATTCCCCTACGAAGGCATCGCCTACGACGACCTTCCCGACGAGGAAAAGGAACAGTGGGACGAACTCGACTGGAACGAAGACGGCGAAATCCCGGAGTCCGTTGACCCCAACGTCGTGAACTCCTGGCTGTTCAACACGGACACTGTAGACAAAGCCCTCGAGGTCCTGATGACCCGCGGCCACAAAGTGGCCGGCGGCGACCGCCTGGGCAAGACCATCATCTTCGCCAAGAACAACCGGCACGCGGAGTTCATTGAAAAGCGCTTCGACCACAATTACCCGCATCTCAAAGGCCACTTCGCCCGCGTTATCACCCATCAGGTCAACTACGCCCAGTCCCTGATCGACGAGTTTTCACGCCGTGACGGAAATCCGCATATAGCCATATCCGTGGACATGCTGGACACCGGGATAGACGTCCCCGAAGTGGTCAACCTGGTGTTCTTCAAAATGGTCCGCTCAAAAACAAAGTTCTGGCAGATGGTGGGCCGTGGAACACGCCTTTGTTCTGACCTCTTTGGCCCGGACGAGAACAAGACGGACTTTTTCATCTTTGACCTCTGCCGGAACGCCGAGTATTTCAATGCCGGCATGCCAGGCAATGAAGGCTCCTTGGGCATATCCCTTGCGGAAAGCACGTTTGCAGCACGGGCCCAGCTGCTGCGCACAACGGCAGACTTGGCTTGGGACCCCGGCTCTCCCTTCGTCGTCGAATTGCGGGAAAACCTGAAACATACCGTGGATCGGCTGCCGCGGGACAACTTTTTGGTGAAGCCGTCGCGGAAGTGGCTGGACCGCTTCTCGGAAGCAACCACGTGGGAGTCCCTGCAAACGGAAGACTTTGACGCTCTCGAGACTGAGCTCGCCAGACTTGCGTCAATTGGTGCCCTGCCGGATACGGAGGAGGCCAAACGCTTCGACTATCTGATGTTCCAAACCGAGCTGGCAGCCCTTCAGGGCAAACCCCTCGGTCCCTACCGGAAAAAGATCCAAGCAGTCGCATCTGCCCTGCAGGACCAACCGAACGTGCCCGCCATTGCTGCGCAGCTGCTCCTCATCGAAGCCGTCCTTGATGACGGCGAGTGGGAGTCAGTTTCCGTCGAGTGGCTGGAGGAGCTCCGGCAGAAGCTCCGTACCCTTGTGCACCTCATCGAAAAGCGGAAACGGAACGTCGTCTATACCAACTTCCAGGACGAGCTCGGTGAACTTGAAGAGCTGGAACTGACCGGCGCCGGCAATGGCCACGTGGACCTGGTGCGCTACCGCGAGAAAATCCGGCTGTACCTCGACCAGTACAAGGAACACGCAACGGTCCAGCGGCTCCGGCGGAACAAGCAGTTGACGGCGCTGGATCTCTCCGAGCTTGAACGGATCCTGCTGGAAAGTGGCCTCGGCTCCTCCGAGGACCTCAATCGGGCTGCCGCGGAAGGGTTGGGTCTGTACGTCCGGTCGCTCGTCGGCCTCGACCGGGAAGCCGTGGAAGAAGCTCTTGGGGAGTTCGTGGCAGGCACCACGCTCACCGCTCAGCAAATCGATTTCCTGCAGGTTCTGACCAACCACCTCGTGGAGAACGGCAAGGTGGACCCGGCAGCCTTGTTCAGTTCGCCCTACAACGAGCTTGCGCCGTCCGGCCCTGACGTGCTGTTCGGGGATGACGGTGTGGTTAAGCTGTTCGGCATTCTCCGTTCCATTGAGGACCGCGCCCGGGTCAGCTGAGGCTCTAACTCACTCTCGCTTTGACACCTCCCTGTGACCCGTGCCATATTTTAAACCGTGAACCTGTCAGACAGCCGGACAGCAGGACAGCCTGCTGGTCCAAGCCCCATGCCGCTCACCCGGCTCAGCGCCGCCGAGGCAGTGTTCAACGCCGTCCGCCAGGACATCGAGTCCGGCCGGGTGGAGGTAGGCGCCAAACTAAGCTCCGAGGCAGCACTTGCTGCGCAGTACGGGGTGAGCCGTTCCGTAATCCGGGAAGCTCTCCGCTCCTGCACCGCCCTTGGCCTGACTGTCACCAAAACAGGCAAGGGAACATTCGTCGTCGCCAATAAGGTGGCAAACGATCTTGCACTCGGCCAGTACTCAGCGCGGGACCTCACCGAAGCCCGGCCGCACATCGAGGTCCCGGCAGCGGCGCTTGCAGCCCTCCGCCGCAGCGAAGAGGACCTCCAGGAGCTCAAGGACGTTGCCCAGGCCATGCTCCAGGAAAGTGACCCGGAATCCTGGGTGCACCTCGATTCCACGTTCCACACGGCCATCGCCCGAACCAGCGGAAACCGCGTGTTTGCCAGCGTCGTGGCGGACATCCGGGATGCCCTGGCCCACCAGTCCGAAACCCTGAACCTGGTGGCGGACCGCCAGCATGCCTCAGATACCGAACACCAGAAAATCCTCTCCGCGATCGAGGCCGGCAACCCGGAAGCCGCCGCGGCAGCCATGGCAAGCCACCTTGAAGCCGTCGGCGCTGCCGTCGACTCCATCCTGGACAGTTAACCTCCGCCAAAAGCGGACCCGCCCTCCTTGACCACCCCGAAGGACCCCATGCCCTCCCCCGCGCCCGTCATCCTGCCCGCCCACGCGGGCCAACTCCCCGCGCATGCGCCGCTCGCAGTCGCCGTCCGGGACGGCCTCGCCGAAAGCATCCATTACGGCTCCGTCATTGCAACGGACCTCGACGGCGGAACCCTCCTCAGCGCCGGCGATCCCCTTGCGCCGTTTTACCCGCGGTCCTCGCTTAAGCCGCTGCAGGCCGTAGCCATGGTCCGGGCCGGACTGGACCTCCCTGCCGACCTGCTGGCCCTCACCGCCGCCAGCCACTCGGGCAGCACCGCCCACGTTGACGGCGCGCGGCGCATTCTGGATCTCCACGGCCTCACGCCGGACGCCCTGGAAAACAGCCTGGACATGCCTTACGGCGGGCCGGAGCGCGAAGAATGGCTGCGCGCCGGCGGCACCCCCACCCAGCTCACGCAGAACTGCTCCGGCAAGCACGCCTCCATGGCCGCCATGTGCGTGATCAACGGCTGGCCGGTCAAGGGCTACCTGGATCCCGGCCACCCGCTGCAGCAGCTCGTCGCCGCCACGGTTGCCGACCTCACCGGCGAGCAGCCCTTCGCCGTCAGCACGGACGGCTGCGGAACACCGCTGTTCGCCCTCACCCTCCGGGGGATGGCTATCGCTTTCGGAAAGATCGCCAAGGCCGTTTCCGACGCAGGAACCGGGGAAGTGCAGGAGCCGCCGGCACTCACCGCGGAAGCCGCCGTCGGCCTGGCCATGACCCGCCACCCGGAGATGGTGGCCGGCGAGCGCCGGGACGTGACCGAACTGATGCGCCGGCTCCCCGGAGCGGTCGCGAAGGACGGCTTTGAAGGCGTCCAGCTGGTGGGACTCCCGGACGGCCGTGCCATCGCAGTGAAGATTTCCGACGGCGGCGACCGCGCCCGCATGCCCGTCACCGTCCGCGTACTGGAAGCGCTCGACGTCGACACCTCCGCCCTTGGCACCATCGCCGCCACCCCAGTCCTGGGGGGCGGCCGCAAGGTGGGCACCTTCCAGGCCCTCGATTTCCTGTCCATGCAAGTCAACGAAGCCCGCTAGGACCACCATGACAAAAAGCATTTCGACCACCGAAACCCCTGCGGCAGCGACGCGCTCCGAGCATGACCTTCTCGGTGACCGTGACATCCCCGCCACCGCCTACTGGGGTGTCCATACGCTGCGGGCGGTGGAGAACTTCCCGATCACCGGCCAGCCGCTGTCCAGCAACATGCACCTGGTCCGCGGGCTCGCTGCCGTGAAACTCGCCGCGGCCCGCACCAACCGCGAACTCGGCCTCCTGGACCCCGAGCGCGGGGATGCCATCGAGCAGGCCTGCCAGGACGTGATGAACGGTGAACTCGCTGACCAGTTTGTGGTGGACGTGATCCAGGGCGGCGCCGGCACGTCCTCGAACATGAACGCTAACGAGGTCATCGCCAACCGCGCCCTGGAGATCCTGGGACACCCTAAAGGCGACTACGCCCGCCTGCACCCCAACGACCACGTCAACCTGAGCCAGTCCACCAACGACGTCTACCCAACCGCCGTGAAACTGGGCACCATCTTTGCGGCCCGCGAACTACTGGACGCCCTCACCGGACTCGAAGACGCGTTCGCTGCCAAGGCCCTGGAATTCCGCACCATCGTCAAGATGGGCCGCACCCAGCTCCAGGACGCCGTCCCCATGACGCTGGGCCAGGAATTCGGCACCTACGCCGTCACCATCGGTGAAGACAAGCTCCGCCTGGCCGAAGCTGACCTCCTCATCCATGAAATCAACCTTGGCGCCACCGCGATCGGCACCGGGCTCAACGCTCCCAGTGGCTACGCGGAGGCAGCCTGCCGGCACCTGGCCGAGATCACCGGCCTGCCCCTGGTCACCGCCGTCGACCTTATCGAGGCCACGCAGGATGTCGGCGCCTTTGTCCACCTCTCCGGCGTCCTCAAGCGCGTAGCCGTGAAGCTCTCCAAAATCTGCAACGACCTCCGCCTGCTCTCCTCCGGCCCGCGCGCCGGACTCGGTGAAATCAACCTGCCGGCAGTGCAGTCCGGCTCCTCGATCATGCCCGGGAAGATCAATCCCGTGATCCCCGAGGTCGTTTCCCAGGTGGCTTACGAAGTAGTCGGGAACGACGTCACCATCACCATGGCCGCCGAGGCCGGGCAGCTGCAGCTCAACGCCTTCGAACCGATCATTGTCCACAGCCTCCACAAGAGCATCAGCCACCTTGAGGCAGCCTGCCGCACCCTGACGTCGCGCTGCGTCACCGGCATCACCGCCAACACGGAGCACCTGCGGCTCACCGTGGAACAGTCCATTGGCCTGGTCACCGCGTTGAACCCGCATCTGGGCTACGCCACAGCAACGGCGATTGCCCAGGAAGCCCTGGCCACCGGCAAGGGGGTGGCGGAGCTGGTGCTCGAACACGGACTCCTCACCTCGGCCCAGCTCCAGGAACTCCTCAGCCCCGAGCGTCTAGCCAACCTCAGCAAGTAATGGTGGTTGAGCTTGTCGAAACCGCGGTTACGACAAGCTCAACCACCCGACGCTCAACCACCACTCCCCACAAAGGACACCCCCCATGTCACACCCCCCAATCACGGATCACACTGTCCCGCCCCAGGCGCACGCGAGCGAAACGGCGCTGCACGCGGAGGACAAGGGTTACAACAAAAACCTCAAGCCCCGGCAAATCCAGATGATTGCCATCGGCGGCGCAATCGGCACCGGCCTGTTCCTGGGCGCCGGCGGCCGGCTCAACGCGGCAGGTCCTTCATTGGTCATTGCCTACGCTGTGTGCGGCTTCTTCGCGTTCCTGATCCTCCGGGCGCTGGGCGAGCTGGTCCTGCACCGTCCGTCGTCGGGGTCCTTCGTCTCCTACGCCCGCGAGTTCTACAGCGAAAAGGCCGCGTTTGTGTCCGGCTGGTTCTACTGGATCAACTGGGCCACCACCACCATCGTGGACATCACCGCCGCCGCGCTCTACATGAACTTCTTCGGCAACTACATCCCGTGGATGGCCGAAGTCCCGCAGTGGGCGTGGGCGCTGATTGCCCTGGTGGTGGTCCTCGCGCTGAACCTGGTCTCGGTGAAGGTGTTCGGCGAGATGGAATTCTGGTTCGCCCTGATCAAGGTGGCGGCGCTGGTGGTCTTCCTCGTCGTCGGCACCTATTTCGTCATCTTCGGCACCCCGGTGGATGGCCAGCAGGTTGGCCTCAGCCTTCTGTCGGACAACGGCGGCATCTTCCCCAACGGCCTGCTTCCCATGATCATCCTCATGCAGGGTGTGCTGTTCGCGTACGCCTCCATTGAACTGGTGGGCACTGCCGCCGGCGAAACCAAGGACCCGGAAAAGATCATGCCCAAGGCCATCAACTCCGTGGTCTTCCGCATCGCCGTCTTCTACGTCGGCTCTGTCATCCTGCTTGCCCTGCTGCTGCCGTACACCTCCTACGAGAAGGGCGTCAGCCCGTTCGTAACGTTCTTTGGCTCCATCGGCATCCAGGGCGTGGACGTCATCATGAACCTGGTGGTCCTCACCGCCGCACTGTCCTCGTTGAACGCCGGGCTGTACTCCACTGGCCGCATCCTGCGCTCCATGTCCGTCAACGGCTCGGCGCCCAGGTTCGCGTCACGGATGAACAAGGCCGGCGTGCCTTACGGTGGCATCGCCATCACCGCCGGCGTCTCGCTGCTGGGCGTCCCGTTGAACTACCTGGTTCCTGCGGAGGCCTTCGAGATCGTCCTGAACGTGGCATCGGTGGGCATCATCATGACGTGGGCAACCATTGTGCTGTGCCAGATCCAGCTCAAGCGGTGGGCGGACAAGGGCTTCCTGCGGCGGCCGTCCTTCCGGATGTTCGGCGCCCCCTACACCGGCTACCTCTCGCTGCTGTTCCTGGTGGCCGTCCTCGTCATGGTGTTCATCGAATCGCCGCTCACCATGCTGGTCACCGCCGTTGCGAGCGTCCTGATGGTGCTCGGCTGGTACGCCTGCCGGACGCGGATCCGCGAAATTGCCGAGACCCGCGAGGGCTTCACGGGCCTGGCCCCGGTGGTGGCGAACCCGCCGTCGGAGACGTTCAGGTAACACCCGCCGTCCCCAACCGGGTAGCACTAGTTGCCGTTGTGAACCTTTCAAACGGCAACAACTGCTACCCGGCTGGGTTTAAGAGGGCCGTGGTGAAGTCCGCCTCCGTCCTCTCCCGGATCTCCTCCACGGTGACGCCGGGAGCCAGGCGGGTGAGGGTAAGCCCGACGGCGGCACTCGCCAGGTCGAACACCGCCAGGTCCGTGATGATCCTGTCCACTACGCCCCGACCGGTCAAAGGCAGGCTGCATTCCCTGACGATCTTGGGACTGCCGTCCTTGGCGTTGTGTTCGGTCAGCACCACAACGCGCGGCGTCCCGGCCACCAGGTCCATGGCGCCTCCCATGCCCTTGACCATCTTCCCGGGGATGGTCCAGTTGGCCAGATCGCCATTGCCGGCAACCTGCATTGCCCCAAGGATGGCCACCTTCACGTGCCCGCCGCGGATCATGCCAAAGGACATGGACGAATCGAAAATGCTGCCGCCCGGAAGGACCGTCACTGTCTGCTTGCCGGCGTTGATCAGGTCCGCGTCTTCTTCACCGTCGTAGGGAAACGGGCCCATGCCCAGCAAGCCGTTCTCACTCTGCAGCACCACGCGGACGCCTTCAGGCAGATTGTTGGCCACCAGCGTGGGAATGCCGATTCCCAGGTTCACGTAGTCGCCGTCGTTAAGCTCTTCTGCCGCAATCGCAGCCATCTCGTCCCTGGTCCAGGCCATGGGGTTCTCCTCGGATTGATGGAAATCATGGGGATAAAGCTAAGGCAGGAACACTCAGCCGGGTACGCTGACGGGGCGCGGCCTGACCGTCCGCTGCTCAATGTCCTTGGCCCGCACCGTGGCCTGCACCAGCCGCTGGACAAAGACGCCCGGCGTGACGATGTGGTTCGGATCCAGCCGGCCGGGCTCCACAATCACCTCGGCCTGCGCCACCGTGACAGCGCCGGCGGTGGCCACGACGGGATTAAAGTTCCGCGCCGTATAGCGGTAGATAAGGTTCCCGTCGGTATCCGCGGTGTGCGCATGGACCAGTGCGACGTCGGCCCTGATGGCGCGCTCCTGAACGTACGTGACGCCGTCGAACACTTCATGGGCCTTACCTTCAGCGACCAGGGTTCCCACGCCGGTTCTGGTGTAGAAGGCCGGGATGCCGGCGCCGCCGGCCCGCAGCCGCTCGGCCAGCGTTCCCTGCGGCGTGAACTCCACCTCGAGTACACCCGCCAGATACTGCTCCGCGAACAGCTTGTTTTCGCCGACGTAGGACGCAATGACCTTGCGCACCTGGTTGGCCTCGATCAGGATGCCCAGGCCCTTGCCATCCACGCCCATGTTGTTGGACACAACGGTCAGGTCCTTCACGCCGGACTCGCGGACAGCATCAATCAGGTCCGCCGGGATGCCGCTGAGGCCAAAACCGCCGACGGCGAGGGTGATGCCATCGCGCAGGACATCCTTGAGTGCCTCCCGCGCACCGGACATGTATTTCGACATCGCATTCCCCTCGTTGAGCCGTACCCGCCAGGCCGACATTCCACTTTGTGGACTTGCCGGGCATTCCTTGGAGCGTACGGTTGGCATGGTAGGCCGGTCAACGGCGGGAGGAGGGAAGACGCTGGCAGTCTTATAACATGGACCAGTTGCGGCAAACGTCCATACTATGGACACTTTCACGGCTGTGACTGGCCCGGCTTGTAGCCTGAAGTATGCCCCTAAACACCATGCTCACCACTTTGCTCGGCGGCGGAGAAAACCTGACCCTGGACGGTGCCCTGGCCACGGAACTTGAAGCCCACGGCAGCAACCTTGATGACCCGTTGTGGTCCGCCAAAGTCCTGGTGGAGCAGCCGGAGCTTGTGAAGCGGGTGCACCTGGACTACTTCCGGGCCGGAGCCCAGGTGGCGATCACTGCCAGTTACCAGGCGACGCCCATGGGCTTTGCCCGCCGCGGCATTGCCGAAGCGGAGGCGCTGGATCTGGTGGCCCTCAGCGTGCGGCTGGCCGATGAAGCGCGCACGGAATACCTCGCCGAAAAACCCAACGCCGGGCCACTGATGATTGCCGGATCCGTAGGTCCCTACGGTGCCTATTTGGCTGACGGGTCAGAATACCGGGGCGACTACCAGCTGGATCGGGCAGCCTTCCTGGAGTTCCACCGGGCGCGGGTTTCGGCCCTGGTGGAAGCAGGCGTGGACTTCCTCGCCTGCGAGACGTTGCCATCGCTGCCAGAAGCCCAGGCACTGCTGGAGCTCTTGGCCGAGTTCGACGTCGAATCCTGGTTGTCCTTTACCCTCCGCGACGGCGGGCACATCAGCGACGGCACGCCGCTGGCCCAGGTGGCCGCTTGGTGCGCCGCTGAACCGCGGGTGGCGGCCCTCGGGGTGAACTGCGTCCCGCTGGAACTCGTGTCCCCCGCGCTTACCACTTTGCGCCAGGTGACAGCCACTCCCCTGCTGGCCTATCCGAACTCCGGCGAAAGCTATGACGCCGTCACCAAGACCTGGGGTCCGGCGCCCGCCGAAAACGGTGTCATCAACGGCCAGCCCCTGACCCTTGAACAGGGCGCCCCCATATGGCGCGGACTCGGTGCACGGCTGCTGGGCGGCTGCTGCCGGACCACGCCCCGGGACATCGCTTCCCTCGCAACACTGAGATGAACACAACACCAGGAGCCGGAGCCGGCGGGGCAGTCCAGGGCGCCCAGGTGGTCAGCAGGATCGCCTTGCTCCTCCGGCTGGTTGGCGGCAGTGCAGAAGGCAGCCCCCTGGCGGACCTGGTCCGCGCATCCGGGCTGACCCGCCCCACCGTCCACAGGCTGCTGACCTCGCTGGCCAGCGAGGGGCTGCTGGAGCACGATCAGCGCAGCGGCCGCTGGATGCTGGGCCCGGAGATGCTGCTGCTGGGATCGGTGGCATCGGCTCGTTTCCCCCTGGAAGACCTGGCCCGGCCCGGCCTGCGGCGGCTGGCGGAGGAGACCGGCGAGAGCGCGTTCTTCTCGATCCGCCGCGGCTCCGAAACGGTGTGCCTGCTGCGCGAGGAAGGCAGCTTCCCGGTGCGGTCCTTTGTCCTGCATGAAGGAGTCAGGTTCCCTCTGGGTGTTGCGTCCGCGGGAACCGCCATCCTGGCTTTTCTGCCGGAACACGAGCAGGAGCGCATCCTGCAGAACTGGCGCGCCCACGCGGGCGCCTTCGCGGACGGTCACCCCGAGCCGGTAGTGCGGGAAAACCTGGCAGCCACCAGGCGCACCGGCTATTCAGTCAACCCCGGGCTTGTGCTGGAAGGCAGCTGGGGCATGGGGGCCGCGGTGTTCGATCGCAACGGCCGCCCGGCCTGGGCCCTGTCCCTCACCGGAATCGAAACGAGGTTCCGCGAGGACCGGCGCGAATTCCTGGGCAAATGCCTGCTCCGGGAGGCCCACCGGCTGACAGGCGTCCTCCACCCCGGTGCCGGCGTCGTGCGCCCGTGAAGGCCGGGCTTCCTGCACGGCAACTCCGGGAAAAACTTCCCTCTTGACGGCTGTAAGACCCAGGTCTAACGTCGGCATCATCCTCGGTATTCACCGCAGAACAACCCAGGGAGGCAGCACAAAGATGCCGGAATTTATGGATATCCACCGCAACATGTCCGGGCTCACCAAAGAAGCCCTTCAAGCCGCGCACGACGCCGACCTCGCCATACAAAGTGACGAGAATGTGGAATTCAAAACCGCATGGGCCGACCCCGACGCCGGTGTGGTTTACTGCCTGTCCGAAGCCCCGTCCGCGGACGCCGTCAGGCGCATCCACGAGCGGGCAGGCCACCCGGCGGACGAGGTTCACCCCGTTCCGATCAAGGTCTGACTCAGGCAGCAAAGTTCGGCGGCGGCACCCGGGATCCCCTCAAAAGGAACCCGGGTGTCGCCGTCGGTGGCTGCTTGCCCACTGGCGTAACGAAGCGCCAGGCAGGTGGCGCAAGGGTGACTATCGCCTATGCTCAGCAGCATGCCGCACTCCGCGGCTCTGCCCAGTTCAACGACGAACCACCCGGGAGACACCACATGACAACCTGGCGGATCAGGGACTTCCATTCAAGCGACCTGGACGGCATCCTGCACTTGTGGGAGACGCTCAAGGCCTCCAATGTGGAGCCGGTCTATGCCCTTTCCGAGGTGCTGGCCTCCTGCGAAAAGGACCACGCGGTGGTGGCGGTGCAGGGCGAGACGGTGGTGGGCGCGGCCGTCGGACGGGCCGCACATGATCAGGGCTGGATCGTTTTCCTGGCCACGCTGCCGGAAAACCGCGGCCAGGGTATTGGCACCTCGCTGCTGGCCGCCGTCGAGAACCGGATGGCCCCGCATGGACTCAACAAGCTGTCCGCGCTGATGCCCGAGGCGGAAACGCGCGTTGAGGCGTTTGTCAGCCGAGGCTTCGCGCTGAAGAAGAACCTCCGGTATTTCGAGCGAACCATTCCGGTCCAGCGGCAGGAGCTGGGCGCGTTGGGGCAGCTGGGCGGCCGCGTACTGGCGCGGGACCTCTGGGAGAACGTTGCGGGCATGCGCAGGGAAAAGGAGCTGCTGGAACGACGCCTGGTCCTGCCGCTCGCCGAGGCCGATCTGGCGGATGAATACGGCGTGGTCCCGCCACGCGCGGTGGTGCTGTTCGGTCCACCCGGCACCGGCAAAACCACGTTTGCCAAGGCGATTGCATCCCGTCTCGAGTGGCCCTTCGTGGAGGTGTTTCCGTCCCGGCTCGCCGCCGATCCGAAGGGCCTGGCCGGTGCACTCCGGGAAACCTTCCTGGAGATTTCCGAGCTGGAACACGCTGTGGTGTTCATCGACGAGGTGGAGGAGATCGCGTCTCAGCGCTCCGGTGAACCGCCGTCGCCGCTGCAGGGCGTCACCAACGAGCTGCTCAAGATCATTCCGGCATTCCGCGAACAGCCGGGACGGCTGCTGGTTTGCGCCACCAACTTCATTCGCGCACTTGACACCGCATTCCTTCGCCACGGCCGCTTCGATTACGTCATTCCCATCGGCCTGCCGGACGCGCAGGCCCGCGAGGCCATGTGGCAGCGGTTCATTCCGCCCGCGGTGCTGGATATCGTTGACGTGGCGCTGCTGGTGGAGCGGACGCATGGATTTTCGCCCGCGGACATTGAGTACGCGGCACGGAGCGCCTCCCAGCGCGCCCTGGAAAACGTTGTTTACGGCAAGGACAGCCACGGCGGCACCGCCACCGGCGTCACGTCAGCTTCCTCCGTCACCGTTGAGGAGGCCATGCGGAAGACCGTCCGAAAGGGCCCCACCACTCAGGATTACCTTGACGCAATCGGGGAAACCCGGACCACGGTGAGCGAGGAGGTCCAAAGGGACTTCCTCGAGGACATAGGCTCGCTGGGGCGGGTCTAAGGCTGCCGCTGGCCCGGAGAGTTATCCACATAGCGTGCACGGGGAGTGCGGTCACGGCGCACCGTTTGGCAGGATGGCCGGTATGACGGCCACCCTCGAAGAGAACCCCGGCAAACACAACGCCGGTGAGCTGATCACGGCTGCCATGATCCTGCGTCAGCAGATAGTTGATACGGACACCGCTACCGCCGGCGCTGGTTCCGTGGCCGGCCAAATCCCTGGAGTATGGCAGGGAACAGATGCCTCGGCATGCACAGCCCTGCTGAACGGCATCCGGCAGCATCTCAAACGCGTCTCGGAAAACCTGCTGGGGCAATTGGCCGGGGTGGATCGTTACCGGCAGGACCTGGAGGGGATTTCCCGCTCGTTCAGCCCACTCCGTACCCGCATTGAACTGGCCAGGGAATGGCTGCGCCAGCACCCCGATCCGGCCTCGTCCGGCATGATGTATCCGCGCGGCCTGAGTGCTGACACTGAAGTTGCCTATGTGCGGCTACTCGCTGAGCGCCGGGTCCGTACTGAGGAGATAGCCAGCTGCCAGCGGGACATCGAAGGCCTCTGGGAGCAACGCCGGGACGCAGACCGGGCAGCCGTTGCCGCCTTGGCCACCCATCGCGTGAGCGATTGGAAGTCGGCACGACGGCAACTTGTGGAGTTCGGCATCGCCGATCCCCGCAGGGCCGGCCCGGCACAGGTAGCGGAAGTCATGGCTACCAGGTCCCGGGACATTCTCCGCCGCCACCCGCCCACCGGTGAGTCCTATACTCAGCTCAAGGACCTCCTGGACGCCTACGGCTATTCCGCCGAACACATGGACGCCTTCTTCACAGCCCTCGGCGGCGCAGAGGCCGCCCGGCTCGTGGGTTCCTTTCCCGCGTCCCGGGACGGCAGGCCGGGCTCCGAATCCTCCAGCTTCCCGCAGGCCATGCGGTCGGCCTTCGTGCTGGCCTCGCAACGCTGGGATGACTTGGAGTCCGCCGCTATGGCTTCCGGGCTGCTGCCGGACATTGGACTCGAAACCCTCAACCGCCCGGACTTCGACGCAGGCATGGTCCAGGACCTTAGGACGGGACATACGGGCCTGGCCTACCTGCTCTCCGGCGCTGCCATCGGAGCTCCACTGGCCTTGGCACTGGCCCGCCGGGTTGACCAGCGGGAACGGATCCAGGACTCGCCGGTCCAGACGGGAACCTCCACCCCCCTCCCCTCGATCATCCAGGCAGAAACAGGCCAAGCAGGGGCAGCAGACCGAGCAGCTGAACGTCTCCGCGATCCGGCAGGGCTGGTGTTCAGCCAGTTGGCCCATTCACCCGAAGCGTCGCACGCTTTCCTCACCGAGGCGGACGGGGCAGACCGCATCCGCCACTGGTACGGCCGGGACTGGCAGGCAGCGAACGGGAACGACGCTGATCGTTTTGAAGGCGCACTCGCGGTCTGGGCCTCTGCCTCCATCCATCCGGCCGGTCTCGACAGCGCGGACTGGGACCAGCTGGCCGCAGGATCCGGGCTCATCATCACCACACTGGCTAACAACCCGCACTTTCAGCAGGATGGCCTCAGCCCCGCCGCCGTCGAATCACTGACCTTTGCTGTCGCCATCCAACTGCCAGGCCTGCTCGAATCAAGCTTCCTTGAGGACGCCGGAGTCAATCCGGGCGACGCCATCACCACGGACATCCGGATGCCTGACGGTTCATCCCGGCGTGCTGCCGTGCTGGATGAGGAAGAGGTGTCTGCGGTCATCGGCCGCATCTACGGAAGCGGAGGAGGCGGGGCCATGGATGTGTTCGCGGCGGACTACTCGGCGGCATTGGCCCGGCATGCCCGGGGCACGGACAACCCGATTGATGTGCTCGGGGCCGGCAAGCGGCTGGTCCATTTGCACGCCCTTCTGGACGCCGCGTCAGATGGCGCCGGCATTGTGGCAGGGGCTGACCAGGATGAAGCGGCAAAAGCCGTGATCAAACCGGTTGAGTCTGCGGTTGGGCTCATTCCGGTCAAGAAGCTGATCCCGAAGTTTAGTGACTTGCCCAAACCTGTGCAGGATGGCCTGCTGGGTCTTGTGGATAAGGGGGCCAATGAGGGAAGCACCTTAGCGGAAACCCTGTGGGCGAGCAATGAAAAGCATGCTATTGCTGCGGCTGACAGGTCTGAGGAATTGCGCACCCTGCAGCTCAAGGCCGCCGTGATGGCAACCCTCGCCGGGGCATTTGACATGTCCGTAGAAGGCCCCGTCCAGCCTGTCAGCGGCCAGGACATGGATGACTACCGGACCTGGATTGCCCAGTTGGAACCCGTCCTGGACCAGGAGATTGAGGCCCGGTACAACCTCTTAGCGGACAGGGCAGGGGTGAGTCGCAGTCACTACCCTGAGAGCACCGCCTCGATCATGGCGACTTACGACGACAGCTACGCACATTTGCGCGATGCAGTTACCAGATAGCCCCATCTGCATCGGTGGCGGGTACTGTACATTCGCAGCCACCCCGTAGAAAGGGCACACCGAATGCCGTTCACTTCCCGCCGCGTCCTCCCTCGCATGGGCGGACGGGATCCGCACGAGCCGCATCGCTCGGCCACTCCACTGGAGCTGTTCTTCGACCTGACCTTCGTCATTGCCTTCAGTGTGGCCTCCAACCAGTTCGCGCATGCCATCGCCGAAGACCACCTGGTCCCGGGGCTTATCGGTTTTGCCTTCGCGATGTTCGCGGTGAATTGGGCATGGATCAACTTCACGTGGTTTGCCAGCGCCTATGACACCGACGACTGGATTTTCCGCCTCATCACCATGGTCCAGATGGTGGGCGTTCTGATCCTGGCGATGGGAGTTGAGCCGCTTTTCCACTCACTTGTGGAAGGCAAGCATGTGGACAACGCCGTCATGGTCCTGGGCTATGTTGTGATGCGGGTGGCCCTGATTTTCCAGTGGTTGAGGGTGGCCCGTCAGGATCCGGATCACCGGCATGTAGCACTCCAGTACGCGGGTTACCTGGCCGTTGTGCAACTTGGCTGGGTGGCGGTGATTTTTATCGACGTCCCTGTCCTCGCTACCTTCCTGATGATCCTGCCGCTGTTCGTCATGGAGATGGCAACACCCGTGATCGCCGAGCGCAGAACCAAGACCCCCTGGCATGCCCACCACATTGCCGAGCGCTACGGCCTCCTGGCCATCATCGCGCTGGGCGAATGCCTGATCGGCGCCATCGAAACCCTGCGGGTCATCGTGGCACTCCACGGATGGAGCCTCAACGCGGCGCTGGTGGGGCTTGGCGGAACCGGTTTGGCGGTTGCGCTTTGGTGGGTGTACTTCACGTTGCCAAATGGCGAGGCCCTCCATGTCCGGCGCGAGAAATCATTCGTCTTCGGCTACGCCCACATGCTCATCTTCGCCGCCATCGCCGCCGCGGGGGCCGGCCTGCACGTGCTGGCGTACTACATTGACCACGAAGCACATGTCAGCGCGGCTGTGGCCGTGGCCAGCGTGGCCATCCCCGTCGCGGTATTCAAGATCGCCCTGACCTGGGTCTACGGTTCATTGACCGGCTTCGAGCCGCGGAACCTCGTGATGACAGCCGTGGTGGTGGCATCGTCCGGGCTTGGCGTCGCCCTGGCAGCTGCCGGGCTGCCCGTTACTGTCTGCCTTCTGGTGATCGTAGCCGGTCCGGCCTTCGTGATAGTGGCGGACGAGGCCGCCGGCCGGAAATGGCGTGAAACCGATTTGGCCCGGCTGCAAAGCCGGGCAGGCTGACCGGACGAAAAGCTAGTCCGTCACCTCATCGAGATCCGTCAGGTCTTCGAGGTCGGTCAGTTCTTCCAGTTCGGGCAGCAGGGAAGGGTTGATCCGCTCAAGGATCAGCCGGACCTCTTCGGCGGGAACTGCCGTGTACAGGACGGGCCGGGCCTCGGAATAGCGCGTGACTGGCGGCTTGTCCGGCCACTTTTCGGCCAGCGCCCGGACCCTTTCCGGCACGGAATTGTGGGCGTTGTCCGCGATCTTGACCAAGGTGGCGTCGTGGTCCTTGGCAATTTCACGCATGATGCCTTGGTAGTCGTCAGGGTTGTCGTACATCCGCCGGGTAACGCGTTCAATGATTCCCACCGCACGTTCAGAGACGCCCATGTCCAGCAGCGCCTGCCGGGTGATGGGAGTGTCCTCGGCAATATCGTGCAGGTACCCGGCGATCTGGATGTCGTCGTCGAAATCGGCCAGGGCATCCCCTACCGCCAGCACGTGATCGCGGTAGGGTCGCTTGAGTTTGTCCTTCTGGCGGTTGTGGGCCACCTCGGCCAGGACACGGGCAGTTTCGACGGTAAAACGCGGAGAGGCAGTACCTGCGGGATTTGAGGCGTACGCGGACTCTTCAGGAGCAGGGGTTTGGGACATGCCTTCCAGATTACCCGGCTGCCCCCAAACCTGGCCTTTCCCTTAAAGCCCGGGCATTCCCTTCCAGATCCACGGGTCCCGGGGCAGCTTCGCAGGATCAAAACCGGCGAGCGCGGCCTCGAGGGTTTCCGGCAGGCCCAGGGATGCCAGCACGAAGGCGGCCACATCGGCGGCGGAGTGGCCTTCGAGGGCGAGGTCCGCCAGGGTGACGGCGCCGTCGCGCTTGGCCAGCCGGGCGCCGTCCGCATTGAGTACCAGGGGAACGTGGGCGTAGTCCGGCACCGGATATCCCAGCAGTGACGCCAGGTAGGCCTGCCGCGGTGTGGACGGCAGGAGGTCGTCGCCGCGGACCACCTGGTCCACGCCCTGCCCGGCGTCATCCACCACCACCGCGAGGTTGTAGGCCGCAACACCGTCGTTGCGGCGCAGCACAAAATCATCCACCACCCCGGTGAACCCGCCATGCAGGACGTCGCTGACGGAAAGTTCTGAAACCCCGGAGCGCAGCCTGATCGCGGCCGGGCGCACGGCCCGCCGGGCATCGCGCTCCTCTGCAGACAAATCCCGGCACGTGCCCGGATAGGCGCCCTGCGGTGCGTGCGGGGCGGAGGGCGCTTCCTGTATTTCACGCCGGGTGCAGAAACATTCGTAGGCCAGGCCGGCCGCGGCAAGCCAGTTGATTGCGTCCGCATAGAGAGATTCCCGGTCCGTCTGGCGCACCACGTCGCCGTCCCATGTGACGCCCACAGCCTGCAGGTCCCGCAGCTGCACGGCTTCGGCGCCTGCCCGGGCCCGGTCCAGGTCCTCCACCCGGAGCAGGAAGGTCCGTCCGGTGGAACGTGCGAAGAGCCAGGCCAGCATGGCAGTGCGCAGGTTGCCGACGTGCAGTTCGCCCGAAGGGCTGGGGGCGAAGCGGCCTGCGAAAGTCATGCCCCAAGCCTATGCCGCCATGCACAAGAGCCCCTCAGCTACAGAACGCTGCGGACACTTCCGCGGTTCGGTGGCTCAGGGGCCCTTGCCGTGCCACTCGCCGGGCGGTGGCACTTGTGAACAAGTCGTTCGAATGACAGAGGGGCTAACGGACGTTGGTGTGAACAAGAGTCAGTCAGCGGCAGCGTCCTTGCGGGATGCCTGGTCCAGGGTCCGGGTGGTGTGCCGGGTTTCCTGTAGCCTGTGCGGGATTCAGCGTTCGCCGTTGTCCCTGTTGCCACTATTTGAGCAGGAGTCATACAGTTGGCACAACAAGCACGAAGCCGACCGGTCAATCTGACCAGTACTTGCCGGCAGTAGATTCCGAAAGTGGGCACTTTGCAGATCCTTGACACCACCGACCGCCGTATCCTGATGGCGCTCGACGACGATCCCCGCCTTCCCATCATGGTCCTGGCCCAGCGGCTGGGCCTTGCGCGCGGAACTGTCCAGTCGCGACTGGAGCGGATGACGGCGTCGGGCGCTCTTCGTCCCAACAGCAGCCGCGTGCTTCCTGCCGCGATGGGCAGGGGCGTGGCCGCAGCGGTCAGTGCCGAGCTGGACCAGAGCCACCTGAACGAGGCGATTGCCGCGCTGCGTAAAATTCCCGAAGTCCTCGAATGCCACGCACCCGCCGGCGACACCGACCTGCTGATCCGTGTGGTGGCCGCCAGCCCCGATGACCTCTACCGGGTGTCCGAAGAAATCCGGCTTTGCCCGGGCATTGTCCGTACCTCCACCAGCATGTTCTTGCGTGAGGTGATCCCCTACCGGACCACGGGCCTGCTCCGCGAAGCGTAAAGGTGCAGATTGGCACCTCTCCCCCATCGCCGCCGTCGGGAGCGTCCGGCTAGGGTGGAGGCAGACTCAAATCGGGGGACACATGGCAGGGAACGACAACATCACCCGCAGGTTCCTTGACGGCTTCGACGTGGAGGCCCACCAGTGAACCGGCTCCGCACCGGCGTCGCCCTTGCCGCCCTAACAGCTATCCTCGGCGCCTCCGCCTGCGCCTCCCCCGGAACCAGTCCCGGGACCCGTCCTGTACCCACTTCCCAAGGGAGTTCCATCGACACCTCCG
Organism: Pseudarthrobacter sp. MDT1-40-2; assembly: GCF_059383595.1. Lineage (NCBI taxonomy): Bacteria > Bacillati > Actinomycetota > Actinomycetes > Micrococcales > Micrococcaceae > Pseudarthrobacter > Pseudarthrobacter sp. MDT1-40-2. The sequence continues at coordinate 886,576 of NZ_JBWZCL010000002.1, read as the reverse complement.
AGTACTCCACCCTGGACGCCGCCGGCGTGGACCGCATCCGGCAGACCCTCCAGGCCAGGCTGGACATGACTTCCGGAGCGCTGGTGAAGTTTGCGGTGGGCCTCGACGGCGGGAGCTTCGGCCCGGAAATCGACACGCAGGATGCGGGGCTGCTTAACCTCACCATCGACGCACCGGACGGCCGGCTCGAGGCCGAGACGGACCGCATCCGCTTCAATACCACCGCCGTCCGGAACGATTTCAGTGTGGTGACCTACTTCCTCACAGCAGACTCTCCCGAGGACTACTTCGCGCTGATCCGCGACGGCGTGGAACGCTACGGCATCGATGCCGCTGACGCCGAGCGCTGGATCGCCTCCGCCGAGGCCGATCCGGCCAGGGAGACCTCCTACTCCCTGACACCCGGGACCGCCATTGGCCTGGAGGTCAACTACGACCTAAGGTACGACGGCGGCAAAGACACCCAGGTGATCTTCGTCAACGTGATGCCGCTGCCGTAGCTGGACGCGTTAGGGAGCTCCCTGGCTGCCGTCCTCCATGAACCATTCAGTGAATTCCGCCGCTCGGCCTTCCGGCGTGAGTCGGATGATCCAGAGGTTGTGATAGCTGGGCGGGTCCCCCAGGTAGTCCGTGTAACCCTGGACGAAGGCAAGGTCCCCGTCGGTCCCGAGCAATTTCCAATCGAAGGTCCAACCCCCGGGTTCGTCCTTGGCCTCCAGCCAACGCTCAACGATTTGCTCGCGCCCGATCCAGGGGTCGGGGTCGTGTGGCCTGGTGGCGTACACAGCGTTATCACTGAAAAGCGCCCCTATATCTTCCGGTTCGTTGGTCGTCCATGCAGAAATGTACTTCTGCATCCAGGACGTGATTGCCTCACTCATTTCTCCGTTGTACTCCGGGGCCGCTATAGCCACAAGAGCCGAGTGGGAGAAGTGCTGGCCTCTCGGCTTCTCATCGACGCCGGTGCATTATCAGGGTGCGCAGCCGGTGAAGCTGCGGCATGATGCCGTAGATAACGATGGGAACAGCAACGGTGGCCAGGATAAATGTCCGCAGGACGGGATTCAGCGTGGCCAGCCAGTCTCCGAGGACGAGGTTGATGGCGGTCAAGGTGGGGAAAACAGCGAGCCAGATCATCAGCGCCAGCTGGTGCTTTGTTGGTGGTGCAGGGCGAGTGGTTGTTGAAGTACTGGACATAGGAGCTCCTTGATAGCTTTTCTCTTGGGGTTGGAAATTCGCTGAGGTCGGAAAGGCTGGGGCTAGAAGCCCATATTGAAGGCCTTGACGGCTCTTCTGACGTCCTCGTCCACCAGGTCGGCGTTGATAGCCATGGCTGTAGCGGATCCTTCGCCGGCCGCCGTAATGACCTGGGCCCGCGGATTGGCCACGTTGCCCGCTATCCATACCCCCGGAACGGTGGTTTTGCCTGTCCCGTCTTTGACGGCCCACCCGGTTTCATCTATTTCACAGCCGAGGCCGGCGAGCAGGTCATTGTTCGGAACGAAGCGCGGCGGCACGAACAGGACGTCGCGTGGGATGATCCTGCCGTCGTCCATTTCGATGCCTTGCAGGCGGTCATCTTCCGTCCGGATGCCGGTGATGCCGCCTTCCACAATTCCGATGGCACGGGCAACCAGCTCTGAGCGTTGCGCGGGTGTCAGGAACCCGGCTGGTACGAACAAGACGACGTCCTTCGCCCATTGCCGGACGATCTGTGCATACCGGAGGGTGTCCGGTGAACCGCCCAGGACACCCAGCTGCTGGTCACGGACTTCGTAGCCATGGCAATACGGGCAGTGGAGCACATCCCGCGCCCATCGGTCGGCAAGGCCGGGGATAGCTGGCAGTTCATCGCGAAGTCCGGTGGCAACGAGGAGGCGCCGGGTGGAAAAGCGCCGGCCGTCCGCCAGTAGCACCCAAAACCCCGAGCTGCCGGCCGGGACCAGTTCGGTGACAACCCCGCCGGCGATTTCGCCTCCGTAGCCTTCCACCTCGTTCCGCCCCAGGGACAGGAGCTCAGCGGGCGGCAGGCCGTCACGGGAAAGGAAGCCATGCATATGGGTTGCCGGGGCATTGCGGGGTGCACCGGAGTCGATGACAAGGACTTTACGGCGGGCGCGGGTCAGAACCAGTGCCGCGGACAATCCTGCGGCGCCACCGCCTACTATTACTACGTCGTATTCATTCATGGCTTCAGATTCATCCGGAATTCCAGTCCCGGCAACAATCGTTGCTGATTTCGGGAAAAAGGAGGTTGGATAAGCATGTGAATGATCAACCAGTAGGAATTGCCGCCGCGCTTGACCAGGTGGGGCTACGGCTCAAGCGCCTTCGCAGGAAGCGTGGTGTGACCTTAGCCAGCCTCGCAGCAGCCACTGGTATTTCTAAAAGCACCTTGTCCCGGCTCGAGTCCGGGCAGCGGCGCCCCAGTCTGGAGCTGCTCCTGCCTTTGGCTCAGGCTTACCACGTGCCACTTGATGAGTTGGTCGGGGCACCTGAAGTCGGTGATCCCCGGATCCGCCTTAAACCCCTCAACGCCAACGGCAGGACAGTCATCCCGCTGACCCGCCAGCCGGGTGGCATGCAGGCGTGGAAGATCGTCATCCCGACGTCCAAGTCCGAGCCCACCCTCAAGACGCACGAAGGCTATGAATGGCTTTACGTCCTTTCGGGTCGCATGCGCCTTGTCCTCGGCGACCATGATCTGGTCCTGGGACCGGGGGAGGTAGCCGAGTTCGATACGCACGTACCCCATTGGTTCGGCAGCACGGGAGATCAGCAGGCAGAAGTACTCAGTGTCTTCGGAGGCCAAGGCGAGAAGATGCACGTCCGCGCGAGAGCGAACAAGCAGCGTAACGAGCAGCACGAAAGACCGCTCTGAGAGTCCCCTACTCGCCGTGCAGCTTGTTCCAGTCCTGCTCCCACAGCCTTCGCTCTTCGACGTCCTTCCGGATGATCTCCAGCTCGGATTCCACCGGCTTACCGCGAAGCCAGTCCCGGGGGTTGAGTGTCTTGCGGCCATTGTCCAGCAACAGCAGCGCCCGGTCGGAAAGGGCATCGTTGCGCAGCATCACGTGGGTCTTGCGACGCCGGAGAATTTCACCGAGTGCGCAGTCCGCCTTGGCCCGCGCGCCCAGCCGACGCAGTGCACGCGCCCTGAGAAGCAACAACGCAGCGGCAACGTCGTCGGAATTCAGCAGCCCTTCGGTCCAGATCACCACTTCCTTGTCTCTGCCCAACGCGAAGGCCAGTGCACAGCGTGCCAACGCCGTAGGTAGCGACGGCGGCAGATTCTTCAGTGCCTGGAGCGCGGCTTCCAGCTGCCCGGTTTCCCGTAACGCGTGTGAGAGAGTCAGGAACACTGACTCCTGGCTGAACAGCACGGGGACTTCGATGCGGTCGGCAACTTCCACCCGGGTGACCACCTGCGAAAGGTAGGCGAAGGCATACTGGTTCGCTTCGTCGTCGTTCCTGGTTGCCAGCCCGCGCTGGAGGAGCTCGCAGGCGTACAGGTACCTGCCGTGCTGATATGCCAAGAGGCCCGCCATGACATAGCACAGTCCGGCCCAGCCGGGGTAGGAGCGGGCCACCACAAGCAGCCGTCCCGGTTCCCTGCTAGTGAAGATGGCATCGTGGACGGCTTTGGCAGCTTTACCCGGCCGGAGCCTCAGCCTGGGGACAACACCATCCACGGATATCAAGGTATGGTCGCGGCCTCCCAGCACGCCTTGGACCAGCCCGCCCAGGCTGCCGGCAAGATCAGTTACCGGAGTGCGGAAGCGGGGATGCCCAAAGGGCGTAAGGTCACGGGTATCCCTGTAAATCGGCGCTCCAGAATCCCCCGCGGTCATTCCTCCATGCTACGTCGCCGCAGCGACCCACAGGCCAATCACCCAGGCGCTGGCCGCCAGGCACGCAAGGCCGAATTCCACCAGGATGCCCAGCCCGGTTGCTTTGAGGGCGGTCCAGCTGGTGGTGGTGGCGGTGCGGAAATTCCGTGTCCGGGCCAGTTCGCTGAGCAGCAGTCCGGCGGCGAAACCCACAAACAGCCCCACTACCGGAATGACGAACATGCCCACCACGCCGGCCACTACACCAATCACCACGCTACGGCCGGGGATGGCGTGCTGCTTCATCTTCCGGCCGGTGAGCACGGCGCCGGCAGCCATCCCGACTGCCACAAACACCACGCCGATCGCGAAGACCACCCAGCCCACTGCGCCGGCACCACCCCAAATGGCCCATGCGAGCAGGGCCGCACCGACGAGGATGCTCCCGGGCAGTACGGGAATGATCGTCCCCGCCACACCCACCAGGATGGCAAGGCCGCAAAGGACGGTTACAACAGTTTCCTGGGTCATGCTCCCCAGTTTATGTGCCGGACCAACGCCCGGCTGTCCCAGCCAGTCCGTGCCCGCGGCCGTCACCGCCCGTTTCGATGGTTCCGTTCAGGGTCGATGCCCGGGGACATCGACTGGACACGGAACCATCGAAACGGCGGGAGGGCGGTCTAAGCGACGGACTTGATCTTCACCACGAACACGGCGCCCAGCAGACCGATCACGGCCGCCGTCGTAAAGAGCGTGACGTAACCACCGAGGAAGGTGAGGGAAACGTACGCCAGCATCGGGGCGAAGACCTGGGGCAGTGAGTTGGCCACGTTGATCACGCCCATGTCCTTGCCACGGCTGATGGCGTGCGGAAGAACCTGGGTGAGCAGTGCAAAGTCGACGGCGAGGTAGGCGCCGAACCCGATCCCCAGCACTGCGGCCCCCACCAGCGCACCGGCCCATACCGGGAAGAACGCCATGATCAGGGCCGCGAGCGCGATGGTGGCGGAGGAGCCGATGACGAATGGTTTCCGCTTGCCGGTGCGGTCACTCCATGGCCCGGCCAGCACGGCCGTCACCATCACCATCACGGCGTAGATGCCTGTCAGGATCAGGACGCCCAGCGCAGGATCCTCGTGCTTGATGACGTCCCGCAGGAAAAAGAGCAGGTACACGATGGTCAGTTGGTTGCCCACGTTAACCAGGAACCGGGTCAGCCACGCCCATGCAAAATCCGGGTAGCGTGCCGGGCTGATCCAGAAGCCGCGGGCGAAGGTGGCCAGATGGAAGGGCTCGCGGGCTTCGCGGGGCAGCGGCGGATCGTTGCGGTGGAAAAGGTAGGGCAGTACGGAGAGAAGGAGGGCGGCTGCGCAGAGCCAGTAGCCCACCATGTAGTTCCCGCTGACGACGGCGCCGAAGATTGCTCCGAGCAGGATTCCCGCAGTTTGTCCCATGGCAGCGAGCCCGCCCACACCGCCGCGCTGGAGAACGGGAACGCGATCCGGCACGGCGGCGGTGATGGCGGCGTAGGCCGCATTCGCGCCCAGCTGCACGAGGCACCAGCACAGCACTATCAGGGCCACAGCACCGGCGCCGGACATGGCCAGGAGAGCCGCGGTTGCCAGGACGGCGCCGGCGAGGACCCAGGGCGCGCGGCGGCCAAATCCGGACACAGTGCGGTCAGACAGTGCGCCGAACAACGGATTGGCCACCAACGAGACAGCGGCGCCGCAGCCTGTGACCAGGGAAAGAATGGCTTCCTTGTTTTCCGGATCGATGCCGATGGCCTGCTGGCCGATGAAGACGTTAATGGGCCCGAAGAACGCAGCATTGATGCCTACATTGACCAGTACCAGGCCGGTGATCCAACGGGGCGTGACTTTGGCGATGGGGTCAGCGAGTGCCGATGGCTGTGCGGGCGGAACGGCTCCGGAGTTTGGCGCCGAAGCAGGCGTATCGGACAGGCTCACTGCGGGCTCCCCAGAACGGTTCTTAACGTGTGGAATCAGACTATCGTGGGGCATCTGCGCATCATCGCTTTCGTCCACTTTTTGACCAACAGGAGTAGCCATGGCTGAACCAGATACCACCCCGCTCCCCCGGGACGTCGTCAACACCGCGGACCTTTACGACGAACGCGGTGAGGACTTGGACTCCGTTTCCCTGCAATTCCAGTCCCTGGGCGGCCGGACCCATTTCAACGGACCGGCTCGCACCATCCGCTGCCTGGAGGACAATGCTCTGGTGAAATCTGTTCTGGGCACTCCCGGAAACGGAGCCGTACTGGTGGTGGACGGCGGCGGATCGCTGCGTACCGCCCTCATGGGGGACATGATCGCCGCGAGCGCCGTGGCAAACGGTTGGGCCGGCGTCGTTATTAACGGCGCCATCCGGGACCGGGAAGCCATTGCACAGCTTAATCTGGGTGTGAAGGCACTGGGCAGCAACCCCCGCAAGAGCAGCAAGGCTGGCGCTGGGGAGACCGATGTGGACTTGGAGCTGGACGGAGTCCGGATCCGCCCGGGTGCGATGGTCTGGTGCGATCCGGACGGGATCCTGGTGGAACGCTGAGGCGCCCGGCCGCTGTAGGGACCTTGAAAATGTACACTTCGTCTCATTTACCGGCCTTTGACTCAGGAAGCAAGCCTCTTGGTGTAAGACTAGGGACGCCCCGACGGGCACAGACCTGATTTTTACACCGAGGAGCGTTATGACCGCCGCCGCAGGGCAACTGTCCACCAAGATTCCGGGGCGGGTGATCTGGCTGGCCCTGGCAGGGGCGGTGGGCGGGTTCCTCTTCGGCTTCGATTCCTCAGTAGTCAACGGCGCCGTAGATGCCATCCAGGACGGGTTTGCCCTGTCCGAGGCAGTCACCGGGTTTGCCGTTGCCGTGGCCCTGCTCGGTTGCGCCGCGGGCGCCTACCTTGCAGGCAAGGTGGCCGACCGTTACGGGCGTATCCCGGCCATGAAGCTGGGCGCCCTCCTCTTCCTGGTCAGCGCGATCGGCACCGGCTTTGCCTTCGGCGTCTGGGACCTGATCTTCTGGCGCCTGGTGGGCGGGCTGGGCATCGGCCTTGCATCCGTGATCGCACCGGCCTATATCTCTGAGATTTCTCCCCGCCAGGTCCGCGGCCGGTTGGCCTCCCTGCAGCAGCTCGCCATCACCACCGGTATTTTCGCGGCACTGCTTTCGGATGCGTTATTCGCCAACGGGGCGTCCGGCGCGGACCAACCGTTCTGGTTGGGCATTGAGGCCTGGCGGTGGATGTTCCTGGCCGGCGCCGTACCTGCCGTCGTGTACGGCTGGATCGCCTTCACCCTGCCGGAATCTCCGCGCTTCCTGGTGTTCCAGGGCAAGGAGGACGAGGCGCGGAAGGTGTTCGATTCGATCGCTCCCGCCGAGGACACGGACCGGCACATCCGCGAGATCCGAGAAGCCATCGAGATGGACAAACTCGCCGGCAAGGAGGGCTCCCTCCGCGGAAAGACCCTGGGCCTTCAAGGCGTGGTCTGGATCGGCATCATTTTGTCGGTGCTGCAGCAGTTCGTCGGTATCAACGTGATCTTCTACTACTCCACGACTCTTTGGAAAGCCGTTGGTTTTCAGGAGAGCGACTCCCTGACCATCTCCGTGGCAACCTCCGTTACCAACATCCTGGTGACCCTTGTGGCCATCGCCTTGGTGGACCGGATTGGCCGTCGGCCCATCCTGCTGACCGGCTCGATCGGCATGGCCGTGTCCCTCGGCGTGATGGCTGTGGCGTTTTCGCAGGCCGTGGGCACCGGCGAGGACATCTCGCTGCCGGGCGCATGGGGTCCCGTAGCCCTGGTGGCCGCAAACGTCTTCGTCATCAGCTTCGGTGCATCCTGGGGCCCGCTGGTGTGGGTGCTGCTGGGCGAGATCTTCCCCTCCAGGATCCGTGCCCGGGCGTTGGGCCTGGCCGCCGCAGCGCAGTGGATCGCCAACTTTGCCATCACGCTGAGCTTCCCCGTGATGGCTGCCGCCTCGCTCCCGCTGACCTACGCCATGTATGCCGTATTCGCCGCCGCATCGTTCTTCTTTGTGATGTTCAAGGTTCCCGAGACCAACGGGATGTCCCTGGAGCAGGCGGAAACGCTGTTTGTGCCGAAGGGTTCCAAGCGGTAAGCCTGAGGCTGCCCTGGCGTTCAGAGGCGCAGCTTCATGCCCTCATGGCTGGCGGTGAAGCCCAACCGCTCGTAGAACCGGTGCGCGTCGGCGCGGGATTTGTCCGTGGTCAGCTGCACCAAACCGCATCCACGACGGCGGGACTCATCAATAGCCCAGCGCACCATTTCCTGGCCCACGCCCTGGCCGCGGAGGCTGTCCGCGACGCGCACCGCCTCGATCTGGGAACGCAGGCTGCCTTTTCGGGACAAGCCCGGGAGGAAACTGAGCTGGAACGTCGCCACCAGCGTGGGCTCCTCGCCATCAGCCGGGTGCAGCTCGCCCACCACCAGCAAATGCCCCGGGTCGGCGTCGATGGCTACGAAAGCTGCCTCGTAAGGCGCCATGTCGGTCAGATCCTCGCGCGCTGCAGCGAGCGGGTCCTCCGCCACCAGGCGCACGATCGCGGCCAGGTCCTGGCGGGTTGCCGTCCGGAAGCGGACGGTCCCGCCGTCGACGTCGAGAGTCAGGAAGGCGGGGAACTCAGCTGCGGTGTCATCGGGAAACATGACCCCAGCAAATCACGACGTCGGCACTTACGGTGAGTGCCGACGTCGTGAACTGCTAACTGCTCCGGCGTCCGGGGCTGTGGACGTCACTGCCGCGACGGCGTCCTGGTCGCTGCAGCAGCGTTTCCCTAGCTCTTCGACACTGAGGGGGCATCCGCATCCTTGAGTTCCTGTTCGGCCACGGCTTGAATCAGCGCGAGCAATTCAGGATCCAGGCCGGGCGCGAATTCCTCTTTACGCTCCGGGGATATGGTCATGGGAAAACCACCGGGAATAACATCGGTGCTCAGTTCAGTCCCGTCATTGGACGGCGATGCCCCCCGGTAGAGCTTTCCTGCTTCACTTAGGTTGTCGGCACTAAAGGTGTATTGGATGCTTTGGAGCCCCTGATCCAGGAGCTTTTTGACTTCAGGGAACTGTTCGGCGTTGGTCTTGGGGATGGGGAGGACTTTCCCCCAGTCCACGCCCAGGCTCTCCAAAGCTTTGGCAAAAGCGTTCTCGTGCGCCTGGTCGCGGACGATCAGGTAAGCAATGGTGGACCGTGCGGTCTTGTTCTCGGTCATCTCATAGATGCGGCACTTCTGCAGACGACCCGTGGACTCCAGCATCAGGTTGTAGAGCAGGTCTAGGACCAGGTTTCCGCTGTTGTAGACATAAGAGCCGCTCCAGGGGTTGCCGGCCGCATCTACCGGCAGGGCACCCTGTGCCCCGACAAGGTAGTGATGGATATTGCTCGTATCGAGGGCAATCTTCAAGGGAGTTGCACCCTTGGCACCGGGCTCATCCACAGGATCCGTCTTCTTACCCTGGTACCGCGGGGATCCGTCCAGGAGCCGGGAGATGGTCGTGCCAATCAATTCAACGTGGCTGATCTCTTCTGTGCCCACTCCTTGGAGGAGGTCCTTGTAGGGCTTGGAAGCGGGGTCCCCACGGAAATTCATACTCTGGAACAGGTATTGCATCATGGTGCGCATTTCGCCGAACTGCCCACCAAGCCCTTCCTGCAGGGCGTTCGCAGCCGCCGGATCCGGCTCATCTGCTGCTATCTCGTTGATCAGAAGCTGTGTGTGCAGGTACATAGGACAATCCTCTTTCCATGGTAGGTATTCCTGGCGGGCCCCCGACCGGACCTCATAGCTGCTTGATTGACCGAGTGCCCCCACCATAACCACGCCTACCACCAATTTGGCAAGCATACTTACTAAAATTGCAGATTACCCAGCAGTGAAAGAGGACTGGTATCGCCCTGTCCGGAATCCTCATCCTCACCGTCGGTTCAGGAGGCAGCTGGCAGCGGGCAAGCCTCAGGCGAAGTACACGCCGATCCGGTTGCCGTCGATTTCCTCGATGCGGATGTCGATGTCATAGACGTCATGGAGCATGGCCTGTTGCATGATCCGGGCGGGGCTGCCCTGGTGGATGAGCCGGCCGTTCTTCATGGCCAGGATGGTGTCCGAGTAGCAGGACGCGAAGTTGATGTCGTGCACCACCAGGACGATGGTTTTGCCGAGGTCGTCGGCCAGCCGGCGGAGCAGGCGCATCATCTCCACCGAGTGCTTCATGTCCAGGTTGTTCAGCGGTTCGTCCAGAAGAAGGTATTCGGTGTCCTGGGCCAGCACCATGGCAATGTAGGCACGCTGCCGCTGGCCACCGGAGAGTTCGTCCACGAACTTGTCCGCCATGGGGGTCAGGTCCAGGTGGCCGATTGCCTCTTCCACTGCCGCCAAGTCCTCCACGGTGGGCCTGCCCCCGGAGTGCGGGAAGCGGCCGAACGCCACCAGGTCGCGCACGGTCAGGCGCATGGTGAGGTGGTTTTCCTGCCGCAGGATGGCCATGGTGCGGGCCAGTTCGCGGCTGGGCGTGGCGGCAACGTCCAGCCCGGCTACCGTCACCGTTCCGGATTCGAGCGGCTGCAGCCGGCTGATCAGGGAGAGCAGAGTCGACTTTCCTGCACCGTTGGGCCCGATGATCGAGGTGATCCCGCCACGGGGAATCTCGCAGCTGACGTCATCCAGCACCTTTTGGCCCCCAAAGCTCTTGGAGACGTTCCGGACGTCGATCATTTCAGCGAGCCTTTCAGCAGGAGGTAGAGGAACAGGATGCCCCCGGTGAATTCGATGACCACGCTCAGCGCGCTGGCGAAGCCGAAAACCCGCTCCAGGACAAGCTGGCCGCCCACCAGCGCCACAGAGCCGAGCAGCACCACAATGGGCAGCAGCCAGGCGTGGCTGAACTGCCGGCACAGCTGGTAGCCCAGGCTCACCACCAGCAGGCCGAAGAACGTCACCGGACCTACCAGGGCGGTGGAAACCGCTACCAGCAGCGAGCAGCCCAGCAGGCTCCACATCACCACGCGGCGGTGGTCCACGCCCACGTTGATGGCCACTTCGCGGCCAAGCGCCAAGACGTCCAGGGTGTGCCGGGCGCGCCATACAAAAACACCGACGACGCCGATGATCACCCCGGACACTGCCAGCAGGGACGGCTCCACATTGTTGAAGCTGGCAAAGAACAGGTCCTGCAGGATCAGGAATTCGCTCGGCGCCATCAGCCGCTGCAGCAGGGACGATGCGCCGCGGAACAGGCTGCCCAGGATGATGCCCACCAGGAGCAGCAGGTGGATTGAGCGGGTGGCCCCGGTGAACATCCAGCGGTATAACAGCGCGCTGAAGGCCACCATCAGCACCACTTCGATACCGAACTGGACAGTGGGCGGGGCAGCAACCACCGCTGCTGCACCCAGCATGAACGCCATGCCGGTCTGCGCCAGGATGTACAAGGCATCAAAGCCCATGATGGACGGCGTCAGGATGCGGTTTGCCGTCACCGTCTGGAACACCAGCGTGGAAACCCCCACCGCTACGGCAACCGCCAGCATCGACGCTACCTTCAGCGCCCGTCGCGGCAGCACGTAGCCCGCGTTGCCCTTCAGTTCGCTGAACAGGAAGAAACAGATGACGGCGACGGCGGCACCCAACAGAAGGCCGACCACCACCTTCGGCGGCGCATTCAGGAGGAAACGGCGCAGCCGGCCCGCCGCGATGCGGCCCCTTGCACCGGGGGCGGCGGCAGCACCGACGTCGGGCGTTTCGGTTTTGGCTTTGGTAGTGATGTCAGGCATTGCGTTTCCTCAGCAGCAGGGCCAGGAACAGGATGGCGCCGACGACTGCCATCACCATGCCCACCGGGACCTCGTAGGGGTAGCGGATGGTGCGGCCAATGACATCACAGATCAACACGAACCCGGCGCCGAAAAGGGCTGTCCAGGGCACGGCGCGGCGGAGGTTGTCGCCCACCATCAACGACACGATGTTCGGCACCACCAAGCCCAGGAACGGCACGGCGCCCACGGTGGTGACCACCACTGCGGAGATCAGTGAAACGATCACCAGCCCCAGGCGCATGGTTTTGGCGTAGTTTAGGCCCAGGTTGGTAGTGAAGTCCTGGCCCATGCCGGCGACGGTGAAGCGGTCTGCCGCGAGCATGCCCAGGACCATGAGAACGGCCACGATCCACAGCAGTTCATACCGGCCGCGGAGCACCCCGGAAAAGTCGCCCACCATCCAGTTGCTCAGGGTCTGGAGGAGATCGTAGCGGTAGGCGAAGAACGTGGTGACGGCGCCGATGATGCCGCCCAGCATGATGCCCACCAGCGGAACCAGGAGGGTGTTGCGCACGGGAAGCCGCCGCAGGACGGCCAGGAAGAGCGCCGTGCCGGCGACGGCGAACGCGCTGGCAACTGCCATCCTCACCAGCAGCGGGGACGCCGGGGCAACCACGGTTACCACCAGGATGCCGAGGGTTGCAGATTCCAGGGTGCCCACCGTGGAGGGCTCAACGAAGCGGTTTCGGGCCATGAGCTGCATGATGAGCCCGGCGACGGCTACGGACATGCCGGCCAGCACCACGGCCAGGGTGCGGGGCAGCCGGGAAATCCAGAACGTTGCGGTGGTGTTTGGATCACCGGCCAGGAGTGCCGGAAGCGACACATCGCTGACGCCTACGAACATGCTGCCGGCGGCGAGTGCCAGGACAACGACGGCGGCCGCAGCCAGGCCCGCGGGTACGCGGGCCTGGCTGCGGCTGCTCGGCGCCATGGTGCGCACTGCCGTGCCGGTCATTGCTGTGAAGCCAGGTTGGAAGGTGTTCAGACGAGCGAGTCGGCTACAGCATCGACCATGGACTGGACGTTGTTGAGGCCATAACCGACGATGTACCAGCTGGCCGGATCAAGGCTGATGACCTTGTTGTTCTTGGCGGCGTTGGTGGCTTTGACCAGTTCGTTGTCCAGGGTGGGATCAGCGGCGGCGGCTTCCGAACCAACAGCGGTGTCGCGGTTGATCACATAGAGGATGTCCGGGTTCACGTCCTTGATGTACTCAAAGGAAACAGCCTCGCCGTGGGTGCCTTCTGTCTTGACGTCTGCGGCTGTCGGAACGCCGAGCACATCGTGAATGATGCCGAAGCGTGAACCTGCACCGTAGGCCGTGACCTCGCCGCCGGAGGTCAGGACGATCAGGCCCTTTCCGGCGCCCTTCGCCTTGGCCTTGATTTCGTCAATGGTGACGTTCAGGGCAGCGAGCTTCTCTTCAACTTCTGATTCCTTGTTGAAGATCCTGCCCAGCGTTGCGGTCTGCTCAGCAAAGCTGTCCATCGGCTTGGCCTCGTCAATGGCGAGGTTGATCGTCGGTGCGATCTTACTCAATTCCTCGTACGCTCCCGCGGTGCGGCCGGAGATGATGATCAGGTCCGGGGCGCCGGCACTGACTGCTTCAAAGTCCGGCTCCTTGAGCGAGCCGATCTTGGCGTAGCTCTCTGCCGCGTACTGCTCCAGCGACTTGGGGTAGGCCGCCTCTGGAACGCCGGCGGGCTCCACGCCCAGGGCATTCATGGTGTCCAGCACACCGAGGTCAAAGGTGAAGACCTTTTCCGGGTTCACGGGAACGTTCCCGGTGGTGCCCGAGGCGTGCTCCACCGTAATGGTGCTGGCTGTACTGGCGGCCGGAGTAGCTTCGGCGCCGCCTCCGCAAGCTGTTACCGCCAGCAGGGCTGCGCCGGCCGCAAACGCCCCAAGGTATGTCGAAAACCGCTTCTTCACGTGTGCTCCCACCAATATTTAAGTCACAATTTTGTCGCCTAATTTCAGTTATGACCCTATAAGTAAGGCCAGGCTAAGTTCAAACCAGGACTGGCCCGAACGGTGAATCGTGAGAGAGGTCACCCTTCACGGGAAAATGACTAGTTTGTCAAAAGAGGTGACACGGATCACAACTGTTAGTACAGTCTCGGTTAGGTTGCACAGCGTGTGCGGCCCATCCACTGGAAAGACCCGGCAGGCGGTAACCCTGCCTGCCGCCAAGGGTCTACTTGCGAAGGAGCAAACCCGCTTTGAAGATCGCTCGCTTACTGGCCACGGCCGCAGCCACCGCCGCCCTCCTTGTCCCCCTGTCAGGCGCCAACGCAGCGCCTGCTCCCGGCGGAGACACCGCCAGCCCGGATATCGCGGGCGGCAGCAACACCACGATCTCCGCTGCGCCCTATGCCGCGCAGATTTCCTTCGATTCCACCGGCACCAACGTCGGCTGCACGGGCAGCCAGATCTCCGCGAGCTGGGTCATCACGGCCAAGCACTGCAATTCTGCTTCCCTGCAGTCCGTCCGCCTGGGGAGCACTTATCTGGAAACGGGCGGCACCGTGAAGACCGTGGCGGCCCGTTACGCCTCGAGCACCGGCGACGTCCTGCTCCTGAAGCTCTCCACTCCGCACTACGGCTCCTACGTGAGCCTCTCCAGCTCCTTCCCCGCGACAGGAACGGCCGCCAAGGTCTACGGATGGGGAGACCAGACCGAGGGTGCGGGCACCATGTCCTACAACCTGAAGACCGCAAACGTCACGGTCGCCGGCCAGGGCACGGACACGTACGGCGGGCCCTCCGTACGCACGCAGTCGCAGACGGGCCACACACTGGGCGGCGATTCCGGCGGGCCCCTAATTGTCAACGGCAAGCTGGTGGGCGTCCTCTCCACGTCCAGCATCCTGCCCGCACAGAACCCGTCCGACTACACGCGCTACTACAACGACCACGCATCCGTTTCCAAGAACCTTTCCTGGATCACCAGCGTGTCCGGAGTGGGCGCCTCGTAGGGACCTAAGGGACCGGGTCGTAGTCGTACGCCACAAGCCCGTCGATGCTGGCGCGGTTTTTGGTGACCCGGTATTGAGCGGTGCCGGTTATCCCTTTGCGCTTGAAGTATGGGCCGATCAGGTCTCGATGGCCTTGAAACGACATCAGGGGAACGCCCCAGCCGCAGGAGTCGGAGACGCGGGCCACGTCAACCACAATGACGGCCCTGGCCTCGTCCTGATCCGCGAAGTGCCGCGTGAGTGACTCGAACTCGTCGTCATACCGGCTGACGACGCGCCCGGTGCCGTGCAGGCGCACGATGTTCGGCGGGCCCTCGAACGCGCAGAACATTACAGTGATGCGGCCGTTCTCCCGGAGGTGCGCGATCGTTTCGCTGCCGCTGCCCGTAAGGTCCAGCCACGCGAAGGTCCGCTCATCCAGGACCGCGAAGGTTCCGGGCATTCCGCGGGGCGAGAGATTGATCTGTCCGTTAGCGGAGAGCGGCGCGGTCGCCACGAAAAAGACCGGCTGCCGTGCGATGAATCCCCTCAACCGCTCGTTGATTGCTCCGTGTACTTTGCCCATGAAGAACACGCTCCCACGGGCCGGGGTCCTGTTCAAACCTGTCTCAGGAAGCGGCCTGCCGGAGAACATAAAGCGCTCCCCCAACGCCGGCAGTATGCCGGCGTTGAGGGAGCGCTTGCGGAAGTAACAACGTCAGGCGACGCGTTCCTCAACCAGGCGGCACACGGCGTCGAACAGCGGGTGATCCGGCGTGAGTCCAGTGATCTTCTCCGTGGCCTCAGCGGGAGTGGAGGAGCCCAGGATCCCGGCGAGCTCGGTGGCTTCGGCGTCGGAAGGATCGTTAAACCGCAGGGCTGCCGCTATGCCGCCCAGCAGCGCCTCCGGCACGATCCCGCGTTCGGCCAGTTCAGCTGCCGGGCCGATGAACCGTTCGTGCCGGCTCAGTTTGCGCAACGGCGCCCTGCCTACCCGGTGCACCGTGTCCGGCAGATGTGGATTGGAGAACCTGCGCAAGATCTTCTGCACGTAGGCTTCCTGCTCGTCATTGCTGAAGCCATGCTTGGCCACCAGCAGCTGCTTGGTCTCCTCAAGAACAGCACGGACATCCTCGGCAACGTCCTGGTCCGCCATAGCCTCCGAAATTTTTTCCAGCCCTGCGGCGAAGCCGAAGTACGCTGCCGAGGCGTGCCCGGTATTCACCGTGAAAAGCTTGCGTTCAATGTACGGGGACAGGTCGTCCACGAAGGTTGCCCCGGGAATCACCGGCGCCTCCGGACCAAACGGCGTCCTGTCGATGACCCACTCGTAGAACGTCTCCACCGTGACATCCAGGCCTTGCCCCGCTTCCTGGTTTGGGACGATCCGGTCCACGGCCGTGTTGGCAAACACCGCGCGGCCGGCCAGCGAACCGGCAGCATCATCCCAGAGCTCCCTCACGGCGTCCCGCAGGATGTCCGTGGCGTTGATCGCGTTCTCGCAGGCCATCACCTGCAGCGGCGCGGCATCGCTAGCCCGGGCGGCAATCCCACCGGCGATCAGCGGAGCGACGAACTTGAGGATGTGCGGACCCACCGCGGTGGTAACGACGTCGGCACTTGCGATTTCTGCCACCACCTGCGCTTCGTGGGTGCTGGAATTCAGTGCCCGGAAGTTGCTCACCGTCTTGACGGCAGGCGCCTCCCCCACCTCGTGCACGTCGTAGCTGTCCGCCGCGGCCAGCTGGGAGATGAGGGTGTCCGCGACGTCCGCGAACACCACCTCATACCCGGCATTGTGGAGGAGCAGTCCCACAAACCCGCGGCCGATGTTGCCGGCACCGAAATGAACAGCCTTCACTAGGAATTGACCTTTCCGAAGAGGTCCAGGACTTCATCAACAGTGGTGGCCGCTTCAAGCTTTGCCACCTGTTCCTTGTTGGTGAAGACCTTGGCGATCGAGGACAGGATGTGCAGGTGTTCGTTGTTGACGCCGGCGACGCCCACCACGAACTTGACCTCCTTGCCGTTCCAGTCGATCCCGTTGGGGTAACGAACCACGGACACGGCGGACTTCATGATGTGGTTCTTGGCGGCGTTGGTGCCGTGCGGGATGGCCAGGAAGCTGCCCATGTAGGTGGAGACGGATTCCTCACGCTCGTGCATTGCCTCGACGTACGCAGTGTTTACCGCGCCGCGGGCCAGGAGCAGCCGGCCGGCTTCGTCAATGGCCTCGTCACGGGTGGCGGCGGTGCCGTTGAGCACCACGCTCTCACCAACCAGGATTTCCGACGCCGGAGCAGCCTCAGTGGCGACGACTGAGGACTGTGCATCCAGCGGAGCATCGGCAGCATGGGCGCCATGCCCGCCAGCCCCTGCAGCACCAACAGTGCCGGCAGCAGCAGCGCCGGCTGAAGTGCCGCCGTCGCCCTCGCCTTCAGCAGAAGACTCCGTGTTGCTTTCTTTGACCAGTTCCACGATCTCGTCATAGCGCGGGCTGTTCATGAAGTTGTCCACGGAGTAGTGCCGGGCGCTTCCAGTGGCAGGACGGGCACGTTCGGTGAGGTCCTGGTGCGTAATCACAACGTCGTACGTATCGCTCAGGCTGGCGATGGCCGAGTTGGTGACCTTGACCTCCGGGAATCCGGCAGCCTTGATCTTGTTCCGCAGCACCGAGGCACCCATGGCACTGGAGCCCATACCGGCGTCGCAGGCAAACACTATGTTCTTGATGGGACCGGCCATCACAGCGGTACCACCGCCGGTCAGGGCAGAGGAGACCGAGCTCTTTTTGCCCTTCATGTCCTCCATGCGGGAGGTAGCGGCGGAGAGGTCGCCGTCGTCGCGGTTCTTGGAGGTCCGCAGGATCACCGCGGCCACCAGGAAGGAGACCGCCGTGGCCAGCACAACGGCGAGGATCACTCCGAGGTAACTGTCACGGGACGTCTGTGCCAGGACTGCGATGATGGATCCCGGGGCAGCCGGGGCAACCAGGCCCGCATTGGTGATGGCCAGTGTTGCGATGCCGGTCATGCCGCCGGCGATGGCTGCGACGATCAGGAGCGGCTTCATCAGGACGTACGGGAAGTAGATCTCGTGGATGCCGCCGAGGAAGTGGATGATGATTGCACCCGGAGCGGAAGCCTTGGCAGCACCGCGGCCGAAGAACATGTAGGCCAGCAGGATGCCCAGGCCGGGGCCGGGGTTGGCCTCGAGCAGGAACAGCATGGACTTGCCCTGCTCCAGGGACTGCTGGACGCCCAGCGGGGTCAGCACGCCGTGGTTGATGGCGTTGTTCAGGAACAGGACCTTGGCCGGCTCAATGAAAATGCTTGTCAGCGGAAGCAGCCCGTTGTTCACGAGGAACTGGACCACATTGCCGGCGGCCGTGCTGAACGCTGATACCAGTGGCGCGATTCCGTAGAACCCCAGCATGGCCAGCAGCGCACCCCAGATGCCGGCGGAGAAGTTGTTCACCAGCATCTCGAAGCCGGGGCGGATCTTGCCCTCCCACAGCATGTCAATCTTCTTCATGGTCCAGCCGCCCAGCGGACCCATGATCATGGCGCCGATGAACATGGGAATGCCTGCACCGACAATGACGCCCATGGTTGCGATGGCTCCCACCACGCCGCCGCGGACGTCATAGACCATCCTGCCACCGGTGTAGGCAATAAGGAGTGGCAGCAGGTAGGTGATCATGGGGCCAACCAGGCCGGTCCACGGCTCACCGTCGGCGTTGGTGCCGAAGCCGCCAAGCTGCGGGACCGGGAACCAGCCCTTCTCGATGAAGAGGGCGGTGATGAGGCCCCAAGCGATGAACGCCCCAATGTTGGGCATGATCATGCCGGACAGGAACGTCCCGAACTTCTGGACGCCAACCCGCACGCTGGTGCGGGGTTTCGCAACTGTCTGCGTTGCCATGTTCTTTCCTAACCGTGAATCCTGCTGCTCCGCAGGATGGTTCGATGGGTTCAGGTACTGGAGCTGGAGATGCGGTGCAGCCACTCCAGGAACAGCTTCAGTTCGGAGCTGGAAAGCTGGTCCGGGTTGGAGGCCTGGAGGGCTGCGTTCAAGGCAATGGCTGCCACAACCACCGAGGAACGCCCGGTGTCTGCGCCGGTACCGGCCGCCTGCTCCGTGGACACCGCGAAGATCATGGCGTCCCGGGTCAGGGCGGACAGCTCAAGGTTCCGGTCCGGGGCGGGCTCCGCAATCAGCATGAGCGTCACCCCCACATTGGCGGCCAGGATGGACCTGGCCGCTTCCCGCGGCGGCACGTTGATCTGCCCGATGGCTGCGGCCTTGTTCAGCATTTCCTCCATGAGCCCCTCGGCATCAGCCACGATGGCCGGGCGGCTTTCAGGCCGGATGTTGCCGAACATGACCAAATACAGCTCCGGCTGGTTCAGGCCGAACTGGACATGGTTGTCCCACATTCGCCGGATGTCTTCCAGCGGATGTCCGGAAGGGGCGAAGTCGCGTTCGCCCGCAACGTACTCTTCAAAACCGGCCGCGACGACGGCGTCGAACAGTCCTTCTTTGTCACCAAAGTGGTGATACAGCGTGGGGGCGGTGACCTCTGCCAGCTTGGTGATCTGGCGGGTGGAAACCGGCGCTCCCCCGGACTTGGCCAGCAGCTCCGCGGCAGCACGCAACAACCGCGCCTTAGGCGGTAGCTGGCCATCGATACTCATAACCGCTACCCTAGCACCTATAGCGTTGCTATATGAACCGCATCACATAGACTGTTTTGCAGGCTTCGGAAGCATCGCATCTGACCCGCTCAGCACCACCAGCACGGCACCAGCGAACACGGCAAAGAATGAGGACCTTCAATGCAGAACTTCCCAGGCGTGGGCGTGAGCCCCGGCCGCATCATCGGAGCCATTCGGCAGATGCCCAAGCCGATCAGCGAGCCACCGGCAGGTGAACAGCTCGCCGCCGGAACCACCGCCGAGGAAGCTATTGCAGCCCTCAAGGAAGCGGCCCAGGCTGTGCATGATGAACTGAAGGCCCGCGCCGCGCTGGCCATTGGCGATGGCAAGGCGGTCCTTGAGGCCACGGCGCTGATGGCCAAGGACACCATGCTGATCAAGGGCGCGTCCAAGCTCATTGCCCGGGGAACCTCTGCCGAGCGCGCCGTCTGGGAATCGGGTGCATCGGTCTCTGAGATGCTGATGAACCTGGGCGGCTACATGGCCGAGCGCGCCACCGACGTGCTGGATGTCCGCGCCCGCATCGTGGCACAGCTCCGTGGAGTACCGGCGCCGGGCATTCCGCAATCCAGCGCACCCTTCGTACTGGTGGCCGAGGACCTTGCTCCTGCAGACACCGCCACCCTGGACCCGAACAAGGTCCTGGCCCTGGTCACGGCCGGCGGCGGACCGCAGTCACACACCGCCATCATCGCCCGCTCACTCGGCCTGCCTGCCGTTGTTGCCGCTGCCGGAGTGGACGAACTGCCGGACGGCACAGAGGTTTACGTGGACGGAGCTGCGGGCACCATCGTCGCGGACCCGGAGGACTCCCAGCGCGAAGCCGCCGAAGCCTGGGCCAGCACGGCGTCACTACTCGCCGATTTCACCGGAACGGGTTCGACGGCGGATGGCCACCTGGTGCCGCTCCTCGCCAACGTCGGAGGTGCCAAGGACGCCGAAGCCGCTGCAGCCCTCGGCGCCCAGGGCGTAGGACTGTTCCGCACCGAGTTCTGCTTCCTGGAACGCGACTCCGAGCCCTCCGTCGAAGAGCAGGCCGCAGCGTACAAGGGCGTTTTTGATGCGTTCCCCGGCAAGAAAGTGGTACTTCGGACACTTGACGCCGGCGCGGACAAGCCGCTGCCGTTCCTTACCGATTCCACAGAGCCCAACCCGGCGCTGGGCGTGCGCGGTTACCGCACCGACTTCACCACCCCCGGCGTCCTGGACCGCCAACTGGAAGCCATTGCCCTCGCCGAGAAGGAGTCGGAGGCTGACGTCTGGGTGATGGCGCCCATGATCTCCACCGCCGAGGAAGCGGCCCGTTTTGCGTCCATGTGCGCCGACGCCGGCATCCGCACCCCCGGCGTCATGGTCGAGGTGCCCTCGGCCGCACTCACCGCAGAGGCCATCCTGCGCGAGGTCGGCTTTGCAAGCCTCGGCACGAATGACCTCACGCAGTACGCCATGGCCGCGGACCGGCAACTGGGCCCGCTGGCCAACCTGAACACACCCTGGCAGCCGGCCGTCCTGCGGTTGGTGGGCCTGACCGTGGAAGGCTCGCGCGCAGAGGGGAACAACAAGCCTGTAGGCGTCTGCGGTGAGGCTGCCGCGGACCCGGCGCTCGCCGTCGTACTGACCGGCCTGGGCGTAAGCACTCTGTCCATGACCGCCCGCTCCCTGGCGGCGGTGGCCGCCGTCCTCAAGACCGTCACGTTGGCCGAGGCGCAGGAGCTGGCCAAGCTGGCACTTTCCGCGCCCAGCGCCACGGAAGCCCGGGCGTGGGTGCGCGCCAAGCTGCCGGTACTTGAGGAACTGGGGCTGTAGGGACCCCGCCTGCGCCGGGGGCACCCCGGCGCAGCTACCGGGAACCGCAGTCAGCCTCCTCTGGTAGCCGCTACCCGGCGACGTACACGTTCTGGTGGATGCGCGTGAACCCTTCGGAATTTAGGCGTTCGGCATCGGCATTGTCCCGGACCAGCGCCACGGGTTTGCCGTCAGGTCCGGCCACGGTGACGATCCGGTTGTCGGCGCAGGTCATCGCCCCGCAACCTGCGAACCACTCGTGATCGTCCGGCACTACTGCCACGCAGGACTCGGTGCCGTCAGACGAGGCAAACGCGCTTATTCCCTGCGCCGCCGCGCTGACATCACGGGCACGCACGCCCATGCCATTGCGAGTACGCCGGCGACGACAAGCACGACTCCGATCAGCCACATCGCCCCGTTCCAGTCGAAATAGCCAGACGAGAGCGTTCCTATGAAGCGCCCGAGATCTTCGGGGAACTCGACAACGCTTCCGCCTTCACCGAACACCCAAAGCACGACCCCCAGCATCGTCGCACCGAGGCCACAAAAGACGAATGCGGTTATAGGCACTCGTTTCTCGGCTGCTACCGCTTCTATGTGTGAACCGCTCGATACAGTGTCAGGTGCGCGCAGGGAAAGAATCGGCAAGGTCAGGATGATGCAAACACCTAACGCAACAACCATGCCGATCATCCATCCTGCCAACGGCACCAGGAACAACTGGGCGCCAATACCCTCAGACCAGTAGTAGTGGAATCCGCCGTTGGCTTCTGCCGCAGTTTCGATGACGTTTCGGATGTCGGGGAAGATTACCGCGATCGCCTGAACCGCCGCTACCGGGACAACTGCCAATCCCGGTGCAATCAGGCATGCCGACGCCAATCGCATTAACACCGACCCCGTGCTCGTCGTGCGGCGCAGCGCCGGCTCCAACATGCACCAACCGGCATAGACACTCGGGGCAACGATGCTGAGGTTACCCGCAAAGCGATCGCCTCCGGCGTCGGTCATACTGTCGAAAATGCCCCATGCTCCAACCACAACGGCAATGACGAGTACCACCATATTTGTCCTGGCCGTGAGTGATCGCAACTCTGCGCGCCACAGGCCGGCGTCGCTCGCTGGTTTCTCCAATACTTCTTGCTGCCCCTGCTTCGTCACTTCGTCCCCCTGACTCGTCACTTCACCAACTAGCGCCCTCTCTCATAATCTAACTGGATGGCCCTCGTCAACGTTCACAGCGGACGCTTACACACGACGCGCATGGATATGAGTGGGTTTGAGGACGAGCGCGGCGTCGCGCCGAATTCCACGGCGACATTCAAAGATTGGAAGAACGAGCGCCGGCAAAGAAGCACACAAGTTACCGAGTAACAACTCCCTGCGTCAGCATGGGTGCTCACTGGCCTGCAGGGACGGCTTTCATCGGTTCGAACGCCAGAGCCTCTGCCCGTCCACCCGGTCACAGTCAAGGCGTGCGGTGAACTTTCCGAGCATCACGCCGCCGAAGTCGCCGTTGCGTGGTGACGGATTCGCGGAACTGGA
The DNA here is from genome assembly GCF_059383595.1 of Pseudarthrobacter sp. MDT1-40-2. NCBI lineage: Bacteria > Bacillati > Actinomycetota > Actinomycetes > Micrococcales > Micrococcaceae > Pseudarthrobacter > Pseudarthrobacter sp. MDT1-40-2. Next base: position 863,877 of record NZ_JBWZCL010000002.1, on the reverse strand, counting down.
AGTCTATGATCAGCTTGTTTTGGAAGGTGGCCCCAATCATCCGGGCCGTTTCTTGGTCGGGGTTTTCGGTGCTGTCCAGGAATATCTCCACGGTGCCGGCGCTTGTCGCCAGTATGACAATCGAGAACGGAACATCGGGCGGTGCACGGAGGACGGCGCTCGTGGTGGGCGCCACGGGGATCGCGGGATCAGCTTTGCTCGACACGCTCACGGCGGAGGGGTGGCCGGTTCTGGCGCTCTCGCGGACACCCGGCGCCGACCGCGACGGCGTGCGCTGGCTGTCGGCGGACCTGACCTCGGTTGAATCGCTTAAGGGGGTCCTCGCTCACGAGAACCCTACCCACGTCTTTTTCACGGCCTGGTCACGGCGGGACACGGAGGAGGAAAACATCAGGGTTAACGCCGGCATGGTGCGGGATCTCCTGGCAGCCCTCCAGGGCAAAAACCTTGCTCACGTGGCCCTGATGACTGGGCTCAAGCACTATCTCGGCCCCTTCGAAGCGTACGCCGCCGGTGAAATGCCGGACACACCGTTCCACGAGGAGGAGCCCAGGCTTCCTGTCCAAAACTTCTACTATGCCCAAGAGGACGAACTCTTCGCCGCGGCCGCTGAGCAGGGCTTTACCTGGTCAGTGCACCGTGCCCATACCGTGATTGGTCACGCTGTAGGCAACGCCATGAACATGGGCCTGACCCTCGCCGCACAGGCGACGTTATGCAAGGAAGCCGGTGAGCCGTTCGTTTTCCCCGGCTCGGACACGCAGTGGAACGGTCTGACAGACATGACGGACGCCGGGCTCCTGGCCGAGCACATGATCTGGGCTTCGACAACACCGTCCGGCGCTGATCAGGCGTTCAACGTAGTGAACGGGGATGTCTTCCGGTGGCGCTGGATGTGGCCCAAGCTCGCAGCGTACTTCGGAGTCGAATGGGCGGGATATGAAGGAGCACCCCGACCGCTGGAGCAGGCCATGGCCGGACGCGAGGAAGCGTGGGCGGACATCGCGAAGCGGCACGGGCTGATCGAACCACGCCTTGAACGCGTGGCATCCTGGTGGCACACCGACGGCGATCTCGGCCGGAACATCGAGGTCGTTACAGACATGGGCAAAAGCAGGACCGCCGGGTTCACGGGATACCGGCGCACCGTCGACTCTTTCACCGCGCTCTTCGACCGTTATCGTGCCGAGCGCCTCATCCCCTAAAACCCTCCTCTAGAACCAACACTCTCGGGTCCACACCTGACAGTCCGCCGCGCGGCACCGAACCTTCCTACCCCGGCTCCGGCCAGACCGCCGTCGAGCCTTCCCACGTGGTGATGGCAGTTGCGACGGCGGTTGTTCCGGTGTGCTGTACCACGTGGCCCTTGCCTGGCACCTCCGCCAGGGTGGCATGAGGAGCGGCCTCGACCAGCTCCCGGCACCACCGTCCGCGGGCCACAGGGTCCCGGCCGCCGCGCACCACGAGCACCGGCTGCTGCACCTGGCGAATACGGTCAACCAGCGGGTAGGCCAGCATTACCGGAAGTTCGGTGAGGTACCAGCGCGGGCCGGCTCGGAAGTAGTCGGTGAACACCGTGACGTTTGACGAGGGCGACTCACAGAACAGGGCGTCCTTCGTCAGATCGGCGGCCTGCTGCAGCGCCGTACCGCGATTCGGGTCCACCACGGGAGACATCAGTACCACGCCGGACACCAGGTGCGGGTGCCGGAGCGCAAGTTCTGCGGCGAACTGCGTGCCCATGGAATGACCCACCACAACATACCCGCCGGGTGGAGTCTCCGCTGAAGCACCAGGGACAGATCCGGTGAGCGCCGCGGCCACAAAATCCGCGTACTGCTCCACCTTCAACTGCTCGCGCGGCGACGGCGCGGAGCCGAAGCCGGGCAGGTCGAAAGTGTACACGTCCCCTGTCTTAGCCAATTGCAGGTGCAGCCGGGCTAGGTACCGGTGCGAGACTCCGATGCCGTGCAGCAGAACGTACGACGGCGGCACTCGCCGGGGTGCCGCCGTCGGGCTCTCTACGCCGGACCCAGGCACCCGGGACACGTAGAGCCGCCCCTTCAGGCCGTCATGGAACAGGTCAGTGCCGCCGCTCAGCTTCATCTGTCGATGCTATCCCGCGCGGCCCGGCGTTAGGCTTGACCGGTGAAAAAGGTGCATAGACAGGACCGGGCCTGGGCTGACGAAGCCGTCCGCCGGATCAATGCGGAGAACAACAGGTCTGCGGACACCCACCTGTATTCCGTTCCCCTGCCTGAGCATTGGGGCGTGCAGCTTTACCTCAAGGACGAGTCCACGCACCGCTCGGGCAGCCTGAAGCACCGGCTGGCCCGGTCGCTGTTCCTGTTCGCCCTGGTGAACGGCTGGATTTCCGAGGGCACCACGATTGTGGAGGCGTCCAGCGGGAGCACCGCCGTCTCGGAGGCCTACTTTGCGCAGCTGCTGGGGCTCCCGTTCGTTGCGGTGATGGCCCGGACCACCAGCCCGGAGAAAATTGCCCTCATTGAACAATTCGGCGGGTCCTGCCTGCTGGTGGACCACGCCTCCGAGGTGTACGCCGTTGCTGCCGAGGTGGCGGCCACTGCCAACGGCCACTATATGGACCAGTTCACCTACGCCGAACGCGCCACGGACTGGCGGGGCAACAACAACATCGCCGAGTCCATCTTTGGGCAGCTGGCCTTGGAAGAACATCCCATCCCGCAATGGATTGTGGCCGGCGCAGGGACCGGCGGAACCAGTGCCACCCTTGGCCGCTATCTCCGGTACCACCGCCACCCCACCGGCCTGGCCGTGGTGGATCCGGAGAACTCGGCGTTCTTCCCGGCCTGGCGGGACGGTTCGGCTGACGCCACCGGCAAGCCCTCACGGATCGAAGGGATCGGCCGGCCGCGAATGGAACCGAGCTTTGTGCCCGGCGTCATCGACCACATGATCCAGGTCCCGGACGCCGCATCTGTTGCGGCCATGCGCCACCTCCAGGAATTCGCCGGATTGCACGCGGGACCTTCCACAGGTACCAACCTCTGGGGTGTGTGGCAGCTGATCGCGCAGATGATCACGGACGGTCAGCGCGGCAGCGTGGTCACGCTGATGTGCGACGGCGGCGACCGCTATGCGGGGAACTATTACAACCCGGAGTGGCTGGCCGACCAGCAGCTGGACCCCGCGCCCCACGAAGCCACGCTCCGGAAATTCTTCGACACGGGCGTCTGGGCAGACCAGGCCTGCGGCTAGTCTAGGCCCATGGCACTCATAGCTCCCAAGGTGACGGCGGCACTGCCGCCGGAGGATGCAGGCAGACTTCAGCGCGCCCTGGAAGGAAGCCACGACATCACTGTCTTCGTGGATGGCACCGTCCACCGGCTGCCCGCACAGGCCAGGGACGCCGTCGTGGATCTCTTGTCCCGCTTCAGCCGCGGCGAATCCGTCAGCGTCAGCAGTGTGGAGGAAATGCTCACCACCTCGCAGGCAGCTGAACTCGCCGGAATCTCGCACACCTACCTGCGGAACATGACGGATCGCGGCGAAATCCCCGTTGAATACCGCGGCACCCACCGCCGGATCCGCTCGGCGGACATCATGGCCTGGCTGGAGCTGCAGAAAGCCAAGGAATCTCAATGATGTTCTCAACGGGACTCCTGCCGTTCATATAGGAGGCGACCCCGTCTCTGAACCGGAGCACCCCCTCCCGGCTCAGCCGAAAGGGGGTGCTCCGGTGCCTTCCCTTCGCTCCCATTTGTAGTCGTTGATACGTGGCTATATCGGGTCCGTTCGCACCAGGTTTGAGCTGGTGAGGTTGTTGGGTGCTGGTCAGGAGGAGCGCAGTCCAGCGGGCTCGGGCGCGCGAGTTGCTGCAGCGCTGGCGTGGTGTCGGAACCGGTCAGCGACGGGATTTTTGATCCGGTGCAGAGTTCCGATTTCGTCCGGGACGAGGTCCCAGAGGCCCATGGTGAGGCGGTAGTGTTCCAGCGGTTTGCTGCCGTAGCGGTAGGTCCACTCGTACATGTCGGTGACGGGCCACCAGGTGTAGCCGACGATGTTCTGACCTGCCGCCCGGAGTTCCTGCACGCATGCTACGGAGGCATCAAGCCACCTGATGCGCTCCTCGTAGGAGCCTGTGAGGCAGGTTTCGGTGAGCGCGACGGGGGCACCGTACCGCTTGCCGTAAGAGGTGATGACCTCGGCCAATCCAGCAGTCCAGTCGTTCCGGACGGCTCGCGGGTCGGAAATGTCCCCGCTTACCGGACGTGCTGCTTCAAGCAGTTCGGTCGAATGCAGCGGGTAGTAATTCACTCCCATCACATCCGGGAGCACGATGTTTTCCTGGTGCCAATCCAGGTCGTGGTCGGTCAAGCCGTGCCTGCTGAGCCACGGCAGGAGTTCGTGTCCGGCGTTTATCTTGCCGGTGACCAGGTCCTCCACCAGGAAGGAGCGGGCACTGAGGTGCCTGACGTCATTGTCATGCACACCGTCGTCGGAATCGCTGACGAACCGGAAGCCTGCGTCGACGTGGGTGAAGATGCCGCGGTCGCCGAGTACTTCGGTCATGCTTTGCTGGGCGAGGACGAATCCTTTGGACAGGTTCCGGACCAAGGCTACGAGGCCATCGTCGCCGGAGAGGTAGGGCGGCCAGTGGCCGAACTTCCCCGAGAACAAGGTGTGGATCATTGGCTCGTTCACCGGCGTATAGTCCACGACCGTGTCGGCGTAGCGTGCGGCGACCCGTGCCGAGTAGTCAGCTACCCGTTCCGGGTAGCTGGAGTTCAAGAACTGGTTGTCCAGCCAGGTGGGGGTGCCATAGTGCATGAGGTCCACCAGCGGCCTGAGTTCCAGTTCGGCGAAGCGGGCCATTACCTGGTCCAGCCAGTTCCATTTCCAGACCCCGGGTTCGGGGTTTATCCGGTACCAGGGAATACCCCAGCGCAGAAATTCGCCGCCCGCTTCCTTGGCGAGCCCCAGGTCCTGATGCCAGAAGCGGTAATGCTGGGTTAGTTCGTATTCGTCCAGGGCGCGTTCCCCCGCGCGTTCCTGGGGAATGAAGGTGTCTTCGATACCGAGCCCGAAATGCAGGCGTCCGTCTTCATGCCAGTTCAAATTTTTCCTCACTTCAATCCTGTGGTGGCGACGCTTTCGATGAAGCGGCGCTGGACAAACATAAAGATGGCGGCGAGGGGCAGTATGGCCACGAGGGCGCCTGCCATCATGACGCCGTACGGCACGATCCCGCCGGGTCCGGTCAAAAGGGTCAGCCCGGAGGTCAGTGTTCCCATGTCCTTGTCCGTGGTGAAAATGAGCGGCCAGAGCAGGTCGTTCCAGTTGTTCACGAAGACGAACACGCCAAGGGTCAGGATGGCCGGCATCGCGTTGGGAATGACGATGTTCCAGTAGACCCGCCATTCGGAGGCGCCATCAATCCGTGCCGCGTTATCCAGATCCTTGGGGAGGGAGAGGAAGAACTGGCGCAGGAAGAATATTCCGAAGGCGTCGGCTGCGCGGGGGACAATGAGCGCGGCAAAGGTGTTGACCCAGCCCAGGTCACTGGCGAGCTGGTAGACCGGAACCAGGGTGGCCTGGAAGGGGATCATGAGGCTGGCGATGATCGCTATCAACAGGAACTTCTTGCCTGTGAAGTCGATCCGGGCAAGGGCGTAGGCGGCTAGCGAGTCGAACAGCAGGGCAAGCAGGGTGACGCCCCCGGCGAAGATGAAGCTGTTGGTGATCAGTCGGAGGAAGGGAAGATCCTGGAAGATCCGGGTGAAGTTATCCAGCGTCCATTGGGCCGGGACAAGGGTCGGCGGGAAGGCATTGACCTCGGCAGCCGGCTTGAAGGCTGTGAAGACAATGATGGCGATGGGCAGCAGAATCACTGCTGTGGCCAGGCTGAGGAAGGTGGCAATCAGGGCACGGTTCAGCCGTGATCTCCTGGCGGAGCGGGCCGTGGATCCTGATCCGGCGAGGGCCGCGGCGGGTTGCGGTTGTAGTTTTGTGGACATCAGTCGCCTTCACGTTCGCGTTTTCCAAAGAAAACAAACTGGATGACACTGAGCAGCAGCGTCGCCGCGAGCAGTACGTAGGACAGGGCTGAGGCGAAGCCGACGTCGAGTTTGCGGAAGCCGGAGGTGTAGATCTGCATGACGACCGTTTCGGTATGGCCATAGGGCCCACCGCCGGTCATCACATAAATCTGGTCGAAGGCCTGCAGGGCCGCGATCAGAGCGAAGATGAGCACGAAAGCTGTGGTGTTGGACAGCATCGGCATGGTCACATGCCGGAATCGGGTGAAAGGCCCGGCACCGTCTACCTTCGCCGCCTCATACAGGGAGCCGGGGATTTCCTGCAGCCCGGCCAGGAAGATAACCATGTAGAAGCCGAAGCTTTTCCATACGGCGACAAACGCGACGGCCGGCATGGCCAGGGCAGGGTCCTGCAGGACGTTGCCGATCCGGATCCCCGCGGTGCCCAGCCAGTAGTTCAGCAGCCCGACCTGCGGGTCGATCAGGTATGTCCAGGCGATGGCGGCGACGGCGAGACTGATAATGAAAGGCAGGAACAGGGCGGTTCGGAAGAAACCACGGAATGGCAGGCGGGGGTCGTTCAGTAACAGCGCCAAGGCAAGAGCCAGGGCCACAGCCGTCGGGGTGAACAGCAGCGCGTAGAGCGCTGTGTTGATTACGGCGTTAATGATGACCGGGTCGGTGAAGATGCGGGCGTAGTTCTCGAATCCGACCCACTCTTCCTTGCCGAAGCCGCTGGCGTCAGTGAAGGACAGGCGCAGGGCGGAGATCATGGGCCAAGCGGTGAAGGCGCCCAGGATCAGGAGGGCGGGGAGCAGAAAGGCCAGGGCCTGGGTGTTCTTGCGGCGTTGCCCAATTGCCGGATTCCTGCGGCCCCCCAGAGGGGCTGGTGCGCGGTACCGCAGTGCTTCCGTAGTTTTCTTGTGCATGGTGCTGCTCATGGGAGCTTCTTTCCAGAAGGGTGCGGCGCCACTGCGCGCCGCACCTGTTCCGTTCAAGTTATTTGGCGTCGAGGATTTTCTGGACCGAGCTTTGGGTTTCACTGAGAAGGTCCTGGATATCTTCACCCGCGACGGCGCGCTGCGTGAGCTTGTCCACGGCTGTCAGCACGTCCGTGCTGTTCACGACGCCAGGGAGCAGGGGGCGGCCGAATTCGGACTGCTTCGTCAGGGCTTCCACTACAGGGTTGGCTGCGACGTCGGTTGCGGTGATGTCGGAGCGGAGCGGGGGCCAGCCGGAGCCGAGGGACCAGGCAGTTGCTTGTTCCTTTTGCAGGAAATACGTAAAGAACTTTTGCGCAGCCTCGACCCTGGAGCCGTCCTTCTGTTCTGTGATGCCCATTGAGATCCCGATTGCGGACGCCGCCTGGTCCTTAGGTCCTGCCGGGACAGCGGCAATGCCGTAGTCGATCTTGCTCTCCGTGGCGATCGAGGACATCCAGGGACCACCGAGGTACATGGCGGCCTTGCCGCTGCTGAAGAGCTTGTCACCGGAAATGCCGTCCAGGCCTGCCGGTGAGATCTTGTCGTTGCGGATAGCGTCCACCCAGATCTTCAGCGTCTCCGCATTTTCCGGTGAATCCACCACTGCCTTGCCATCCTTGACAACGTCCCCGCCATTTCCATAGAAAAGGGAGGGCCACACACCGTTGGCGACGGTTGCGTGGTCAGGTAGACCTAGACCGAACTGTTCCGGGGTGCCGTCGTTGTTTTCGTCGACGGTCAGTTTCTTCGCCGCTGCAATCCAGTCTTCCCAGGTTTCCGGCGGGGTGGTGATGCCGGCCTCCGCAAAGAGGGCCTTGTTATAGAACATGGCCAGCGGCACGAAACCGGACGGGACTCCGTATTTGTGGCCATTGACGGTTTCCATGTCGACTGCTGCCGGAATCAGCTTGTCCAGGTTGCTGGCCGGATCCTTGTAAAAGTCATCAAGTTCAACAAAGGCGCCCTTGTCCGCGTACACAGGAAGCCTTTCCGCCGGCATCGCTACGATGTCCGGCCCATTGCCTGATGAGAGTGCGGGAAGAAGCGTGTCATCAATGACCGACCACGGATTGGTCTGCACTTTGATGCTGACTTCATTCTGGGAGGCATTGAAGTCCTCGACAATTTTGTTCAGGACCTTGCCGTCAGCTTCGGTGTAACCATGCCAGAACGTCAGTTCAGACTTGGCCCCGTCCTTGCTTTCAGATTCGGCACCATCGCCTGCACCTGAGCAGGACGTCAAAGCCAATGATGCGGCAGCAACCGCGGTGAGGATTGTGAGCGACCTGTTCATGTCGACCCTTTCAGTGAAGTGGGACAGCGGCGTCCCTAAACCTGCTGCAAAAGCTAAGGTAAACGTTGTACGTAAACGTTGTATCTAGCATGAGCCAAGCATTGATAGCGGTCAAGACTCTGGTTGTTTTATTTCACGCTGCTGTGGTGGCTGAGGCAGTGCTCTTCCCGGGTCCTATAGAGGACTCGCGGATTTCGAGTGAAAAGCCTGTTTCTATTTCCTTGGCCTCGAGGGCGTTTCCGCCCGCGATGCGTCGCAGCAGGGTTTCTACCGCCGCCTGGGCGATCTGGTCTCTGCAAGGATTGACAGTGGACAGGGCGGGCAGGGAATACCGGGTTTCATCCAGGTCATCAAAGCCCACGACTGCAACATCCTGCGGGATGCGGATACCTGCCTCCTGGAGGACGCGCATGGCGCCCAGGGCCAGGGTGTCATTGAAAGCAAACACGGCATCGAAGTCCAACCCATCTGCCAGGAATCGGCTTATCGCGGCCGCACCCCCTCGCCTGTGCCATGAATCGGCATAGCACACCAGGTCCGGATTGAACGGCAGGCCCGCTTCCTCAAGGGCTGCCCTGTAGCCGGCCAGACGCAGCTCTGCTGAGGCGACGATGTTCCCTTCGTGCGCGCCCAAGGCAACAATCCTGCGACGGCCAACTGCCGCCAAATGCTGCGTTGCTGCCTTCGCCCCCGCCGTGTTCGCCATCGTGATCCGGTCAATTTGACCACCGAAAGATGTGTCTCCCAGAACCACCAGGGGAGTGTCGACGCTCTTGAGAAGTCCAGCGTCCTCGGACCCCAGCGTGAGGGAACTGTAGAGGATGCCGTCCACCATGTGCCGGTGCTGGCCGCGGAGGGCGGCCACCTCGTTGTCACGGCCACTGCCAACCGGCTCAATCAGGACGGCGATTCCCTTTGCCGCCGCAGCGCGCATAACGGCGTCCGCCAGTTCGGCGAAATAGGCAGTGGTGAGGTCGGGGATAAGGAGCCCGATAACGCCGGTGCGCCCGGCGCGGAGGTTCCGGGCTGAAAGGTTCGGCCGGTAGCCCAACTCGTCAATGGCGTCCTGTACACGTTTCCGGGTCTCCGGGCGGAGCTGCGGATGCCCGTTAATCACGTTGGACACTGTCTTAATGGAGTAACCGCTCAGCTTGGCGACATCCCGGATTGTGACAGACATAGCCGCTCCCTCCGCGCACTAAGGGCACAACCGGCCCTCACCAAAGGGTACAACGTTGGAAGCAGGGCGGTACAACGTTGGTAGCGCTCCGCTGAGGCAATTGAAGGAGCGGCACGCCCGCAAACCGAAACCGCCACGGCCGCATAACCTCAGATCCGCGGCCGGGCGTCCCAGCGCCCCGCCTTCATTGCAGCGTGCAGCTCCAACCGGACTGCCCCCTTCAGCGGGTCAACGCCCAGCAGCTGCCGTACCCGGCCCAGCCTGTTGTAGATGCTGCTCCGGTGCAGGTGGAGCTGGCCGGCAACGTCCTGCACTGAGCCATCGTTGTCATAGAGCAACTCCAGGACCGGCAGCAATTCGCTGTTGCGGTCATGGTCCAACAGCAGCTGGAAATAGATGGAGCCGGAATCACTCCAGGCAGCCGCTCCACCACCGGCCGAGGCCAACACCTGATAGACGCCGCAGGCCCGGTAATCAACCAGCTCCCCAAGGCGCGGTTCAACGGCGGCTGCCTGGGCGGCCACTTTGGACTGCTGGTAGGCAGCGGCCAACCCGCGGGGCCTGGCGAACGGCTCGCTGATGCCCAGGATGATCCGGTGCACCGGCCGGCCGGAGCGCTTGGCCAGTTCCAGCTGGTAATGCACCAGCACCTGCGCATGACTGGCGCGGCCCACGGATTCGCGGAACAGGATCACTGAATGGGTTTCTCCCCCGGCACTGAACAGAGCCGCGTCCACGCCCACTGTGGATTGCAGGGCGGCGGAGCTGTGGATCAGGGTGGCCGCGCCGGGATCCGCTCCCCCGGCCCAGCCATCGGCATCGAGCGCGGTGACGGCCTGCCACGGGCCCTTGTGCTGGATCTCCCGCCAGCCGGCCACAGCCGCTGCGGCGTTGACGTCGCCGGCGCAGGCCGCCAAAAACTCCCGCTCCCTGCCCCGGCGGAAACCCGACTCAACAGTGTTGGATTCGAGCAGGAGGCCGGCGAGCACCTCAATATCGCGCTGGACGTCCGGCAACTGGGCCAGGATCGCCGTCGGGCTTTCCTCTTCGGCATCCTGCTGCACCCATAGGTAGCCAACGCGGAAGCCGCGGACTGTCAACGGTACGCAGACCCGGCCCAGCATGCCCAGCTCCGGGTTGGCCGGAATGGCAACCGGGCGGACCGCGGTGGCAATCCCGTGAGAGAGCTGCCAGGCACTGACGTCCGAGGGCACCTTTTTGCTCAACAGGAAGTTCACCCGCACCCGGTCGGCGTGCGACTGGTTAGAGCTGTAGGCCAGCAGCATGCCGTCCAGGTCCTCCAGGGAAAGGCCGCGGCCCAGCTTGCCGGCCACTTGTTCCACGAGTTGCTCAACGTCCTGCTGCATGGAGCAACACTACTGCCGGTACCGGCCCGCATGCTAACGAACAGGAGGCGACACCTGACGCTCCGTAGCTCGACGAATGTCGAGCCCAGAAGGATGACAACCTTGATTTTTCGCGGTTTTGCTCCACAGGAGCCACGGGGATCAATGTCGCCTGCCTCACACCGGAATTATTCTGGAATCACAAGCCAGCGTCCCCAGCCGGCTGCCAAAAACAGCCGCAAACAACGGAGCCCCACATGATCATCGGTGTCCCGAAAGAAATCAAGAACAACGAATTCCGCGTCGCCATCACAGCCCCGGGCGTCAACGAGTTCCGCACCCATGGCCACACTGTCCTGGTGGAACGCGGCGCAGGCCTCGGCTCCGGCATCACGGACGAGGAATACGCCATAGCCGGCGCCGAGATCGTTAACGACGCAGATGAAGTCTGGTCCCGCGCAGACATGGTGATGAAGGTCAAGGAACCGGTCAAGGCCGAATACCACCGCTTCCGCAAGGGCCTGATCCTGTTCACCTACCTGCACCTGGCCGCCGAGCCGGAACTCACCCGTGAGCTCATCAATTCCGGCGTCACCGCCATCGCCTACGAGACCGTCCAGGACGGCCGCACCCTGCCGCTGCTGGCTCCGATGTCCGAGGTTGCCGGCCGTCTTTCCGTCCAGGTTGGAGCAACCTCGCTGATGGCACCGGCCGGCGGCAAGGGCGTCTTGCTGGGCGGCGTCCCGGGCGTACGTCCGGCCAAGGTTGTTGTCCTGGGCGCTGGCGTTGCCGGTACCAACGCCGCAGCCATGGCGCTGGGCCTGGGCGCAGACGTCACCATTATGGACATCAACATCAACCGCCTGCGTGAACTGGATGCCCAGTACCAGGGCCGGCTGAAGACTGTCGCCTCCAACAAGTACGAGATCGAAAAGTCAGTAGTGGACGCGGACCTGGTGATCGGCTCGGTGCTGATCCCCGGCGCCAAGGCCCCCAAGCTGGTCACCAACGAGCTGGTGGCCCGGATGAAGCCGGGCTCGGTCCTGGTGGACATCGCCGTGGACCAGGGCGGCTGCTTCGAGGACACGCACCCCACCACACACCAGGAGCCCACGTACAAGGTGCACAACAGCATCTTCTACTGCGTTGCCAACATGCCGGGCGCCGTGCCCAACACGTCCACCTACGCGCTGACCAACGTCACCCTCCGCTACGCCATCTCCCTGGCGAACCTGGGCGTCAAGGCCGCGTTCGACCGCGATCCTGCCCTGGCCGCCGGACTCAACATCGCCGCCGGCCACGTGGCACACCACTCGGTCTCCGAGGCACACAGCCTGCCCCTCGTTGCCGATTGGCACAAGCTGGTTTCCGCCTGAGGCACCTGCCTGAGCCAAGGACAAGGAAGTACGACGGCGCGACCCCGGCTTTTCGAAGGAAAAGCCGGGACCCGCCGTCGTACTTTCTTCTTAACTGCTGTTACTGATTGCTGCTGCCAATGCGGAGGAAACTACCCGCCGATGGCGCGCAGTGCGTTGACCTGACCGTGACCGTTGAAGCTGTTGTAGCCGGTCCCGCCCTGGCACACCTGGGGCGCACCATTGCTGGCGGACGGGTCCTGTGCGTAGAAGGACATGTCCGTGGGGCAGGCCATGTTGTCCGCCGTGTTGTTGATCCTCGCGGCCACCTTGCCGGGGTTGGTGACTCCGGTGCTGGCAATCAGTGCGGCCACGCCGGCAACGTGCGGTGAAGCCATGGACGTGCCCTGGATGTAGCAGTACTTCGCCGCACCGTCCATAACCGTACGGACGCAGGGAGCAGCGGCCGGCCAGGTCGAAAGCACGCGGCCGTTGGGAGCAGCAGCGGTCAGCTGGCGGGCATCCCCGCCCGGAGCGATCACGGAAGCCGTTCCCACGCCGTAGCTGGAGTAGTAGGACTTGAAGCCCTTGTTGCCATTGGCGGTGACGCCGATGACGCCGGGAACCTCAACCGGCACCACGGCGCAGGCGTTGGAGATGTCCCGGGTGATTGGCGTGGTGTCGTTGGGGCTGCTGATGTCCTGGGTGGGGTGGGCCAGGTCATCTGACTGGTTGCCCTCGGCGGCCACGACGGTGGTGCCGCTCTGCTGTGCGAACCGGATGGCCCGGCGCTCAGCTTCCCAGATGGCGCGCTGCTCCGGATCGTTCTTGCAGTTGTACAGGTAGGGATCGGCATAGTAGCTGTTGTTGGTTATCTGGATGCCCTTTTCGGCTGCCCACATAAAGGAGCACACCACGGCTTCCGGGTAGAAGAAGCCGTCCGAGTTGCCGGCCTTGATACCGGCGATCTTCACGTTCGGCGCAACGCCCACCATTCCGACGCCGTTTTTAGCAGCGGCAATGGTGCCGGCCGTGTGTGTGCCGTGGCCGTTGTCGTCCATCCAGGCGGCGGGGTCCGGGTTCGGGACGCCGCCCACACAGGACGCACTCCTGGAAAAGTCCATGTTGGCTGCAAGGTCCGGGTGTGACCAGTCCACGCCTGTGTCAATGGCGCCCACCACGATCGAAGCGCTGCCGCCGTTGAGGGCGCGGGCTTCCGGAGCTTTGATCTGGTCCATGTCCCACTGCAGGGCCGCCAGGTTGTCGTTACCTGGTGCGGGAGTCCCGGGTTCAATGGGCGCGTCTGCGGCGGCAGCCCCTTCGGCAGCCGTGTCATCAACCACTGCCACGCCGAACCCGGCGGTGGAGGCCGCACCCGAGATACTGGGGTCAGCGGACTTCAATGCCTGCCCGAAGCCGGCACGGTCGGACTTGACGATTGCCACGCCGATTTGCGGGTAGGTGTTCACCACCGTGCCGCCAGCGCCCTCCACCTTGGAAAGGGACGACTTGGACACCCCGTTGGCTTTGTACAGGACGATGTAGGTCTGGGCTTCAGCGGTTGCGGCCGGCGCGGATGCTGCCGGTACCGCGGAGGCGGCCAACAGTCCTGCCGCCATGGCGACGGCCGCTACTGGCGCCATAAAGCGCGGAAATGCTCTCATGGGGACGTGCTCCATTCTGCAATTCGGCAGGCGCCAGGCGGATAGCGGGCACCGTACCGGGATTTTTCGGACCGGCACCCGGTGGTTGGTTACCTCAGCTGCCGTCGGGTGCCAACTGATACAGCTGTTTCAGTTAGCACCCGCGGTTCCGACCCTAAGTGATGTGGACCACATTTGGAAGGGACCGCGCGGTAACTCCTGCACAGGGTCAGCGTGTTGCGAGCGCCCGGGCCTGTTCGATCAGCCGGAGTACTTCCACAGGTCCCCGCGGATCAACGGGCAGGGGCAACCCGGAGGAAGTGCCGCCGTCGAGTATCTTCTGCCCCAGGATCCGGTAGAACTCCTGGTAGGCGCCGGGTTCGGTGGGAACGCGTTCGACGTCGCCAGGCACCCCCAGCAATCCTTCCGACTCCGGCCTCGACTCCAGGGGCTCCAGTCCATACCCGGGATCTGTGGGAGCCATTCCTGAATCCAGCTGTTGCTCCTGGGGGTCGGTTCCGTGCTTAACGTAAGCGCCCATGGTGCCCAGGAGGCGCAAGTTTGGTCCCGGCGCAGCGGACAGCACGTTCATGGTGAGGTGGCTGGTAACCGGCGCCTTGCCATTGACGGATTGGTGCCTGAGCACCAGGAAGTTGTCGTCATCCGCCTGCTCCTGCGGCCGGCGCGCGTTGATTTGGGCATGCACCACTTCCGCGGGGCCGAAGAGCTGCACGGCCATGTCCAGCAAGTGGGTGCCCAGATCGAACAGGATCCCGCCGCCGTCGTCCACCGCGGCTGCGGCCTTCCACGCCTTGGTGATCTCCGGCGCCCACCGCTCCATCGAGGCCTCGAACCGCAGAACATCACCCAGCGCACCGGCGTCGAGCAGCTTTTTGACCGTAAGGAAGCCGTTGTCCCAGCGTCGGTTCTGGTACACGGTGAGCACGCGGCCCAGCCGCTCAGCCAAGGTAACCAGCTCCGCTCCCTGCGCGCTGGTGACGGTAAAAGGCTTGTCGACGACGACATCCAGCCCCGCCTCCAGGGCAGCCTTCGCGAGGGAATAGTGCGTGGCGGGCGGGGTTCCCAGCACCACCAGGTCCAGGCTGTCCGCGAGCGCCAGCACGGCCGCGCCATCGGGCACGATGTCCGCTTCCGGGTAGCGGCGTTTCGCGGCGGTGGCCCGGGAGGTGTCCGACGTGGCGATGACGTCCAGCGAGAACTGCGGGTCTGCGGCGATCAGCGGCGCGTGGAACACGCGGCCGGATAACCCATAACCCACGACGGCGCTGCGGATGGTGTGCGGTGTCATGCTGACACGCTACTCCCGGCTACTTCTTCTCCCAGCCTAGGGTGGTCCAGTCCGGGACCTGGAACGGGCTCTCGAACAGCGCCGGACCGTAGTTCGCCAGACCGGTGCGGACGAAGGAGATCTGCGGTCCGTTGAACACCACGCCCATGGAGAAGTACTTAGCCATGTGCTCCTTCTCCACGTCCATGGCGGCCTTGTTCCGCTGGGCATCGTCCTCGATGGTGCCCAGCTCAGCGATCCTGGCATCCAGTTCCGCGTCCCCCAGGCCATTCTGGTTCGTGCCGGACTCGTAATACTGCCTGACGGAATTGGTGGCATCCGCGCTCACCGAAAAGCCTGACATGCTGAGATCGAACTCCCGGCCCCCCATCACCCTGCCGAATTCGGCCGCGCCGTACTGGGCAATGCCAGCGTCCATGCCGGCCGCCTTAAGCTGGTTTTGTAACGTCTGGATGGTGGCAAGATTTGTGGGGTCGTCGCCGAAGTTTGAGATCTTGAACGCGGCGGGCTCGCCGTCCTTTTCCATGATGCCGCTGGCGTTTTCCGTGTAGCCGGCGTCGCTGAGGACCTTCTTAGCCGCTTCCGGGCCACTCTCGGTCACGGGGTAGTTGTCCTGGTAGTGCTCCGAGAACGGCATCAGCATCATGGAACCCGGGTTGGGTTCCTCCCAGTTGAGGCCGTTGAAGCGCACGTCGCGGATGGCCTCCCGGTCCACCGCCGTGAAGATCGCCTCACGGACCGCGACGTCGGTAATCCGCTGGGCGTTGATGTTCAAGCCGCCGGCAAACAACCGCTGCCCGCGCCGCACCTCGGAATTGGGGGTGCCTTCAAGCTGCTTGTACAGTCCGATGCTGTTGGCCTGCATGGCGTCGATTTCGCTGTTTTTGAAGGCCGCCAGCTGGGCGCTGGTTTCCAGCTGCCGGAAGGTCACCTTGTCCAGGACGGGCTTGGCGCCCCACCACTTGTCATTCCGGACCATGGTGACGGTGCGGGCAGCGGAATCGTAGCCCTCCAGTGCGAACGGGCCCGCCATCCATTCCGGGTGCAGGTCGCCGTTAAAGCCGTTGTTGAATATTTCCGGGGAGTTCACGGCGGGATGGATCAAACCGAAGAACAGTGAATCCAGCGGGTAGACAGGCTGGCTGGTTTTGACCACTACTTCCTTGCTGCTGCTGCCTGCCTCCACCGATTCCACCGAGGCGTAGTTGCCGGTGCTGACGATGTCGTAGCCGTTCCCGGAACTCTTGAGGATGTTCCAGGTGTTCTGGAAGGCCTTGACGTCGATGGGCGTACCGTCGTTGTACGTGGCATCGTCATTGACCTTGATGGTGATGGTTTGCTTGCCATCGCTCACGGTGCTTTCCACGGTCTCGCAGAAGTCTGTATTGGGTGTGGCCTTACCGGTGTAGTCCCGCTTCCAACAACCGCCGATCCCGCCGTTCTGGACCGCAACGGGGTTCATTGGGACCAGCAGGGCCGCGTTGTCCGCGCTGCTGCCGTTGTTGGAGAAATCATTGAAGTCCGGGCCAATGCTGAGCAGCGGAAGGGTGACGCTGCCGCCCTGTTCAAGGTCTGAGGCCGGTTTTTCATTCACGCCGACCAGCTTGGAAACATCACTGCCCGGGGCCTGGCCGGAGGCAGTTGCCGGACCGGACGGAGTGCCGCCGCAGCCGGTGAGGGCGAAGGCAGCGGCAACTGCCACCGCCCCGCCGAGCCTGGTCAGGTGCTTCATGGTTTCCCTTCATGGCGCGATCTGCAAAAAAGTGGCAGTTCCAAGATTCTAGGGCACTGGACAGGCAGGAACGCCGAAGGCCGGTACCTCCTGATATTCCAGGAGATACCGGCCTTCAAACGTTACTCAGATGCCGGGTTTATTTCTTTTCCCAGCCAATAGTGGTCCAGTCCGGAACCTGGGAAAAGCTCTTGAAGAGGGATGGGCCATAGTTAGCCAGTCCCGTCCGGACGAAGGAGATTTGAGGGCCGTTGAAAGCGATGCCCATGGAGAAGTACTTAGCCATGTGCTCCTTCTCCACTTCCATAGCTGCCTTGTTCCGCTCGGCGTCATCCTCGATGGAGGCCAGGTCGACGATTTTCTTGTCCAGCTCGGCGTCGCCCAGCTGGTTTTCGTTGGTGGTTGAGTCGTAGAACTGCTTGACGACGTCCGTGGCATCTGCGCCTACCGTGTAGCCGGACAGGCTCATGTCAAACTCGCGGCTGCCCAGAATCTTGCCGAACTCGGAGGAGCCGTGCTGGGCAATGCCCACATCCATGCCCGCGTCCTGCAGCTGCTTCTGCAACGTCTGGGTGGTGGCCAGGGTGGTGGGGTCATCACCGAAGTTGGCGATCTTGAACGAAACCGGCTTGCCGTCCTTCTCCATGATTCCATCGGCATTAGGCGTGTAACCCGCTTCGGCTAACACCTTCTTTGCGGCTTCCGCTCCGGACTCAGCCACCGGGTAGTTGTCCTGGTAGTACTCGGAGAAGGGCAGCAACATCATCGAGCCGGAACTCGGTTCCTGCCAATTCAGGCCGTTGAAGCGCACGTTCCGAAGGGCCTCACGGTCCACCGCAGTGAAAATCGCCTCACGCACCGCGACGTCGGTGATGCGCTGGGCGTTGAGGTTCAAGCCGCCGGCAAACAGCCGCTGCCCGCGCCGCACCTCGGAGTTGGCGGTGCCATCCACCTGCTTGTAGAGAGCAATCGTGTTGGTCTCCACAGCGTCGATTTCACCGTTCTTGAAAGCAGCAATCTCCGCGCTGGTTTCCATCTGCCGGAACGTGACGCTCTCCAGAACCGGCTTGGTACCCCACCACTTGTCGTTTCTAACAAGGGTCACCGTCTGCGCTGCGGAATCGTACTGGTCCACCTTGAAAGGGCCTGCCATCCACTCCGGGTGCATCTCACCGGTGAATCCGGTGTTGAATACCTCCGGGGAGTTTACGGCCGGGTGGATGACTCCGAAGAACAGTGATTCCAGCGGATAGACGGGCTGGCTGGTTTTGACGATCACTTCCTTGTCGCTGCTGCCGGCTTCCACCGACTCAACGAACCCGTAATTGCCAGGACTGACGATGTCGTAGCCGGCCTCGGTGCTCTTTTGGATGTTCCAGGTGTTCTGGAAGGCCTTGACGTCAATGGGGGTGCCATCGTTGTAGGTGGCTTTCTCATTGATTTTGATGGTGATGGTCTGCTTGCCGTCCACCACGTCGCTCTCCACGGATTCGCAGAAATCAGTGTTGACGGAAGCTTCGCCGTCGTAGTCGTACTTCCAGCAACCGCCAAGTCCCCCGCCGCTGGCTCCAATCGGGTTGATAGGAGCCATCAGTGCCGTGTTGTCCGCGCTGTTTCCAGTGTTGGAGAACCCGTTGAAGTCCGGGCCGATGTTGCCCAAGGGCAGCGTCAACTTTCCGCCCTGTTCCAAGTCGGCAGCCGGCTTCTCGTTGATGCTGATGAGCGAGGCAATGTCACTGCCCGAGGCCTGGCCCGAGGCTGAAGCCGGCCCCGATGGCGTACCTCCGGAGCAGCCGGTGAGGGCAAGCGAAACTGCAACAGCTGCCACCCCGCCGATTCTGGTCACATTCTTCATGGATTTCCCTTCATTGTTGGGTACACGGTGCGGTGATGGAACAGGAGAATCAGGGAGTTCGGACTGCGGGTTCCTCGTGGCTGACCACCATTTCGGAGTCCAACTCACCGTCGGGAAAGAAGCAGGCGAACTGCTGGTCCAAGGCGTGACCTTGCACGGACGCGGGAACAGCCACCAAGGGCGGTTCAACAGAAAGGCACTTTTGCTTCTTTTCTTCCGGAAGGGCCGCGAACACCGGGCAGCGGCCGGCGAAGTTGCATCCCTTGGGCGCATCCAGTGGGCTGGGCAAATCACCCTGGAGGATAATCCGTTCCCGGTTGCGCTCCACCTGGGGGTCGGGCACCGGAATTGCGGACAACAATGACCTCGTATAGGGGTGCCGCGGCCTGTCAAAAACACTGCCAACGTCACCGATTTCTACGATTTTGCCCAGGTACATCACGGCCACCCGGTCCGAAATGTGCCGCACCACGGACAAGTCGTGGGCCACCATCAGGTAGCTCAAGCCCAGCTCTGCGCGCAGTTTGTCCAAGAGGTTGATAACTCCTGCCTGAACGGAAACGTCCAAGGCAGATACCGGCTCGTCCAGAACCACCAGCTTTGGATTAACGGCGAGGGCGCGGGCGATTCCGATCCGTTGCCGCTGGCCGCCGGAGAACTGGTTAGGGAACCGGTTCACATGGTCCGGCTGGAGGCCCACCAGGCGCATGAGTTCCATGATGCGTTTCCGGATGTCCGGTTTCGCCATTCCCTGGTTTTCCAGCGGTTCGGCGAGAACCTCATACACGGTGAATCGAGGATCCAGTGCACCGGTGGGATCCTGGAACACCATCTGCAGTTCCTTGCGCATGGCACTCCTGGTTTTGGCGTCAGCTGCCTGCTTGTTGCTGATCCCGCCGATTACCACCTCTCCGTCCTGGTCCTTGTGGAACTCCATGATTTCCAGCAGGGTGGTGGTCTTGCCCGATCCGGACTCGCCCACAATGGAGAAGCACTCGCCCTCACGGACATCGAAACTGAGACCGTCCACAGCCTTGACTGTCCCCACCTTGCGCTTCAGCAGCGCGCCCTTCAGCAGGGGGAAATGCTTGCGTACATCCGTAAGCTTCAGAACCGTCGTGCGATTTTCCCGGGCGATTCCGTCAAAACGGGACACCGGCACCGGTGGTGCCCGGAAGATCACCCTCGCATCCGCACCGTCACCAAGCTCGTCTGAGCGGATGCAGGCTGCACGGTGGATTGCGCTGCCCTGCGTCTTCAGCAGGCCCGGTTCACCCTCGTGGCAAGCATCCACAACAAGCGGGCATCGCGGCGCAAAAGAACAGCCGGTGTGCTCGAAGAGCAGGTTGGGCGGCACGCCGTCGATCGGCACCAGGGAGGTCTTTCGCCCCACATCCACGCGGGGAACAGCGCCCAGCAGGCCCATGGTGTACGGCATGCGCGGGTTGTAGTAGATGTCCTCCACCGTCCCGGTCTCCACCGGCTTGCCCGCGTACATCACCATGATGTCGTCCGCGATACCCGCCACCACACCCAGATCGTGAGTGATCATGACGACGGCGGCACCGGTCTCCTCCTGCGCCGTCTGCAATACCTCCAGCACTTGGGCCTGGATGGTCACGTCAAGTGCCGTCGTCGGCTCATCGGCGATGAGCACCCGCGGATTGTTCGCAATCGCAATCGCAATCATCACGCGCTGGCGCATGCCGCCGGAGAACTCGTGGGGGAACGCCTTCAGCCGGTCCTTGGGGCTGGGAATCCCCACCATGGCCAGAAGTTCGACGGCGCGGGCTTCTTTGGCTGCCTTGCTCATGTTCGGGTTGTGGATGGTGAGCGCCTCGACGATCTGGGTTCCCACCGTGTAGACGGGTGTCAGCGAGGACAGCGGGTCCTGGAAAACCATGGCGATGTCGTTGCCGCGGTACTGGCACATGGCCTTGTCGCTGAGGCCCAGCAACTCCGTTCCATTGAGGCGTACCGATCCGGTAACTTCCGCCGAGGTGGGCAACAGCCCCATCACTGCCATGGAGGTGACAGACTTCCCGGACCCTGATTCGCCCACAATACCCAGCGTTTTGCCGGCCATTACGTCAAAGTTCACTCCCCTGACGGCGTTGACCACCCCGTTCTCGGAGTTGAAGCGGACGCTCAAATCCCTGACGGTCAGGACGGCGCTGCCGGGAGTTACAGAACTCATGATTGCCTCCGCTTGGCGTGTGTCGTGCGCGTATGCGTCTTCCGGGCTCCGATTTTCCGGGCTTTGCCGAAGGAACTGGAGCTAGGGTCAAAAGCGTCCCGGAGCCCGTCGTTCATCATGGCCAACGATCCGGTCAGCAGGAACATGACCAGCAGCGGTACCCAGAACATCCAGGGGAACGTCTGGACCTGGGAGGTAGCTCCGCCAATCAGCACACCCAGGCTCACGTCCGGAACCTTGATGCCGATACCGATAAAGGAGAAGGCAACCTCCGCCAGGATCGCGCCGGTGACGCCGCGGGTGATGTCCAGGACCAGCAGGGAACCGATGTTGGGAACGAGGTGCCGCCAGACGATGCGCCGCGCGGGGACTCCCATGTACTGTGCTGCCTTGATGAAGTCCCGCTGCATGAGCGACATGGACATGGAGCGGATCAGGCGGGCCGCGCCCATCCAGCTGAAAACCAGGAGTACAACGATCAAGAGCAGCCAGCTTGGCAGCTGGTCACGCAAGCCCGCCCCGCCACCGCTGGTCACAACTGCTACCACCAGCAGCGCCGGCATCATGATCAGGGCTTCCAGGATGAACAACATGACCTTGTCCACTTTGCCGCCGAAGTAGGCCATGGTGCAGCCGTAGACGGCAGCCACCAGGACTGATACCAGCCCGACGATCAGGCCGATCAGGATGGAGATCCGGGTCCCTTCCACCACCATGGCGTAGAGGTCGATTCCAGCCTGGGAGGTACCGAGAAGGTGGTCTGCTGACGGGGGCATCCCGATGTTGAACGGGTCGATAGTGGACTTGTCCCAGCTGGTGAAGAACCCACCGACGAAGGAGAAAAGCGTCAGGGCCAGGAAGATGACCAGCCCCGCAACCGCAGTCTTATTCCTCATGAACCGGCGCAGGATGATGGTGGTCTTGTTGATGACCACCTCCCCGTCTTGAAGGTGGGCGTCTGTGACTGCTGCTGGGTCTATGGCGTTTGGGATGGTCATGACACCCTCACTCTCGGGTCAACCAACGAGGTCGCGAAGTCCGCCAGGATGGCACCGAGGGCAAAAATCATGGAGCCATACGCCAGGGTGGCCGTGGCCGCGTTCACGTCCTGGTTGCCGATGGCATCGATGCTCCAGGACCCGATGCCTGGCCACGCGAAGATTTTTTCGGCGAAGAATCCACCGGCAAAGATGGCCGGGATGGTGAAGGCAATGCTCTGCGCCACGGGGATGAAGGACACCCGCAGCGCGTGCCGGCTGATCGCCTGGTTGCGGGTCAGCCCCTTGGCCCGGGCCGTCCGCACAAAGTCTGCATTGACGTTATCCAGCAAGTACTGCCGTTGTGCGATTTGGTAGGAGCCCCAACCCACCAAGGTGATGGCGATGGTGGGAACCGCATAGTGGGCCAGTATGTCCACGAATTGGTCCCACCCAGGTTTCATGCCCGGTGTGGAGATGCCCGTGACAAAGAAGATCCTCTGCCCTACTCCCTCGTTGATGCGGATGGCCCCAAGCTGCACCAGGAAGTACGCGATGGGCGCCGGGACGATGTACGCCAGGTAGCTGTAGGAAGTGATCACGCGGTCCTGGAACTTGTATTGCCTGGCGGCGGAATACACGCCAAGCGCAACGCCGATCACCAGCGTCAGCACGATTGAGGCCAGGAAAAGCCGTGTGGAGATCCAGACGCGATCGCCAAACTCGGCGTTAATGAACGCACCGTTGGGGCTACGACCCCAATCCCAACGGGTCACAATCGCGACCAGCCAGTCCACGTAACGTTCCCACGGGCTCAGCTCAGGGTCCAGGCCCTTGAGCCGCATGGACGCTGCCACCTGCTCGGGCGTTGGCCGGGGAATCTTTTCCTGTTCCAAAAGGGCCGGCTTCAGTGAACTCACCGCCAGGAAATATCCGGCTGAGGTGGTCAGGAAGATCATGAAGATGTAGGTGGCCGCGCGCTTGGCCAAGTAGCGGACCATTGCGTTACTTCGTGGTCACCGGCGCCTTGAGCTGCATTCGGGGTGAACTCATGCCCATTGCTGCCGTGCGGGCGCCCTCAACAATATTCACGATCTTAATCCTTCCGTTGTTCCGGCCGTAAGCATGGGTTTCGCCGTCGCCGGGGTGAGACCTGCCGGCTTGTAGCCGGACCCCGCCGCCGATCAGGCCAGCCCATCCGGACTGTGTTGCGGGTCACATTCCAGAGGAAACTATCACATGATCCAGCGCCGTCGTCGGCCGCAGTCAAATATCCTGACCAGCGTGTCAAGATCGTTACATGATTGTCGCGCTATCCGCCGTGGACCAGCCTGGTGACCAGCTGGCGCCAGGAACCAGCCAGGCGCTCGGTGCCCACCCCGTGTACCCGGACCTCATGAATCAGGCGTTCGGGTTCCAGCGTGGCCACCAGGGAACCGGCCAGCAGCCAGGTCTCCTCCTGTATTCCGTCCTCCAGCAGCAATACTTCGAGGTGGCGCTGGTGGAGGACTGTGGCCGGAACGTCCAGGCGGTGGTACGGCGCAGCTTCGGCCGCCAGCAGCAGGTCCCCGAATTCCATCACGTAGGCAATCCGCTCCACCCCGAAGGCAATGAGCCGTTCCAGGGCTGGTGCCCCTGGTCCCAGCGGCGGTGGTCCGAACATGAAGCGCGTCTGGAAGGCTGTTTCGGATTCGTTGAGGAGGTTCAGCATCAGTCCGGCCCGGCTGCCAAACCGCCGGAACACGGTCCCTTTGCCCACGCCGGCTCGTTCGGCCAGCTGGTCCATCGTGAGTCCCTCGGCTCCGCACTCGTCGATCAGCTCCCGAGCGGCTAAGAGCAGGCGCTCCCGGTTACGCGCGGCATCGCGGCGTTCGGCGGCCGCTCCCAGGGAACCCCCGGGCGGCAAGGGGATGAAGCTCACGTTCCCTAGTCTAATCTTCGGAATATAACCGGACCGTAGTCCGTTTAGTCGTCTGAAGGCCTTCAAAGCTGGACATTCCAAACAGACAACCGGTCACCGCCGGACCAGATCCCAAGGAGTCATCATGACCAAGAGCACCGTCCTCACCCTCGTAGGCAGCCTGCGCAGCGGGTCCACCAACCAGAAGCTTGCCGAAGCCATCCAGCTGAACGCTCCGGAGCACGTTGACGTGATCATCCACGAAAGCCTGGGCAACGTCCCCTTCTACAACGAGGATATTGACGTCGAAGGCCAGGTCCCTGCCGCCGCCGCCGCCCTGCGCGCTGCAGCAAGCGAGGCGGACACCCTGCTCCTGGTCACCCCCGAGCACAACGGCACGATCCCCGCATCGCTCAAGAACGCCATTGACTGGCTGTCCCGCCCCTTCGGCGCCGGCGCGCTGACCGGCAAGCCCACAGCCGTCGTCGGCACCGCGTTTGGCCAGTACGGCGGAGTCTGGGCGCAGGATGAGGCGCGCAAGGCCGTTGGCATTGCCGGCGCCGAGGTGCTGGAGGACGTCAAGCTTGCCGTACCCGGCTCCATGGTCCGCTTCGCCGAGATCCACCCGAAGGACGACGCCGAGGTAGTGGAACAGATCAAGGGCATCTTCGACGTCCTCACCGCGTCACAGCCCGCGGCTTCCTAGTCCTCACGAAATCGGGTACCGGGAATTTACGCAGTCCGGGATTTATGGACAAGCTCCGCACGCCCACTGGCGGTGTGCGGAGCTTATTCACATGCAAGAAGTCCTGCGCCACGCGACGCACCTTCCGCAGCCCTAGTGGCAACAGGGGTTGCATATGAGACAACCCCTGTTGGTATCCTTGCACTGTGACCCACGAAACACTTGATTCCGCAGCAGAGTTGCTGCCGGCAGAAGCTATTGACGCCCTTGAGCGTGCCGCAACATCCGCCCACCGCCACGATGAACTCTTCTCGGAGCGCGCCGCCAACATCAAGCAGTCCGCAGTCCGTGATGTCTTTGACATTTCGCTGAGACCGGGACTGGTGTCCCTGGCCGGGGGCAGCCCCTATCTGGAATCACTACCGCTGGACAGGCTGGCACAGACCGCCTCGCGGATCATCGCCGACGAAGGCCTCACGGCGCTGCAATACGGCAACGGTCAGGGCACCCTGGAACTGCGCGAACAGATCTGCCAGGTAATGGCCGCCGAGGGCATCACCGATGCTCAGCCCGCAAATGTTGTCATCACCGCCGGATCACAGTCCGCCCAGGACATCGCCACCAAGCTGTTCTGCAATCCGGGTGACGTCGTCCTGGTTGAAACCCCAACTTATGTGGGGGCTCTAAACACGTTCGAGGCCTACCAGGTCCAGGTGGAGACTGTAGACATGGACGACGACGGCCTGGTGCCTGAAGTCCTCGAGGAACGAATCGCAGCACTCCAGGCAGCAGGAAAGAACGTCAAGTTCCTGTACACCATCCCCAATTTCAACAACCCCTCAGGCATCACACTGGCCCCGGCCCGGCGCCAGCAGATCGTCGATATATGCCGCGCGGCGAATGTTTTGGTCTTGGAGGATAACCCCTACGGCCTGCTGAAGTTTGACGGCCAGCCACTCACGCCGCTCCGGGCGGCGAACCCCCACGACGTGATCTACATGGGCTCCTTCTCCAAGATCTTCGCCCCGGGTTTGCGGATTGGCTGGGCACTGGTTCCGGAGCACCTGCAGCGCCGCTACTACCTGGCCGCAGAGGCAGTCACACTCTGCCCGCCGTCGCTGAACCAGATGCTCGTCTCTGCCTACCTGCGCGACTACGACTGGCTGGGCCAAATCGAAACCTACCGCGGCCTGTACGCCGAGCGCTGCCGGGCCATGCTTGCCGCTTTGGAAGAGCACATGCCCGAAGGCCTCAGCTGGACGCGGCCGGAGGGTGGTTTTTTCGTCTGGGTTACCCTTCCCGATGGCGTCGATACCTACCCCCTGCTGCAAAAGGCGATTGATGCCGGAGTGGTGTTCATCCCGGGAGCTGCCTTCACGCCGTCGGACGAGCCGTCCAATCAGCTGCGTCTCGCTTTCAGTGCCGTTCCTCCCGAAGCCATCGCGGAAGGCGTGCGCCGGCTTGCTCCAGTGCTGCGCCGGGCCATCGACGCGCTTTAGCCTGCAGCACTGTAATCTAGGCCCCACCGGACTGAACAGGACGCCCGAGCGCTACGGAACAAAGGAGTACCCGCATGAGTGGAATCATCGTTGTCGGAGTGGACGGCAGCCCTACAGCTAAAAAGGCCGCCGAAAAGGCGCACACCCTGGCCTTGGCCCTGGGGGCGGGACTCCATGTGATCTCTGCCTTCGACAAGGACCGCACCGAAGTCTTTGGCAGCGGCAGCGACCAGGTCATCATCTCCGATGCCGACGGCGCCGAGTACGTAGCGCGCACGGTGGCGGAATCCCTGGGCCGGGACGTCAGTGTTACTTATTCGGCCGCTCGCGGCAAACCCGCGGAAGCGCTGATCAATGAGGCGGCACGCCTGGAAGCGCAGATGATCGTGGTAGGAAACCGGCGCATGCTGGGCATCGCCCGCGTGCTGGGCAGCGTAGCCAACAGCGTGGCGCACAACGCCTCCTGCGACGTCTACATCGCCAACACCTACGACGCCGGCTAAAGCAGCCACTGCAGGAACAGCCACCACGTTCCGGCCATCACCACGGCGCCAAAAAGTGTTCCCGCTACCACCTGCGCAAGCGTGTGGGCGCGGAGTACCAGGCGTGCCCAGCCGACGGCCGGGATGATCACCAGAAGCGGCAGCCAGGCAGGCCCCAGGATGGCGATGATCACCACCACGGCGCTGGACACTGCCGCCGCGTGTCCGCTGATCTTCCAGTAGGCGCTGATGATGGCGACTATGAAGACGCCGGCCACTACGGACAGCATGGCGGCAAGCACGCTCCGCGGCGCGTCCACGGCGACCAGCACGCCGATGCCCGCCAGCACCGACACGAGCGCCATGAGCAGCACCAGCGGCCGCTGGCTCCTGGTGCTGACATGGTGGTCCGTCACCTTGCCCAGCCGGACCATCATTAGGACCAGGATCAGCGGCAGGACACAGACAAACAGCCCGGCAACCGCACCATAGCCGGCGGTGGACGGAAAACCGGGCTCGACGGCGGGACTCAGCAGGAGCATGGCCAACACCGTCACCGGGGGCTGGAAAACCTCGGAGAGGACGTTCGCCGCCCTGGTTTTTACGGCCCGGCGTCTGGTTTCACGGATCCCGGCAGTCGGAGTGGCGCTTTTCACGGGGTCCAGTCAATCACGGGATGCTGTGCGTTACCGGCTCCGGTCAGTCCAGCAACAGCGCCGGTTCCTCAAGGATGGCGGCGACGTCGGCCATAAAGCGTGCGGAGAGGTCGCCGTCTACCACCCGGTGGTCGAAGGACCCGCCGAGGGTGGTGATCCAGCGTGGAATCACTTCGCCATCCAGCACCCACGGTTTTTGCTTGATGGTGCCAAAAGCCACGATCGCCACCTCGCCCGGGTTGATGATCGGCGTGCCGGTGTCGATGCCCAGGGCGCCGATGTTGGTGATGGTCAGCGTGCCGCCCTGCATTTCCGCGGGTTTGGTCTTGCCCGCCCGGGCGCTGGTGGCCAGCTCGTTCAAAGCCAGGGCCAGCTGCTTCAGGGACAAGTCCTGCGCGTTCTTGATGTTCGGCACCATGAGCCCGCGCGGCGTGGCTGCGGCTATGCCGAGGTTCAGGAAGTGCTTGACGTGGATCTCCGCCGTCCCGCCCTCTGCGTTGTCCACCCAGGTGGCATTGACGCTCGGATTCCGTGCCGCAGCCCAGATCACGGCCTTGGCCAGGATCAGCAGCGGCGATACCTTGATGCCTTCAAAATCGCGGGACGCCTTGAGCCGCT
This sequence comes from Pseudarthrobacter sp. MDT1-40-2, assembly GCF_059383595.1. NCBI lineage: Bacteria > Bacillati > Actinomycetota > Actinomycetes > Micrococcales > Micrococcaceae > Pseudarthrobacter > Pseudarthrobacter sp. MDT1-40-2. The sequence goes on along the minus strand of NZ_JBWZCL010000002.1, from coordinate 836,146 downwards.
TGACGAATTCCATGGTCCGGCTGGCGTCAACGTCCACAAAAATGCTCACGTGCGGCGCGGCGAAGGCCGAATCCACCATGGCCTTGGCGGTGGCTTTGCGCACGCCTTTAACGGGGATCCGCTCGATTCGTTGCTCCTGCGGCCGTCCCGCCTTGCCCCAGAAGCCCTCCGCCTTGTCCAGTTCAGCATCGCGCTGGGCCTGGTAGCTCACCAGGTCCTCACGGGTCACCTCACCGTGGGAGCCGGTGGCGACGACGTCAGCCAGGTCGATGCCGAGGTCCCGGGCGATCTTGCGGACCGGCGGCTTCGCCAGCACGCGATTCACCAGTCCGGTGATGCCCGCGATGCCGGCCTGCGCAGCGGCTGCCGTGGATGCGATGGAATGTTCGACGGCGGAACGGGCGCCGGGGGCCTGGCTTTCAGCGCCTGCCGGGATGGATGCTGCAGCAGGTGCCGGCGGCTGGGTTACGGCGGCCGGGGTATGGGGCTGGACGGGTTCCACTTCCGGGGCATTGACCGTCAGGGCGCCGGTGGCCCCGCCGGTCCGTGAGCCTGCCGGGCCGTTGGCTGGGCCTGTCGAAATCCGCGGGCGGCGCTTAACGGCGTCGGCCTTGGGACCGGAGCCCACCAGCGGGCGGTCCGCCATGCCATCAGCGGCACCGGCGGTACCTGAGGCATCCGAGGCGTCAGCGGGCAGCGTGCCGTACATCAGCGGCTCGGCGCCTGACCGGTCGGCCGGCGCAGTCGGCGCGGCGGCAGCGGGCACCGGCGCGTCAGCAGGCGTTGGATCCCCCTCCACACCCTCAGAGACGCTGATAATGGCGGTGCCGACGTCGATGGTTACGCCTTCGGGGACCAGCAGCTCGCGCACGGTGCCTGCGTACGGGGACGGCAGTTCCACCAGCGACTTGGCCGTTTCGATTTCACAAAGGATGTCGTTGATGGCCACCGAATCGCCGGGCCTGACCTTCCAGGAGACGATTTCCGCCTCTGTGAGTCCTTCGCCGACGTCCGGGAGGTTGAATTTCTTCAGGGTCATGATGTCCTAGGTCAGTAGGCGAAGGCGCGGTCCAGCGCCTCAAGGATGCGGTCGATGTCCGGCAGGTAGTCTTCCTCCACCTTGGCCACCGGGTAGGGCATGTGGAAGCCGCCCACACGGATCACCGGCGCTTCGAGGGACAGGAACGCCCGCTCGCTGACGCGGGCTGCGATCTCCCCGCCAATGCCGCCGAAGGTGGGGGCCTCATGGGTCACAATCAGCCGGCCGGTCTTCTCGACAGACGCCGTCACGGCATCGAAATCGATGGGCGAAACGGAGCGCAGGTCAATCACTTCGATACTGCGTCCATCCTCCGCGGCCGCGTTGGCAGCAGCCAGGGCCACCGGAACCAGCGGGCCATAAGCGACGATGGTGGCGTCGGTTCCTTCGCGAAGCACATGGGCTTTGAAGGGATCTGCGGCAACTCCGGGCGAATCAAGATCCACCTCGCCCTTGAGCCAGTACCGGCGCTTCGGCTCGAAAACGATCACCGGATCCTTGCATTCCACGGCCTGCTGGATCATCCAGTAGGCATCGTGCGGGTTGGAGGGCGTGATGATGCGCAAGCCTGCCGTATGCGCGAACAACGCCTCGGGTGACTCCGAGTGGTGCTCGATCGAGCCGATGCCGCCCCCGTACGGCACGCGAATCACCACGGGAACCGACAGGCGACCACTGCTGCGCGCATGCATTTTGGCCAACTGCGTGGTGATCTGGTTGAAGCCCGGGAACACAAAACCGTCAAACTGGATCTCGCACACCGGACTGTACCCCCGCAGCGCCATGCCGATGGCCGTGCCGATGATGCCCGATTCAGCCAGCGGGGTATCCACTACCCGGGAGGGGCCGAACTCGGCGAGCAGGCCTTCGGTAACGCGGTATACGCCACCCAGGGCACCGATGTCCTCACCCATGAGCAGCGCTTTGTGGTTGCTTTTCAGTGAGGCGCGGAGGCCTTCATTAATGGCCTTGGCGATGGTCATGGTGGTCATCAGCGGGCATCCTCGCTTGCGTCGGCGTCTGCTTCTTCGGCGGCGAATCCCGCGCTGTACTGCTCAAACCAGGCGAGTTCCTCTGCCACCAGCGGATGGGCCTCCGCGTAGACATTGGCGAAGCTCTCGCGGATGTCAGGGGACTTGAGGTCGTAGGCGGTGCGCCGGACGTAGGCTGCCAGCTCGTCGCCGTCGGCCTTGACCTGCTCGAAGAAGGCATCGTCAGCATAGCCCTCGGCACGAAGGTGCTTTTCCAGCCGGTCCAGCGGGTCTTTGGCCCGCCATGCCGTTTCTTCCGCCTGTTCGCGGTACTTGGTGGGATCGTCTGCCGTGGTGTGCGCGCCCACCCGGTAGGTGAACGCCTCGATCAGCACGGGGCCCTTGCCGCTGCGGGCATGCTCCAAGGCCCACTCGGTGACGGCGTGCACCGCGATGACGTCATTGCCGTCCACCCGGATGCCGGGGAACCCGTAGCCTTTGGCGCGGTTGGCCAGCGGGATGCGGGTCTGCACGGTGCTGGGGACCGAAATGGCCCAGTGGTTGTTCTGGCAGAAGAACACCACCGGGGCGTTGTAGGACGCCGCGAACACCATGGACTCGTGGACGTCGCCTTCGGAGCTCGCACCGTCGCCAAAATAGGCGACGACTGCGGCTCGCTCCTCAGGCTCAACGGCTGTTTCTGTTCCGATCGAATCCGCACCGATGGCATCCGCGAGCAGCTGGTCCCGCTGGATTCCCATGGCGTATCCGACCGCATGGAGGGTCTGGGCAGCCAGCACGAGCGTGTAGAGGTGGAAGTTCGTCTCCCTGGGATCCCAGCCGCCGTTGGACACGCCACGGAATTGGCGCAGCAGCTCAGCCAGATCAACGTTCCGGGTCAGGGCCACACCGTGCTCCCGGTACGTGGGGAAAATGTAGTCCTGCGGCTGCGTGGCGCGGCCGGAACCGATCTGTGCGGCCTCCTGACCCGTCAACGGCACCCACAGGGCCAGCTGGCCCTGGCGCTGCAGAGCCGTGGCCTCTTGGTCGAAGCGGCGGATCCTGGCCATATCCGCGTAGAAACCACGGAGTTTTTCCGGGTCCAGGCGCTTGGCATAGCTGGAAAAGGTTTCGTCTTCGCCAAGCCTGCCGTCAACGTCGAGCAGCTGGACCATGTCCACGCCCGGCCCGCCCAGAAGGGTCTCGGCACTCGCTTCGCGCTGCTCGTCGACGGCGGTTCCGTCGAACTCGGTGGAGGGCAAATGTGTAGCGCCCATACCGTCTCCTTGCTTGCCGCATCCGGATGCGGCAATCGCTGGGATATATGCCTCAGATGGAATGCATTCCGGTTTGTGCATATATTTTGGCTTAATGCCTCTTACTTTATCTTCAGTAGGGTCCGTAAAGGCCTAATGTTAAGCGCTAGGAACCCCGTGGCGCTTTTGTATAGTCCGCACACAACCGCAGGAACCGCGAGTTAGCTTCCGGTTCGCCGACGCTGACACGGACGCCTTCGTGGGCAAACGCCCGGACGGAGAGTGCCATGGCCGCGGCCTGACCTGCGAAGTCCGCCGCATCGGGTCCGAGGTCCAGCCAGACAAAGTTGCCTTGGGCGTCCGGGACACGCCAGCCGAGCTCCCGCAGTCCATCCACCACCCGCGTCCGTTCATCGACCAGCGTTTGTACCCTTTCTACAATCCGGCCGTAGTGTTCGAGCGACACCACCGCTGCCTCTTCGGCAATCTGTGACACCGCAAAAGGGGTTGCTGCAGCACGCAGATGACGGGTGAGTCCGGGCTGGGCAATGCTGTAGCCCACTCGGAGACCGGCCAGTCCGAAGGCTTTGGAGAATGTCCGCAGGACCACTACGTTCGCGTACTTGCGGTAGATATCAATGCCGTTGACTGCCCCATCTGCCCGCACGAATTCGAAGTAGGCCTCGTCAATGACAACAACTACATCCTCCGGGACTGCCCGGAGAAAGTTTTCGGTTTCGGCGGCAGTGATGGCCGGCCCGGTGGGATTGTTCGGCGTGCAGAGCAATATCACCCGGGTGCGGGCGGTGACGGCGGCCGCCATCGCGTCGAGGTCGTGCCTGCCGTCCGCAGTGAGGGGGACCTGGACGCCGGTTGCGCCACTCAATCCAATGCTGATCGGATAGGCCTCGAAGGAACGCCACGCGTAAATTACCTCGTCCGGTTCGCCGTCGTCGTTCTGTCCCGCAAAAGCTGCCAGCACCTGGCCGAGGGCACCCAGGCTGCCGGCCCCGGTGACGATGTCTTCCGCCGGCACCTCCAGGAAGCCGGCGAGCGAAGTCCTCAGCCTGGTACACAGCGGATCCGGGTAGCGGTTGAAGTCCGTCCGGGCCGCGATGGCAGCGGTAACCTCCGGCAGGGGCGGAAGCGGGTTCTCGTTCGAGGACAGTTTGAAGCTGGCGAGCCCGTCTACGGCGGCGGGCGGTTTACCTGCGGAATAGCGGGGCAGGCGGCCCACAACGGGACGCGGCCTCACACCCTCCGCGGGAGTGGGAGATGGCATCATGGCACTCAGCCTACTGTTGGCATTCCCCTATCGGTATGGTCCGGCTGTCCCGACTGCCGGGGCCTCCACCGCTGCTAACGTGGTGAACGTTCATCAACTCAGTGACGGCGGCGGCGGGAGAGGCGGCACGATGGAAAAGCCCGGCAGCCCTTCCCGGCGGCCCACCATCATGGAAGTAGCCAAGGCCGCGGGAGTCTCCCATCAGACCGTGTCCCGCTACCTGCGCTCCGATGCGGGCATGAAGCCGCCCACCCGCGAGCGCGTACGCGCCGCCATCGAAGAGTTGAACTACCGGCCCAACCTGGTAGCCCGTTCCATGCGTACCCGGCGCACCGGCCGCCTGGCAGTGCTGCTGCCTGCCGCCACGTACAGTCCGGCACGGATGTTGGCCGGTGCCAGCGCTGCTGCCCATGACGCCGGCTTTGTCCTGGAAATCCTGAGCCTTCCCGATGCGGCGTCCAGGACGGAGCGGATGCTCGAGCTTGCCGATTCCGGACAGGTTGAAGGAATCCTTTCGCTGGCGCCTCTTGCCGAAGGCATAGGAAGCAGCCTCCCGGCGGGCGCTGCCATCGTGGTCTCCGCTGATTTCGACGACGAGATGCGCGGTATCGGAGCGCTGGCAGACGCTTCTCCGGTAGCGGAAATGATGGAGCACCTGGCCGGTCTGGGGCACCGGCGTTTCCTGCATGTAGGTGGACCGGGGCAGTTCGCCTCCGCCCGGGCACGCCGGCAGGTTTACCTGGAAACTATCGAGCGGCTGGGCTTGGAGTCCGCCGGCGCGGTGGAGGGCAACTGGAGCGCAAGGTCAGGGATGGAAGCCATGCTGGCCCTTGCTGAAGGCCGGCAACCCACAGCCGTTATAGCCGCCAACGATGTGGTGGCCGCAGGCGTAGTCCGTGGCGCGTTGATGCGCGGCTGGCGCGTTCCGGAGGATATCAGCGTGACGGGTTGGGACAACCTGGAGGTGGCGGAGTACCTGGCACCGTCCATGTCCACCGTTGACGTGGACCTGGAACGGATCGGAGCCGACTCCCTGCGCCGGCTGGTGGCTGTTATCCGCGGCGAAGCGTTCGTCCCGTCCCCCGCTCCCCTCAACCGCATCATTTGGCGCGAATCGGTAGGCCCCGCTTCCTGATACTCCTGATGCCGGGGACAGCTGAGCCCGCCCCTTCCCAACCGGAGCCCGGGCCGCGGCCACGGTATGGCAGCATGGGCGCATGCGCTCATTCGTCGTTCGGGTCCTGATCAACGGTCTTGCCCTCTGGGTGGCCAGCTGGCTGCTGCCGGGGATGGACATATCCAGCAGCGCCACCAGTAATGCGGTGGCCAACTCCGGAGTCACGGAGGGCACCGACGTCATCGGGGTCATCCTGGCTTACCTCTTTATCGGCCTGATTTTCGGAGTGGTTAACGCGTTTGTGAGGCCGCTGGTCAGCTTGCTGTCGCTGCCCATCACCATCCTCACGCTGGGCCTGTTCACGGTGATCATCAATGCCGCCATGCTGTACCTCACGGCCTGGATCAGCAGCTACACGCCCATCCACTTCACCATCGACTCCTTCTTCTGGACGGCCATCCTGGGCGCCATCATCATCTCCCTCATCTCGCTGGTGTCAGGGCTGCTTCCGGGCAAGCGCTGACCACCGGACCGGCCCGCCAGAGCTAGCGGCCGCGTATCCGTTCCGGCGGCCGGTCAGAGGTGCGCTGCGGTAACGGCGGAGGTTGGCGGGCAGGCTCCGGCACCCGGGTCAGCCCCACTTTCGTGGCGGTCGCGAGGCCACCCACGCCCACGACGCTGCCCAGCAGGCCCAGAGATTCGACGAGCGACGGATCCGCGCTGCCAGGGAGTTCGGCCGCACCATCCCGGTAGTTTTCCAGCGAGTGGCCGGGCCCCAGCCCGAACTCCTCTCCTTCCGGGGTCTCTGCGTGTCCGGTGAGCGTGACAGTCACCCGATTCCTGGCATCCGGGCCTGGCATGCCGTCGCTGCCCGGCACCCAGTCCTGCCGGTGCTCCAGGTGCAGGCTGCTTATTTCCGGAACAGCCTCCACCCCGCCAACAGGGGAACCTGCGGTCAGGACATATTTGAGCTCGAACTCGTCCAGGAAGGCCTGGTTCCGGGCCAGGTTCATGGCATGGATCCCGCCCTGGCTGTAGCCGACCGCCACCACGTGGCTGCCCTGGGTTGCGCCCGCGGCATGTAGCCCGTCCCGGATTGCCGCCGCCGTCTCAGCGGAGTCGTACCCCAAGCCTTCAACTATCCCGGCGGCATCGAAAGGATCACTGCCGCCGGCCTCGACGCTGCGGGTGCCGGGGACGATCACGATGTAGGCCGGTTCGTCCCCGCCCTCCACCCTGATCACCTCCACCGCGGCGCCGGGCTCGTCCTCCAGCTGCCGGGCGCGCTCCAACAGTCCGGCAGGACTGGCGTCCAACACGATCCGATGGGCGGGTCCGGCACTGGCCGTGATCGCCCTCGGCCGATAGCGGGAGCCATAGGACTCAGCCACGAACCGGACCAGGCTGCGGACATCCGAGGCACTGCGGCCGGCCGCCACATGGGCGGCGAGTACCCTAAAGGCCTCTTTCCGGGGCAGCCCCAGCAGCAAGAGCCCCAACGCCACCGGCGCACTTCCCACCAGGGACTCCGTGGCTTCGCGGCTTGGCGGCCACAAGTCCAGGAGCCCTTCGATGGGTCCGTCGGACAGCGGACTGAAGGGTCCCAAGGTGCGCTGCAGGGCAGTCATGGCCTCGTTGTATTCATAATCGCGGTGTGCCGCCCGGACACCTCCGCTGATGTCCTCCAGACCGGAACGGACCGCAGTCATTTCCGAGAGTGCACGCCGGACGGCCATCACGGCGGCCGAACCGGTTGCCGGTGTATCCAACTGGTAGGAGAACAGACTCCCCTGCGCCCCTTGCAGCCGGGTTTCGATGTTCCTCAATTCCGCGGAAAACAGCTCAAGCCGCCGCGCCCCGTCCAACAGTTCCTCAAGCTGGAAAGTCATGCCGCCTACGCCCCCACGGACCCGGAGCTGGCCGACCTGTCCAGGTTCAAGGTCCCTTAGGTCCACCATGGGACACCGCCCCGGGTTTCCTGATCCGCAACGGCCTCTGCATGCCTGGTGACCGCGGCCCGGGCGGAATGGAGAGTGTGTCCCGCCAGCGACAAGGCTTCGCAGTGCCTGGCCAGACTGTTGCGGTAAGCCCGCCCGGCCGGTGACTGCCAGTCCAGCAACTGGACGTGGCGCAGCCCGGCCACGATGCGTTCGCCGTCGTCCCCGCATTGACCAATCCGCCCCGCCAGGAGCCGCAGCTGCCCTGACCGCTCACCGCGATCCGCACCGCCCAAGTCATCTACTCCAGGGGCTCCTCCCACTCCGCCCATGCCCGGCCATCCGTCCACGTTTTACCTCCCTGCATCCCCACGCCTCAACAACTTCTCTGCCGGAACCGACGCTACGCAGCACGTCCGGCGAACGGCAGCTCACGCCGCGTTATGTGGACAACGGCACCAGCCCGGGCAAGAACGGCAGCGGAGCGATGCTGTGGCGGAAAGGTCATACGCAGCCACCGCTTAAGGGCCGGCCGGTGTTCATGAAAGAATCGCTTCATGCCTGAAACTGCCGCCACAGCTGACACCCGCACGCCCTCCGGACGCCTGGCCCTCGCCGCTTCCCCGGAACAGATCGCTCTTGGCCCCTTGGACGGCAGGTACCAGTCCGCCGTCGCGCCGCTTGTCGACTATTTGTCAGAGGCGGCACTCAACCGGGACCGGGTCGCCGTCGAGGTTGAGTGGCTCATCCACTTGACCAGCAACAACGTCCTCCCTGGCGCCGATCCGCTCACTTCGGAACAGCAGGAACAGCTGCGTTCCATCGTCACCGAATTCGATGCCGCGTCAGTGCGTGAACTGGCCGAGATCGAAGCCGTCACCGTCCACGACGTCAAGGCCGTGGAGTACTACATCGGCCGCCGCCTGCCGGCCATCGGCGTCGAAAACCTGACGGCCATGGTGCACTTCGGCTGCACCTCCGAAGACATCAACAACCTTTCCTATGCGCTGGGCGTCAAGGGCGCTGTGGAGGACGTGTGGCTGCCTGCAGCCCGTGCACTGGTGGAGCAGATCAGCAAGATGGCGGAGGATAACCGCGCCGTTCCCATGCTGTCCCGCACGCACGGCCAGCCCGCCACGCCCACCACCTTGGGCAAGGAACTGGCGGTGATCGCCCACCGCCTGACCCGCCAGCTGGACCGGATCGCCAGGACCGAGTACCTGGGCAAGATCAACGGCGCCACGGGTACGTATGCAGCGCATGTTGCCTCCGTTCCCGGAGCGGACTGGCAGCAGGTTTCCAGGTCCTTCGTCGAGGGCCTGGGGCTCTCCTGGAACCCGCTCACCACGCAGATCGAAAGCCACGACTGGCAGGCTGAGCTCTACGCGGATGTGGCCCGCTTCAACCGGATCCTGCACAACGTGTGCACGGACATTTGGAGCTACATCTCCATCGGCTACTTCGCGCAAATCCCCGTGGCGGGCGCCACCGGTTCTTCCACCATGCCGCACAAGGTAAACCCCATCCGCTTCGAAAACGCCGAGGCAAACCTGGAGATCTCCAACGGTCTGCTCGATACCCTGGGCGCTACCCTGGTGACTTCGCGTTGGCAGCGGGACCTTACGGACTCCTCCAGCCAGCGCAACATCGGCGTTGCCTTCGGCCACTCCCTGCTTGCCATCTCCAACGTGGCCAAGGGCCTGGACCGCCTCGACGTTGCCGAAGACGTGCTGGCCGCTGACCTGGACACCAACTGGGAAGTGTTGGGCGAGGCCATCCAGATGGTCATGCGCGCGGAGGCGATTGCCGGTGTCGAAGGTATGGAAAACCCGTACGAGCGCCTGAAGGACCTGACCCGCGGACAGCGCGTGGATGCTGAGCGCATGCAGGAATTCGTCCAGAGCCTGGGGCTCTCGCCGGAGGCCGAAGCCCGCCTGCTCGCGCTGACGCCGGGCAAGTACACGGGCATCGCGGACCAGCTGGTAAGCCACCTCAAGTAGGGTTCCCCGCAGCAAAAGAATCATCACGACGGCGGCGCCGGGCTCCTGTGGGGCCGGCGCCTTCTGTTTCCCTGGGGTCTGCCGGGCAGCTACCCCGGCGGGCCCCTGACTGGATCCTGCTTGCAGCCGGGCATGCGAAACTGGACCCATGAGGCTGCTGCTGATCCGTCACGGACAAACTCCCGGTAACGTACTTGGCCAGCTGGACACGGCGCATCCTGGTCCGGGACTGACTGAGCTGGGTCAACGCCAGGCGGAGGCCCTGCCCCGTTCCCTTGCCGGCGAAAACATCGCTGCGTTGTATGCCTCCACCCTGCTGCGCACCCAAGTCACGGCCGCCCCGCTGGGAAAGTCGCTGGGCCTGGAAACCCGGATCGTGGACGGGCTGCACGAGATCGAGGCAGGCGCCCTGGAAAAGCTGACTGACCACGAGTCACATGCCCGCTATCTGGGCACAGTTTTCGCATGGACGGCCGGAGACCTGGACCAGCGGATGCCTGCCGGACCCAATGGCCACGAGTTTTTCGAGCGTTTCGACGCCGCCATCGCCGGAATCGCCCGGGACGCCGCAGCCTTGGAAGACTCAGCCGCTGTTGCGGTGGTCAGCCACGGGGCCGCCATCCGTTGCTGGTCGGGCGCCCGCGCCAGGGGGGTGAACCACGACTTCGCCGTCCAGCACGTTCTGCTGAACACCGGCATCGTGATCCTTGAAGGCGACCCTGACGCCGGCTGGCAGCTGGTTCACTGGGATGGCAGCCCCATTGGCGGCCTGGCATTTGCTGATCCCACGGCCATGGATCCCACGGGCCGGGAGGCCTGAGCGTCCAGCTGGAAGCCGCAGGCACAACGCCACACCGGGGGCAACGTGACGTGTCCTTCCCGCCGTTCGAAAGTGTAGCCAACAATCACGTCGCTGCGCTTCCCGAGGGAGGGCCGGGCAAACTCCATAGGCGTTCCGCAGTGGACAGGTGCATGGCCTGCGCGGTCGCCTGCGACGAACCAGGAATCCATGCTTGCTCTTTCATTGACCAGGGTCATGGCACACATTCCTTACGCTTCATTGGGCATTTTTCCGATAGTAAGCATACATACTATTCACCCCGGGACCACAAATTCTCGAAGCCCTTACCGAGTGGAAACACCGCCGTAACCGCGCAAATCTAGGCTTACTCGGCATACCCCTTCGGTGAACCGAGCGAATCGAGGCAGTCATGCAGACCAATCCCCGGCTGAACATCAGGCAGGTCCCCTGGTCGAATCCGGTGGGTGCGGACCTTCGGAAAGCCCAGCAGGCCGAACTGGACGCCCGCTTCGGTTCCCTGGACCACGAACCCGGCAATCCGCCGTCGGGCGCTGATTGTGCCGTATTCCTGGTGGCCTACGAAAAGAGCTCCGGCAACCCCGTGGGGTGTGGCGGTTTACGGCTCCTGGACGCGCAAACCGCGGAGATAAAACGGCTCTATGTGATCCCGTACGCGCGCGGCTCAGGAGTGGCGAGTTCCATCCTGGCAGCGCTTGAGGCAGAGGCATACAAGCAGGGAATCACCAGGATCACGGCGGAAGCGGGCTCAGCCCAGCCGGACGGACACACCTTCTACAAGCACTCAGGATTCGCGGAGATACCAGCGTTCGGCCCATACTCGGACAGCCCGCAGTCGCGCTGCTACGCGAAGACCATCAACTCGCACAGCGCCGCGTACACCGCCATGGCCTAGCCCCGTAATTTGTGCTGATGCCGCCGTGCCCGAAGGCGGGCAAGCACCGCAGGCGAGAGGACGACGGCGATCCCCACGGCAGCGCCGATCACCGTCTCCACGATCCGGTCCCGCAGCAGACTGCCGGGGGCGGCCGAACCGGCCAGAAGCGTCGCGCTCAAAGCCAGGGGCGTGACAAATATCTGCGCCACCAGGTACTGCCGGATGATGAACAGTTCCACACCAAACTGGCAAAGAGCCATCATCAGAACCGTTTGCCATGGTTGGAGATCAAGCAGCAGGACGCCGGCGAGTATCACCAGGCCAATCACGGTTCCCAAAATTCTTTGAATGCCGCGGCTGACCCGGTGACGGGTGCTGTGGCCCACCAGCGGAACCACGGCCGCCACCATGGCCCAGTAGTTGTGGCCGAAGCCCAGTCGTTGCCCGGCAAGTGTGGCCAGCGAACCCGCTAACCCCGCTGCCACCATGTAGCCGGCACCCTCCAGCCAGGCGGCGCGCCGCTCGCCTTCGGTGTGCCGGATGGGAGGCGGCAGCCGCCACTGCGTCCGCCGGCTCGGCAGCACCCGGGAGGAGAACCCGATCAGCAGGCACAACAGCACGGTCAGGACGGAGACGAGCATGCCCTGCCAAAGTGGCGGCTGACCGGGAATGGAGGCAATGGCGGCAAACGCGAAGATGTGGAACAGGGACCCGGCCGGGCGGATGCGCCACAGCGAGATGGCTACGGAACAGCCACCGGCCACCACGGTGGTTGCCGCGACCACCAGCCACATGTGCTGTTCCGCACTCATGGCCCAAGCCGGTCCCGTCCTGGCGGTGAGCGCCCCCATCAGGATCACGGCCAGCATCAGGCCACCGGCCCTGAGCTGGTAAACAAGCCGGGGGCCGTGCTGTTCGCCGCGCCCGTATATTCCGGTGAAGGCCCCGAAGGAGGCAAAAATGGCCAGGTCTACCCGTCCCAACAACACCAGCGTGGTCAACGGGACGAACACGCCAATTGCGCAACGGAGAGCCGGGTGGTGGTCCTTATTGCCGGGAGCCATGGCAAAAAGATCGGCAAGGACTTTCACGGGAGCCTTTCGGGGCGGCGGGACAGGTGCTGCGGACGCCGTCGTCCTTCCGGATTCTATGCCCGGAGCCGCGCCGTTCCCGCCAAAAACCGCCTCAACGTGAGCAAGATCGTGACGCCCGGGGAACGGCGGCTTTACAGTTGCCCCGGCCCTAGCCCTCTACAGCGTGGATCCGGAACGTGAGGGAATGCGACTGGCCCGGTGCGAGGACGATCAGGTCCTGGCCGGAGTTGAAGGCGGCCGGCGGGCACGTCATCGGCTCAACAGCAAGCCCCTTCCGGCCCCGCAGCTCTCCTGAGTAAATCTGTACCCAGGGGGCGTCGGTTCCGCTGGCTTCCACCACAGCTGCGAGCTTCAGGGCTGGGTTACGGAGCGTGACGTCCCAGGTCCCCTCGGAAAGGGCAGTATAGGCGTGGTCGAGGGACTGGGAAGCCAGCAACCGGGGTCCGGAGAAGTCGAACTCCGTACCCCGGGTGTCGAGAAGTTCAGTCGGCTGCAGCGCCTCGTCCGTCAGGAGCACCTTGCCGGCCCGGAAGCTTAGCTCACAATTGGCCACGTCCTCCCCGCCTACGGTGATGTAAGGGTGGGAGCTGCAGCCATAAGGCGCCGGGGCAGCGCCGCTGTTGGCAGCACCCAGCTCTATGTGCAGTCCTGTGTCAGCGTCCAGGGAGTAGCGCGCCGAGAGCGCCAGCTGGAACGGGTAACCGGGTTCGCCGTGCAGCAGATGCGTGAACACCACTTCGGTGTCGGAGCGCTGCTCAACCTGCCAGTCGTTCCACAACGCAAGCCCATGCAGCGCGCTGCCGGTAGCAGCCTCATTCACCGGGAGTTCATAGCGTTGCCCGCCGAAGCTGTAGGCACCGCCGGTCACCCGGTTCGGCCACGGCATGAGCACCTTTCCGGCATAAGCAGGCGGCAGTTGGTCTGTAGGGAAGGGCAGAACGATGTCCTTGCCCTGGTACGACAAGCCAACCAGTCCCGCGCCGACGCTGGCGAGAGTTGCCTTGTAGCTCCCAGCCTCCAAAGTGATCAGCTCTCCATTGGGCGTGGCACTGGGCATGACTCTTCCTTTCAACGTGATGCTGCCCGGGATTCAGCCGGGGCAAATGGTGGGGTAGGGGTTACTGACGGTTAACTGACAGGGCCGGGGGAAACCATCCTGACCGACACTGCGGCCTGCTGCAGGGTCATGGTGACGTGCTTGCTGCTGCCTTCATAGTCACCGTCAAGCTGATAGTCCTCGCCGTGTTCCAGGCGCACCTCAACCTTTTTACCCTGGTAGTACTCCACCGACGTATCTTTGCTGCGGCCCTTGACGATCATTCCGGCGATGACGGAGAACCAGCCGAACCTGCCGCGCGGGGCCAGGATCACTACGTCCAGCAACCCGTCGTCCACCTTGGCGTCCGGGAAAATTTCGACGCCGCCCTGCACCTTCCCGCAGTTGCCCACCATGATGCTGCGGACGCGGCGGTGGGCAACGAGGCGCCCGTCAACGGAAATCGTGGCCCTCACAGGCTTTCCCGGCAGGTTCCGGATACCGGCGTCAACATAGGCCAGCCAGCCCACCTTGTCCTTCAACTCCTCGTCGGTGTCCGCCATGATGGTGGCGTCATACCCCAGCCCGGCCATCACCAGGAACACCTTGTCAGCTTCCTCGCCGCCCTTGCCGTTCTGAACCGCCCGGACGACGTCGATGCTTCGTTCCTCGCCCAGCAGCGCAGCTACAACGGCAGCCTCGAAATCCGTCACGTCCATACCGAGGTTCCGGGCCAAGAGGTTTCCGGTGCCCATCGGGACCAATCCCAGCGGGGTATCCGTTCCAGCTACTGCCTCAGCAACGGCACGGACGGTACCGTCCCCGCCTGCTGCGATAACGACGTCGGCTCCCTGCTCCATCGCCTTCCGCGCCTGACCCAGCCCCGGATCCTCGATAGTGGTTTCGAAGAACATGGGCTCGCCCCACCCGTTGTCCCGTGAATGGCGCTTGACCATCTCGTGAACGTCCACGTCGGTGGGCTTGGCGGGATTAATAATGACGGCTGCCCGCCTGGCTGCCATCGATCCTGAATTAGTCATGTCGTCCTTCGCTGCGGGGGCGCTGATGCGGCCTACCGTCATAGCGTAACGCGGCGGGACTGGTTCGGTACCGGGAGCTTTCCACAGGACCGCGGGTGGCACGCTTTACCCCAGGGCGGATATCAGTGCCGCGCTTTCGTCACGGATGGCAGGCAAGTGCTCCGCCAGGCTCACCAGGGCTATTCCTGCGTCTGCCACATGCAACGGAGAATCGGCCGTGGCCAGACCATCAGCGCGAAGGTTCACCAGCGACTCAACCAACCGGAAGGCGAGATCGCCGTTCTGGCTGCTGCCACCTCCCCAACCCACTTCGGGAAGTTCCTCGCCCAGCCTCCGGTAGAGGCTCCGTAGTTCAGCCCTGTTCTCCATGAAACTCCGGAACCGTTCACCGCGCGCTTCAGGAAGGTTGTACAAAATGCCGAGATTCCACCGTGCCGTGCACAGCTGGGTTCCGTCGTAGAGTGCCACAGCATGCAGCCGGGCAGCCCACCCGGTCATCCCTTCCCGAGAATCCCCCAAAGAACAAACAGTTCGGGCGAACTGCAATCCTCCTGCGACTGTGCCGGCAAGCAGCACCTCGAGGATGTCGTCCTTGGTGCCGAAGTGGTGGTAGAGGGAGGACTGCCGGATGCCCACGGCATCGGCTATGGAGCGGGTGGAGGTAGTGGCATAGCCCTGGGTGGTGAAAAGCTCTGCCGCAGCGTCGAGAATTTCTTCCCGGGCAGTAGCACCAGGCCTGGACTGTTGCTGCCTGCGGGGGCGTCCGGGTCCTGCGGAGATCGAGGTCACGGCATCATTCTTGCACCATGGCGTGGGCTTCACGCGACGGTGAGGTCCCCGAAATACGCCGGAAACCTACCCACAACGAACCTTTTACATCCGCGAAACGGTTCCGGGATAACCGGCTGGAAAACTATCAATTGACCGGTATTCCACAGCGACGGCGCCACCGCCTGCAATGCCGGAAGGCACCACCCCCCAACGCCGTCCCAGCCCCGGAGTATTCGATGACATCCACAGTTCTCCCTCCATCCGCCCCCACGGATGATGCAGACCTCACGTCGCTTGGCTATGAGCCTTCGTTGCACCGCAAGCTGGGCCGCTACGCCTCCTTTGCGGCAGGCTTTTCCTTCGTCTCGATCCTGACCACCATCTTCCAGCTCTTCGCCTTTGGCTATTCCTTTGCCGGTCCGGCCTTTTTCTGGACCTGGCCCGTGGTGCTGATCGGCCAGTTCTTGGTGGCGCTGAACTTTGCAGAACTCGCCGCCCGCTACCCGCTCTCCGGCGCCGTCTACCAGTGGTCCCGGCGAGTAGGCGGGGAAACCGTCGGCTGGTTCGCCGGCTGGTTCATGGCATTGGCCCAGGTGGTCACCGCGGCCGCTGCAGCAATCGCCCTGCAGGTAGTACTCCCCCAGTTGTGGGACGGATTCCAACTGGTGGGCGGCGACACCGCCCTCAACACGGTGACCGGTGCGGCCAACGCAGTAGTCCTGGGGGCCGTCCTCCTGGTGGTTACCACCGTCATCAACTCACTGGGTGTGAAGCTCATGTCACACGTGAATTCGATCGGTGTCACCTGTGAAATCGTCGGCGTCATCGCCGTCATCCTGGCACTGATCACCGCTGCCCAGCGTGGACCTGACGTGGTCATGGACACCACCGCCATGGAAGGTTCCGATCTGGGAGCCGTGGGTGCCTTCATGGTCTCCGGCCTCATGGCGGCCTATGTGATGGTGGGCTTCAACTCAGCAGGTGAGCTTTCTGAAGAAACCAAATCACCCCGCCGGACCGCACCGCGCACCATCCTGTCCGCGCTCATTATCTCCGGCATCGGCGGCGCTTTGATGATCATCACCGCCCTGATGGCGGCTCCCAGCCTCGACGACGGCCGCCTGGCCACCGAGGGCCTCCCCTACGTCCTGACAGCAGTTCTCGGCACTTTCTGGGGCAAAGTCCTGCTGGTTGACGTCGCCGTCGCCATCTTCGTTTGCACTTTGGCCATCCAGACGGCCGGTTCCCGTCTGGTGTTCTCCATGGCACGGGACGGCAAGCTCCCCGCTTCCGCACTGCTTTCCTCGGTCCACCCCAAGCGCGGCACCCCAATGTGGCCGTCCATCGCCATCGGCGCCCTGGCTGTAGGGGTACTCGCCATCAACGTGGGCAACGCGGCCCTCTTCACTACGCTGTGCAGCGTCTGCATCGTGATGGTGTACCTTGCCTACCTGCTGGTCACCGTGCCGCAGCTGATCAACCGGCTCAAAGGCGATTGGGACCGCGTTGGCCAAACCATGCCGCAAGGTTTGTTCTCCCTGGGCCGCTGGGGCCTGCCGGTCAACATCCTCGCTGTCCTTTACGGAGCCGTCATGGTGATCAACCTTTCCTGGCCCCGGGCTGAGGTCTATGACCCCTCCGGCGAGAACGGGTTGCTCCTCTACTCCGCCCCGCTGATGGTGGGCGCCGTCCTCCTCCTTGGCATCTGGGTCCGCCGGTCCATTGCCAGGACCAACGCCGCTGCCTGATCCCCGGCTTATTCCTTCCCGCCCGAACCCCCACGCAACGCTCTTCCCAAGGATTGACATGACAACCGCTACTGAAAATTCCACTGCAACGGCCACCACCGCCGGTGCCCGGGCCCACGCGCGGGAGCAGCACGGCCGCACCACGGAGACCATGCGGCATGTTCCCGCCGCTTCGGCACCGGAACGGCTCCGCGCCGGCCTGCCGGACGGGGCAGGAGAAGCCCTCACATGGGCCGAATCAGTAGCGTTCGGCCGCTACACCACCCTCCAACTGGCCCGCGGCACACGGCTCCGGCTCACTGACACCCACGGCGATGCCTGCGTCCATGCCCTGCTCTACCGCACCGGCGCCCTGCACGAACGGCTGAACACGGCAGACACCGTCAAGGTTCCGTGGCAGGCCTATCTGGGGACAGGACATCCGCTACTCACGGGCGCGGGGCGGCTGATGGCCACCATCGTCAGCGATACGTCCGCCACGCACGACTCCCTCACGGGTACCACCACCCTGGCAGGTAACGCAGCCCGCTATGGTGCCGGGACTGCACACAGCAGTTCACCCGCGGGGCGCGAACTGCTCACTCTTGGCGCACTCAAGCTCGGCATGGGCCCACGGGACGTTCCGCCGTCAATATCGCTGTTCAAGGGGACCAGGGTGGATCCGGACGGCAGCATCCGCTTCGCGGAGGGAGCCGGCCCTGGTGCCGTCCTCGAGCTGCTGCTCCAGATGGACACCACGCTGGTCCTGGCCAACACCGCCCATCCGCTTGACCCCAGGACGGAGTTCACGGGAACGGCGGTGGACATAGTTGCCTGGCACGCGCCGGAGGACCTGGAGCTGCTCGAGGCAGGGCTGCTGACCGGTTCGCTGCCACCCGAACACCGGCAGGCACTGAACAACACCAACCACGACCTCACCGCAAGGAACGCACGATGACCACCACCAGTTTCGTCTCGACCAAAGCCTCCGTAACCGATGCAGCGTTGGTTCCCGGCGCTGTCGTGCTGGACCAGTACGTGGAAGCCCGCGGGCCGTGGTCCGCCGTGGTGAAGGCCGGGGACGTGCTGACCATCGTGGATCTGGAAGGCAACCAGGCTGTGGATTGCCTGCTTTATGCCGCGTCGGACACCACGGTGCGTTATTCGGCCGCCGTAACCATCGCGGCCCAGCGCTCGATCGTGCTCACCACCGGTTCCGTCCTTCGGGCCGACACCGATGCCGAGCTGATGACCGTAGTGGCGGACGAGGTGGGCGTCCACGACACCATCGGCGGCGCCTGCTCCCAGGAGTCCAACACCCTGCGCTACGGCCAGCACACCCGGGAACAGCACGCCTGCGTGGAGAACTTCCTGATCGAAGGTTCCCGCTGGGGGCTGGACGCCCGGGACCTGGTCTCCAACATCAACTGGTTCATGAACGTGCCGGTTGATCCTGACGGTGCCCTGGGCATCGTGGACGGGTTGTCCGCCCCGGGCAAACGCGTGGCGCTCCGGGCCGAGGTGGACACGCTGGTGCTGGTTTCCAACTGCCCGCAGATCAACAATCCGTGCAACGGCTTCAACCCCACCCCTGTCCGCATGATCGTTACCCGTCCGGAGGCCGCACTGTGACCCGCTTCGACACCCTGCTGATCGCCAACCGCGGCGAAATCGCCTGCCGCATCATCGAAACAGCCCGCGAGCTGGGCCTGCGCACCATAGCCGTGTATTCCGAAGCGGACCGCGGTGCCCGCCACGTCCGGCTCGCCGATGGAGCTGTCCTCCTGGGGCCGGCGCCTGCGAAGGAGTCCTACCTTAGGGTGGAGGCCCTTCTGGCGGCTGCTGCCGCAACCGGCGCGGGCGCCATCCACCCGGGCTATGGCTTCCTTTCCGAGGATGCCGATTTTGCCGAGGCCGTGGAAGCCGCAGGCCTGGTGTTCGTAGGTCCGACCGCTGACCAGTTGCGGGTCTTTGGCACCAAGCACACCGCACGCGACGCCGCCCGCGACGCCGGCGTTCCCATGATTGCCGGGTCAGGGCTGCTGCCGGATACCGATGCCGCGGTGCTGGCCGCGCGCAGCATCGGTTACCCGCTCATGCTCAAGGCAACCGGCGGCGGAGGCGGAATCGGCATGACGGTCTGCCGCACCGAGAAGGAACTCACGGAAAGCTACCCCCGCGTGGCACGGTTGGCGAACGCGAGCTTCAGCACCGCCGGTGTCTTCGCCGAACGCTACGTGGAGCAGGCACGGCACGTGGAAGTCCAGGTTTTCGGCGACGGCGAAGGCCGGGTGGTGAGCCTGGGGGACCGCGACTGCTCCCTGCAGCGCCGCCACCAAAAGGTAGTCGAGGAAGCGCCTGCTCCGGACCTCCCGAACGAGCTCCGGGAGGAACTGCACCGCAGCTCACGTGCCCTCTGCGCCTCCCTGAACTACCGCTCTGCCGGCACGGTGGAATTCGTCTACGATCCCGTCCGCAAGGAGGCGTCCTTCCTGGAAGTGAACGCCCGGCTCCAGGTGGAGCATCCCGTCACCGAGGCCATCACCGGCGTCGATCTGGTGGAGTGGATGCTTCGCCTGGCCCAGGGTGGCACCGAGGCACAGTCCGTACTGGCCGGGCTGCCGGACAGCATTCCCCTATCCGGCCACGCCGTGGAAGCCCGTCTCTATGCGGAGGATCCGGCCCGGAACTTCCAGCCCAGCTCCGGCACCGTGACCAACGCCGCGTTCCCCGCCACGGCCGGGGTGCGGGTGGACGCCTGGGTGGAAACGGGCAGCGAAGTATCCACTAACTACGATCCCCTCCTGGCCAAGGTAATTACCACCGGCGAGACCAGGGACCAGGCCTTCAATAACCTTGGCGATGCCCTCAAATCCACGCGGATCGACGGCATCGAGACCAACCTCGGCATGCTCCGGGCGGTGGCTGCATTGGACGTCGTCCGCTCCGCCAGGCACTCCACCGGAACGCTCGATGACCTTGGTGATCCCGAGGCCCGTATCACCGTGGACCGCCCCGGGCTCCAGACCTCAGTCCAGGACTGGCCGGGCCGTACCGGGCTGTGGCAAGTCGGAGTTCCGCCCAGCGGCCCCATGGATGACCTGTCCTTCCGCCTCGGAAACCAGGCCCTGGGGAACCCGGAAGGGGCTCCCGGGCTCGAGTTCACCATGACCGGGCCCAGCCTCCACTTCACCCACAACACCACCGTCTGCGTCACCGGCGCCCAGGTCGCCCTGACTGTGGATGGGAAAGACGTTCCCGCCTGGGAACCGGTAACGGTACCCGCAGGAAGCACCCTGGACGTTGGCACGGCCACAGGCCACGGCCTGCGCGGATACATCCTGTTCAAGGGCGGACTCGATGTGCCCCAGTACCTGGGCAGCGCATCAACCTTCACCCTGGGCCAGTTTGGCGGCCACGGGGGTAGGGTGCTGCGCAGTGGCGACGTGCTGCGGGCAGTCCCCATGACGCCGGGACAGGACTCCGCAACAAATCCAACGGGTACCACTTCAGGTCCCACTGGCCGGGTCAATCCGGACAGCCGGCCCGCGCTCACCTCGGAGTGGGAGCTGACTGTGGTGGAAGGCCCGCACGGCGCTCCGGAATTCTTCCGCCGTGAAGACATTGAGGACCTCTACTCCGCCAGCTACGAGGTGCACTTCAACTCGGCGCGGACCGGTGTCCGCCTGATCGGCCCCAAGCCCCGCTGGGCCCGCCAGGACGGCGGCGAAGCAGGCCTGCACCCGTCAAATATCCACGACACTGCCTACTCCGTGGGTGCCCTCGACTTCACAGGCGACACCCCCATCCTTCTGGGTCCGGACGGTCCTAGCCTGGGCGGGTTTGTCTGCCCCGTAACGGTAGTGACGGCGGACCGCTGGAAGCTGGGGCAACTGCGCCCGGGAGACAAGGTCAGGTTCGTCCCTGTGCAGGCCCGCCAGGCGCCGTCGGCCAGGGACCTTGGTCCGGGCCGGCAGCTGCTGCTACCCGGCGATGCAGACTTCAGCCCGTCCACTTCCTCTTCCCGGCCCTCCCGGCCGGTCCGGCGTGGAGATGGCGACGACGGCGTCCTCGGCCGGGTGCCCGAGGGTCCCGGCCGGCCTGCTGTCACTTACCGGCGCTCCGGTGATGACAACCTGCTGGTGGAGTACGGTGACATGGTCCTGGACCTCGGCCTCAGAGCCCGGGTGCACGCTTTGCACCAGGTCCTTCAAGACCTCAGGTTGCCCGGAATCGTGGACCTCACGCCGGGGATCCGCTCCCTCCAGATCAAGGCTGACCCGTCGGTGTTGACCACCGCCCGGCTGCTGGGGCTTGTGCAGGACATCGAGGCCGCGCTGCCGGCAAGCTCGGAACTGGTGGTTCCCAGCCGAACGGTCCGGCTCCCCCTGTCCTGGGATGACCCTGCCACCCGCGAGGCCATCGAACGGTACATGACCGGTGTCCGTGACGATGCGCCCTGGTGCCCCTGGAACATCGAGTTCATCCGTCGGATCAACGGCCTGGACTCCGTCAATGACGTCTTCGACACCGTCTTCAACGCCGAGTACCTGGTTCTTGGACTCGGAGACGTCTATCTGGGCGCCCCCGTGGCCACACCCCTCGATCCACGCCACCGCCTGGTCACCACTAAGTACAACCCGGCCCGGACCTGGACCCCGGAGAACGCCGTTGGAATCGGCGGGGCCTACATGTGCATCTACGGCATGGAAGGACCCGGCGGCTACCAGTTTGTAGGCCGCACCACGCAGGTGTGGTCCCGCTACGCAGACTCCGCCCCGTTCGAGCCCGGCTCCCCCTGGTTGTTGCGCTTCTTTGACCGCATCTCCTGGTACCCGGTCAGCCCCGAAGAGCTCCTGGACCTCCGTGCGGACATGGCGGCAGGACGTGGGCGTGGCGTGGAGATCCAGGACGGCACGTTTTCCCTCGCCGAACATGAGGATTTTCTCGCCGCGAACAGCGTCTCCATCGCAGAATTCCGCGAAAAGCAGTCGGCGGCCTTCGCCGTCGAGCGCCAGGTCTGGGAAGACGCGGGAGAGTTTGACCGCGCGGACGCTGCCGCTGCCGTGGTTTCCGTCACCGAAGAGCTTGTAGTGCCCGACGGCGGAACGCTGGTTTCCGCGCCCTTCGCTGCAAGCGTGTGGAAGGTTGATGTGGCGCCCGGGGACGTCGTAGTACAAGGTCAGCCCCTGGTATCGCTGGAGGCCATGAAGATGGAAACGGTCCTCGTTGCCCCTTGTGACGGCGTGGTGCAGCAGGTACTGCCCGTGGCCGGCTCACAGGTGGTGGGTGGCGACGCCTTGGTGGTTTTGGCACTGGTTGCGGAGGACGCCGTCGAGCGCGTTGGAGTAACAGTATGACTGGCACCGAAGGGCGTACGGTCCAACGCGTACGCGCCGCACTGGCCGCTAACGAGGCAGTGGACCGCCCGGAAATCTGGATCACTCTCCGGGACGCTGACCAACTGCTTGCTGAAGCAGCCCGGGTGGATGCCGCGGTGGCTAGCGGTGAGGAACTGCCACTGGCCGGACTGCTGCTGGCGGTAAAAAACAACGTGGATGTTGCAGGCATCAGCACCACCGCTGCCTGCCCCGGTTTTGCCTATCTGCCCGAGCAGGACGCGGAAGCGGTGGCCCGGCTGCGCGCAGCGGGTGCCTTGGTTCTGGGAGCTACCAACCTGGACCAATTCGCTACGGGTCTGGTGGGCACCCGGAGTCCCCACGGCGCCGTCCGGGACTCGCGCCGGCCGGACCGCATCTCCGGAGGATCGAGTTCGGGTTCGGCAGTGGCAGTTGCGTTGGGCCTGGCGGACATCGCGATCGGGACGGACACTGCAGGTTCGGGCCGCGTTCCCGCCGGGCTGCAGGGACTCGTGGGCATCAAGCCCACCCTGAATGTGGTCTCCACGGCCGGCGTGGTTCCGGCCTGCCGCTCATGGGATGCCGTCACCATCTTTGCCCGGGACCTGCCGACCGCAGAACTGGCCATGGGAGTTATGGCCGGAAACGCGCGCCAGTGGCCGTCGGATGCACCCCTCGCCGCACCGCCCCGGCCGCGGGTGGCCTACCCGTCCAACCTGCCTGAATTGTCACCGGCCTGGGCGGATGAGTTTCATCGCCAGATCAGCCGGCTCGTGGCGTCAGGCGTAGAGCCAGTAGCAATTGAGTTCGACGTTTTCCTCGAGGCTGCGCGGCTGCTGTACAACGGCGGACTGGTAGCTGAGCGCTATGCCGCAGTGGGGGCGTTTATCGAATCCGCCCACGGTGCAACCGACCACTCAGCCGGCAACCCCGCAGGGCTTGATCCCACGGTGGCCGGAATTGTCAGCCGCGCCGGGGACATTCCGGCACATCGCTACGTTGCTGATACCGGCCGGTTGGAGGACCTGAAGCGGCAGGCGCTGGCACGCCTGGACGGTTGTGACGCCCTGGTGATCCCGACTGCTCCGCTGCATCCGACCCTGGCCGAGGTGGCAGCGGATCCGGTAGGCGTGAACTCCCGGATGGGAACCTACACCAACTTCTGCAACCTGTTCGATCTGTGCGCTGTTGCTGTCCCTGCCGGCGAAGTGGACGGAGCCCAGTTCGGCCTGACCGTAGTGGGGCGGACCTTCCACGATGCCGTGGCGGCGGACATTGCCCGGTTGATTGAAACGCCCCCCGTTCCGCCGTCGTTGTTCAGCACCGGTGCCGCAGGCGCTTCCGTTGTCGCCGGTGTACCGTGGCCGGTTCGTGCCGGCGCATCCGCCGTGCCCCTGGTTGTAGTTGGAGCACACCGGCGGGGTCAGCCGCTGGCCCGTGATCTCGAGAGGCTGGGAGCGGCCTGGGCCGGTCCTGTGCGCACGGCCGCGCGGTACCGGATGGTGCGGTTGGACAGCCAGCCACCCAAGCCGGGCCTGTTCCGCTCGAACGACGGTGCGGAGCTCGTGGCGGAGCGTTGGCTGCTGCCTCATGCAGCCCTGGGACAGTTCCTGGCAGCGCTTCCGGAGCCCATGCTCCTTGGTTCGATCCTGCTGGAGGATGGCACGACGGCGGTCGGTTTCGCCTGTGACGCGGTGGCAGCATCCCAGTGTGAGGACATCACACACTACGGGGACTGGCTGGCCGCTATTGCTGCAGCACCGGTATCCGGAGGTGCGCCAACAACGACAACACAAGGCGGGACGGAGCAGGGGGTTTCCTTCAAGGAGGCGCTGCTGGCGGGCTTCAGCCGGGGCCGCCGCTCCTGATGCCGAGAGCGAACGGCCTTGAGATCACTACGGGAGTCTTATACCCTAAGGGGGTATCATTCGTGAAGGAGCCGCATGGAAACCCGTGAAAGTATGGGGGCAAGCGTTGGCCGGCTGAGCGGTCCTTTAAGCAAAGTGATCGGCTGGGCAGCGGGTTGCTTGCTTCGGTGCGCGGTGGATGCCGCCGCCCGTATCATGCAGGAGCCGTCCTTGCGTCGGGGCACAGGATCCCCCTCGTCCGTCATACCTCAAGGAAAATCATGACTCCATCCACCACCAAACCGCCTGTCGCCTCCAACGACGACGAGCAGTGCCACACGACCCACGGCTACATCACTGACAAAGAGCGCTACCTGGCCCGGCTTAAGCGCATCGAGGGCCAGGCCCGCGGCATTGCCCGGATGGTTGATGAAGAGCAATACTGCATCGACATTCTCACCCAGGTCTCAGCCCTGACGGCCGCCCTGCGCGGCGTCGCTTTGGGATTGCTGGATGACCACATGAAGCACTGCGTCCTGGATGCAGCCCAGCTCGGTGATGAGGCTGGACTGGCCAAAATGCAGGAAGCCACAGAGGCTATCGCCCGCTTCGTTCGCGCCTAGGATGTTGAGGCCGAACCGTGCTACTTAGGCCCAAGGATTAGTCCCGTTACGCAGCCAACGGAGGGTTCCGGTCCAGAATGTGCCACGGAAGCGGCTGTGGAAGAGGGCGAAGTGCCCGATTTCTGAGCTGTTGAAGTCCTGCGGCTTTAGCTGCACAACGATGGCGGGGCTATTCGGATAGTAGCCCAGTCCGCGCGCGATGGCGGCCTCGGATGCGAAAGGATCGTCGGCAGCAGAAACGGCAAGGGTCGCAGCTGTGAAGGAAGATTGATTTGCGTATACCGCTCTCCTCCTAGGGCCCGCCCCGGCGGCAAAGTCTTTTGGGCTTCGCGCCCAGTTCAGGGCGACGCCTTTGGGCAGATCTTCGAGCCATCCGAGACGCTTGCCGGGGAAGTACCCATGCCGAAGCGTCATGGCAGGCATTAGGACGTGCCAACGCCACCAGAAGTGCAGCCGGTGTCCCGGACGGTAGTCCCGCCAGTGGGCGTGTTGAGCGCCGACGGTTAAGAGTCGCTTTACCTGTTGGCCGTGTTGTGCCAGTCCGACCCCGAATCCGCCAAAGCTGTGGCCTACGACGTGAAGGTCGTGGCTGACGTTGGCTACAGCCCACTCGAGAACTGCGTCAATGTCCTTCAGTCCCCAGTCGTACCAATTGGCCTCCAGGTTTCTGATGTTCACTCCCCTCGATTGCCCGATCCCGCGGTAATCGAAAGTGATGGCGACCAATCCGTTCTCCGCGAGAAAGGAAGCGTAGCGGTGGTAATACGAGGCTAAAACTCCGGTGGCACCGACAATGACGACTACAGAGCCGGATGATTCCACCTGCAGTGCGCAAGGTTCCCAAATGTGTCCATGCAGTTCGTAGCCGTCTTCGCAGCGAATGGTCAGGGGCCTACCAGTCATAGCTGTGGGGTCCTTTCTTGGGCGGTAAGCATTGGGCGCGGTGACTATTGGTCACCGCGCCCAATGGTGTGCGTTCCTGCCGCCGACGGCGTCAGTCGGCGTTTGCGTATTTGGCTGGGTCGGCGTCAAAGGCCGGTCCGCAGCCTGCGCAGCAGAACCAGTAGCGCTTGCCTTCGTAGTCCCGGAAGAGGCCGGTGGCTTCCGCGAGAGCCTTAACTACGGGGGTGCCGGCCATGACCGGGCACGTGGTAAGGGCGTCATCGGCCTCTACAGGACGATCGGTGAGAGTCAGGTTCTCGGTTGAAGTGTCCGTGGCGGACGTGCTGCAGCAGCTTCCCATGGGGTTCCTTTCGGTGGGTGGGTTGGGATTCAGGCGTCGATCGGCTGCCGTGCACGAGAGTGCTCGGCGGCCGCAGACATGTTGCCCGCCTGGCTTTTGAAGGAGCGCAGACGGAGACTGTTGGTGACGACGAAGATGCTGGAGAACGCCATCGCGGCTCCGGCGAGCATCGGGTTGAGCAGCCCCAGGGCGGCCAACGGGATCGCAGCCACGTTGTAGGCGAACGCCCAGAACAGGTTGGCCTTGATAGTGCTAAGGGTTTTCCGGGCAAGCCGGATCGCATCTGCTGCCGCCCGCAGATCTCCGCGAACCAAGGTGAGGTCAGCAGCCTGGATGGCGACGTCGGTGCCGGTGCCCATGGCCAGGCCCAGATCTGCCTGGGCCAGGGCTGCGGCATCGTTAACGCCGTCACCGACCATGGCCACGACTTTGCCCTGCTTCTGCAGGTCCGTGACAATACGGACCTTGTCCTGGGGCAGGACTTCGGCAATGACCTGTTCGATCCCTACCTGGGCGGCGACCTGTTCGGCGACTACCCGATTGTCACCGGTGAGCAGCACCGGCGCCAGGCCAAGGGCGCGGAACTGTGCGATGGCTTCGGCGCTGGTTTCCTTGATCGCGTCGGCGACGGTGAGCACTCCGCGGACCTGCCCGTCCCAGGCTACGACTATCGCCGTTTCACGGGCTGCTTCGGCCTGTGCTTTGACCATGGCCAAGTCTGCGGGCATGGTCAGTGACCAGTCCTCAAGCATGGCTTCGCGTCCGATGATGACCAGGTGTCCTTCGACCACACCCTGCACACCGTGTCCTTCGACATTCGTGAAAGTTTCAGGGGTTGGCAGGTCGCCAACGCGTTCGGTGGCGCCGCGGGCGATGGCTTGGGCAATCGGGTGCTCGGAAGAGTCTTCCAGTGCCCCGGCGATGCGGAGCAGTTCCTCTGCGCTGACGCCTGCTGCGGCGTGCACGCCCTGCAGGGTCATCTTGCCTGTGGTGACCGTGCCGGTCTTGTCCAGCAGGATGGTGTCGACCTTGCGGGTGGATTCGAGCACTTCCGGGCCCTTAATCAGAATGCCCAACTGGGCCCCGCGGCCTGTGCCAACCAACAGTGCAGTAGGGGTTGCCAGACCCAGTGCACACGGGCAAGCAATAATGAGGACGGCCACCGCGGCGGTGAATGCTGCCGTTGCCGGGAACCCTGCACCGAGCCAGGCAGCTAGCGTGCCTGTGGCGATGGCGATCACGATGGGTACGAACACTCCGGAGATTCGGTCGGCCAAGCGCTGGACTTCGGCCTTGCCGGACTGGGCGTTCTCCACGGACTGGGCCATCTGTGCCAGCTGGGTGTCGGACCCGACGCGGGTTGCGCGGACGATCAGGCGTCCTCCGGAGTTGACCGTAGCGCCCGTTACCTTGCCGCCCTCCCCGACTTCCACCGGAACGGACTCGCCGGTGAGCATGGATTCATCGACCGCGCTGCGGCCGCTGACTACGACGCCGTCGGTGGCGATTTTCTCACCGGGACGGACGAGGAACTCATCACCGACCGATAGCTGGTCGGTAGGAATGCGGATTTCGTCGCCGTCGCGCAGTACCGCAACGTCTTTGGCGCCGAGCTCCAGCAGCGCGCGCAGCGCCGCGCCAGCCTGACGCTTGGAACGCTTCTCAAAGTAGCGTCCGGCCAGGATGAACAAGATCACCGCTGCGCCGACTTCCAGGTAGATGTTGGCAGCCCCGTCAGTGGGAGCAACGGTCAGTTCGAAGGGGTGCGTCATCCCCGGCATCCCGGCGGTGCCAAAAAACAGCGCGTAAAGGGACCAGAGGAATGCTGCCGTGGTGCCCATGGAAATCAGCGTGTCCATGGTCCCGGCACCGTGGCGCAGGTTGGTGTAAGCGGCTTTGTGGAATGGCCAACCGGCCCAGAGGATCACCGGTGCAGCCATCGCCAGGGACAGCCACTGCCAGTAGGCGAACTGCAGCGCCGGGACCATCGCCATGGCGATGACAGGTATCGAGAGCACTGCGCTGCCGATAAGCCGGTGTTTTAAGGAAAGCAGTTCGCTGTCAGGACGGTCGGTTTCCTCGCCTTGCTGTTGTTCCCGCCGGGCGCTGGGTAAGGCTGCGGTGTATCCGGTCTTTTCCACCTCGGCGACCAGGGCCTGGGGATCATAGCCGGCGGGGGCGGTGATACGGGCCTTCTCGGTAGCGTAATTCACCGAGGCGATGACGCCGTCGAGCTTATTGAGTTTGCGTTCAATCCGGTTGGCGCACGAAGCGCACGTCATCCCGCCAATCGCAAGTTCTATATCGATGCCCGGCGCCTGTTGCCACGCGGTAGTTTCAGACATTGGGTGACTTCTTTCTCCCGGCCCGGGCCTGACCTGTCTGGTCGGGCTCCTCGGGGTGTTAGGTGGTGCGGGTCAGTGACCGCCATGCCCGTCGTCGGCTGTGCTGCTGTCGGTTGATGCCGGTGTGGGGGTTGGTGCGATAACGTCCCGCGATGATCCCGCCGTGTCGATGGTGAACCGGGCGGTATGGACTTGTCCGTCGACCTGGAAATCGAAGTAGAGGTAATAGCGGCCAGGGGTCGGAGCCGTAGTTGCGAATTTCACCTCGGGTCCGGAGAGTTCGCCAGCCGCAGCCCCAGCACCCTCAGGGTGGGTATGCAGGTAGGCTAAGTCCCCTGCACGCAGCGCCACCAGGTGCCCATAGGCGCCTAGGTAGGGCTGCAGGCTGGTCACCGGCTGGCCATCGCGGCTGACACTGACCGTCAGAGCCGCCGCTGATCCGGCCACCAAATCACCGTTCAGGAGAACCTCGAATCCGTCTACTTCATCGGCGGTCGACACTCCAAGGGAGGCGGGCTCGAAAGGCCCGGCCACATCTACTGTGCGGGTCAGCGTCAGGCCCTCACCGGCTCCGGCCGGCTGAACGTCGGCGTAAATCCGGTACGTGCCTGCCGCTTCCCACTGCCATGGCAGCGACCAGCGCCCGGCCTGGTCCATCACAGGATGCACATGACGGTAATGGGACCCGTCGGAACGCACCACAATCAGGTGGGCCTGCTTTTCGTGCGAGGTCTCAAACTGCGTCACGGGGGACCCTCCGGGGCCGGTAACCGTAAATGCCAGCTCGCCTGCAGCTCCGGTTGCCGGCGGGGCGGTGATCCCACCGAGCAGGTATCCGCCCCGCTCGGAGGTGACGCCCTGTACCGGAGACCCGCCTACAGCCGGAGCATGCCCGGGTGACTCCGCGTGTCCGGCACTGGCATGCCCACCAGTGGAATTCTCCGCGGACTGCTCCCATGCGGTTACCGTCTGCTCCGGCACTACGGCTCCCGCCACAGAGTAACCCCCGGCAAAGACCACAGCGAGCCCCGCTGCGTAAGTGCCCAGTCGGCCGGCTGCGTTCATACCGACCGCACCCCCTGGTAGCCGGCCGTCTGAACAGCCGCGATGACAGCTGAGTCGTCGACTGTTCCGTTGCCTCTGACCACGAGCTTGCCGGTCTGGTGGCTGACCTCTACGGACTCAACACCGGGCACTTCCTGGACTTCTTCCCGGATGGACATCTCGCAATGACCGCAGGTCATGCCGGTTACCTGAAATTCAGTGGTAGTCATGGTCTCACTCCTTTTCGTTAATACCCCTAGGGGGTATGTGTATAGTTGCTAAGGTACCCATGGGGGGTATTAAGTCAAGCAGGTTACAGCTAGGAGTCTGCTGGCCTGACTGCCGGGTCCACCGTGCATTTATGCTCGAGAATCCGGCAGCCAGGCGTGGTGGAAGCAACAAACGGTCCAGCGATCAGGCCTAAGCTGCGGGCCAGTCGGCACCTTCGGCGGCAATCTGTTCTGAAAAGTCCACCGCTGCAGCGTCCAGAACCTGTACTTCCTCCAGTGCCGGGTGGCCCGTGGCCGGAGGGACGCAGCTTCCCGAACCCGCCCGTCTGTTACACCGAGATCGACTCGTCGGACACAGGCGTGGAGGCCTTTGGCTTAGTCATCGCAAAGGCTATGATCACTGCTCCGGCCAGGGCGAGGATACCTGCGCCGATAAAGGCTGCGGAATAACCCGCCGTCAGCTCTACCCGAGAGGGATCGCTACCGGAGATGCCGTAAACGAATGCCGTGAGGGCTGCGAGCCCGAGCGCGGACCCAATCTGGTAGCTGGTGCTCACCAACCCTGAAGCGACGCCGGTTTCCAACGGCGGGGCCGCGTTGATAGCGGTACCGAGAGAAGGCACGAACGCCAGCGACATTCCCAGGGCTGCCAGAAGCGATGCGGGTAGGACGTCAACAACATAATTGCCGTCGGGACGCACGAAGGAGAGCCACAGAAGTCCGGCGGCCAAGAGGAGGAGGCCTGTGACAATCAGCGATTTCGCGCCGAACCTCCCTTGAAGCCGTGGCGCCCAGGCGATCATGACGAGAACTACCAGGCCAGTCATCGGGAGGAGCGCTGCGCCGGCAGCAAAGGCAGTCGCGCCGAGTACCTGCTGTAGATACAGGTTCAAGAAGAACCACATCGATACCCATGCCGCACCCAGCAGTAGCTGGGCACCGTTGGCAGCTCCGAGCTGGGGCGCGCGAAGCAGTCCGAGCCGCAGCAACGGGTTGCGGCTTCGTGCTTGGATGACGAAGAAGACAATCAGGAGGACGAGGCCTCCGGCCAGCACGCTGAGGGTGGGCAGGGTGAGCCAACCGACTTCCGGGGCGTTAACGACGGCGTAGACGACAGCGGCGAGTCCGCCTGTGACTGTCAGCGCCCCGGCGATGTCGATTGATCCCGACGCCTTTCGTGGGGTTGCGGGAAGCGCTGCTGCTGCAAATGCGAGTACGACGACCGCGATCGGTATCTGGACGTAGAACACCCAGGGCCAGCTCGCATACTCGGTCAGCACTCCTCCCAGGAAGACGCCAGCAGTGCCTCCGATGGGTGCTGCGGCGCCGTAGACTGCGAAAGCTTTGGGAAGGTCGGACGTCCCGCCAAAGAGCATCATCAGCAGAGTAAGTGCCGCTGGTGCGATCAATGCGGAACCTGCGCCTTGGATGGCGCGGCCTGCGATCTCGAGTCCGGCATTGTTGGCGGCTCCGGCCAGCCATGATCCTGCTATCAGAATCAGCCAACCCAGCACAAAAATCTTCCTGGCGCCGAAGATGTCAGCAAGGCGACCTCCCAACAGGAGAAGGCCTCCGAAGGCGACCACGTAGGCGTTAAACACCCACGAGAGCGACTCTGGCGTGAAGCCGAGGTCTTTTTGAATATCCGGCAGAGCGACACCGATGATCGAGGTGTCCATGATGACGACGAACTGCGCTGTAGCGATCAGCAGCAGGCCGAGCCACCGCTTCGCTGGCGATAGGGGTGGTTGTGTAGACATTTGACTTCCTCCTGAGAACTCCGGACGGCAGGCGTCCGGTGAATATACCCGTAGGGGGTATGGGTGCAGCTCATGGTATACCCATGGGGGGTATGGAAGTCAAGCGCTGTGGGGGCGCCGGAGCGATAGGCGCTTCAGAGCCAAAGGAGAGAGCCACGCAAGGCGGGCCGCCGGCGCAAGGGCTTCGGTCTGACAGGGACCCCGACCTTTTCCCCGTCCACCGCTTCTTCAGTGGTGGCAGCGGGTTCATCAACGGGAGCCCATGACCGGTGCACCCGGTTCTCTCCGTGAACCGCCTAAAGCAATAAGTTAGGTCCGTTCATGGGAGCTTTGACAGAAATAAGGCGTTTAGTGCCGCAGCCGCACCAGTGCCTGGACCGGGGCGTGATCGCTGGGGTATCGGCCGTTCAGGGTGAAAGTGTTGATGGCGACCTGGCGGACGCTGACGTCCGGAGTGGCCAGGATCCAGTCGATCCGGGTGCCGCCGGGAACAGGATCCTTGTAGTTGGGGAAGGTGCCGTAAGCAGGAGTCAGCTTTTGCGCGGCCGCGTCCCAGGCGTCGTCGAAAATGCCGGAGCCCACCAGTGCATCGTAGGCTCCTGAACCCGCGGCCGGCGCGTTGAAGTCACCGGTCAGGATGGCAGGGAGCTTGGGGCTGAAGCCGTCCATCAATTCCAGGATGGCGGCGGCACTGCGGAGCCGGGCATTCTCCGACTCATGATCAAAGTGTGTGTTGACCAGGACGAGTTGCCTGCCCGTGGACAAATCGAGGAACCGGCCCCAGGTAACAATCCGGGTCACCGAGTTCCCCCAGGTGGTGGAGCCGGCGATGTCAGGAGTGTCGGAGAGCCAGAACTGGTCCCACTCGATGACATCCAAGCGCCGGGCATCGTAGAAAATGGCCGAGTACTCGCCATCCTCACCGCCGTCACGGCCCTTGCCAATGTACTCGTAATGGCCGGGCAGCGCGTCGGTGATGGCACTGAGTTGGTGGAACATGGCCTCTTGGACGCCGACGGCGGTAGGCGCCTCGCGTGCCAGCAGCGCAGTGAGTGCCAGGAAACGTTCCGGCCAGTAATCGGCCTCTCCGGGCAGGGTGTCGGTGATGTCCAGCCGGATGTTGAAGCTCATGATGTGCAGGTCGGTATGGCCGGCGAAACCGATCACAGCGGTCCTGCCGTTCCCCGCGGCGTCACTCGAATGATGGCTACGGGTTAGTACCGAAGTGCTGGTCATCGCCTGGCTCCACTGGTCGGACTCACCCTTCCATCATTGCCCGCTAAGTTAGCCTGGCGCCAAGCGCAGATGAATGCAAGGCAACACCCGGATGAAAACCGTGGCCGTCACTAGGCCCCTATCTGCTCCTGCCGCGCCTCTGCTCCTACCGAGCAAGTTTCCGAAGGTCCACCGTGGGGTCCGCGAGCTGGGCCGGATCGACTGCGGTCCGGCGGTCGATGAGGCGCCGTGCGGCGCGCACGGCGAGGCCGCCGTCCACCGCGGCGCAACCGGCCAGGAAGCCTTCCGGATCCAGCCGGAACACCACTGACGGCTTGCCGTCCTTCTCCCGGACGACGATCGTGCCGTCGCCCACCATGCTTCCTACGCCCTCGACGTGGACGCCGTGTCGGTCGGACCAGAACCAGCTGGCGCCGTGCTTTGGGAGTTCCTGTCCCAGCAGCGCGGCAGCAGCCGTGGCTCCCGTATTCATGGCGTGTTCCCAGTGCTCGGCGCGGCGCAGCAGGGTGCCGTCGGCGAGGCGGACACGCGAGCTGTCGCCCACGGCGTAGACCATCGGGTGCGCAGTCCGCTGGGATTCGTCGACGATGATGCCGTTGTCCGTTTCCAGTCCGGCGGATTCGGCCAGCCTGGTTTCGGGGACGATGCCGATGCCTACCAGTACCGCGTCCGCGGTGATGGTTCCGCCGGCAGCAAGGTCAATGTGGTGCTTGCCGTCAGCGTCGGCAGTGATGGCCGTAGGCGCTCCGCTGACTACGTCAACGCCGCGTTCCGGGTGCATTGCGTGCAACCTGCTGGCGAGTTCATGCCCCACGGCCGGCACCAGCGGCGGATCCACGGGATCGATGAGTACGACGGCGGCGCCAAAGGGAAGCGCCGACGACGCCACTTCCGCCCCGATCAGGCCGGCACCGATGATCGCAAGCCGGGCGCCCGGCTTCAGCATTGCGCGCAGGCGATCGGCGTCTTCCCTGGTGCGCAGTTCCAGGATGGAGTCCAGGTCCCCGCCCGGGATGGGCAGGCGGCGGGCGGTACCGCCGGTGGCGAGCACAACGCGGTCTGCCGTGACTTCCCGGCCGTCCTCCAGGACTACCGTGCCGGCGTCGGGATCCAGGGAAACAGCTTTGCCGGTGACGATGGTGATGTTCTGCTCCTGGAACCAGTGGTCGGCAGCGAGCTGGATTCCGGCATGGTCGCGCTTCCCCAGCAGGTAATCCTTGCTGAGCGGCGGCCGGTCGTAGGGCGTGCCGGCGGGGTCGATGATGGTCACGGTGCCCTCGAAGCCCCGGCCGCGCAGTTCCTTTGCCACGGTAAAGCCGGCCATGCCGCCACCGATGATGGCTACAGAGTTGGTGCCCAGTACTACACCTCCGCCGTCACATTCGGGAACAACAGGATCTCGCCGTCCTTGACCTCAACCTTGTGGGTGCGGGCCGCAATGAACGCCGGCATGCATAGGGCCGCGCCCGTCTTGAGGCTGAACCTGGCGGAGTGCATGGGGCATTCCACCTCCACGCCTTCAACCCAACCTTCTGCCAGGGACGCTGTCTCGTGCGTGCAGGTGTCGTTCAGCGCGTAGAAATTGCCGTCCTCGGCATGGAAAATGGCAATGTCCTCGCCCGTTCCGTTTTCCTCAGCGGGAACTACCTTCGCCGTACCTTCGTCGATTTCGTCGACGGTGCCGACCTTGATTGGTTCGCTCACGCTTACTCCAGGGGTATCTATAGTGTCCTCGTACCGGGCGTGCAGTTCCTGCACCCATGTTCAATGGTAGTAAAAAAGCCGCCACCAAAGTCCCGGTCTGCAGATGCCGGCCAATGCGCCGCTGTCAGTCCTCAATGGTCGACGGCGGTGTCCCCAGCTTGTCCAGTTCGGTCCAGAACTGCGCTGGAATGGATACCGCCTGGAGGCGCTGGAGGTCCTCGAGCCGTCCGGGTTTATTGACCCCCACCACCGTCGAGTGGATCAGCGGGCTTTGCAGTGAGAACTGCAGTGCCACGGCCGGCAGCTCGAGCGACCACTCGCCGCAGAGCGCCTTGGCCTTGTCCAGCCATTCGAGCAGCGCGGGCGGGCTCTCCCGGTACGCGTAGCTGGTTCCCTTGCCTGCCAGCAGTCCGCCGCCGAAGGGTGCCGCGTTAAAGACGCCCATGCCGCGCTGCGTTGCATCCTGGAGGAGGTCCTCGGCCCGCCGGTCCACAATGGTGTAGCGGTTGTGGGTCAGGACCACGTCAAAAGCCCCACTGCGCACGAATTGGCGCATTGGAGTGATCTCTCCTGCGGCGATGCCGATGGCGCCCACCAGGCCCTGTTCCTTCAGTTCGGCCATGCCTTGGACAGCACCCCCCGGGGCGAAGGCTTCCTCGAAGCTCAGCGAAAACGGGTCGTGCAGATGGAACAGCGGCAGCTTTTCCAGCCCGAGCCGCCGGGTGCTCTCCTCGAAGGACCTCCACACACGGTCCCGGTCGAAGCTGCCGGTGACTGGATCGGCGTCGGCCTTGGTGATCACCAGGTGGCCGTCCTGCAAGCCGCCCTCGCGCAGGACCTCGCCAAGCACCGTCTCACTCCGCCCTTGGGCATAGTTGTTGGACGTATCCACGGCCGCGAACCGGCTGGCGAGCATCTCCCGGGCCAGGTCATAGGCCTCCGGCGCAGGCATGTTGTCCGGCTGCGGCGGATTGCCCAGGAACGAGGTGCCGAGTGTCACGGGGGAAACCTCGATGTTGGTGAGGCCAAGGCGACGAAGATTATTGAACTGCATGCCTGCTCCTGTACGTGGACGGATGCTGCCATTCAACCAGCCGGATCGGCCGGATGCACGGTTCGGGCTTCCTGCAGCCCTACGACCTGGCGCTGAGATCCGCAGAGATGAGTTTCGCCGTCGCCACTATTTCCTGGGCTACGGAGGCGAGGTAGGCGTCCGGATCCTGCTCCGCGGCCACGGACTGCGCCTGCAAGGACACATTGACCGCGGCCACCACCTTGCTGGGTCCGTCATACACCGGCGCGGCAACGGACATCAGTCCCAGCTCCAGCTCCTGGTCAACCAGGCACCAGCCCTGCCTTCGGACGGTGTCCAGTACGGCCAGCAGTTCCTGCTCTCCGGCCAGGCCCCGCGGCGTCAACGGTTTCACCTCGGTCTGTTCCAGGTGTTCCCGGAGCAGGGCGGGCGGCAACGCGGCCAGGAGCACCCGGCCCATCGCTGTGGCGTACGCCGGGAACCTGGTGCCCACGGTGATGCCGACGTTCATGATCCGTCGCGTTGTCACCCGGGCAATGTAGGCGATGTCCGTCCCGTCCAGGACAGCGGCCGACGTCGATTCTCCGAGTTTGAGGGACAGCTCTTCCAGGTGCGGCTGGGCAAGCTGCGGCAGCGAGAGCCCGGAAAGGTAGGCGTAGCCCAGCTGCAGCACCTTGGCTGTCAGCGCGAAGGTCTTGCCGTCGGTGCGCACATAATCCAGTTCCACCAACGTGTGCAGGAAGCGCCGTGCCGTGGCGCGGGTCAGCCCGGTCCGGGCAGCCACCTCGGTGAGCGTCATCAGCGGATGGTCCGTGTCGAAGGCGCGGATCACCGCCAGGCCGCGGGCCAGCGACTGGACGTACTGGTCGCTGGCCTGGGGGGCCTGCCGGGTGTCTGTGCGGGCGGCGTCGGTCATGGTTTCCAATCCTAGGTGGCGGCCCGCTACGCCGTGGGCTCCAAGGAGGCGGGGCTGGCAGATCCGGTGGCCGGTACGGCGGTCAGCGGAACCTGAACGAGCTCCTGCAGCTCCTCGAAGGTGCAGCCGAACGTCTCACGTACCCGGACGCCGTCGGGCCCGGTCAGGAAAACAGCCTTGTCCGTGTACACCCGGGTCACGCAACCAACGCCCGTGAGCGGGTAGCTGCAGGACTGGACAATTTTGGAGGCGCCCTCCCGGGTGAGGAGTGTCATCATCACAAAAACGTCCTTGGCGCCGGTGGCGAGGTCCATCGCGCCGCCCACGGCGGGGATCGCGTCCGGCGCCCCGGTGTGCCAGTTGGCGAGGTCCCCCGTGGCCGAAACCTGGAAGGCGCCCAGCACGCAGATGTCCAGGTGGCCGCCGCGCATGATCGCGAAGGAGTCAGCGTGGTGGAAGTAGGAAGCCCCCGGCAGTTCGGTGACGGGAATCTTGCCCGCGTTGATGAGGTCGCCGTCAATGGCATCGCCTGTGGCAACCGGTCCCATGCCCAGCATGCCGTTCTCCGTGTGCAGCGTGATGTCCTGTTCAGGCAGGAGGTAGTTGGACACCGCGGTGGGCTGGCCGATGCCAAGGTTCACAAAGGAACCGGTGGCGATGTCCCGGGCAACCAACCGGGCAAGGTCGTCACGGCCCAGCGGAGTTTCAGAGGTTTGCAAGCTCATCTGTCGGCCACCTTCACAATGCTGTTGACGTAAATGCCAGGGGTTACAACGTTCTCCGGATCCAGGCCACCGGCGGGGACGATCCCGGACACCTGTGCAATGGTGTGCTTCGCGGCAGCGGCCATGATGGGGCCAAAGTTCCGGGCGGTCTTGCGGTACACCAGGTTGCCCTTCTCGTCCGCCGTTAGCGCCTTGATGAGGGCGACGTCCGCATGGATGGGCGTCTCGAACACCTGGCCGCGTCCATCGATGATCCGGGTCTCCTTGCCCTCGGCCAGCATGGTGCCGTAGCCGGTGGGCGTGAAGAAGCCGCCGATTCCGGCACCGGCTGCCCTGATGCGCTCGGCAAGGTTGCCCTGCGGAACCAGTTCCAGCTCTATTTCACCGGCCCGGAACTTGGCGTCAAAGTGCCATGAGTCGGACTGCCGGGGGAACGAACAGATCATTTTGCGCACCCGGCCTTCCTTGATCAGCAGCGCCAGGCCCTGGTCACCCTGGCCCGCGTTGTTGTTCACCACCGTCAGCTCCCGGGCGCCGCAGTCCATCAGCGCATCGATCAGCTCAAACGGCTGACCGGCGTTGCCAAAGCCGCCAATCATCACGGTGGAGCCATCCTTGATGCCGGCTACCGCCTCCTGGACGGTGTCTACGAAATTCAGCATTTTTCTCCAGCTCTTCCTTAGGCCGCGGGGGTGGCGGTGACGTTTTCCAGCACTACGGCCAGGCCCTGACCCACACCGATGCAGATCGCGGCCACGCCCCACCGCTGGCCGGATGCCTGCAGGCTGCGGGCGAGCGTGCCCAGGATGCGGGTGCCGGACGCCCCCAGCGGGTGGCCGATCGCGATGGCGCCGCCGTGCCGGTTCACGATCGAGGGATCGATGCCCCAGGCGTTGATGCAGGCCAGGGACTGCGCGGCGAAGGCTTCGTTAAGTTCGACGGCGCCAACCTGGTCCCAGCCGATCCCCGCTTTCGCGAGGGCTTTGTTCGCCGCTTCCACCGGCGCAAAGCCGAAGTACTGCGGATCGTTGGCGTGCGCTCCGCGGCCGGCGATCCTCGCCAGCGGATCCATCCCCAGCAGCCCGGCGGCACGTTCGCTGCCAATCCAGGCTGCGGAGGCGCCGTCGTTAAGCGGAGAAGCGTTTCCGGCGGTGACGGTACCGTTTTCGGTCCGGAAGACGGTGCGCAGCCCGGCGAGCTTTTCCGGGGTGGAGTCCGCGCGGATCCCTTCGTCGCGGACCAGTTCGGTGCCAGGCACGGGGGTGACCAGGTTGTCGTAGAACCCCTCGTCCCAGGCGGCGGCGGACAACTGATGGGAGGTGGCGGCGAACTCGTCCTGCTGCTCGCGGGTCACGTTGTACTTTTCCCGGAGCATCTCGGTGGATTCGCCCAGCGAGATGGTCCATTCCTTCGGCATCGCCTTGTTAACCAGGCGCCAGCCAAGGGTGGTGGAGGCCAGCGTCATGTCCCCTGCGGGGTAGGGTTTCTCCGTCTTGGGCAGGACCCAGGGGGCGCGGCTCATGGATTCGACGCCGCCCACCAGCATCAGTTCGGCGTCGCCGGTGTTGATCTGGCGGGAGGCGATGATGGCGGCGTCCAGCGATGAACCGCACAGCCGGTTCACCGTGGTGCCGGGGAGGGAGACTGGCAGGCCGGCCAGCAGCGTGCCCATGCGGGCAACGTTCCGGTTCTCCTCACCCGCGCCGTTGGCGTTGCCGAACACCACCTCGTCGATCCGCTCAACGTCCAGCGTCGGAGCGCGCCTGACCACTTCCTTGATGACGTGGGCGGCGAGATCATCCGGACGGACTCCCGCCAGGCCCCCGCCAAAGCGGCCAAAGGGCGTGCGCACCGCGTCGTACACAAATGCCTGGTTCATAAGATTTCCTCGTGTTTTTCGTGCGTTCTGCGTGTGGTTTCCCAACTAGGTAGCAGTAAGTGCCGTTATGAGCGCCCAAAACGGCAGTTAGTGCTACCTAGTTGGGAGGGGTTGGGGGGTTGTCGATCTCGGCGAAGACTTTTTGGGCAACCTTGAAGGCTGAGTTCGCGGATGGCACGCTGCAGTAGATCGCCGTCTGCAACAGGATTTCCTTGATCTCGTCCCGGCTGAGCCCGTTGGTAAGGGCCGCGCGGACGTGCATGGCCAGCTCATCCCAGTGCGCGTGCGCCACCAGCGCGGTCAGCGTGACGGCGGAGCGCATCTGCCGGCTCAGCCCTGGCCTGGTCCAGATTCCGCCCCACGCGATCCGGGTGATCATGTCCTGGAAGTCGCCGGTGAAGTCATCCTTGGCGGCGTTGGCCCGGTCCACATGCGCCGATCCCAGCACCTCCCGCCGGACTGCCATCCCGGCGTCGTAAATTTCCTGGCTGGTGGCGTCCGGCTGGACCGCACCATGCCGCTGAAGGTTGGACTCGTTCATTTGCTGTTCTCTTCCATAAATGCGGCCATCAGTCCAGCCACCGTTCCGGGATCCTCTGCAGGGGCAAGATGTCCGACGCCGGGAAGTGGCTCTGCACGCGCGGTACCTCCGCCGGAGGTAATTCCGTCCGCCAGCTCTACAGCGAACGGCGGCGGCGCCACCACATCCTCGACGCCGGCCATCGCCAGGGTGGGGACGGAGATGTTTTCGAGTTCGGAGCGGACGTCATGGCCGGCGAGTGCCTCGCAGGCATACGCGTAGCCGAAACGGTCGGCGTCGCGGAGGGAGTGCAGGAGCCGGCTGGCCACGTCCGGTTTGCGGTCCATGAATCCCGGCGCGAACCAGCGCTCGGCGGATCCTTGGATCATCACGGCGGTGCCCAGTTTACGGACCGTCCCGGCCCGTTCCCGCCACGCCTCGGCCGTGCCCAGCTTGGCGCCGCTGCACAGGACGGCCAGGCTTCTGATCCGGTCCGGGTGTTGCAAGGCCAGATGCAGCCCGGTGGCCCCGCCCAACGAGACGCCGGCGTAGTGGAAGCGTGCGCCCGGGCTGATGGAGTCCACCAGGGCCATGACGGCTTGGGCCAGCGCGGGAAGATCGAACCCCACGGCGGGAACCGGCGAGATGCCGTGGCCGGGCAGGTCCCAGGCGACGATGTCGTAGCTGTCAGCCAGCAACGGGGCAACCTCGTTCCACAGGATGGTGGAGGTGCCCAGTGACGGGCCCAGCACCAGCAGCGGGCGCCGGCCCAGTTCACGCTGAGGCGAAAGGAGCACCCCCTTCACGGTGGGCATGGTGCCGGGCGAGGGCTGTTCAGTCATGCTCTGCTCCCTTCGAGGCCTGCGGGTACGCCGCCAGGATCCGGCCAATGATGGCCCGGGCTTCACCCAGGTAGCTCGCGGGATCCAGCAGCCGGGCGAGTTCCGGGTC
The DNA here is from genome assembly GCF_059383595.1 of Pseudarthrobacter sp. MDT1-40-2. Lineage (NCBI taxonomy): Bacteria > Bacillati > Actinomycetota > Actinomycetes > Micrococcales > Micrococcaceae > Pseudarthrobacter > Pseudarthrobacter sp. MDT1-40-2. The sequence continues at coordinate 795,760 of NZ_JBWZCL010000002.1, read as the reverse complement.
CGGGAGCACATCCTGCGCAATGGCGGCCCGCAGAAGCCTGCGGTACCCCCCACCCTGCTCCGCGGGCGGCAGTTGCAGGGCCTGGTCCACCACGGACTGGAGCTGTTGCTTGCCTGTCTGCCCCGCAGTGCCGGGCCCGGAGCTCGAAGCGTGCAGCAGTGGCGCCACCGCGGCGGCGACGCCTTCCGCCAGCAGCAGCGGACCGGCGCTGTCCAGGTTCCGGCGCATGGCCTCCGTGAAAAGCTGCAACCCTTCGGCGAGCACACGCACCTGGCCGGCGGCGCCGAGCGTCAGCGCCAACAGCTGCCGGAGTGCAGGCCACTCGGCGTGCCACGCGCCGTCGGGCCGCTCGTCGTTGAAGTTGGCAGCGGCCACGTGCAGTTGCGCTACCAGCTGCGGCGCCTGCAGCGCGGCGCTGCGGATCAGCACAGACAGCACCGGGTTCTGTTTCTGCGGCATGGCGGAGGAAACTCCCCGGCCGGCCGCCCGCGGTTCAGCCAGCTCCGCCACCTCGGGCCGGCTGAGGAACAACACGTCCGCAGCAATCTTGCCGAATGCATCAAGGACGGTTGCCAGCGCGTTGCCCAACGACGTGACGGCCAACCGGTTGGTGTGCCACGGCGCTGGCGGCATGGCCAGGCCCAACTGCGCGGCGAGCTTTTCCGCCAGCTCAAACGGGTCCGTCCCGGTGCCTGCGGTAAGGCGGCTGCCGGCCGCGAGGGTTCCGGCCGCCCCGCCATACTGCACGGGAAGTTCGACGGCGGCCAGCTGGCTTCCCGCCGCCGCAACACCATGGAGCCACTGGGCAGCCCGCAACCCGAAGGTGAACGGCAGTGAGTGCTGGGTGAGGCTCCTGCCCACGCACAGCGTGCCCGCGTGCTCTTCGGCCAAAGCGGCGAGCGCCGTCGTGATCTTCCCCAGCTCTGCCAGCACGGCCGCAACGGTATTGTGCGAGAGCACCATCAGCGCGGTGTCCAGGACGTCCTGGCTGGTCAGCGACTCGTGCACGTGCCTCGCAGCATCCGTCCCGGCAGTATCCAGTTCCGCCACGTGGGCGCGCAGGTCCTGCAACAGCGGGATCACGGGATTGCCGCCACCCAAGGCACGGACGGCAATATCGGTGGCGTCGTAACGGTGCGGATCGGCAGCTGACGCGACGACGGCGGCAGAACCGGCGGGTGCCAGCCCGTTCTTTTCAAGGACGGCAGCCCAGCCGGACTCGACTGCCAGGATCGCTCCGAGTACCGCGCCGTCACCCGTGAGGGCACCCACCAAAGGCGACGCGGAGATTGGGCTGAGGAGTCCGCCGTCGGTCATTGGAAGTCCAGGAAGACCGTCTCGCCCTCACCCTGCAGGCGGATGTCGAACGTCAGCCCGCCATCCGGGTCGCGGCGGGCGATGAGCGTCTGGCGGCGCTCCGGTTCGAGGGAGCTCAGCAGCGGGTCCTTGGCGAGGGCTTCCTGGTCTTCCGGGAGGTAGATCCGAGTGAACAGCCGGTTGGTCAGGCCGCGGGCGAAGATGGCCACCGAGATGAACGGCGCGGCGCCTTCCTCGGTGGGTCCCGGGTTCACCGTGGTGAACGTGTACACGCCGGAGTAGCCTACGGAGCCGCGGCCCCAACCGGTGAACGTGTAACCGTCACGGACCAGCGAACCGGTCTTCTGCACCACGTTGCCGTTGACGTCGGGCTGCCAGATTTCCAGGATGGCGTCCGGGATGGTCTGCCCGGCGCCGTCGTAGACCGTGCCTTGGAGACGGATGGAACCGGGCGAGCCGGGCGCCAGGAGCTCGTTGTCCTTGGCGAACGGCAGGGCGTAGCCGTAGAACGGGCCTACGGTCTGGCCCGGGGTGGGAACAAGTTTCTGGTTCATCTGTTACTCGCTCTCGTCGCCGTCGGCGCCCAGCGCCTCGTTTTCGGTCCAGGTCCGCTTAGGGCCGGTCAGGATGATGTCCCAGTTGTAGCCCAGCGCCCACTCGGGTTCCGTGAGGTTGTGGTCGTACCTAGCCACCAGGCGATCCCGGGCATCTTGGTCCACGATGGTCTGGTAGATCGGATCCAACGGGAAGAGCTGGTCACCCGGGAAGTACATCTGCGTGATGATGCGCTGGGTGAACTCGGTGCCGAACATGGAGAAGTGGATGTGCGCCGGACGCCAGGCGTTCAGGTGGTTCTTCCACGGGTAAGCGCCAGGCTTGATGGTGGTGAAGCGGTACGAGCCGTCCGGGCCGGTGATGCAGCGGCCAATGCCCGTGAAGTTGGGATCAAGCGGTGCCGGGTGCTGGTCCCGCTTGTGGATGTAGCGCCCTGAAGCGTTTGCCTGCCAGATCTCCACCAGCTGGCCTGCCACCGGGCGGCCATCGCCGTCCAACACCTTGCCGGCCACGATGATCCGCTCGCCCTGGGGTTCACCGTTGTGCTGGATGGTCAGGTCTGCTTCCAGCGCGTGCACGTCCTGGTGGCCGAACGCCGGGGAGTGCAGTTCTATGGTCTCCGGGTCCGCATGGTGCAGGCTTTTGGTGGGGTGCCGCAGGATGGAGCTGCGGTAGGGCGGGTAGTCCAGCCGGGGCTGGGTCTCCGCAGGGGCGCCGTCCTTGAGTGCCCGCGCGTAGGCATCGCCCATGGCGTTGATTTCTGCACTGAGATCCTGCTGTGTCTCCACTGCGGCCTCCTTTTCTCTTCTGTGTTCTGGTAGCTGTGTTCTGCTGGGTCGTGTTCGGGTTTTGTTAGTGCCGGGCCTGCTGCGGACCGTCATACTGGACCGCGTGCCGCACCGGGGCATTCGGGGCCCCGTAGCCGTCATAGCGGCCGCGGCGTTCCACCATTTCGAAGAACACGTTGCCCACGGTGGCGGTGTAGAAATGCAGGAATTCGCCGTCCGCGTCCCGGTCATACAGGAGGTTCAGTTCCTGCAGGGTCGCAAGGAAATCCGGCTCCAGCGCGAAACGGGCGTCCAGGTCCTCGTAGTAGTTGGCCGGGATCTGCAGGAAGTCGAGGCCGCGCTTTCGGCAGGCCCGTGCGGTGGCCACCAGGTCGTCCACCGCGAAGGCGATGTGTTCCTGGTAGCTCCTGCGCTGCTGCTGGAGAGGGGCCAGGTTCAGCACCAGGCGCACCGCACGGTCTTCGGTAAGCATTACTTGCGATCGGACCAGGCCGGTGGGGCTTGGCACTTCCGCGAACGGCTGCGGCTCCAGGGCCAGGGCACTGGTGTAGAACAGCACGGCCTCGTCGAAGTGCTGCCAGGGCTGGGCAAGGTTTACGTGGTCGATCACCGCGGAACCGGCAGGAGCAGGCAGCTCCAGCCCCTCGCCGAACTCATGGGTCCACGCGGCTGTTCCGTCGGCGCTGCCCTGGCACAGGAAGATTTCCGTGGAGTCCGGGGCCGCGAACCCTTGGAAGACCTCCTCGTTGGCCTGGCTTTTGCGGGGTACCACGGGGGCTTTGAGTTGCTGGGCCCGGGCGGAGGCAATCACCGGAGATTCGACGTCGAAGCCCAGAGCGGCAATGGCCGGAGCCGCCCCGTCCGTTTCCGGTGCCGCCTCGTTGATGATTACCCGGGCGTTCCCCATGGTCCAGAGCTGGACGTCCTTGGTGCGGTGCCGGCCGTTGAACCCGAAGCCCAACTGGCCCAGCAGCGTCTCCAGACCCTGGGTGTCCCCTGCCCTGACCTCGGCGAAGTTGTAGCCCGTGGGGTCGGCGACCTGTGGGAGCGTGGCAAGTTCCATGGGATACCGACGGCGGAAAGCGGCCCGGTTGCCGGCAGCAGGTCCAGCCGCGGCAGTGCCGGCAGCCGCAGCCGCAGCCTCCAGCCACTTGGCGCTCTGCTCTTCCAGCCAGATGAGCGAACGCATGGCGTCCACGGCGGTGCGTTCGACGTCGGACTGGCGGAAGACGTCGTTGAAGATTTCCAGGGATACCGGCCCCGCGTAGCCGGCACGGACCACATGGCCCATGAACTTGGCCAGTTCGAACTGGCCCTCGCCCGGGAACACCCGGTAGTGGCGGCTCCAGGACAACACGTCCATGGAGAGCTTGGGGGCGTCAGCCACCTGAACGAAGAAGATCTTCTCTGGATTGAAGGATTCGATGGGCGCGGTATCCCAGTCCCGGGACAGGATGTGGAAGGAGTCCAGGCAGGTGCCCAGGTTGGGGTGGTCCACCGCCTCCACCAGGCGGTGCGCGTGCTCGTAGTCGCTGACGTACTTGCCCCAGGCCAACGCCTCGTAGGCGACCTTAACGCCGTGCTCCCCGGCGAGTGCAGCCAGCCGGCCCAGCTGCTCCACCCGTAACTCGTCGCTGTCGATACTGGCGGTTGCCACGTTGGAACAGACCAGGATGGTGTCCATGCCCAGCCTGGACATCAGGCGGAACTTGGCCCCGGCCCGGCGGAGGTTGGCAGCGAGGAGGTCCTCACTGACACTGTCGAAGTCGCGGAACGGCTGGTAGAGGTCCAGCGTGAGGCCTAGGTCCGCTGCCATCTTGCGGATCTCCTCAGGCGTCAGCGAGGAAGTCACCAGATCCTGTTCAAAGATTTCAATCCCGTCAAAACCAGCGATGGCGCAGGCCTGCATCTTCTCCTTGAGGGTGCCGGAGAGGCATACGGTTGCAATTCCAGTGCGCATCAGGCAGCCGCTCCTTCTGACGCCACGAGCTCCAGGAAGTGCGCCCGCATCCGTTCCGCATCCGCTTCCCGGCCGGTGAAAATCCGGAATGCGTCCGCGGCCTGGCCCACGGCCATCCGGCCGCCGTCCAGCACCTGGCAGCCTTTGGCGCGCGCGGCCAGGACCAGTTCGGTGTCGATGGGGCGGTAGACGATGTCTGCTACCCAATGCCTCTGCTCCAGCAGTTCGAGGTCCAGCGGGGTGCCGGGATGCGAGGCCATTCCCACCGGGGTGCAGTGAACCAGGCCGTCGGCGAGGGCCATCAGGCGCGGCAGCTCCGCCGTCGGGCGTGCCGTGACGGTGCGGTCCGGGAAAAAGCCGGCCAGTTCCGTGGCGCGGGCGGCGCAGCGGGCAGGATCTGTGTCCACCAGGTCCAGCGTCTGGACTCCAGCGGTGAGCAGGGCGTAGGCCACGGCGGAACCGGCGCCGCCGGCTCCCAACTGGACCACGCGATCCAGGCGGGCAGCGGGCAGGCCAGTGGCGAGCGCGGATGCGAAGCCGGAGAAGTCTGTGTTATGCCCGATGAACTGGCCTTCCCGGATCACGACGGTGTTGACCGCACCCAGCTTCAGGGCGTCCGGCGTGACCTCATCCAGGTGTTGCAGGACCAGCTGCTTGCATGGGTGGGTGATGTTCAGGCCGTTGAAGCCCAGGCTGCGCGCACTGCGCAGCAGCTCGCCCACGGATTCTGCAGGAAGCCCAAGTTCCTGCAGGTCTATGGGGCGGTAGAGGTAGCGCAACCCGTGGACGTCGGCTTCGCGTTCGTGCATGGGCGGGGTGAGTGACGGCGTCACGCCATCGCCGACCAGTCCCACCAGGTAGGACTCAGTTCGATTACTCATCCGGGCAGCTCCTTTGGTACGGCACCTGGCGGGCCTTGTTGCACAGGGCAACCGCGGCGGGCCGGGCGATAGAAAGTACAGTACAGCAGATGTTCACTTCTTGCACTCTTGTTCTACATACGAACAATCGAATCCGATGACGCCGCATCTTCCAGGCTCTCGGGCCTGCACAGACGGTCCTCATCACCGCTGCGGCAGCCGAGCTGCAAGTTCGGCCGCTGCCGCCTGCAGCAGCGGAACGTGTGCCACCAACGCTTCAAGGCTCAACCGAAAAACAGGAACAGCCGTGGCAAGGGATGCGAATGCCTGCCCTTGGGAGTTAAGCAGCGGCACGGCGACGGCCCGCATGCCGATTTCGTTTTCCTCATCCATTACCGCGTAGCCCTGGCTGCGGACCCGCTCTATTTCGGCACGGAAAGCCTGCCGGTCCGTGATGGACCGCTCAGTTAGGGGCTTCAGCTCAAGCCCCTCCAGAAGAGCCTCCCGCTCGGAGTCCTCTGCGAAGGCCACCAGGGCCTTGCCCACCGCGGTGGTGTGCAGCGAGCCCAGATGGCCCGGATCACTGGTGACACGGAACATCTGCGGGCCGTCAACCTTGTTCACCGTGAGGTGGTGGTGGCCGTCCCGGACGCTGAGGATGGTGGCCTCGCCGGTCTCCTCGGTGACCCGGCGCAGGATAGGCATCGCCGTGCCTGCGAACCCGTGATGGTTGGATACCCGCTGGCCCAGCTGGAAAATCCGAAGCCCGAGGTGGTAGCGGCGGCCGTCCTCCTCATAGTCCACGAACCCGTCCCGCGTCAGTGAACCCAGCAAGCGGTACGTGGTGCTGAACGGTAAGCCGGCCCGCCGCGAAAGCTCGGCGGCAGTGGCGCCCCGCGGCTCGTCGCCAAGAAGGACCAGCAGGCCCAGGGCCTTGCCCACCATGTCCGTCCGGTCGGTCTTGACAGATGCGGCGCCGGCTTCAGTGCCGGACTCCACTTCCGTTGCGTCAGTCAGGTCAGTGGCTGTGTCTTGGTTCACACTCATGAGTCGATGTTGCCACATCGTGAGAACTATTTCTAGATGGTGATTGTTTTTCTTGACAGGTGATCCCACTCACAGTCATTATTGCTGTATCGCACCAGTAGCTCTCACCATGTGGCTACGGGTCCGTTTCCATGGGGCTATTGCCGCCTAGCACGTACCAGCCACCAACCCCGGCTGCGGCAGATGCGGCCCCAGATCCTAGCGTCACCATTCCGCGACAACGTAGTCACATCAAAGGAACTCCATGAGCCAGACACTTCCGTCCGCCGGGGCGGGTACTGCTACCCAAGGCGGGACACCTAAGAAGGCAGCCGTCGCCAGCTTCCTGGGCAGCGCCGTTGAATATTACGACTTCTTCATTTTCGGTTCGGCAGCTGCCCTCATCTTCCCCACGGTTTTCTTCCCGGATGCTGATGCCAATGCCGCCATCATGTCCTTCGCAACGTTCGGCTTCGCGTACGTTGCACGTCCGGTGGGGGCCGTTATTCTTGGCCATTTCGGTGACAGGGTAGGCCGGCGGAAGGTGCTGATGTTCACACTGCTGCTGATGGGCGCTTCCACCTTCCTTATTGGCTGCCTCCCTGACTTCAACACAGTCGGCTGGTGGGCGCCTGCGCTGCTGGTGGTGGCCCGCCTCTGCCAGGGCCTCTCAGCGGCGGGCGAGCAGGCCGGCGCTTCCTCCATGACCCTGGAACACGCGCCGGACAACAGGCGGTCCTTCTTCACTTCCTGGACCCTCACCGGCACGCAGGGCGGCCAGATCCTCGCAGCCCTCGTCTTCATCCCGGTGCTCGCACTGCCTGACGAGATCAAGTACGGCATCGGCTGGCGCATTCCGTTCTGGCTCAGTGCCGTGGTGGTAATCGTCGCGTTCTTCATCCGCCGCACCCTGCACGAACCGCCGGCATTCGAAGAAGCCCAAAAGACCGCCCAGATCTCCAAGCTCCCCGTGGCCGACCTCCTGAAGACCCACTGGCGCGACGTCCTCCGTGTGGTCTGCTGCGCCTTCATCGCCGCCGTCTCCACGGTGTTCGGCACACTGGCCATCAGCTACGCCAAGACCGTGGCCGGAGTGGACGGCACCACCACGCTGTGGCTCGTTGTCGGCGCGAACCTGGTGGCCTTGGGGACACAGCCGCTGTTTGGCATGCTGGCGGACAGGATCGGCCGCAAGCCGGTCTTCATCTACGGCGCAATCTCCAGCGCAGTCCTGACTCCTGTGTTTCTGCTCAGCCTGGAATCCGGCAGCGTGCTGCTGATGTTCCTTGCCGCGATCGCCTTCTTCTCCTGCGGCTACGCAGCCTCGAACGCCGTCTGGCCGTCCTTCTACGCGGAGATGTTCAGCACCAAGGTCCGCTTCTCCGGCCTGGCCATCGGCACGCAACTGGGCTTCCTGATGGCAGGCTTTGCGCCGGCCATCGTGGCAGCCATGGGCGGCATCAGGCCCGGCGGTTGGGTACAGATCAGCATCTTCACGGCCGTCATCTGCTCCATCGCAGCCATCTCGGCACTCACGGCCAAGGAAACATTCAGGGTCCCCACCCAGAAACTTGGTGTGAAGTAGCTCCGTCCCGCTCCCTGAAGGCTTGGCCCGGCGCCGTGAACAACGCGCCGGGCCTTCGCCGTGTCTCCAGAGGATCGAGGGCGAAGGAGACGTGCGGGCCCCGTAGTGATGGTTATGTTACGTTTTTCCCAGGCGCGCCTGCGGCGATGGGAACATGCGTCGTTCCAATAACAGGAGAGTTGCAGTTGGACGGCCTGCGTTGAATAGGGTCGGGGCGCTGCCTAGCGTTGAGAGTGATCGTCCGGACTGGTGCAACCACAACAAAGGCAGGACAGGCCATGACCACACAAGAACCGCGCCCCACCCAGGGCGCTGGTAGTCCTGCCTCCGGGCCTACATCGGGCAACCAGAACCGTTCCGCTGTTACAAGGGCAGGCATGGCCTGGGCCTCAACCCTGGCAGCACTGATCCTGCTGATACTCCTCATCATCTTCATCGTTCAGAACCAAAACGACGTCACGATCGCCTTTTTCGGTCTCGAAGGCACCATCGCCTCCGGAGTTGCCCTCCTGATTGCAGCCGTAGGTGGTGGCGTGCTGGTCGCCGTATCGGGCGCCGCCAGGATTCTCCAACTCAGGTCCCGCGCCCGAAACCAGCCGAAGATCTGACTGCTGGCGCTACCCCCGTCCGGTAGCGAGGACAGATGCCAGGTCGAAGCTGACCGGTTCCTCCAACTGGGCGTAGGTGCACGATCCCGGTTCGCGGTCCGGCCGCCACCGCACAAACTGCGCGGTGTGCCGGAACCGCTCCCCCTCCATGTGGTCGTACTTCACTTCCACCACCCGCTCAGGACGCAGCGGCACGAAGGACAGGTCCTTGCCGGCACTCCAGCGGCTGCCCTCGGCGTTCCGCGGCGTCCTGTCCCCCTCTTCCTGCCGGCCCCACGCCCACGGATGGCCGGCGAAATCAGTCACCAGCGGCTGCAGTTCCTCGAACAATTCACGACGGCGCTGCATCGGGAAGGCGCCGATCACCCCAACACTAGCCAGCGCGCCGTCACCGTTGTATAGCCCCAGCAGCAGCGATCCCACTGCCTTCGTGTCGTTTTTGTGAACGCGATAGCCGGCCACCACGCAGTCGGCAGTGCGTTCGTGCTTGATCTTGAACATCACCCGCTTGTCCGGCTGGTAACTCCCGTCCAGGGGTTTGGCGATGATGCCGTCCAGGCCGGCGCCCTCAAACTGCTGGAACCATTGCTGTGCAAGGTCCTTGTCCGGGGTTGCCGCGGTGAAGTAGACCGGGGCCGCCGCGTTCGCAAGCGCCTTTTCCAGGGCTTCCCGCCGCTCGGAGAAGGGGCGGCCTGAGTAGTCCTCGCCGCCGAGTGCCAGCAGGTCAAAGGCCACGAAACTGGCGGGTGTCTGCTGGGCCAGGAGCTTCACGCGGCTGGCTGCCGGGTGGATGCGCTGCTGGAGCATGTCGAAGTCCAGCCTGTCTCCGGAGGCGCCCACCATGACGATCTCGCCGTCCAAAACGCATTGCTGCGGCAGGTTCTCCTTCAACGCCGCCACCAGCTCCGGAAAGTAGCGGGTCATGGGTTTTTCATTGCGGCTGCCGATCTCCAGCTCGTCCCCGTCACGGAAGATGATGGAGCGGAACCCGTCCCACTTGGGTTCGTAGCTCAATTCCCCTTCCGGGATCCGGGCTACTGACTTGGCAAGCATGGGCTTTACGGGTGGCATCACGGGCAGTTCCATAGGCCCATTCTTGCCGCGCGGAGTTCCAGGGCACAAGGAATCGGTACAGCAATCGGCACAGCAAGGCGGAAAGGAGCCTCGGCAACCCTCGACACAGCACCACCCGGGACGGTAGTCATAAGGGATGGTTACTGTTGGCTTCCACGCATCGCACGAACAGATCAGTCCCGCACAGCTCCTCAAGGACGTCCAGCACGCTGAGCGGGCCGGTTTTGATGCCGCCATGTGCTCGGACCATATTGAACCCTGGTCCGCCCGGCAGGGACATTCCGGTTACGCCTGGTCCTGGTTGGGCGCGGCCCTGGCCACCACAAACCTGAAGTTTGGTGTGGTCACAGCACCCGGGCAGCGCTACCATCCCGCCATTACGGCCCACGCTTCAGCCACCTTGGCCGGCATGTTCCCGGGCAGGTTCTGGATGGCGACCGGCAGCGGCGAGAACATGAACGAGCACATCACCGGCGACGCCTGGCCGCCCAAGGAGGTACGCCAACGACGGCTGGAAGAGTGCGTGGACATCATCCGCCGCCTGCATCGCGGCGAGGAGGTAACCCACCACGGCCTGGTCACCGTCGAACAGGCCCGGGTTTGGGAGGTGCCGGACCCTGCTCCCCTGCTGATCGCCCCTGCTATCAGCGTCGCCACCGCCAAGCGGTCAGCGGCCTGGGCTGACGGGTTGGTCACCGTGAACCAGCCAACGGAAACCCTGAAGGAGATGCTGGCCGCGTACCGGGAGAACGGCGGAAAAGGCCCGACCATTATTCAGGTCCATCTGTCCTGGGCGCCACGGGAGGAAGACGCCGAGGCCTTCGCCCTGGATCAATGGCGCAGCAACACCTTCAGCCCGCCCGTCACCTGGGACCTGGCCACCGCCGGCCACTTCGACATCGTCAGCGAACACATCGGCATCGAGCAGGTGCGTAGCTCCGTCAATATCTCGGCCAGCCTCGACCAGCACGTTGAGTGGCTGGCCGGCTACCGGGATCTCGGTTTTGACGAGATGTACCTGCACTTTGTCGGCCAGGACCAAACTCCGTTCATTGACGCATTCGCCGGCGACGTTCTTCCGCGACTGCGCACGTCGGAAACAGTGGCCGTTGGCGCCTCCTCGGCTACCGGGTTTCCGGTATGAGGATTGCGGAGACCTCGGACCTCTGGTGGAAAAACGCCGTCATCTACTGCCTGGACGTGGAGACGTTTTTCGACGACGACGACGACGGCATCGGGGACCTCGCGGGCCTCGCCCAGCGCGTGGACTACCTCGCCGCACTGGGGGTCACCTGCATCTGGCTGATGCCGTTTTACCCCACCCCGGACCGGGACGACGGTTACGACGTCACCGACTTCCTCAGCGTCGATTCCCGGCTGGGCGACCTGGGGGATTTCGTTGAATTCATTCGCGCCGCCAAGGACAGGGGCATGCGGGTGATTGCGGACTTCGTGGTGAACCACACCTCGGACAAGCACCCGTGGTTCATCGAATCCAAAAAGTCCACGGACAACCCCTACCGCGACTACTACGTCTGGCGAAAAGACACCCCGCCGGATACATCGTCCGAAGTGGTGTTCCCCGGCGAGGAAACGTCGCTGTGGACCCAGGATGAGGCCACCGGCGAGTGGTACCTGCACATGTTCGCCAAGCACCAGCCGGACCTGAACGTCACCAATCCCAAGGTCCGGAACGAGATCGTCAAAGCCATGGGGCTGTGGCTCGAATTGGGGCTGGACGGATTCCGGCTGGACGCCGTCCCGTTCTTCCTGGAAACCCGCGGCCAGCCCAAGGACGAAGTGGCCGCCCTTGACCCGCACAACTACCTGGCCGCACTGCGCAGCTTCCTGAACCGCCGGAACGGTGCCGCCATCCTGCTGGGTGAAGTGAACCTGCCGTACAAGGAGCAGCTGGAGTTTTTCGGGACCGAGGGCAATGAGCTGAACATGCAGTTCGACTTCATGTCCATGCAGCACCTTTACCTGTCGCTGGCCAGGCAGGACGCCGGGCCTTTGGCGGAGACGCTTAAGAGCCGTCCGGCCTTGCACCCGGACAACCAGTGGGCCATGTTCGTGCGGAACCATGACGAACTCACACTGGACAAGATCAGCGACGCCGAACGCGAGGAGGTCTTCGCTGCCTTCGGCCCGGATGAGGACATGCAGATTTACGGCCGCGGCTTGCGCCGCCGGTTGCCACCCATGCTGGGCGGAGACCAGGAGCGGATCCGCATGGTCTACTCGCTGATGTTCACCCTGCCGGGCACACCCGTGCTGTTCTACGGCGAGGAGATCGGCATGGGCGAGGATCTGGGCCAAAAAGGCCGCAGCGCCGTCCGCAGTCCCATGCAATGGAGTGACGGTACAAACGGCGGATTCTCCGGCGCTGATCCGTCACGGCTGATAGCTCCCATGGTCAGCGGCGACTTCGGCCCTGACCACGTCAATGCGGCAGCAGCCAAGCGCGATCCCAACTCCCTGTGGAACTTTATGGCCGGCCTCATCCAGCGCTACCGTGAGTCACCGGAGTTGGGCTGGGGCCGGTTCGCGGTCATTGATCAGCCGGAGCACGCCGTTTTTGCCCACACCTGCACGTCCGATGGCGGGGCGCTGGTATTGCTGCACAACTTCGGTGAGGAGCCGGTGACGGTCAGCGCTGCCGTAGGCCCGGAGGACGGGTCACCCCAGGAGCGGCGCCTCAAATACAAGGGCTGCGTCCTGCTGGACCTCTTGGATGGCGACAATATCCCTTTGGAACCGGACGGCACCTTCACGGTGGAGCTGGGCCGCTACGGCTACAAGTGGTTCCGTGTCCACGAATCGGGTGACCGGCTGGCACCTTAGGCCTGCCTGGCGTCATACCAACCCAGGATGCGGCGTGCACGGAGGGTATTCCAGCGGCTGGGCTTGCCGTCGCCTTCTTCCATCTGAAAGTAGGCCAATCCCGGATGGGTGTTTTCTAACAGCCAGCTTCCATTGGGCTGCTGCTTGCTGCGCACCAGCTCGATCGCCTCCTCCAATCTCCTATCGACGGGCCCACCAACTGCCCGAAAGTAGTCGAGCCCGCGCAGGACGTCGTAGTGCCATTGCACCGGGAAGGAGAACTGCAACCAATCAGGGCCGGCGACCTCTCCAGTGCTGGCGCGCCGAAACAGCTTACGCGCCAGCAGATACTCTTCACCCCGGCGTCGGGCTTCGCCCACGGGCACCGGCCCGCCAGCGTATTCGTACTCCAGCAGTCCTTCCAGGACGCAGATGGTTGAGTGGAAGGAGGACCTGGTGGACCCTCTCTCCGCCTCGCAATTCCATCCCCCGTCAGCGAGTTGCCCGCCCAGTAATTTCACGACGATCCCATCCACGTTCTCGCCGAAGTATGCCCCGATCGAAACAGTGCTGCCGTTGATGCACGGCTCCACCTCGCCGTCGAAAAACGGCTCACCGGCGTACTCCCAGGTACTGTGCTCCCGGACGCCCTGCAACGCCGCGCGGACCATGGGGTTCGTGGGGTCTATGCCAAAATCCCGGAGCAGCCGAAGGGTAGGTAAAGTTGCGGTCCAGGGCTGGCCTTCCGGGTCGCCTACAACAGGCTGCCTCGGACGCCAATCGCGGGCCGGAAAGTAGGCTCCGCCTGCCCACTGGCCATCATGCTGCAGGTCAAGGAGCTTCTTCCCCCAACCAGTCTCTGCCACTCGTGACCGCTCTGCCGCGACGTCGGCGGCAGGGGCGTCAGTGAGATCGCGTAATACCTGCCAGCGGATTGCCGGATCGGCATCCAGAAGCCAGCCCTCATCGACGATCATGGAACCTCCCGCAACCCGGCCGCCTTTTCAAGGAGCCTTTCCGCCTCCGCCAGGATCCGGGCCGATGCCGCGGAGGCGGCCGTCACGGTCTGTCCCCTGGAAGGAAGTGCGACGGCGCTCCCTCCTCCTCCCTCCTCGGGCCGGCGGCCGGGGCGCACGCCTGTCCGGATGCCGCCGTCGTACGCCAGTTCCTGGTCCTGGATCCCGACGGCGAGATCGCTCATGAGTTCGGCATCGGCGGTGGTGGCGAGGTCGCTGCCGATGAGTTCGACCATCACCTTCAGCCCGGCCAGCCGACGCTGCGGATCGGCATCGTAAAGAGCGGCATCGATGGCCCACTGAGCCCGTTTCCACCACTGGTCCCGGCGGTCCGCCCGGAGCTTTTGCCGGTAGCTGAGGTATGCCACCAGCACTACACCGAACGTTGCCACGGGTGCCACGGCGGCGATGGCGGACAAGACCAGGTAAAAATCCTGCACAGGTTGCATGCCACCACCCTAAGCGGACGCCCGGACAGAAACGCCGGAAACGGTCTCGGTGCGAAGAACTAACCGGGCCCTTACCGGCGGGAAACGCGGCGGCAATATTCACGGTTCACACTGGAACTGCCGGCAGGAGCCGGCTCCGGCTCCAGTTCAGGAGGCACTGCCATGTTGAAGGATCCACGTGCACATGTAACCCGGGTCCGCGCCTTGGACCAGCTCCATCGCGGGGACCAGATCGAAGCCCGGATGTCGGTAGGTCCCGGTTACGACGACGTCGTGATCCGTCGCGGCAGCGTCCAGGAAACCGCGCCTGGCATCGGCGTCGTCTGGATCAACGACCACCTCACCGGAATGCGCAAGGCCATCAACACAGACGAATGCAGCGTCTGGAGGGTTGCCTGAAGGAATGCATGGAGGTTCCATGACGGTTGGTTGCGGGTGTAGTCAGTAAGGGCTGCCCGTACAACCTGCCAGTTAACCGCCTGCCACCGACTGGATGATCAGGAGTTCCTGCCCCGCCTGCACGGGTGTTTCCAGCCCGTCGAGCCGCCGCACCTCATTGCCGTCAACGTAGATATTGACGAAACGGCGGAGCGCGCCGGTCTCATCACGCAGCCGGCGCGCCAGGACGGGGTAGTCGGCGGACAGCGAATCCAGCACTGTCCCCACAGTTTCAGGACCCTCGACGGCGGCAGTCAAGGCGGGTTGTCCGCCTGCGAGCGGCTGCAGGACGCTGGGGAGCAGGATCCCGATGGACTGGTTGCCCGCCGCGCGCCCGGCAGCCATGGGCTCAGCGGTCATTCAGGCCACCGGCGCCGGGTGCACTGCCGATCACCGCTGCCCGGACGCACAGGACATCGGGCAGGTGTGCGGCGACTTCCCTGAAGTTGGCGCCTTCGTCATCGCTCGCATACACCGTTCCGCCGCGGGTGCCGAAGTACACGCCAGCCGGTTCGGCAGTATCTACTGACGCGGCGTCGCGGAGGATGCTGTTGTATTCGTGGTCCGGCAGGCCGGCATCAAGGCGGGTCCAGGTGCTGCCGGCATCATTAGTCCGGTGGACGGCGAGCTTGCCGTCCGGCGGGATCCTCTCGCCGTCGGCCTTGAGCGGAACCACCCAGGCCGTTCCTTCACGCCTCGGATGCGTCAGCATCACGAAACCAAAGTCCGCCGGCAGTCCCTCGGCGATCGATTCCCAAGTGTCGCCGTTATCGTTCGTCCGGTACACACCGTGGTGGTTCTGCGCGTACAAACGGCCGTCACCGCCGGCATCCGCGGCGATCTTGTGTACGCATTGGCCGAATTCCGGGTTGGGATCGGGCATGAAATACGCCGAAATCCCTTTGTTGCGGGCCTCCCAGGAGGTACCGCCGTCGAGCGAGCGGTAGACGCCGCCGGTGCTCATGGCGACGTGTACCTGTTCTCCGCCGGGATTCACGACGATCGAGTGCGCAGCCGCACCACCAAATCCAGCTCCCCACTCGGTGCGGTGGGGGTGGTCCCACAACCCGCGGTTCAGCTCGAAGTGTTCGCCGCCGTCGGTGGATTTCCACACTGAAATAGGTTCTGCCCCGGCCCACACGACGCCGGGCCTGGACTCCTTGTCCGGGTAGATCTGCCAGACCCGCTCCAAGGCCGCTCCGGTGTCCTCGGGGAAAGTGATGGCGCCGTTGTCCGGTTCGGTCCAGCTTTGTCCCAGATCGTCCGAGTGCGCAACGGTGGGCCCCCAATGTTCGGACCGCACGCCTACCATGATCCTGGTCCGCCCATCCCTGGTGTCGATCCCGATGCTGGGGATCTCACTCATCAGGAAATGCGGGCCCGTGAAGGACCACTCTTTCCGGTCAGGGCTGGTTGCCAGCCATAGTCCCTTTTTAGTGCCGATTGCCAGAAGGTACTTCTCATCGCCAGCCATGACCTCCATGGAACCACCAGCCCGCCACGCCCGCAATGATAATGCGACGCGAACCTGTTGCGCCTGCCTTCAGGCCACAGCTGCCCGCCTAGCGACTGGACAGCTCAGTCAACGAATTCGGACTGGGTCTCAATGAAATCCCAGTCCTTCTCCGTCAGAACCTTGGACGGATCGTCCGGATGCGGTCCGCCGGCCTCCGCGATGGCCTGGGTTACTTCCAGCGGCAACGTCTCGGCCCGGAGGTTTTCCCGAAGCCATTCCTTGGCGTCCATGCTGAGGTCTATCCACCACATGAAGATTTCCATGAGGATCATCCTTCCGTCGTTGTTGTTCTTACCCCACGTTAGGCCCGGCCGCTGGGCTGTTCAAGCGGTGTCCAGCCTTTGCTCGCCACCAAGACGCCTGTGACCAGCGCTTTCGTCTGCCCCGCATACCTGAGTACTCGTTTAGTCCACCAAGTAGTCAAAACATAAAAAACAAGTAGTCACTACTCGGGACACCTGTGGACGACAGCCCTAGCCTGAAATTGATTTCATTCTGGCCAACCGGGGGCAAGGTCGTTGCCTGGCAACTCACGGTGTGGCTGGAGCCCGCACACCGAAAAATGGAGACCGCCTTGAAAAAGATCCTAGCCCTAGCAGGAATTGGTGCCATTGCCCTGATGGGCTTTGCGGCGCCGTCCTACGCCATCCACGAAGAGGGTCACGAGCCCGGCGCGCAGATGATCACTTTCTGCCACGCGACCGGGTCGGCGACCAACCCTTACGAAGTCATCACAACGGATGCCGACTCCATTATCCGGTTGGGGCATGACGGCCACGATGAGGCTGTTGGCAACGGACCCGCAGGTGACATTATCCCGCCGTTCGAGCACAGTGGGGGCACTTTCGGTGGCCTCAACTATGACGCCACCGGCCAGGCGATCATTGATGCCGGATGTGTGGTCGTGACGCCCACAATAACGCCTACCGAGACGGTGACACCCACAATCACGCCCACGCCCACAATCACTCCCACGCCCACCGAGACTCCAAAGGAGCACAAGGTCAGCCTCTGCCACCGGACCGGCGCTGCGGGTCATCCCTACGAGTTCATCACGGTGGACTACCACGCCATTGCCGGCCCGAACGGGCACGATGGCCATAACCTCGTGGGCAACGGGCCCGTCGGAGACATCATCCCGCCGTTCACCTTCGGCGACGTAGTCTACGAGGGCAAGAACTGGACTGCGGAAGGCCAGGCGATCTTTAACAACAACTGCGTCGTGGTTGTTCCCGTACCCACCGTCACCACAACAGTTCCCGGACCCGTAGTCACCGAAAAGGTGCCCGGACCCGTCGTAAAGGTTCCCGGCCCCACCGTCGTTCAAAAGGTCCCGGGTGGTGTAGTCGTCAAGACCGCTCCTCCTGCGGCTGGACGTGGCTTCAACTCCCAGACGGCCGCCGGTGAATCCGAGGTAATGGGCAATACGACTCTCGCAGCCGGCATTGCACTCTTGGCCGGCGCCGCCGGACTCGCGTTCTACCGCCGCCAGACCAGTCGCTCACACTAAGCAGTGGCGCCGGTAGCTGCCGCTACCGGCTAACAAGGCAACAGTGGAGTCGGAGGCCCTGTCTCAGCAATGAGGCAGGGCCTGCGGCTTTCACCGGATAATGTCAATGTAAGGCAATTTTAGGATTACTCGATGCCGAATTTCTTAGGCAAGCGTGCGAACAGGCGACCGCTGGACGTTGCCATCCTGCTGTGCACGCTCATGGGCGTGCTGTTGCTGACCTTGCCGTCGCTCGTCTCCTGCTACGCCCAGGGTTCTCCTCCTGCCGCTCCGTCCATTTCCCAAACCACTGCGCCGCAGACCACTGCACCGTCATCCGCAACACCAACCGCGGCGTCCGAATCGCCCAGTGCCGCAGCTGCGGCACCTCCCGCAGAACCCCCACCTGCGCAGGAAGCCGCGCCGGCGGTTCTACCCCCAGCGGCAGCCCCGGTGCGGATCAGTTATCCCGACGCAGGTTTCGACGTCGTGGTTCATGCTCTGGCTCCCGACGCCCAGGCGTCAGCTACCCGGCAACTCAATCCGCCGGCCACACTGGATGGCTATTGGCTTACGCCGTACGGTGTGCCCGGGGCAGACTCCAGCGACACCACGTACGTGATCGGCCACAGCTGGACTGACAGGGACGCGCCATTCAACCACCTGAGCACCCAGGCCAGCGTGGGCGAAGTGTTCGATGTGCTCACCCAGACCGGTACTATTCAATACCGCGTGGACCGGATCGACACCTACGACAAGGACACGCTCAAGGACAGCCCCATCTGGGAGGCAGTACCGGGCAAGCTGGTCCTCATCAGCTGCTACACCCAGGATTTTTGGGGAACCAACGTCACAGTCACTGCCACTCCCGTACTGCAGTAAGGATTGCTCTGTTCAAGCCAGCCGCCGCAGAACAGAATGAAGTATGGCTGCTGAACACAATGACATGTCCGGTCCGCTGGTGGTGGGCGTCCGGCCCAACCAGCAAGGCGAAGTCATCCACACTGCCGCATCCCTGGCGCGCAAGCTTGATGTGGAGCTGGTCTGCGCGTATGTGGACGAAGCCAGCTACCTGGTCGAGTGGGATCCGCACCGCGCCACACACCGGTTGTCACTCCATCCGGAGAAGGAAGACGACGATGTCCGCACGCTGACGGAGCAACTGCAGTCTGCCCTGGGTCAGGCTCTGCAAGGCCACGGCATCGAGTGGTCGTTGCGTACGCTGGCCGGTGATCCGGCACGTGCGTTGGGGCGGCTGGCGTCGGACTGTGATGCCGCGATGATCATTGTAGGCACCCCCGAACACGGCTTGGGCCACCGGTTCAGCGAGATGCTCAACGGTTCTATCGCAGCCTGGCTCAGCCACCATCAGGCGCGCCCGGTACTGGTTGTTCCAGCTCCTTCCTAACCGGAAACTGCCTTGATTCCAGAGGGTTTTAGGGCACCTAGAAAGTAAAGCGAAAGTACTTATTCGCCGAGGTAGCGCAGTCGGCTACTGGGAAGTAAGCTAATTACTGCAGGAGAGAAAGCGCCGGAACGGCACCGGATCTTCAGCCCAAAATCTGCTCCGGAGTGCGTATCCCCCAATAACGCACTCCGGAGCTTTTTAATGCCCTAGATACTCGTCTCCAACGGAGGGCCCACGAATTCCTCGGCCCGGCCCCACTCTCCGAAGCTCCCCGCCAACCGCAAGAAACCTTCGCCCACGAACCCCTGGTGGACACTTGACGAATACCCCCTGGGGGTATACTGTCGGAGTATGAAAACACCCGAAGAAGTCGTCACCGCACCTGCTGAGGCTCCGGCATTCGAAGGACACGGCTACGCGTCCAACAAGGACGCCTACCTCCGCAGGCTCAAACGCATTGAGGGTCAGGTCCGCGGCATCGCCAAGATGGTGGACGATGACAAATACTGCATCGACATCCTCACCCAGGTTGCTGCCGTCACGAAGGCATTGCACGCCGTCAGCCTTGGCCTTGTGGAGGAACACATCGGCCACTGCGTAGTGGGTGCCGCCTCCGAACCGGACCCCGCGCTCCGCGCCGAAAACCTCGATGCCAAAGTCAAGGAAGCAAGCAGCGCTATCGGCCGCCTGCTGCGCTAGGCGCACCTACCTCGCGGCGCCCTACCAACCGATCCCCCAAGGAGTCATCATGAGCACCACTTCCACCACAGTCAGCGTTTCCGGTATGACCTGCGATCACTGCGTCTCTTCAGTGAGCGAGGAGATCGAGGCGCTTGACGGCGTCGAAAAGGTCGATGTAGACCTCAACCCCCGCGGTCTGTCCGCCGTAACCGTCACGTCCACCAGGGAAATTGCGCACGATGAGATCGGCGAGGCCGTAGCCGAGGCCGGCTACATGGTCGTAGACAACCACGCCTGACGACTTCTAATCCCAACGGAATCGAGCAAGCTGTGCGAAACGACGAACTCCTGCACCAAGCAGGAAGCAGGGTCATCGAACTCGATATCGAGGGCATGACCTGTGCTTCCTGCGTGAACCGCGTGGAGCGCAAGCTCGGCAAGCTCGACGGCGTGCAGGCCTCCGTCAACTTGCCCCTGGAATCCGCCCGGGTAACAGTGCCCGACGGCGTCACGGACCAGCAAATCGTAGATACAGTCCGTGCCACCGGCTACAAGGCAAAGCTTCGGGAAGCCGCCGCTCCCGGCCCCTCCCCCGAACCGAACACGTCTGAAGAGCATCTTCCTGGGGACCCCGGGGAGCCCGGAAGTCCAGCAGCCGCGACGCTCAAGCCGCGGCTGCTGTTGGCCGCGGTCCTGACGGTGCCAGTGTTCCTGATCTCCATGGTGCCGGCCTTCCAGTTCCCCCACTGGGGCTGGGTGGCGGGAGCCCTAACCCTCCCGGTGGTGACCTGGGCAGCGTGGCCGTTCCATAGGGCGGCTGCCGTTAACGCCAGGCATCTAGCCTCCACCATGGATACTTTGGTGTCCATCGGCGTTATTGCGGCCTACGCGTTCTCCGCGTGGCAACTGTTCGCGGATCCGCTACTGACAGCACACGCGGGCACCGAAGCAATGGGCGGAATGGCGGAGGCCGGCCTGTACTTCGAGGTCGCCGCGGTGGTTACCACGTTCCTCCTGTTGGGCAGGTTCCTGGAGGCGAGTGCCAAGCGCAGCGCCGGCATTGCCCTGCGCGCGCTCCTTGACCTAGGCGCCAAGGACGCAACCATCCTGCAGGGCGGATCAGAACACCGGGTTCCCGCCGGGCAGCTCCAGGTGGACGACGTCATTGTGGTCCGGCCCGGCGAGAAGATCGCCGCTGACGGCGTGGTGATCGACGGAAGTTCCGCCGTCGACGCTTCCCTGGTGACCGGTGAGTCCGTCCCTGTGGAGGTGGTTCCGGGCAGCAACGTTACCGGTGCAACCATCAACACTTCCGGCAGGCTGTTGGTTCGCGCCACCCGGGTGGGTTCGGAAACTACCCTGGCGCAGATGGGCCGGCTCGTGTCCCAGGCACAGTCGGGCAAGGCGCCGATTGCCCGGCTGGCGGACCGTATCAGTTCAGTGTTTGTCCCTGTGGTGCTTGTCATCGCGGTGCTGACCTTCGGCCTCTGGCTTCTGGTGGCCGGTCCGGACGTCACTGCCACAGAGCTGCAACAGGCATTCACCGCCGCAGTCGCGGTTCTGGTCATAGTCTGCCCCTGCGCCCTTGGCCTCGCTACTCCGGTTGGCCTGCTCACCGGGACCGGCCGCGGCGCCCAGTTGGGCATCCTGATCAAGGGGCCCCAGGTGCTTGAGGACACGCGCACCATCGACACGATCGTGCTGGACAAGACCGGTACCGTGACCAGCGGCCAGCTCACCGTGCACTCTGTCTTCAGCTTTGGCACGCTTTCCGAGGCTGAGGTGCTGCGGCTGGGCGGTGCCGTTGAAGCCGCTTCGGAGCACCCGATCGCCCGTGCAATTGCCGCTGCTGCAGCTGAAGCCGCGGCCGCGGATGCCGGCGGTGACAGGAACGACGGCGGCAGGTTGCCGGACGTGGAACGCTTCCGTTCCGCCGCGGGCGGCGGAGTGAGCGGTGAGATTGAGGGGCACACTGTAGTGGCGGGACGCGGTTCCTGGCTCCAAGAAAACGGGATCCATCCGGGCGACACTGAAGAAGAGGTCCTCCAGGAGGCAGAAGCTGCGGGTTCCACGGCCATCTGGGTGGCGGTGGACGGAACACCTGCCGGCATCATCGCGCTCCGCGACACCATAAAGCCTGGTTCTGCGGAGGCTGTTTCACGGCTCCGCGAGCTGGGTCTCCGCCCGCTCCTGCTAACGGGGGATAACGCCCAGGTGACCGCCCAGGTGGCGGCCGCCGTCGGAATTAACCCTGAGGATGTGTTCGCCGGCGTGCTGCCGGAGGGCAAAGTGGACGCCGTGCGTCGGCTGCAGGCAGCTGGAGCGACTGTAGCCATGGCAGGCGACGGCGTGAACGACGCCGCAGCCCTGGCTCAGGCAGACCTTGGCATCGCGATGGGATCCGGTACAGATGTGGCCATCGAGGCCGCGGATCTGACCGTGATGGGCAACGATCTGGGGCAGGTGGCCCAGGCGATAGGACTCTCGCGAAGGACGCTGGCCATCATCAAGACGAACCTGTTCTGGGCGTTTTTCTATAACGTCGTGGGCATCCCGGTGGCAGCGCTTGGCCTGCTCAACCCGATGATCGCCGGCGCAGCGATGGCAGCCAGTTCGGTGCTGGTGGTGGCCAATTCACTCAGGTTGCGCCGCTTTGGAAAGCCCGCTGCGGGGAATCAGGCTCCGGCAGGCAGGGCCGGTCAGGCCGCGCCGTAGCGCACGGCCGCGCGCGCTTTGGCCTTGACGGCTTCCTCGTCCCGGTTCTTCGGCGGAGCATGGGTCACCAGTGATTCCAGCAGGTGCTGTGTGATGTGGGCGATCTCGTGGACAGCCTGGTCAAACGCCTCCTGGTTGGCCTTGGAGGGCTTGGTGCTGCCGCTGATCTTGCGAACATACTGCAGTGCTGCCGCCTCAACTTCGGCAGTGGTGGCGGACGGTTCAAAGTTATGAAGGGTACGGATATTCCTGCACATAACCTCATGCTAGGCTCTGCGCCGCTCCGGCGCAGCTGATAGTGCCATGGTGGGGACTTGTGTATGGGTACTTGTGTCCATCGACAGTGCAGTCCTGGCCGGGATAGTTTTGCCGTAATGGATCTTCCGGATGAACCGGGGGGCCGCTGGGGATGCCGGAACTGGTTCGGATCCGATCACTTGTTAGATCTACGAAAAGGAGATACGTCATGGCTATTTGGGGTGCAGATATTGCTCAGCTGAAGGCTCTGGGCAGCAAGCTCAAGGCTGGTTCGTCTGAGATCGAGAAGCAGAAGTCCACGCTGACCAAGGTCCTCGAGGGTACCGACTGGAAGGGCCCGGACGCTGATAAGTTCCGCAGCGAGTGGAATGGCCAGCACGTTGCCTCCCTCGCCAAGGTTGCCCAGGCCCTCGAAGAGGCCGGCCAGAAGGCCACCAGGAACGCCAGCGAGCAGGAACAGGCTTCCCGCTAGCTTCCATTCTTCACAGCAAAATACTGCAGGCCCGGAACGTCACGTTCCGGGCCTGCACTATTTACTGGCTCCGCTATGCAAGTGCCCGGCTGACTCAGGGCTCAGCGCTTCCGGGCCAACTCCGGCCCCGGTTCCAGGGCCACGGCCTTGGGCAGTCCGCGAAGGTCATCCATGCGGACCAGCACCACGCCGCCAACAATCAGCAGGCCGCCCAGGAGCTGGATGGGACCGGGCAGTTCGCCCAACAACAGCCAGGCCCAGAGCACGGCGAACAGCACCTCGGTAAGCGAGATGAAGGACGCCACCTTCGAGCCAAGCCTCCTTGCAGCCGCCACGCCCGAGACGTAGGCCAGCACCGTAGCCAGGATCACCAGTCCTGCCAGCGGGACCCACCACGGGGTCAGCCACGGGCCAAGCTTTGTATCGGCAGTACTGAATGCCATGGGAACAAGCCCGAAAGCCGCGGACAGCCACATCACCACGGCACCAACAAGCAGGCCGCCGGCAGACAACACCAGCGGCGGCAGGGAGTGGTTCTCCTTCGCCGTGATGAAGAAGTAGATGGCCAGGCAGACAGCGGCAGCAAGCCCCCAAAAGACGCCAATGACGTCGATCTTTACCGCGCCTGTGAGGTCCAGGACCAGGATCAGGCCGCCGAGGGACAGCAGGGTTCCGGCCACGGTCATCACGCTGGGCCTGCGGCGACTGGCCACCCACAGCCACAACACAATCAGCACCGGGGCCAGGTATTCGAGCAGCAACGCGACACCTACCGAAAGCCGCGCAACAGCGTTGAAGTAGAAAAGCTGGCAGGCGGCCACTCCGATGAAGCCAAAGAGGACCACGGTGACCCAGTTGCCGGCCAGTTCCCGCCAGCGTCCGCGGAGCGCCAGTACCGCCGGGATTGCCAGGACGACGGCGGCGCCTGTGAGTCTGGCGGTTACGGCAGCTCCGGGAGTCCATCCGGTTTCAAGCAGCGCCTTGGCGAACGATCCGGAGGTGCCGAACACCGCTGAGGAGAACAGCGCGATGCCCAGGCCGGAGCCCAGGATTCCGCTGCCGGCCCCGCGCAGCGGAATCGCGGGACGTCTATCGATGGCAGGCATGGGCACCTCATGTCAGGAGTAAAGTGGGGTATTGACCCTGACACTACGCCCGGCCATGTAAGGAGTCAAGGTGATTTTTGCCCCTGACACGGAGGTTGCCCTCCGGAGTGTCGTCAACCTCATCAACACGGCGCAAAACGGTGGGGAAAAGCTGCGGACGGTGAAGGATCTTGACCAGTTCCTGGCAGCGGAAGGTTTCAGCGGCTCCCGGGAACACTCGGCGTCGGAGGTGGACAGCGTCCGCCTCCTCCGGACCGAGCTGAAACAGCTCTGGGAAGCTCCGGAAGAGCAGGTGGTGGGCACCGTTAACAGGCTTCTCAGGGCGGCAAATGCCCTGCCGCAACTAGTCAAGCACGATGCCTGGGACTGGCACTTCCACGCGACGACTCCAGACGCCCCGCTGGCCGACCGGATGAGCACAGAGGCAGCGATGGCCCTGGCAGACATCATCCGCAGCAAGGCCATGGACAGGATGCTGGTTTGTGCAGCGGCGGATTGCGACGCCGTACTGCTGGACCTTAGCCGGAACAGGTCAAAAATCTACTGCGGCTCCGCCTGCGCAAACCGGGCACACGTTGCCGCGTACCGGGCCCGGCTGGCAGCCGAGGCCTAGTCCGGAGCAGGCGGGCGGCCCCCGGAAACCGGGACGACAGGTGCGGGTCAGGCGCGGCCGGAGCCTTCGGCATCGTCATCCTCTGACGGGGCAGCGGCGGGAGCATCTCCATGGCCAGCACCCACACCGTGGCCGGGACGCTTTGCAGAACTCAGGTTGACGCCGGATCCCTTGCCCAGGTGCGGGGCGTTTTCCTTGTAGCTCATGGACAGCATGGCGGCGATGACCAGTGTCACGATGAAGGCAATGCCGGCGGCGGTGAAGGCGAGATCGAACCGCGCGGTTTTATCGCTGCCGCCCGAGGCGAAGATCAGCACCGAAACGAAGGTCACAACGGCTAACGCAGCGGAAAACATCAGCGGCCCCTTCACCGAGGTCCGCAGGCCGCGCGGCTTGCCTGGCTCCTGGTTTGCCACGATAAGTTCCTTCCTGGGGCGCGGCGCATGCCACGGCCAATGCTTGGTGGTGTGGGTGCACGGCGGCTTCCGCCGGGATATTTTCTACATCAGGTAGAACCGTACACTTCCAGTTTACGGCCTGCGTGGCGCCGACGCGGCTTCGTGCCTGATGGTGAGCCCGGACAGCATCCAGAGGACGCCGGACATAATGGCGCCGCCGCCCGCAACACCGAGGAGGGCGTGCGCGCCGAGCGCAGTGAAAAACGGCAAGGCAGCAGCTGTGCCGAGGGCGATGATGCCCGAAGTCAACCAGTCCCTGGCAAGGACATGACCCTTGCCCAGAACTCCGGCCGCAACCTCGGTAACGCCTAGGACGCCCAAGCCCACAGCGGCGACGACGGCGAAGAGCTGGTCACCCTGGAAAGCCAGCACTGCCACGCCTGCCGCAATCAAGGCTAACGCTCCGGTGGAGAGCAGCCTTCCGGCGCGCTGGCCGGCCAAACCGGCGTTTATGGCAACTTTGAGCAGCACGATTCCGGTGGCGCCGAAGTAGATGCCTCCGGCGATCGCCATTCCGGTAACCGAGGGTGTGGCCCAAAAAATGGTCAGGGCCCCGAACGCCAGGGCTGCCACCGCACGGTAGACGAGCGGTTTCCACAGTCCCGGCAGGGGTCCCGCGGCGGCGGGCAGGGATTCGGCAGGCACGGCTGATTGAGTCACCGCTCCAGTTTAGTCGCCGTTCAGTGCCCGCCCGCGCTTTAACCGGCGCCGAGCACCATCCAGCGGTTTGTCCGCGCGCGCAGGCCGAGGGTCACCGCGCGGGCCAGCATGTAACCCAGCGAGAAGGCAGCCCAGAGCCACACCAGTCCCGCTACGCCGCCGGTGGTTCCGGTAGCCACCCACCACACCAACGGCAGGTAGGCCAAGAGATTAACGACGCCGGCAAGTGCAAGGTACTTTGCGTCACCGGCGCCGATCAGCACGCCATCCAGGACAAAAACGTACCCGGCTATGGGCTGCCCGATGGCGACCACCCACAGTGCTGCCGTCAGCGCGGAGTGAACGCCGGCGTCGGGAGTGAACAGCACGGCAGTCCACGGGGCAGCCAGGGCCAGCAGCAGTCCGGTGACAACACCGAACCCCGTTCCCCACCGGATCATGGTGCGGGTCAGGTCCCGGGTCTTGGCGGCATTGGATGCCCCGAGCTCCTTGCCAATGAGCGCCTGGGCCGCGATGGCGATGGCATCCAGCGCGAAGGCAAGGAAGGAGAAAATCGTCATGGCCAACTGATGGGCCGCCAGGTTAATCGCACCTTGCCCGGTGGCCACCAGGACAGTGACCAGGATGGCAATCCGCAGGCTCAGCGTGCGCAGCATCAACCAGGATCCCACTGTGGTCATGGAGCGGATTCCACGCCAGCTTGGCAGCAGTCCCACACCGTTGCGGCGGGCGTGCCGCATCACGATGAACAGATAAACGGCGGCCATTCCCCACTGGGCGATGCTGGTGCCCATGGCCGAACCGGCTACGGATAAGTTGAAGCCGTACACCAGCACCAGATTCAAGACGATGTTCAACCCGAACCCGGCGGTGGCCACCACCAGAGGGGTACGGGTGTCCTGCATCCCGCGAAGCACACCCGTCCCTGCGAAGACCAGCAGCATGGCCACCAGTCCGGGCAGGGACCACAGCAGGTAGTCGACGGCGTATCCGGCCACCTCGCCCTCCGCCCCCATTAGTGCTACGAGGGGGCCGGCAGCGAAGAACCCGGCCGCTGCAAGGACGATGCCCAGCCCGAAAGCCAGCCAGACGCCGTCGCGACCTGCCTTGATAGCTTGCGCCAGGCGGCCGTCACCGATAGCCCTGGCAACGGCCGGGGTGGTCGAGTACGCAAGGAAGACCATCAGTCCAACGGCCGTGTGCAGCGCAGCAGAGGCAAGGCCGACACCGGCCAACTGGGCAACGCCGAGGTGGCCTACGATCGCGGAGTCGGCCAGCAGGAACAGGGGCTCGGCAATCAACGCGCCAAAAGCCGGCACCGCGAGCCGAAGGATCTCGCGGGCATGGCCGTGTGGTTTCGTGACGGTTGAAGACGGCGAAGGCATGATGCCAGCTTAATCGCGCGACCGGGGTAGATCCGCCACCAATTGACGGTTATTAGTTGACACTTAAACTATTTATCCGCAAGACTGAAGCCATGAACAAGACACCCCTGAGCGCCACCGCCCTTGCCGTCCTGCGCATTGCCCTCGGCTTCCTCTTTGTCGCCCATGGCTGGCAGAAGTTCACCGAATACACTATCGCCGGCACCCAGGCGTCCTTTACCCAGATGGGAATTCCCGCCGCCGAGATTGCCGCACCCCTCGTTGCCACGCTGGAACTGGCAGGCGGCATTGCCCTTATCCTTGGCATCTTCACCCGCATTGCCGCCGCCGCCCTGACTGTCAACATGCTGGGCGCCCTCTTCCTGGTACACGCCTCCGCCGGTGTTTTCGTGGGCAACGGGGGATACGAGTTGGTCCTGATCCTTGGCACAGCTTCCCTGGCACTTGCCCTCGCCGGAGCAGGCCGGTTCTCTGTGGATCACGCACTCTTCGCCCGCAAGGGCTCCCGGTTCAAGGCGCTGGCCTGACCTGCAGGCCACTCCGCGACTCAAACCAGTAAATAGTGCAGGCCCGGAACGTGACGTTCCGGGCCTGCAGTATTTTGCTGTGAAGAATGGGGACTAGCGGGAAGCCTGTTCCTGCTCGCTGGCGTTCCTGGTGGCCTTCTGGCCGGCCTCTTCGAGGGCCTGGGCAACCTTGGCGAGGGAGGCAACGTGCTGGCCATTCCACTCGCTGCGGAACTTATCAGCGTCCGGGCCCTTCCAGTCGGTACCCTCGAGGACCTTGGTCAGCGTGGACTTCTGCTTCTCGATCTCAGACGAACCAGCCTTGAGCTTGCTGCCCAGAGCCTTCAGCTGAGCAATATCTGCACCCCAAATAGCCATGACGTATCTCCTTTTCGTAGATCTAACAAGTGATCGGATCCGAACCAGTTCCGGCATCCCCAGCGGCCCCCCGGTTCATCCGGAAGATCCATTACGGCAAAACTATCCCGGCCAGCACTGCACTGTCGATGGACACAAGTACCCATACACAAGTCCCCACTCCAAGCGGCTAGGAATCGTCATAAACGGTGGTTTACCCACAACATCTAACAGAAGCGCACGTAATTTGTGAGAAAACGTTTGCTCACAACGCGCAGCAGTGGTACTAATGTGAGCGTAAACACATTTGGAGTGGAGGCCATTCCGCAGAGACGCGGAGTTGGCAGCAACCCCTCACGCCGTGAAGACAACGGCACCCAGCAAGGAAGCAAGCCGGGCACACCATCACAACCGCACGTCACTCCGGCCCGGATTTGAAACGTTACAACAGGAGCGGCGTCATCCCCATCAAAGGAGATGCACGTGAGTTATCCCCCAAAGCAGGCAGGAACAGCAGCCCAACCGCCGTCGACCGCCGCGCCCATGCATGCAACAGCAAAGCCAAGCCAGCCACACCGGCTATCCCGGACTGCCCGCGTCCTCACAGCGGGCGCGGCCTCGGCAGCCATCGCCTTCACGGGCGTCCCGGTAGTCCATGCGGACACCGCCCTTCCGGCGGCCGGATCAGGCGTACGATTCGACTTCGGACCGGGCGCTGTCGCTGACGGTTACACCAGGGTCGACGCGGGAACCGCCTACTCCACCACCGGCACCTTCGGATTCACGAACCCGGCGGCTACTTCGGGCGCCGACCGCGGCACTGATGACCCGCTGCGCAGTGACTTCGTCCAGGCGCAGGGCACCACCTTCCTCGCGGACCTGCCCAATGGCGACTACACCGTCAAGGTGGTTGCGGGCGACGCCACTGCGGCCACCAACATCGCCATCACCGCTGAGAAAATGGCTAAGGTCCAGCTCACCGACAAGGCGGCGGGCCAGTACCTGGAAATGGAGTTCCCCATTTCGCTGGTGGACGGCCAGCTGAATCTCGATTTCTCTGGCAGTGCCGCAAAGATCAACGCTTTGGTGATCACTGCCCGTGCACCGCGAACCGCGACTGCCGATCCCGGCGTCTACCTTGCGGGCGACTCCACCGTTCAGACCTACGACGTGGCTTTCGAACCGCAGGCCGGTTGGGGACAGATGATCGACCGCTACCTTGACGACAAAGTGGCGGTCTACAACCACGCCATCGGTGGCCGCAGCTCCAAAAACTTCATCAGCCAGGGCCGTCTGGATGAAATCCTCCGCGTGATCAACCCGGGCGACTACCTGATGGTGCAGTTCGGCCACAATGACGCCAGCATCGGCATCGATGACCGATACGCCTCTCCTGCGGACTACAAGGAGTATCTGCGGACCTACGTGCATGGCGCCCGGCAACGCGGGGCTACTCCCATTCTGGTCACCCCGGTTGGCCGCCGGGACTTTGACGCCGGCACGGGCCAGTTCCGCGTCAGCTTCCCCGAGTACGTAGCCAAGATGCAGGAACTTGCCGCCGAGGAGAACGTCAAACTCGTTGACCTGTCCGCCTCCAGCCGTGCGTATTACAACGAAATCGGCCCGGAAGTAGCCAAGTCAGTCTTCCTGCACGTCGACGCCGGTGTCTACCCGGGGCGGCCCAACGGCACCGCCGATGACACGCACTTCCAGGAATACGGTGCTATCCAGATCGCCCGCCTGGTGGCCGGCGGAATCAAACAGCTCAGCGTTCCGCTTTCCGGGCGCGTGCTTGAGGTGTCGCCGCCGTCGGCTGTTCCTGCCACACCGCAGGGACTGGTGGCCGGCAGCATTTCCAATGCCGGCGCACTCCTGAAGTGGCAGCCGGTGGAAGGCGCGGACATCTACAAGATCTACCGCAAACTGGCCTCCGAGCCGGACGAGGCCTACAAACTTGCCACTACGTCCACCGTCCCAACGGTGAACCTGAACGGCCTCGCCGAAGGGACCGCCTATAGCGTTCGGGTAGCGGCCATGAACGGCAAGGGCCTCTCCGCCTTCAGCGACCCCCTGGCGCTGACCACCAAGCAGGCCAAGTACAAGTTCGACTTCGGCCCGGTTGGCTCGCCCCTGGAGGCCGGCTACACGGAAGTGAACCGCACCATGGCCCACACAGCCGAGCGCGGCTACGGATTCAAGGACATCTCCGTCCTTGCGGACCGGGACCGCGGCACCGCCACTACCAATCTCCTGCGAGACTTCGTGCTCAGCAGCACCAGCTTCGAATTCCTGCTGGACGTTCCCAACGGCACCTACGCCCTAA
Source organism: Pseudarthrobacter sp. MDT1-40-2 (assembly GCF_059383595.1). Lineage (NCBI taxonomy): Bacteria > Bacillati > Actinomycetota > Actinomycetes > Micrococcales > Micrococcaceae > Pseudarthrobacter > Pseudarthrobacter sp. MDT1-40-2. Next base: position 765,314 of record NZ_JBWZCL010000002.1, on the reverse strand, counting down.
AGACCTACCACAGCGACTGGATCGGTTCCACGAGGACCGATGTCTCGGCTGAGGGCCGGTCCTACGGCACTGTCACGTCCGGCCGGGCAGCTTCGAACACGAAGGTCATCAACCAGGTTCTGGTCACCGACGGGCAGCTCAACCTGGGAATCAGCGGATCCGGTCAGCGCCTAAACGGGCTGGAAGTCACCCCGCTGTTGATCGGGCCCACCAATCTGCGGTCCACCGGCGTGAACGCCACGGCCACGCCGCCGTCGGTGTCCCTCGCCTGGGATGCAGTGCCTGACGCCGCTTCCTACAAGGTGTTCCGCCAGGGCTCCTACGAAACCGCCCCGCAACTGGTGGCGGAGAACGTGGCCTCGACCGAATACACGGACACCACGGCGTTCGCCGGTCTGGCGTACAAGTACCACGTGATCGCTGTCGACAGCACCGGACTGGAATCCGTGCCGTCCAACACCGCTGACGTGTCCCTGACCGACCCCTCGGTCGCCATCCCGGCAGCCCCCGCCAAGGTGGACGTGAAGGGCATCGAAAAGACCAGCGTCAGCCTCAAATGGCAGAAGGTCAAGGGCGCCACGGCGTACCACGTGTACCGTTCGACGGCGGCAGACGGCACCTTCTCCTATGTGGGACGGTCCGACGAGGTGGATTTCACCGACACCACGGTACTGACCACCATCAAGTACTACTACCGCGTCACCGCCATCAGCCCCGGCGGCGAGTCCGCGGCGTCACCAGTGGCGGCCACGGACCGCGTCACCGTGCTGAACCGGCAAATGGAGGCATTGGACCGAGCACCCGTGGCAATGGTCACCGACGGCGGCATCCGCCTCGGGTGGAGGATGCTGGGCCGGGATCCACAGAGCATCGGCTTCCATGTAATCCGTGACGGCGTCCAGCTCACGGTCGATCCCATCCGGGACACCACCAGCTTCCTCGATGCCGAGGGAACTGCTGTCTCGAAGTACGTCATCAAGGCAGTGGGCAACGGGCCGGACCAGTTGACTGACGAGTTCAGCCCCATCTCCGGCGATTACCTGTCCATCAAACTGGACAAGCCGGCCAACGATTACACCAAGGACGGACAGCCGTACAGCTACTCGGCCGGGGACGCCACCGTGGCGGACGTGGATGGCGACGGCGAGTACGAGGTCATCCAAATGTGGTCACCTTCCAACTCCAAGGACAATTCGCAGGCAGGCTACACCGGCCTGGTCTACGTCGACGCGTACAAAATGGACGGCACCAGGCTCTGGCGCATCAACATGGGCCAGAACATCCGCGCCGGCGCCCATTACACGCAAATCCTGGCGTATGACTACGATGGCGACGGCAAGGCTGAGATCGCCATGAAGACGGCCGACGGAACCCGTGACGCCGCCGGTACGGTCATCGGCAATGCCAACGCCGATCACCGCAACAGCACCGGCTACGTCCTCACAGGACCGGAATACCTGACCGTGTTCCACGGCGCCACCGGCACTGTCATGGACACGGTCGCGTACGAACCCGCGCGCGGCGACGTAGGCGGCTGGGGCGATACGTACGGCAACCGCGTCGACCGTTTCCTTGGCGCTGTCGCCTACCTGGACGGCGAGCGGCCTTCCATGATGTTCAGCCGCGGCTACTACACCCGCACAGTGCTGGCCGCCTACGACCTGGTAAACGGCAAGATCGTCAAGCGCTGGATCTTCGACTCCAACGTTGCGGGTGACCAGTACGCAGGCCAGGGCAACCACAACATGTCCGTGGCAGACGTTGACGCGGACGGCAAGGACGAGTTCATCTTCGGCTCCATGACCATCGATGACAACGGCCAGCCGCTGTACAACACCGGCCTGGGCCATGGTGATGCCATCCATACCAGCGACCTCGATCCCACCCGTCCTGGGCTGGAAACCTTCGCAGCTCACGAGGACATGGGAAAGAGTGGCTTCCTGGGCGCTACCTTCCGCGACTCTGCCACCGGTGAGGTGCTCTGGAGCATTCCGGCAGCCAAGGACACCGGCCGCGCCGCAGCAGGAGACATCGATCCCCGCCATCTCGGCGCGGAAGGATGGGCAATCGGCGGTGACGGAGCCTGGAACTCCACCTCCGGAGAACTGCGTTCGGCCAAGGGTGAACTGCTCAGTAACACCATTCCGGCGGCCAACTTCCTGGCATGGTGGGATGGTGACCTGCTCCGGGAGATCGTGGACCACGACTGGGACGCGGCTGCCAATACCGGCACGCCAACCATCGCCAAGTGGAACTGGAACACCGGAAGCAGCGACCGGTTGCTGACGGCGGCCGGCGCCAAGACAAACAACAGCACCAAGGGCAACCCGGCCATCCAGGCGGACCTGCTCGGTGACTGGCGGGAGGAAATCGCCTGGCCATCAGCGGACAGCACCGAACTCCGGATCTACACCTCGGCGTCGGCCACTGATGTCCGCCTGCGGACGTTGATGCACGATCCCGTCTACCGGCTCTCGGTAGCCCGCGAGAACGTGAGCTACAACCAGCCGCCGCACCCGGGCTTCTACCTGGGAGTGGGAATGGAGACGCCAACGATGCCGGACATCGTCTACACCCCCGCCGGCTAGCCGGCAACGGGCGGCTCTCCGGGGCTCGGGCAACAACAACACTATGGTGCCCCTTCCGCAGATGGCGGAAGGGGCACCATTTGTGTCAGGGAAACCGGCGGGTAACGTGGACCCTCAGTAAGATCGCCTGATGAGTGAGACCGGCAGCAATTCCGTCACCCTTCGTTTCCTGGCAGCACCCACGGATGTGGGCCACAGTGGTTCCGTGGATGCCGGCACGGTTCTGGAATGGGTGGATAAAGCCGCCTATGCCGCCGCCGTAGGTTGGTCCAAGTCGTACTGCGTCACCGCCTACGTGGGCAACATCCACTTTGCCGATCCCGTCAACAGCGGAGACATGGTCGAAGTTGAGGCAACCATCGTCTACACCGGCCGTTCCTCGATGCACATCCAGACAGTGGTGTCCTCGGGGGACCCCAAGGGCGGATCCGCCACCATGCGCAGCCAGTGCCTGGTGATCTTTGTGGCGGTGGGGCCGGACGGCAAACCGATTCCGGTCAGGGAATTCATGCCCACGACTCCGGAAGAAGCTGAACAGCATGAGCAGGCGATCGCCCGGATCGATGTTCGCGAACGCATTGTCCAGGCGATGAATGCCCAGGAATATACCGACGCCGGGACGGCCGAACGTGTGACCCTGCGATTTATGGCGGCCCCCACCGACGTCAACTGGGGCGGCAAGGTGCATGGCGGGATTGTGATGAAGTGGATCGATGAAGCTGCGTACGTCTGCGCTTCACGCTACTCAGGCAGGGACACAGTGGCCGTGTTTTCCGGCGGTGTGCGCTTCTATCGGCCTTTGCTGATCGGCCATGTGGTGGAGGTTGAAGCGCGCCTGGTCTACACCGGAACCAAGGGGATGCACGTGGCCGTCCATGTCCGCTCCGGCGATCCCAAAACCCGCGAACTGAACCTCACCACCTACTGCCTGACCGTGATGGTGGCCCGTGATGCTGAAGGCACCTCAGTTCCCATTCCGCAGTGGGTGCCGGCCAGCGATGAGGACCGGCGGCTGCACGCGCACGCACGCCAACTGTTGGAAATCCGTGGAACGGCGCCCGGGAACAGGTTGCCCAACCACCTGCTGCCGGGGTAGCCGGTCCGGGATCCGGCTAGAAGCCGCCGCCTCCGGCGTCTCCGGCCATGTTCGCGAAGCGCGAGTAGTGGCCCTGGAAGGCCACCACGATGTCCTTGGTGGGGCCGTTACGGTGCTTGGCGATCAGGATGTCAGCTTCGCCGGCGCGCGGTGATTCCTTGTCGTAAACATCCTCGCGGTGCAGGAGGATCACCATGTCCGCGTCCTGCTCGATAGAGCCCGATTCGCGGAGGTCAGAGACCATGGGCCGCTTGTCCTGGCGCTGTTCGGAACCACGGTTCAGCTGGGACAGGGCTATCACGGGGACCTGCAGTTCCTTTGCCAGCAGCTTGAGCGCACGGGAGAACTCGGAGACTTCCTGCTGGCGGGATTCCACCTTTTTGCCTGAGCTCATGAGCTGCAGGTAGTCCAGGATAACCAGTTTGAGATCGTGCTGCTGCTTGAGCCGGCGGCACTTGGCCCGAATCTCCATAAGGGACATGTTGGGGCTGTCGTCAATAAACAGTGGAGCGTCGTTCATGCGGCCCATGGTGGTGGCGATCTTGGACCACTGTTCGTCCTTGATGGTGCCCTTGCGGAGATCCTGGAGTCCGATGGTGGCTTCTGCGGAGAGCAACCTCATGGCTATTTCGTTGCGGCCCATTTCGAGCGAGAACATTACGGTGGCGAGGTTGTTCTTGATCGCGGCGGAGCGGGCAAAGTCCAGGGCGAACGTGGATTTACCGACAGCGGGGCGCGCGGCGATGACGATCATCTGGCCCGGGTGCAGGCCGTGCGTGAGTTCGTCCAGCTCGTAGAAGCCGGTGGGAACGCCCACCATGCCCTCACCGCGGTGGCCGGAGGCCTCGATCTCGTCAACCGTGGCCTCCATAACGTCCTTGAGGACCACGTAGTCCTCGGCCGTTCGGCGTTCGGCCACAGCGTAGACCTCCGCCTGGGCCTGGTTGACCAGGTCCTCCACCTCGCCGTCCGAGCCGTAACCCAGCTGGACGATCTTGGTTCCGGCGTTGACCAGCCGCCGCAGGACAGCACGCTCGGCAACGATCTCCGCGTAGTAGCCGGCGTTGGCCGCGGTGGGCACGGTCTGGATGAGCTCGTGAAGGTAGGCCGGCCCGCCGATGCGGTTAATCTCGGCGCGTTTAGTCAGTTCGTCGGATACGGTGACGGCGTCAGCGGGTTCGCCACGGCCATAGAGGTCAAGAATGGCTTCATAGATGGTCTCGTGCGCGGGACGGTAGAAGTCCTGTCCGCGGAGGAGTTCCACGACGTCAGCGATGGCGTCTTTGGACAGCATCATGCCGCCCAGCACAGACTGTTCGGCGGCGATGTCCTGCGGCGGCTTACGGCTGCCTTCCGATGCCCGGCTGCCCTCAAGCGAGTCCAGATGCGTAACTGACAAAGCTGCCGTCCTCCGTTGTGTGCCGCGCAGAAGCCTGCGGCGGTGGTACTTCAATAGCTGCTGCTACCGAACCTGCTGACTTCACAGTCAATCCGGGAGGACTGACATTCCCTGGTGGACGTTCAAGCAAACACCCGTCGAAGCGGGGGTTTTCCACAGTTTCCACAGGTTTTCCACATAGTCGTGGATCATCACGGCCGGGGAGTCATCCCAGCCCGCAACTGTGTCGGGGAGCCAGCTGTTCGGACGTTCGCAACAGCTATCCCGCTACGGTAGTCCTCCTTCATCAAGGCGCCAAGCCCGCCTTCCCCACCCCCTGTGGATAAGCTGTGCAATAAGCCGCCCTGCTTGTGCACAGCTTGTGGGCATTGCTGTGGACAACAAGAATCTTTTTCTCGATAAGGGCCTTTGACCTGCGGAAACATAGGTTATGCCGTGTGGACTAAATCTTTTTTTCCTCAACCTTCATCCACAACCCCAACCTCGAAACTGGGGATAGGGCAAGGTGACAACCCGTCACGGTCGGGGATTTTATGCCCTCACTGTGATGTATCACACAGCGAATGGATAATTTCGGTATGAACGCTGCCCGATTTATATGCGTTCCGGGGAATATGCTGTGGATAACCGTCATCTGGCATAAGCTCTAAGCATGGGCGACATATTGATTCTGGCTCTACCTGTAATCCTCGTGGCCGTTGGTTGGGGCCTGGCCACCGCCCTCAAACCGCGGGACAGCGGAACATCCGACGCTGAGCGTTACCAGCAGGTGCTCGCGGCCAAATCCGCCGAGCACGACCGCGCCCAGGTGCGTGCCGCCATGGAAGCACATGCCCGCATCGCCGCATCCACCCGGCCCAGCCAGAACACTGCCTCAGCAACAGAACAACAGCAGGCAGCCGCGGCCCGCGGAGCCCAGCAGGGTCATCCGGCCGCCGCCCAGCTCAACCCACAGCTACTGATGCAGCTGCAGGGCCTGGTGCGGGACGGCCATAAGATCCAGGCCGTCAAGCTGCTCCACCAAGCAACGAACCTGGACCTCGTCAACGCCAAGAATTACGTAGATCGGCTCTAACTCCCATGGAATCGCTTGTTATCCCTATCCTGATCCTGGTGATTGTGGCCGCAGGAGTGGCCTTGGCAGCGCGCGCACTCTCCCGGCGTTCCGCAACTGGCGGAAGCACGGATGCAGCTGCACCACGCACCCAGGAAGCCGCAGCCGCGAAGGACCAGCGCGAGCTCGCCCGGCAGGCTTCCGCCAGGCTGTCGGCCGAGCAGCACCGCCGGATTTACGCCCTGATCGCCCAAGGGCAGGCAGTTTCGGCCATCAAGGCCTACAACGAATCGACAGGCCAGGGACTGCGGGCCGCCCGCGACGCCGTGGTGGCACTGGCGGCGCATCCACAGCCACCCCAAATGGAGCAGGCAGCGCCGGAACCGAAGGCCGACACTGGTGGACAGCCGCAGAGGTTCCCGTACCGCTACCGTGCGATCGCGAGCAAGGGCGATGTCACGCGGGAAGTCAGCAGTAACATGCTCAACGATGAGATCTACGGCCGCATCAAGGGCATAGCCGGGAACGGCAACCCGGAGGCGGCCGCGGCCATGCTGGTCCGGCATTCGGAGATAAGCCTTCCGGAAGCCCGGGAATTCATCGCACTGCTGGACTAGCCAGTCGGGGGTTGTGGATCAGCCCGGTGTGAGGACGCAGAACTCGTTGCCCTCCGGATCGGCCAGGCACCTCCATGGCGCGTCACCCTGGCCGACATCGGCCTCAGTGGCGCCCAGTGCCCGCAGCCGGGCTGTCTCTGCCGCCTGGTCGTCACCCGGGTACGGCATCAGGTCCAGATGGACACGGTTCCATACCGTCTCCGCTCCCGGCCTTCGCACGAATTCCAGGTACGGGCCAACCCCTTGGGAAGAACGCAGGCTCGCCTGATCATCGGTTACCGTAAGCAGGGTCCAGTCGGTCGCAGCACTCCAAAACCACGCCATTGCCCGCGGATCTTCGCAGTTGACTACTACTGCCGCGATGGGTCCGGTATCGGCGTAAATCCCGCGGGGCTCCAGAACACAGAACAGGTTGCCTTCGGGGTCGGCCAGGACCACCCACGGCACATCACCCTGGCCAATGTCTGCGTGCTCCGCACCCAGCTGTATCAGGTGCGCAACCAACTCTGCTTGATGCTCAGCGGAAGTGGTAGCCAGATCGAGGTGCGCGCGGTGCCTCACCGACCCAGGGTCCGGAACCGTGACCACATCGATGCAGAGGGCGGCAGGGTCCGGCCAGTCGAAGCCCAAAGGTTCAACGTTCGTCACCCCCGGGCCCTCGCTGGATACGCTCCAGCCGAGCGCGTCGGCCCAGAACCGCCCGAGCGTGGAGTCGTCCCCGGCCTTGAAATTTACCTTAACAAGTCGCAGTGCCATGCCGCCTTATCCCAGTGTCCGGACTGTAACCGGCACAGGTGACACCCGCTAGAAGTCGAAGAGGTCGCCCAGCCAGTCGTCCTTCTTCTTCCGGCGGCGGCCCTGCTGGTCATAACCGCGCTGATCGTAGCCGTGTTTGTCGAAGCCCCTGTCGTTGTAGCGGGGTTCCTTGTACCGGGGCTCGTCATAGCTGCGGGACTGCCGCTGCGGCTCAAAATTGCCGTAAAGGGGAGGCGGGGCCATTCCTGGCTGGGGAGCGGCAGGCGGTGGTGGGGCTGTCTGCGCCGAAGGCGCTGCCGGTGCACCGTCGAGCTGCGCATGGCGGTCAAGGATCTTGTCCAGTTCACCCCGGTCCAGCCATACACCGCGGCATTGCGGGCAGTAATCGATCTCAACGCCGCTGCGTTCGCTCATAACAAGGTCTATTGAATCCAAGGGACACTTCATGCCGGGGTCAACGAACGGTCCCGGCAATTAGTTCGCGAGCGCTCGACGGATGACCGAGAGCACCAGCTACGCCGGAGTTACCTTCCGGCGGAAATGCCCTCCAGCAGCTGTTCAAACGGCAGGGATTCCATTACTTGCGGCTTTCGGCGTGCAGTTCCGTTGCCTCTAAGCATCCCTGCAAATTCCGTGGCTGCCCGCTCAATCCTGGCGGAAAGGGACGTACCGCCGTCGTCAGCGCTGCCCCAGTCCTGCGGACCGGCAAAGATGCCGGTGGGCACTATCCGGGAGCGTAGGTAGCTGAACAGGGGCCGCATGGCGTAGTCCAGGACCATCTGGTGGCGGTCCGTGCCGCCCGTGGAGCCCAGCAGGACAACTGTGCCGTCCAGGGACTTGGGGTCCAGCACATCGATGAAGGACTTAAAGAGTCCGCTGTACGACGCGCTGAACACCGGGCTGACGGCGATGATGCCGTCCGCCGCTTCGGTGGCTGCAATGACCTCCGCCAGGCGCGGGGCCGCGTAGCCGGTGACGAAGTTGTTGGCAATGTCCACGGCATAGTCGCGCAGTTCCACCACCTGCACCTCGGCACGGTAGCCGGCCCCAGCCAGGTGCCGCTCCGTTGCAGCCGCTAGCTGGTCGGCCAGCAGCCTGCTCGACGACGGGACGCCCAGTCCGGCGGAAAGAACGGTTATGCGGCGGGTTTCCATTGCCCACTCCTCACTGATCGGAACATCATGCGTTTGCATCTATCCGGTCAACGGTACACCCGGCGGGGTTATTCCCGAAGGAGATCTGCTCTTAGGCAAGCACGGTTCCCCGGATGCACGTGACCGCGCCCCCGACCACCCGGATGTCACCGCCGCCGCAGCGGCGCTGCTTATGCCGTCGCTGCTCGATTCGAACAAACTGACACCGGATAAAATACCGTTGGGCGATCACAGAAGCGAATGAAGCTCCAGTTAGGGAAAAATGAAAAAGCTACTGCTCCGGGATCTACCCCGGGTCGCTCTGCCGCTTGTGGTCTCGGTGTATCTATTCAACGTGGCCATGCACGATGGCCTGGACCTGTTGGTCTATTGGGCAGGAGCGCACGAATTCCTCACTGGTGGCGATCTCTACGCCAGTGGGCTCCCTGGCACGCCCTATGGCGGCATGGCATTCACTTACCCACCTTTTGCTGCGGCCCTTATGGCTCCTCTCGCGCTGATGCCGGTAGGCGTGGCCTTGGCCTTCCAGACCCTTCTCAATCTCGTTCTCGCCGGTGCTGTTGGCTTGCTGATTACACAGCACCTGCGCTCCAAAGACGTCCTACCCGCGAGCACCGAGCGGTACCGGTTTTGGACCGATGCCGCCGCCATAACAGGTTTGATGCTTCTCCTGGGCCCTTGGCGGAACTCCCTTGCTTTGGGGCAAATCAATCCTCTTCTCTTGGTGCTGATCTCCGTTGACCTCCTGGCCGGCACCCGGCGCCATCCCAATGGATTCCTGCCAAGGGGAATACTCACTGGCGTTGCTGCGGGTATAAAACTCACTCCCCTGGTGTTTATGCTCTATTTCGTCATGCGAGGTGACATCAAAAGCGCCGCAAGAATGATGGCTGCCTTTGCGGGCACCGTAGGACTAATGGTGCTGGTGGCGCCCGGTCTCTCGGCGCAGTACTGGCTGTCAGCCCTTGGCGAGACAAATCGGGTGGGTACACTCTCACGCTTTGAAAACATTTCCCTGCGCGGATTCATCAGCAGGCTGGAACTGGACCCGGCCGCTGGCACAGCGCTGTGGGTTGCCTCATGCACCCTCGTCGTCGCCGTCGCCGCATTCATCACATATGCTTCCCGGTATGACCCCGACCCCTGGTGTGCGGCGGCTGCCACCGCCGTTGTAATGTTGCTCATTTCTCCCGTCTCCTGGGGCCATCACTGGGTCTGGGTAGCGATTATCGTCCCAGCCCTTCTAGGCCGCTCCCGGGACATAACCCGGTCACGGTCCGCCCCGCGGCGGCTGTTGACGACACCGGCCGGGCTCCTCTGCCTTTTGATGCTGGCCTGCTTTGCCTTGCAACCCGTAGAGGCCGCCCAGGTTTCCGGGTCAGCCACCCCTTATGCTGCAATTTCGTGGATATCGGAGATGTTCGTGCAAAGCGGCCTTTTTGTGGCTGTCTTTGTGCTTGGTTGGCTGGCCGTCAGTTACTCGCGACCAACCAAACAGGATCAGGACTGGAGCTTACGCGGGCGCTCCTCTACGGTCTTGTAATCTCAGCCATCTATCCAGCCCACTTAAACAGCAAGCCCCGCTGTCCGGCTCCAAAAAGGAACCAGGCAGCGGGGCCGCAAACAGCCGGGAAGGCTACTTGCCTGCTACTACGTCGAGCTCGATTACAGCGGAAACGTCAGCGTGGAGGCGGACGTTTGCCTGGTAGGAACCAACCGACTTGATGTGTGCCGGCAGTTCAACCTTGCGCTTGTCGATGCTGCCAAGGCCAGCGGCCTCAACAGCGTCAGCAACGTCAGCCTGCTTGACGGTGCCGAAGAGACGACCGGACTCGCCGGCCTTGACAACCAGCTTGACCGGCTTGGCCGAGAGGGCAGCAGCCTGCTTCTGGGCATCTTCCAGGGAAGCGTGCTCACGTGCAGCGCGGGCAGCCTTGATGGACTCAACCTGCTTCTCGCCGCCCTTGGACCAGGTCAGGGCAAAGTTGCGGGGCAGGAGAAAGTTACGTGCGTAACCGTTCTTAACCTCGACAACGTCGCCTGCAGCACCGAGACCGGTTACTTCGTGGGTCAAAATGACTTTTGCCATGTTAGTTAATCCCTTCCCTTAGCCGCGGCCAGCGCCGGAGTAAGGCAGCAGGGCAACTTCGCGGGCGTTCTTGATTGCCTGGGCGATTTTGCGCTGTTCCTGCACCGTGACGCCGGTAACGCGACGGGCGCGGATCTTTCCGCGGTCGGAGATGAACTTGCGCAGCAATGCTACGTCCTTGTAGTCGATGACAGTGATGTCAGCGGCCTTCAAGGGGTTGGACTTTGGTTTGGGCTTACGGAGTTCAGCCTTAGCCATCGTGGAGCTCCTTTTCTATGGAGCCCGTGGATATTGATCCACGGGATGGTGGTGGCACGACGTCGGCAGTGCTTTGGATGCCGTACGGCACCCGGGTGATCCCGGCGTCGGGCCTTAATTTTTTTGTTTTAGAAGGGCGGTTCGGAATCGGGGCCGTTGCCCCAGCCACCTGCGTTGGAGACACCGGGCGTTGCCCATGGGTCCTCCTGTGCAGCCGGCTGGTTGCCGCCGCCCCAGTTTCCACCGGAGTTGCCACCCTGGTTCGCACCAGGATTGCCGCCGCTATTGGCACCGCCAAAGCCGCTGTTACCGCCACCAAAGCCGCCCTGCCCGCCGCCGGAGCGCTGGGTGCGGTTGACCTTGGCATTGGCATAGCGCAGGCTGGGGCCGATTTCGTCGACCTCAAGCTCCATGACGGTGCGCTTTTCGCCTTCTTTTGTCTCGTAGGAACGGCTCTTCAAACGGCCGGAAACAATCACGCGCATGCCCTTGGTGAGGGACTCGGCAACGTTCTCAGCAGCTTCACGCCATACAGCTGCGCGGAGGAACAGGGTTTCCCCGTCCTTCCACTCGTTGGACTGGCGATCGAAAGTACGTGGGGTGGAAGCGATGGTGAAGTTCGCTACTGCCGAACCTGACGGTGTGAACCGCAGTTCCGGGTCATTGGTGAGGTTACCGATGACCGTAATGGTGGTCTCGCCTGCCATCTACTGCCTCCTTAGTTCGATCCTGGATGAAGAGTTCCTGCGGGTGAAGAATGCCGGTGTTGCTGAATTACTCAGCAACAACCTTCTGCTCTTCGGGGCGGGTGATCTTGATGCGCAAGATGGTCTCGTTAAGAGACAGCAGGCGGTCAAGTTCCTTGGCGGTTTCCGGCTTGGCGGTGAAGTTCACCACGGCGTAGATACCTTCGGACTTCTTCTTGATTTCGTAAGCCAGACGGCGACGGCCCCAGATGTCAACCTTTTCGATGGTTCCACCATCGTTGGTGATGACAGACAGGAACTTCTGAAGCGACGGCTCAACGGAACGCTCTTCGACCTCGGGGTCGATGATTACCATCAATTCGTAAGGACGCATATGTGAACCCACCTCCTTTGGGCTAAACGGTTACGGCATTTCCGTAACAGGAGGTTCATTTGCGATGCTGTGCGGTGCCGATTCTCCAAATCGAAGACAGGGCGCAGCACAGACTTCACTATCTTAGTGCATCTGAACCGCTTAGGCGATTCCATCCTGCACTCAAGAGTATTCGGCGTGGCGTCGGCATGGAATGTGCTCCTGACCTATGTGGATAACATCACGAGGTTAGAGTGCAGATCATGGAAACCTTTGTTTCTCCGCGGGGGCACAACAGCCGCATCAGATTTGTGGCCATGATCGTCACAGGGCTGGCTGCAGCAGCGGCCATGATTGCCACCGGGCGGTGGCTTCAGGCTCCCGCTGCAGCCTGGGCCGCCGCCGCACTGGTCTACGTCAGCTGGGTATGGGCAGTGGTGGGCCGAATGGGACCGGAAGACACCAAAATCCACGCCACGGCAGAGGACCCCTCGCAGGGCACCATCGATCTCCTCATCCTGGCGGCCAACCTCGCCTCTCTGGCCGCGGTGGCGGTCGTCATTGTGGACTCGTACCAGGGCCAGGGCTCCCAGCTTGAAGGCGCCGCACTGGCCCTGGCCAGTGTTGCCCTGTCCTGGATGCTGGTCCAGACGCTTTTTTCGCTCCGCTATGCCGGCCACTACTACGGAGGACAGCAGGACGGCGGCGTCAATTTCAATCAGGAGCAGCCGCCCCGGTACTCCGACTTCGCATATCTCGCCACCAGCATCGGCATGACATACCAGGTGTCCGACACCAACCTGGAGAACTCACTGATCCGGCGCAAAGCCCTGAAACACGGCCTGCTTTCCTATTTGTTCGGCACGGTCATCCTGGCCACCACCATCAACCTTGTGCTGGGCCTGGCCGCGTAGGCCGCCCGGTCGACGACCATCAAGCTCGAGGGTCGCCCGTCCCGAAGCAGCGGTTCGACGTCGAGAACGCATTGCCGGATCGCCGACTGGTCCGCCCGTGAGGTGCCGTAGGGATTCGTATACGCCACAACAGGTTCCCCGACAGCCCTTCTTTCGAGCTGCCGGTGAGGGTCTTGCGCTTCTACTACTTAGCGCTACTATGTACTGGTAGCTAGTATCACTGAGTAGCAGGAGGATGTTTCCGATGGGCAAGCAGATGACGGAGATGCTCAAGGGGACATTGGAGGGCATCGTTTTGGCCCTCCTGACCGGGAAACCCGCTTACGGGTACGAAATCACAACCTGGCTCCGGGCCCAGGGTTTCTCCGAGATCGCCGAGGGCACCGTGTACGCGCTGCTGGTCAGGATCGAACAAAAAGGCCTGGTGGACGTCGAGAAACGTCCATCCGAGAAAGGCCCGCCGCGCAAGGTGTACTCACTCAACGAGCAGGGAAAGCAGGAGCTCGAAGAGTTCTGGAAAACATGGAGCTTCCTGTCCGAACGAATAGAACAACTCAACGAAAGAGAGAAATAGCCATGGCTGCCAAATGGATCGAATCACTCGTCGGGCCGCTCGAGCAGAAGAAGCAGTACAAGCAAGCCAAGGCGCGGCTGGATGCGCTGCCGGAGCCCCACCGCACCGCGGCGGCCGCACTCCACAGGTATTTCCTTCACTACGGTGGGGTTACCGACGGCGACACGATTGTGCAGATGCTCGCAGACCTCGCGGACCTCTGGGAGCGCGCGGCGGTGGACGGCACCCCCGTGGGTGACATCGTCGGTGAGGACCCTGTCGAATTCGCGGAGGCCTTTGCCCAGGCCTATGGCGGCAAGCGTTGGATCGACAAGGAACGCACCCGCCTGATCGAGGCCGTTAAAGAGGCGAAGGCGAAAGAGCCGCGATCATGACCACCGCAGCGATCAAGCGCGGACCTGCCATCAGGGTGCAGGGCGTGGAGAAGTCCTTCAAGGAGCTTCATGTCCTGCGGGGTGTGGACTTCGAGGTCGCCCCGGGGAGCATCTTCGCCCTTCTTGGTGCAAACGGCGCAGGAAAAACCACCATGGTGAAGATACTCTGCACCCTGTTGAAAGCGGATGCCGGCACCAGCATCGTCGGTGGCTTTGACGTCACCCAAGAACCGCTGAAGGTCCGGGAGTCCATCAGCCTGACCGGCCAGTTCGCGGCGGTTGACGAATTGCTCTCCGGCCGGGAGAACCTGGTGATGGTGGCCAAGTTGCGGCACCTGAAGGAACCTGGCCGCGTGGCGGATGACCTCCTGACACAGTTTAAACTCACCGAGGCAGGTTCACGAAGGGTGGCAACGTACTCAGGAGGCATGCGACGCCGCTTGGACATCGCCATGAGCCTGATCGGGCGGCCGGAGGTGATTTTCCTGGATGAGCCCACCACCGGGCTGGACCCCGAGGCGCGCCTGGACGTGTGGCGGATCATCAAGGACCTCTCCGGGCAAGGAACCACCGTCTTGCTCACCACCCAGTATCTCGACGAGGCCGAGCAGTTGGCGGACCACATCGCCATCCTGCACCTGGGACGCATCATCGCCGACGGCACCCTTGCCGAACTCAAGCGGCTTCTCCCGCCGGCAAAGGTGGAATACGTTGAGAAACAGCCCACCTTGGAGGAAATCTTCCTCGCACTCGTGGGCAATGACAGCAAAGAACCAAGTGAGGACAGGTCATGAGCGCACACTTTCTCGCAGACACCGCCGTCCTGCTTGGCCGGTCCATGCGGCATATCTTCCGTAGCGTGGACACCATCATCACCACCACGATCACGCCGATCGCCCTGATGCTGTTGTTCGTCTACGTGTTCGGCGGTGCCATCATGGCGGACACCGGGAACTACGTTGATTACCTGTTGCCGGGCATCATGCTGATTGCCATCGCGTCAGGCATCGCATATACAGCCCTCAGGGTGTTCACGGACATGACCAGCGGCATCTTCGAGCGGTTCCAGTCCATGCCCATTGCGCGGTCCTCTGTGCTGTGGGCCCACGTCCTGACATCCCTGGTGGCGAACGGGCTCTCTCTGGTGATCATCGTGCTGATTGCTCTTCTCATGGGTTTCCGTACCTCGGCAAGCGTCCTGGAATGGCTCGCCGTCGTCGGAATCCTGGCGCTGTTCACCCTGGCGCTTACCTGGATCGCCATTATTGCCGGCCTCGCGGCGAAATCGGTGGATGGTGCCACCGGGTTTTCCTACCCGTTGATTTTCCTGCCGTTCATCAGCTCGGCCTTCGTTCCCACCGAGACCATGCCCGGTCCGGTCCGCGCCTTCGCCGAAAACCAGCCGGTCACCTCGATCGTGAACACTATTCAGCACCTGTTCTCAGGACAACCGGTGGGCGGCGACATCTGGGCCGCACTGGCCTGGTGCATCGGCATCCTCGTGGTGGCGTACGCCTTGGCCATGTTGGCCTACCGGCGCAAGGTCAACTAGACCCACCACCACACGCGGCAAAGGATCACATTAAAGGGTCAGCGCCGGCTCCGCGAAGAACGCCTGGCTCACCTGGGCCAGCCAGTGCGGGTCCTGGACGCCACACAGTTCGCGCACCGAGTGCATGGACAGCAGGGGCACTCCGACATCCACCGTTCGGATACCAAGCCGGGTTGCCGTCAGCGGTCCAATGGTGGAACCGCAAGGCATGACGTTATTGGAGACGAACTCCTGGTACGGGACGCCCGCCTGGCCGCACAGCCTGGCCCACAGGGCAGCACCCGCGGCATCGGTGGCGTACCGCTGGTTGGCATTGATCTTCAGCAGCGGCCCGCCGTTCAGCACAGGATGATTGGCAGGATCGTGCCGTTCCGGGTAGTTCGGGTGGACAGCGTGGCCGGCATCGGCGGAAACGCAGAACGACGCCGCCAGTGCCTGCCGCCGCTGGCTCACCGTCGCACCAAAGCCGTCGGAGATCCGGGTCAGGACATCTTCAAGGATGGGTCCGCAGGCACCGGACCGCGAGTTGGACCCGATCTCCTCATGGTCGAAGGCGGCGAGCACGGCGATGGGGGAGGCGGCAGAATCGGAACCCGGTTCAGCCGAATGCCGTATCAGCGCCGTCAACCCGGCATGGGTAGCGGAAAGGTTATCCAACCGCCCGGATGCGAAGAACTCACCCCGGGCCCCGAAGACCGCAGGCGCCTGCGTATCCGCGATCACGACGTCGTACCCGCCGATCTGCGACGGATCCACGTCGGCACCGTCTGAAACGTGGGCGGCAAGTACGCCGAGCAGGTCCGCATCGGCCGGGTTTCCCAGTCCCCACACCGGATTCATGTGGCGCTGTTTGTCCAGGGTCAGGCCGTCGTTCACGGCCCGGTCCAGGTGAATGGCCAGTTGCGGGAAGCGCAGCAGCGGCCCGGTAGCCGTGAGGTGCTCGGTGCCGTCCAGCATTACCAGGCGCCCGGCCAGGCGCAGTTCACGGTCAAGCCAGGAGTTCAGCAGCGGTCCGCCATACACTTCGACGCCGGCCTGCAGCCAGCCGAACGCCCCGGTGGTTGGTTTGGGCTTGAGCTTGAAGGACGGCGAATCAGTGTGTGAGCCAAGAATGTGGAATCCGGTGGTGGGTCCGGCCGATTCCGGCGTCACCCAGGCAATCAGCGCCCCGTCCCTGATGATGTAGAACCTGCCGGCAGCGGCCGGCCATTCGGCGAGCTCGTTCAGCGCGGTAAAACCGGCGGCGTCCAGCCTGCGGGCCGCCTCGCGCACTGCGTGGAAGCTCGACGGCGAGGCGCTGACGTACGCTCCCAGGTCCTGGATGTGCCGGACCGGGGCCGGCGTCCGGGCGGGAGAATCCGCTGTGGCAGTACCTTGGTCAGTGGAAAGTGAAGGCATGCTTTCGAGTCTAATCGCGCGCATCAGGGGAGGTGGTCAGTAGTCCGGATTGCTGGGCACCACCAGACCGGTCTCGTAGGCGTAAACCACAGCCTGCACCCGGTCGCGCAGGTGCAGCTTGGTGAGGATTCGGCGGACGTGGGTCTTCACCGTGGCTTCAGACAGGAAGTAGCGGTGCGCAATCTCGGCGTTGGACAGCCCTTCCGCCATGGCCCCGAGCATCTCCGTCTCCCGCGGCGTCAGGTCCTCCAGCAGCGGATCCCTCGGGGCGGGCGGCGTGGGGGAAGAGTTGTTGCCCCACACATACGTCTCAAGGAGGCGCTGGGTCACCCTGGGCGCCACCACGGCATCACCGCTGGCCACGACGCGGACGGCCTGCACCAGTTCCTCCGGCGCCACGTCCTTGAGCAGGAACGCAGAGGCACCCGCCTGCAGACCGGCGAAAGCGTACTCGTCCAGGTCGAACGTGGTCAGGATGATCACCCGTGAATCAGCCGCCGAATCCGTGATTGCCCGGGTGGCGTCGATGCCGTTCAGCAGAGGCATCCGGACGTCCATCAGGACGACGTCGGGATTGAGCTCGCGCACCAGACGCACCGCATCCGAGCCGTCACAGGCTTCGCCCACGATCCGCAAGTCATCTTCGCCCTCCAGGATCAGCCTGAACCCGACCCTCAGCAACGGCTGGTCGTCCACCAGCAGTACGGTGATCTCCCTGTCTCCAGTCATTCTTCCCCCAATATTGTTCATCTATCCGCTGTTCAGTTCTTACTTGTTACTCAGGCCGGTCGCCGTTCCAGTGGAGCACCGCATGGACCCGCCAGCCGCCGTTCCCGGCCGGCCCTGCTTCCACGGTTCCTGCATAGATCCGGGCCCGTTCCCGCATGCCGGCCAGGCCCTGTCCGGTTCCCTGGGATGCCTGCGGTAAGGCTGACTTGGCTGCCGCGGCGGTGCCGGCGGCAGCTGCGCCGCTGCCGTCGTCGAGCACTTCAATGGTGACGGTGCTGCCGTCCCGTTCAATACTGACATCCACGCGGCCCAATGACCTGCCGTAGCGCAGCACGTTAGTCAGCGATTCCTGCACAATCCGGTACACCGTCAGCCGGAATGCCGCGTCCTCCGGAAGGGCCGGGCCGGAATGCGAATACTGCAGCGGCAATCCCGCGGTGCGGAACCCGTCCAGCAGTTTTTCCAGGCTGTCCGCCGGCGCCAGTGGTTCCCGGGGCGCACCATCCATGCCGGTCTCATCACGCAGCACACCCAGCACGCGGCGCATGTCCGCCAGTGCCATTCGCCCGGTGCGCGAAAGCTCTCCCAGCACCTCACCGGCGCGGTCCGGGCTTTTCCTGACAACGACGGCGGCACCGTCGGACAGGCTGATCATCACCGTGAGCGAATGGGCAACGACGTCGTGGATTTCCCGGGCGATCCGGTTCCGTTCGTTGACGGAGCCCAGGGCCGCTGTCCGGGCAGCCCAGGCAGCGATTTCCTGCTCGTGCTCACGGCGCTGCTGCACGGAAATGCCGATTCCGGTGGCGATGACGTTGGAGAGCAAAATGGTGGCACCGGTAGCGATGGTGATCACCACCGGCAGGATCTCCTGGTTCCCCCCTGGCTCCCTTCCCGTCAAGGCGTCCACGGGAACTTCCGCGGCCATGACATACATCAGGACCAGGGGAATGGTGACGGCGGCCAGGGTGACATAAGTGGCCCGCCGGCTGCAGCGTACTGCGACCGCGTACAAGGAAAACCATAGGGCCACGGAGACGTTGACGCCCCAAGGGTGGATGAGCGCCACAGCAATTTCAACGACTGCTGCGTAGGCTGCCAGCACCAACGGATGCGTCCTGCGAAAAAACAATGCCGGGATCACGGACAGCAGCAGCACGGAGGCCGGCCAGCGGCCGGCCCCGATGGCGTCCACCACCGTTGACACCACCAGGACCAGATAACAGACAGCCACCACGGCATCCATGACCCGCGGATGCAGGTGCAGGTAGCGCCTTACCCTGCCCCTGCGTCGCGCAGCGATTTCAGCAAAAGACGCGTCGGCCGAAGTGGCCGCCGCGTCCTTCACCGAAGTTTCACTCATGGTTTGAGCCTAGTACTCCAACGATTAGCTGAAATTCAGCCCGACCTGGGTCAGACGTCGCGCCGCTTGAGCACAAGAGTGGCTGGAACCAGGAACAGCAGCACGTAGCCCAGGAAGAGCAGCCCGCCCTGCCACGGATCAATGACGCCGTCCTGGTGGCCGATGGCCAGGAAGCGCCCGCCTGCCTCTGCCGGCAGGTACTGGGGAACGTACTTCCAGAACTCGCCAGGGGCGAATGTCAGGAACTGGGAAGCGAAGGGCAAGACGAAGAAGATGCCCACCAGGACCGTGATCGCGCCCGCCGAGTTCCGCAGCAGCACACCAAGGGAGAGCCCGATCAGCGCCACACCGGCCACATACAACCCACCCGTAAAGACGCTGTAAATAACACCGTCCCGCCCCCAGTCGAGGTCAATGCCCCGCCCCTGGAAAACCGGCATCGCGATCATGAACGTGGCCACGGCGGCCACGGTAGAGATGACGTACGCAACCACGATGAGGATGATCGCTTTGGCGGCAAACGCCGGGATCCGCTTGGGAACAGCACTGAGCGTGGAGCGGATCATGCCGGTAGCGTATTCGGAGGAGATAAAAAGGACGGCAAGCGACCCCAGTACCAGGATGCCGATCTGCAGCCCTGAGTTGGGCAGGTTGTAGAGGTCCATCTGGGAACCCGGCGGGAAGGATTGCTCCAGCTGCTCAGGCGTCAGGGTTTGGCCTGCTTCTTCTGCCGAGCGGGCCATCTGGTCCAGGAAGGTGTAACGGAGCAGGACAGCGAGGGCTCCGACGCCGACGATGGCAACCAGGGTGGCCGCCAACAGCAGCTTGGTGGACAACAGGGTCCAGAGCTTGATCCACTCGGACTTCAGGATGCCGGCGAAGCTGACGCCATGGGTTCCGGCCGGGGAGCTGATGGGGGAGCCGGCGGTAGAGCCGGCAGAGCGTCGTGCAGTCGTAGTGGTCATGGTCCTTACTTCCCTGCCGGTGCTGCGGTGGACTGGTTATGAGACTGGTTGGCCGGCTGCATGCCGCCGTCCGTAACCCTTGAGTGGTATTCCACTTCGTCGCGCGTGAGCTCGAAGTACGCCTCTTCCAGTGAAGTTGATTGAGGTGTCAGCTCATAGATGAGGATCCCCTGCTCGAGTGCCAGTTGGGCGATCTGGCGGGAGTCCAGGCCGGTGACCCTCAATGTTTCGGGTTCGTTCTGGTCAACTTTCACCCCGTTGCCCACCAGGATTGAGGACAGCTGCGAGGCCGCAGACGTCCTGACCAGCGTGGCCTGCTGCCTCGAGCCCGACAGCACCTCGGCCATAGGGGCGTCCGCAATAATCCGGCCGCGGCCGATCACCAGCAGGTGGTCAGCGGTCTGTGCCATTTCGCTCATCAGGTGGGAGGACAGGAAGACGGTTTTCCCCTGGCTGGCGAGGTAGCGCACCAGGTTCCGTACCCAGAGCACGCCTTCAGGATCCAGGCCGTTGACCGGTTCGTCCAGGATCAATGTCTGCGGATCGCCAAGCAGTGCTGCGGCAATGCCCAGCCGCTGGCCCATGCCCAGCGAGAAGCCGCCGGCCTTTTTTCGGGCTACTGCTTCCAGGCCGGTCATCTCGATGACCTCGTGCACGCGGGACAACGGAATGCTGTGTGTCGCGGCCATTGCACGGAGGTGGTTGTAGGCACTCCGGCTGGTGTGCACCGCCTTGGCGTCCAGCAGCGCTCCCACCTGGTGCAGGGGATCCCGGTGTGCGGAGTAAGGCCGGCCGTTTACGACCGCGGTGCCCGACGTCGGACGGTCAAGTCCCATAATCATGCGCATGGTGGTAGATTTGCCGGCGCCGTTGGGGCCAAGAAAGCCTGTCACCTGGCCCGGGCGAACGGTGAAGCTGACCCCCGCGACAGCTGTTTTGCTGCCATAGACCTTGGACAGGTCTTTTACCTCAATCATGTGGAAGCGTTTCCTTTACCTTGCGAAGCCTTACGGAGCGATGCCTGAAAGTGTTCAGCTTTCACCGTACCGATGATCAGCTCCGGAAACGCCGGTCTCAGGGATGATTCAGGGTGTAGTCAGGGTCGTCCCGAAGGATGAGCCTCAGGGGGCAGCAGTCAGGGGTGTGTAGTACCTGAGCGCCCGCGGCCTGATGCTGAACTCCACGGCCCGGATGCCGGCGTGCACCTCGCCGTCGACCGCAAGGACCAAAGGAAGCCTGCCGCTTTCTACCCGTACCGTCGTCGCCTCACTCAGGTGTGTGATGCGCGAGCTTGCTACTGTTCCGGTCAGTACTGACCAGAGGAGCCGCAGCCGGGCAAAGGACTCGTCCGCTGTGATCATCCGGACGTCCAAAACGCCGTCGTCCATCAGTGGGCGGATGAGGGGCGCGTGGTCCCGTGGGTAGTAGCGGCCGCGGCCCAGGTACATGATCCACAGCTTGTGGCGCATCCCGTCCGCAATAAGGTAGGTGGGCCGCCCTGCCGCGAAGGTCCTGAGCATGGCGACCACCCCGGCCAGGGGTTTGCCAAGCGCAGGCTGCAGGTGTTCGCGGCGGCGCACCAAATTGGGGTAAACACCAATGCTGGCGGTGTTTAGCATCAGCAGTTCGAGCAGTTCGGGGTTGTCCGGGAGTCCCCGTTCGGCAACGGCAATGCCAACGTCGGCCAGAGCAGCTTCCCCGTTTGTGGCTGCATGGACGACGTCCCGCAACGAGCCGGTTCCTGCGTCCCGTGCGAAGTGGTTCAGTGTTCCGCCGGGCAGCACCAGCAGCGGGAGGGAATGTTCGACGGCGGCAGCAGCCACAGTGCCGACTGTGCCGTCGCCGCCCCATACACCCAGGGCAGCGATGCCGGGCGTACCCACAAGTTTGGCGACTGCTCCGGCGAGGTCCCCGCCTGACTGCACCGCTACTATATGCGCCTTGGGAAATACTTTGGCGAGGATTTCCACTGTTTCCGCTGAGTAGGATCCGCCCAAGGTGTTCACGACGATCCCCAGGCCCTCACCGCCGGGCAACGGTGGCGCCGCGGCAGGAGTGCGGGCCGTTTGCGGAATAGGAGGGCGGACCGGCCACCACTTGCGGGTGATGTAGGCCGCTCCGACTCCCAGCGCCGAGCCAAAGACCACGTCCGAGGGCCAGTGCGCTCCAATATGCACCCTCGAGTATGCGACGCCTGCGGCCAGCGGAATCAGACCCGCGCCCAGTGCCGGCTGGAGCATTGTAACTCCGGCGGCGAATGCGGCGGCCGATGCGGAATGCCCTGATGGCATCGATGAACTGCGCGGCTGCGGATGCACAAAGCGGAACACCGGCAGATGCTCCGGCAGTGGCCGTGCCCGGGGCAGCAAGGTCTTGAACACCGCGTTGGTGATGGACGAGGCCACAGCCTGGGCGATCAGGCCATGCACGGCGGCCCTGCGCGTCCTGCCGGGAACCAGCGCCATTCCGGCCGCGATGCCCATCCACAGCTTTCCGTGGTTGGCCGATGAGGAAAGCCTGCGGAAGAAGGCGTCGTGGTTGCCGTGCGGAAGCCGGGAAACCCGGCGAACCAGTTTGCGGTCCAGGCGGCTCAGGAAGGAGTTCCCACGCCCGGAGAAGTTACGGCCCATGGCTCAGCTTTGCTCATGGCGCGAGGCCAGGGGCTTCGCCGCACCAGCGAGGACCAGTGCCAGCAGGATTGGCGCCGTAATCGCCAGCAGGGCACGGTGGATTCCGGTGATGTCGCCGAGGTACCCCAGCAGGGGTGGGCCGGCCAGGAACGCGACGTATCCGATGGTGGAAACCACCGAAACGCGCCGGGCAGCGTGGACCGGATCGTCGGCGGCAGCGGACATACCCATGGGAAAGGCCAACGCGGCCCCGAGACCCCACAGCGCCACGCCGGCCGCTGCCAGCCACACGTTCCCGGCCAGGACGAACAGGGCCAGGCCGGCGGCCGCTGCGGCCATGCTGGCCCGCAGCACCGCCACTCTGCCATAACGGTCGATGTACCGCGCCCCGAAGAACCGCATGGCAGTCATGGCAAGCACGAACAAAGCAAACAGCAACGCACCGGTGGATTCGGAAGTACCCAGACCGTCGACTGCAGCCTTGGCAATCCAGTCGTTGCCGGCTCCCTCAGTCAATGTGGCACCCAGGACCACTACGCCGATCAGCAGGGTGCGGCCGTCACGCCAGGCCGAGCCGGAGTTGGTTTTTCCATCCTGTGGTCGCGGTGCGGGTGTGGGTACATGAGGGAGGAAATAGCGCGGGGTGATGAGGGTCAGCGCTGCCACGAGAACCACAATCACCAGCAGATGCAGCGGCAGTTCCACCCCGATGTGGGACAGCCCGGCGCCAATCATGGCCCCAAGGAACGCCCCGCCGCTGAAAGCCGCGTGGAACTGCGGCATGATGGTCCGCCTGAGGCGATGTTCGACGTCGGCCCCTTCAATGTTTTGCGCCACGTCCCACAGGCCGATCGCAATCCCAAAGAAGAAAAGGGAGATTGCGGTTCCCGGGATGGAGGTGGACTGCAGGGAGACGGCGATTCCCAACCCGGCGAGGGCAGCCAGCAGGCCGCTGGCCCGGACGGTGTTGGCCGTCCCGATCTTGCCCACCACCAGGCCGGCAGTGGGCAGTGCCAGCAAGGATCCGAGCGCTGTGCAGAGCAGCAGCGTTCCCATCTGGCCGGACGTGATCTGCAACGTCTCCGTGACTGCCGGGATGCGGGCGGCCCAGCTGGCGAATACCAGACCATTAGCGCCGAAGATGATGAAGGTTGCAATACCGGCAGCCCTGACGGAGGTGTCCGTTGTCGTGCTCATAGAATGACCGCTTCCAGTGCCTTGATGTTGGGAATCTTCCGCCTCACCCACCAAATGCTAGCCGGATCCCGGCTGGTTCCCGCAGCTAGACTGGCGCGTATCGCTGAGGAACTCTTCAAAGACGGCAAGGTTTCCGGCACAGGTGAGTACCTGGACGGCAAACGGCATGGCCGCTGGACGTTCTACTACCGCAACGGCGAGGTCAAGGCGGAGGTGGGATACCTCGGCGGCGAGCTCGACGGCCCCTGCGTCTGGTACCGCGAAGGCAGCGGGCTGCTGCAGAAGGGTCCTTTCCGGGACGGCGTCCAGGACGGCTTCTGGCAGCGCTGGCACAGCAGCGGTCAGCTCATGGATGAAGGAATGTACGACGCCGGCAAGAAGGTGGGCGAGTGGGTCACCTTCGCGGCAGATGGCTCCGAGAGTAAACGGAAGACGTTTAAGCCCTGACCCAACCGTCCTTTAGACAGATCTAGCGGACGCGCTCCACGCGCTTTTCATCCCAAACAGGTTCTGCCGACTCGTAGACCTTGCCGTCTGATCCGAACACCAGGAACCGGTCGAAGGTGCGGGCGAACCAACGGTCGTGGGTGACGGCCAGGACTGTTCCTTCGAAGTGGTCGATGGCACGTTCCAGGGCCTCCGCTGAATGCAGATCGAGGTTGTCGGTAGGCTCGTCGAGGAGCAGCAACGTGGCTCCGGAGAGCTGCAGCAGCAGGATCTGGAACCGCGCCTGCTGACCGCCGGACAGCGATTCGTACTTCTGCTCGGACTGGCCGGCAAGGCCATAGCCATCAAGTGCTCCGGCTGCGGCCTCGCGGCCCATGCCGGAACGGTGCTCATCGCCGCGGTGCAGGATGTCCAGCAGTGTCTTGCCCAGCAGGTCGGGGCGCACATGCGTCTGCGCAAAGAATCCCGGGCGGATCCGGGCGCCGAGCTTCACAGTGCCTTCGTGCGGCACGTCGGCGATGTCGACGTCGGAAACCGGAAGGTGCTCGCGTTCCGGATCCGTGCCTCCCGTGGCCAGCAGCCGGAGGAAGTGACTCTTGCCTGAACCATTGGAGCCGAGGACTCCTACACGGTCGCCAAACCAGACCTCGGTGGAGAACGGCTTCATCAGCCCTGTGAGCTCCAGCTTTTCGGCGACGATGGCCCGCTTCGCTGTCCGGCCGCCCTTGAGGCGCATCTTGACGTTCTGCTCGATCGGCAACGCTTCAGGTGGGCCAGCTTCCAGGAACTTCGCCAGCCGGGTCTGCGCCGCGTGGTAACGGTTGGCCATGTCGGAGCGGAATGCAGCCTTGTTCTTGTACATGTTGACGAGTTCCTTGAGCTTGATGTGCTCCTCGTCCCAGCGCTTGCGAAGCTCCTCGAAGCGGGCGTTGCGGTCCGCACGGGCGTCAACGTAGGAGGCGAACCCGCCGCCATGCACCCAGGCACCCGCGCCGTTGATGCCGGGCTCCAGGGTGACGATGCGGCCGGCAGCATTGTTCAGGAGTTCGCGGTCGTGGCTGATGAACAGCACGGTCTTCTTCGACTCGTTGAGCTTGCCCTCTAGCCAGCGTTTGCCGGGTACGTCCAGGTAGTTGTCCGGCTCGTCCAACAGCAGCAACTCATCGGGACCGGCGAACAAGGCTTCCAGGACCAGGCGCTTTTGCTCGCCGCCGGACAAGGTGGACGCACGCCGGTGCTGGGCCTTGTCGAAGGGCAGGCCCAGGGCAGCCATGCAGACTTCATCCCAGACGGTCTCCACGTCATAGCCGCCGGCATCTCCCCAGTCCACAATTGCCTGGGCATATGCCATCTGGCTGGGCTCGTCATCGTGCTCAAGCATGGCCAGCTCAGTCTCATCCACGGCCTTCGCGGCAGCTGCGAGGCCGGGCGGGGCTGCCGAAACCAGCAGGTCCCGGACGGTGGAATCGTCACGTACCTGGCCCACGAACTGGCGCATGATGCCCATGTTGCCCGACTTGCCCACCACGCCTTCGTCGGGGGACAGGTCCCCGGCGATGATGCGGAACAGCGTTGTCTTTCCTGTGCCGTTGGGTCCAATGAGGGCCGTTTTGGTGCCGTCCGGAACTTTGAAGGTCACTCCATTGAGGAGCTGAGTTCCGTCGGAGAGGAAGTAGTCAATGCCTGAGACGTCAATATGGGCCACCGGTCAATCCTCCCACGGCCTACCGGTCGGTGCGTGGCCAGCGCTGGGCTCAGCCGGCCGCAGTCAGGAACTGCTGCAGCAACGGGCCTGAAACTTCCGCGCCCAGCCCGCCCTCTTCGACGAACACAGCCACCGCGAGGTCACCGTGCACCGCCACAATCCAGGCATGCGTTTTGGGCGGATTCTCGCTGCCGAACTCAGCAGTACCCGTCTTTGCCCCCACCGGGGCACCGGGAACAGCGGACAGGAATCCGGCATGGCCGGAGGTCACCACTGCGCGCATCATGTCACCAAGGACTGCCGCTTCCTCAGCCGTGATGGGCGTGCCCGATGAAGCGGCCGGCGCCTCTGGAGTGACCGACGAGGAAGGCGAAGGAGCCGACGGCGACGCCGACCCGGTGATTGCGTCGCTCGTGGCGTCGGGGGATTCTCCGTCGTCGGGGTTCAGAACCAGCTGTGGTGACACTGGCGCGCCCTTGGCCACCGAACCGGCCATGATGGCGGCTGCAAGCGGCGACATCAGCACTTTTCCCTGGCCAATCATCGACGCGGCATGCTCGGTGCCATTGGCTTCACCGGGGACGGAGCCCAGGAATGCCGACGCGCCCAGCAGCGGGGCCTCCACTGCCACGCCCATGGACACGGCCGCGGCTTCAAGCTGCGCCTGCGTGACCTGGTCCCGCGCGGCGATAAAGGCCGTGTTACAGGAGTGGGCGAAAGCATCGCGCAGCGTGACCTCGCCAATGG
This sequence comes from Pseudarthrobacter sp. MDT1-40-2, assembly GCF_059383595.1. Classification (NCBI taxonomy): domain Bacteria; kingdom Bacillati; phylum Actinomycetota; class Actinomycetes; order Micrococcales; family Micrococcaceae; genus Pseudarthrobacter; species Pseudarthrobacter sp. MDT1-40-2. The sequence continues at coordinate 738,649 of NZ_JBWZCL010000002.1, read as the reverse complement.
ACGATTCCGGGTAGCCGGGCGCGTTGCGGAAAGTGCGGCCGTCGACGCTGATGGTGGGCGTGCACTGGACGGTGGAATCGGCAGTCATCCCGTTGCGGATCATGGCCAGGGAATCCACCATCTTGAAGGTGGATCCAGGCGCATACTGGCCCAGCATGGCCGTGTTGTAGCCGTTGCTGCCCGGGCCAGAGGCGGCGGCCAGAACGGCTCCGGTGGAAGGCCGCAGCGCCACAATGGCGGAAGCCGGGCCGACGCCGGCCAAGGTGTCCTCGGCGAGCTGCTGGAGGAACAGGTCCAGGGTGGTCTTGAGTGTGATGCCCGGCGTGGGAGGAGCTTCGAAGAAGATCTTGGTGCCCGGCGAACCTGTACCGTCGGCCGGTGCGGGTACCTCGGCAACAACCTGCACGCCATCCTTGCCGCGCAGTTGGGAATCATACTGCTGCTGCAGGCCGCCTGTTCCTGTGCTGTCGCCCTCTTGCAAGGCCCCGTTGGACTTTTCAATCTGTTCGGCATTTGCCAGCCCTACGGTGCCGAGCAAGGCCCGGGCAAAGGTCCGCGTGGGGGCCAGTGCCATAGTGTCCTGCACCGCGACGGCACCGGCAATGGCCTGGATCTTTTCAGCAGTGATCTCGGGAGTGTAATCGCGCAGGACGATCCCCTCCACGAAGGCTTCGGGGCCGGAAGCAGCGATCTGCTGGGCATAGGCGTCAGGGTCCAGGCCCAAGAGGGCCGCCAGCGCCCGCGCCGAAGCGTCCCTTTGCCCCTCCGGAACCTTCGTCTTGTCCAGGCCCACGCGGAGTACTGGACGCTCCTGCACAATCGGGGCGTCGGCCGCACCCAGGATCTGACCGCGTGGCGCTTCCATACTCCGCAGGCTGAGTTTTTCACCGTCCTCCAGCCGCGGCGCCAACAGCCCGGGGCTCCATCGGACGGCCCAGTCATCGCCGGACTTGTTCAGTTCCGCCTGGGAACTGTACTCCCACTTGGTTCCGCCGAAGTCCCACGTGAAGTTCATCGGCACCGTGGCAGCCGAGCCGTCCAGGGTCAGATCGCCTGCCTGCACAGCTGGCTTGACGTCCCCCAAACCCGCGAACGTTTCCTTGAGCTGTTCGTTGGCAGCGGCAGCATCCATGCCTTCAAGGGCCAGCGAACCGACATCCAGCGAGGACAACGAGGACGCGAGCTCATTCGCCGCAGCCTCCGCACCTCCCCGGCCGTCATCGCAGGCAGCGAGCGGCGCAGCGAGCATGAAAGTGATAAGGCCCATGACAATTTTTTTTGTTTTCCCCACCCGCGCCATTATGCCCTGACCCACGGACAACATCGCAGCTGTGAGGAAATGCACGACAAACGGCAGGCTGATCCTGGGGAGCCGAAATGCCGCGCTTACCGGCAAAGACCTGCCTAACGTGACGCGCGGTTACATAGCCAGTTCCGGCACCTCGACGCCGAAAACATCGCGTAGCGCCTGGCGGGCCGCGAAGTAACCAGGCATCCCGGTGACTCCCGGGCCGGGCGGCACCGATGAAGAACACAAGTACATGCCCGGCAGGGGAGTACGCCACGGAACAGGGGATACCACCGGCCGGCGGACCAATCCAAGGAGATCCATGGCGCCGGAGCTAAAGTCTCCACCCACGTAGTTGCTGTTGTACTCCGATAGCTGCACCGCGGTGGTCACCTGGTAACCCACAATCAGGTCCCGGAACCCCGGGGCAAACCGCTCCAGCTGTGAGATGACCGCCTGGGACATGTCCACGGATGACCCCTGCGGCACATGGCAGTAGGTCCAAAGTATGTGCCTGCCGGCAGGCGCCCGGCCGGCGTCGAACCGTGACGGCTGGGCTACCAGGACATAGGGCCTCTCAGGATGGCGGCCTGCGGCCACTTCATTCTCTGCCGCGGCCATCGCCGATCGTGAGCCGCCAACGTGGACGGTGCCGGCGTCGACCAGCTCCCCGGCGGTCCAGGGCACCGGACCGGAGAGGATGAAATCCACCTTGCACGAGCCATTCCCATAGCGGAACGTATCCAGGGCACGTCGGTACCGGGAAGGAAGGGAATCCCCGGCGAAGCCGCTGAATCCGGCGGGTGCAACGTCCAGGAGCACTACCCGCGCGGGAGGCAACTCCTTAAGGGCATGAATGTCCCGTCCGGTATGAATGATGCCGCCATGGGCTATGACGTCGGCCGCCATGGCGTCTGCAATGGCCTGCGAACCGCCTCGGGGGATGGGCCATCCGCCAGTATGGGCAAGCGTTGCCAGCATCAGCCCGGCCCCCGTGGCTGCGAGTGAAGGCTGCCTGCCCACGGCATGTGCGGCTGCACCGGTTATCAGGGCAGGCGCGGCTTTGCCCCGGAAGCGGGCGCCCCAAAGCGGCGATCCCTGCTCCAGCGTCCGCAACCCGAACAGCGCTGCAGCGAACGGGTCCCGCGGCAGGCGCAACAGCTGGTTCTGCGTCAGGTCCATTACCCCGTCCACCCTTCGCACCAAGGGTGCGAACAGCCGTGAATAGGCGGCGCCATCAGGGCCAAGGGCTTCGACAGTCCTGTCCAGGGAACGGTACGCCAGCGCAGCAGTGCCGTCATCCAGCGGTGAGCCGTAGGACAGGTCCGGCACTGCAAAGGGCACACGCCGGGTCAGCTCGAACTGCCGGAAGAACGGCGACGCGAGGGACATGGGGTGGACTGCGGAGCAGACGTCGTACACGTGGCCTGGTTCCAGCAACTCCTTGGTCCGCGTTCCGCCACCCACCGTGCCGGCGGCTTCAAAGACCTCCACCTGCAGCCCGGCCCGGGCCATGACCACGGCAGCCGCCAGGCCGTTAGGCCCTGCTCCGACCACAACGGCGTCAGTCATCGAAGAATCCGGAAACGATCCGGAGCGTTCTCGAACGGCCCGCCTTGGGGGTCATCCATTCCGTGCCGGCGAACGGGGTCGTGGCCGGGATCGTAAATCTCCTGCACCACGCGGGCCATCAGGTAGGCCGTGGCCACCATATGCGCCCCGACGGCCAGCACGTAATACGGCATATCCAGGTTGTTCTGCTGGGGGCCGTTGCTGGTGGTCTGCGCCAGGTAGAGCCAGATGGCCGCCCAATGCAGGCCCTCGATACCCTGCCACACCAGGAAGTCCCGCCACTTCGGCCTGGCCAACGCCAATAGGGGAATCAGCCACAGGACAAATTGGGGCGAATAGACCTTGTTGCTCAGGATGAATGCGGCCACGATCAGGAAGGCGAGCTGCGCCAGCCGCGGCCGCCGTGGTGCCGTCAGCGCCACTGCAGCAATAAGGGCACAGGCAACGACGAACATCCACAGGGCCAGATTGTTGATGGTGCCGGGCTCCAGGGCAGGCCAGCCGGCCCTGCCGGCAATCAGGTTATAGGCGAACCAGGGGGAGCTGAATCCGGCAGGCCGGTCCTGGCTGAACTGGAAAAAGTAGGACCAACCGCTGGGATTGGCTAAGGCAAACGGCAGGTTGACAACCAGCCAGGTGACTAACGCGGAGGCGCCTGTGACCAGCAGTGGCGCATAGCGCGCCGTGCGCACGGCCAGCAACAGAATGGCTCCGAAAATCAGGACAGGGTACAGCTTTGTGGAGATGCCCAGGCCAATCAATACGCCGGCCAGGACCAGTCGTTCCCGGGAGAAGAAGTACATGCCCAGCGCGAGCAGCGCCACGGCCCACATGTCCCAGTTGATCAGGCCGGCCAGCACAATTCCGGGAGCCAAGGCCACCATGGCAGCGTCCCAGGGCCTGCGCCGGGCCATCCGCGCTGTGGCAATGACCGTCACGATCCACACGGCAATCACCAGGGTGGCGTTGACGTCGAAGTAGGCCAGAATCCGGTCATCCGGGACAGCCGCTTCCGCGGATGCGCGCGATGCACCGGGAATCAGCAGGGCAGTCGCGCCGGCGATAAGCCCGATCAGGACCGGGTACTCGAAGTTGGTTCCGGGAGTGAAGAACGGCAATTTTCCTTCGGCCAATCCCTTGCTCCGAAACAGTTCGGGGAAATCGGAATAGCAGGTGGTGTAGAACTGCGCAGGAGTGTCCCATCCATTGGCCCGGCAATACCCCTTCAGCACCACGCTGAGCAGAGCTGCCGCCAGGGTGAACAGGATCAGTACCCGTTCAACGCTGAAAACACCTGGCGACACCACGCCAGGCGCCGAGTGCCGGCCCAGGGGGCCGCCCGCCACTTCGGTAAATTTCCGCAGGAAGAGGTCGCTGCGGCTTGGCACCACCAGCCGACCGCGCTGCCGCTGCTGGGACTGCCCTGTGTGCTGCATGCTGTTGAGCATACCGGCGTCAGCCCGCTGGGAACCCTGACGGGCCTTTAAAAGGGGGGAGCCCACGCGTAGCCGCGTGGGCTCCCAAGGGGTCAGTTCCGATGTGAACCATCAGGGCCTCCTTCGGTGTTACATCCGGTCCGCTGCGAACAGAGGGGTCCCGATATCAGCGGATACCGCTGACGTGCTGGTGCATCAACACGTAGACGTACTCGCGATGCTGTTCCAGCCGGTCCCGGTCAAAGCGGTGGAAGTCGTCCCGCCGGGGACGGACGACGTCGGACATCAGCTTCCTGATCTTCTTCACCATGGTGTTACCTCCTTTCGAGGGGTCGGGTAATGCATTCGCCGCGAATGTGCGGAGAAATCTGGCATGACAATTAGAGCCATTAGGGAATGCTGATAATGGCAATAAATAGGCAAGGGAATGCCCGGTGATTAATGTGGTGAATTCGCAATGGCGAAGATGGTTCCCTGACGGGTGTGCGAACGCAGGACCCAACTGAAAGCTGGTTCCGAACTGTGAGTGCTGCGTAAGCGCAGTGTCAGTCCCGGGATGGTCCTAGGGCGATGCCCGGCGAGGGCTACCCTACGGCTAGTGGGTCAACCGGCAAGAAGCCGGGAATTCCTTAGCCTTCGGAGCAAAAATTCCAGGAGTAATGGCGCGCGTGGGCAGCAGAGGCCGGGGTGCGAACGATGGTCATCTTCCATCCGCTAGTCAAAGTAATCATTTCTCCCAACCTCCTTTTCCGTTCTGCCAATATCTCAGCTGACTGGCTGGATAATGCGCGCCTATGGCCCCGGCAGGATGCTCTGGGGTCATAAAGTAAATTACCCTATGTTGCGGCCGCTGACCAGCCAATTCACAGTAATTCGCAAAAAAGTTTGAAAAAAACTTTTTTATAGACCCCATCGGACGATTGCCGGCGTCCTTTTATCCCAGCCAAGAGTGCAGACCTTGGCCGTGCCCAGGATGAAGTGCCGGCCCTCCACGGGCTCCAATTCGAGCCAGCGGGCGGTCAGGATGCGGGAGAAATGACCGTGCGCCACTATCAGCACATTGTCCAACCCGGATTCCAGCACGCGGGCAATGATCTTGTCCGCCCGCGCCGCAACGTCCTCCAGTGCTTCACCGTTCGGAACCCCGTGGGTCCAGATGAGGTAGTCAGGGTTGTCTTTGCGGATCAGGTCCGAGCTGATGCCCTCGTAATCGCCGTAGTTCCACTCGACCGCCAGCGGTTCGCGCTGGGCATCAGGAAATCCTGCAAGTTCAGCGGTGCGCCGGGCACGGCGCAGCGGCGACGTCAACACAAGGTCGAAATCGATCCCATCCAGGACCCGGCGGGCTTCAACGGCCTGCTGCTCGCCTTCCACGGTCAGCGGCAGGTCTGTGAGGCCGGTGTACTGGCCGCTCTTGGACCATTCAGTCTCGCCGTGGCGCAGGATCCACAGCTGGGGACGGGCGATGCTGGCCGGATCTGTCACTTTGACTCCTTCTCAGCGGAATGTTCGACGGCGGACGGATCAGCAGACTCGGGTTGTTCCTGCCACCATGCCAGAAGCCGGGACTCGGCGTCTTCGGGATGGAGCGGCCCGTGTTCCATCCGGAGCTCCAACAAGTACTTATAGGCACGGCCCACCACAGGACCGGGCTTCAGCCCCAGCAGCGCCATGATCCGGCCGCCGTCCAGATCCGGGCGCACGGCCTCCAGGGACTCCCGTTCGCGGAGTTCAGCGATGCGCGCCTCAAGGTCGTCATAGGCAAAGGATAAGCGCTCCGCCTTTTTCTGGTTGCGGGTGGTCACGTCTGATCTGGTGAGCCGGTGCAGTCGCTCCAGCAACGGGCCTGCATCCGTTACGTAGCGTCGGACGGCAGAGTCACTCCAGCCGGCCTCCCCGTAGCCGTAGAAGCGCATATGGAGCTCCACCAGTCGCGCCACAGCCTTGATGGTGTCGTTGTCGAAGCGAAGGGCCTTCATCCGCTTTGCGGTGAGTTTTGATCCCACCATGTCGTGATGACGGAAGGACACCGCACCGCCCGGTTCATAGCGGCGCGTAGCCGGCTTTCCGACGTCGTGCATCAGTGCGGCGAAGCGCAGCACGAAGTCCGGGCGGGGCACGGCACCTTCTGCATCCGTTTCCAAAGCGGCAGCCTGCTCGAGGACCTGGAGGGAATGCTGGTAGACGTCCTTGTGCCGGTGGTGCTCATCGGATTCGAGGCGCAACGCGGAAACCTCGGGCAGCACAATATCTGCCAGCCCGGTCTCGACCAGGAGGTCAACGCCGATCTTTGGCTGGGCTCCGCAGATCAGCTTGGTCATTTCGTCGCGGACGCGCTCGGCGGAAATGATGCTGATCCGGCCGGCCATGTCCGTCATAGCCTGCTTGACGTCCTCACGTACTGAAACGCCAAGCTGGGAGGCGAAGCGGGCGGCCCGCATCATGCGCAGCGGGTCATCGGAGAAAGAATCCTCAGGCGCGCCCGGTGTGGACAGCAACGATGCATGGAGGTCGCGGACACCGCCGTACGGATCCACCAACTCCAGGGACGGCAGCCGAAGGGCCATGGCGTTGATGGTGAAGTCGCGGCGCTGCAGATCGTCCTGCAGCGAAGAGCCGAACGCCACCACGGGTTTGCGCGATTCGGGGTCGTAGGCTTCGGCCCGGTATGTGGTGATTTCGATCTGGAACCCGGCCTTGCGCATGCCGATGGTTCCAAAGGCCCGGCCGATCTCCCAGTAGGCGTCCGCCCACTTCTTGATAAGCGCTAGGGTCTGGTCCGGCGTCGCATCCGTGGTGAAGTCAAGATCCGGCGAAGCGCGGCCCAGGAACAGATCGCGGACGGGCCCGCCTACCAAAGAGAGTTCGTGGCCGGCGTCGACAAAGCGCTGCCCGAGTTCCAGGACCACCGGGTCCACCTGGAAGGCAACGGTCTGTTGATCTGACTTGTGATGTGCATGCGCCATAGTTACTTAAGCTTGGCAGAAAGAACGGGCCATGAACGCCAGGATTGCCCGCGGATCCGGGGAAGGACCTGGAAGCCGGGGGTTGACGGCGTCGCTCGCCGTCCATCTGGAGGTCATGTTCCGGTCATCATCACCGGGCAAGAGTAGTTAGAGTGGACTTCATGGCACATCCCGTACCGAGCGCTCCCGGCAGGAGGACAAATCCACCATTGCCGTCGGCAATTGGTGCCCACGTTGCGCCTGCCCAGCCCTCGGCCGCGGCTCAGCTGCCAACGGTTGAGGAAGTTTCCGCCGGCGGCGTCGTTGTGGATACTTCCGACGACGTCCTGCGGGTTGCGATCATTGCGCGCCTTAACCGGGGTGGCCGCCTCGAGTGGTGCCTGCCGAAGGGCCATCCAGAAGGCCGGGAGAACAACGAAGAGGCGGCAGTCCGTGAGATCGCCGAGGAAACCGGTATTAACGGCCGCATCCTTGCCCCGCTCGGGAGCATCGATTACTGGTTCACGGTCAGCGGCCACCGCGTCCACAAGACGGTCCACCATTATCTGCTGCAGGCCACCGGTGGCGAGCTGACCATTGAAAACGATCCCGATCACGAGGCCGTGGACGTCGCTTGGGTGCCCATTGCCGAACTTGCCCGGAAACTTTCTTTCCCCAATGAGCGCCGCATTGCAGACCTTGCCAAGGATGTCCTGCCGGAGCACCTCTAGCCGGGATTCCCTGCTGGAAGAGGATGTCCTCAAATACGGCTCTCGCAGCCGCGGTGCGAAGATTCACGCTTTCGGGTGAGACGATAAAGCAGATGCCAAGCAACTTTGCCGCCCGCAATTCCGGGGCCCAGGAACCAGTACCAGCCGATCAGCAACCGGACGATCAGCTGGCCAACGCGCTGCCCACGCAGTCCAGCGAAACACGTTCCAGCGCCATCATGGCCGCTGGAACGCTCGTATCCAGGCTGCTTGGTTTCGCGAAGACATGGATGCTGGCCGCCGCCCTGGGCCTGGGTTCCACAGTCAATGACACCTTCATCAACGCCAACAACCTGCCTAACCTGATCTTCCTGCTGGTGGCCGGCGGTGCCTTCAATGCCGTCCTGGTTCCGCAGATCATCAAGGCCAGCAGGGCACCGGACAAGGGCGCGGACTACATCAGCCGCCTGCTGACGCTTGCCGTCCTGGTGTTGTTGGCACTGACGGCTCTGGTGACGCTCCTGGCGCCCTACGTCATTGACGCCACGACGCAGGGATACTCACCGCAGCAGAAGGCCCTGGCGGTTACCTTTGCCTTCTGGTGCCTCCCGCAGATTTTCTTCTACGGCCTCTACGCGCTGCTGACCCAGATCCTTAATGCCAACGGCGCCTTTGGCCCTGCGATGTGGGCGCCCATTCTGAACAACCTGGTGGCGATCTCCGGGCTGGGCATGTTCATCTGGATTTTTGGATCCAACGTTGCCAACCCCCATACCTTGGACAACTGGGGTCCCAGCCAGACCTTCATGGTGGCGGGCTTCTCCACCATCGGCGTCGTAGCGCAAACGGCCATCCTGCTCATTCCGGTTATCCGGCTGAAGCTGCACCTGCGCCCGCGGTTCGGCTGGCGCGGGGTAGGTCTGGGACAGGCGGCGCGATTGGGCGTCTGGACGCTGCTGTCCACTGTTGTTGGCCAAGCCGCTTTCCTGTATGTCATGCGGATAGCCACCATTCCCGGCGCAGAACGAGTTCGTCTGGATAACGCAGGGGAGGCCCAGCCCAGGATTCCCGGCAACGCTGTGTTGGAGGTCGCCAGCCAGCTTTACCTGCTGCCGCACTCAGTCATCGCACTGTCCCTGGCAACCGTACTCTTCAACCGCATGACCCACGCCGCCCAGGAAGGCAGCCGGAACCGGCTTCGGGAAGCATTGTCACACGGCCTGCGGACCATGGCCGTTGCTACCGTCTTTGGTGCCATGGCGCTCTTTGCCCTGGCGGGCCCGCTGGGGATGTTCTTCTCCGGCGGGGTCAGGGGCGACGGCGTAATGCTCGCCCAGACCCTGACCATCCTGGCGCTCAGTACTCCGTTCCTCAGCGCCAACTTCATGATGTCCCGGGTCTTTTACGCCCACGAGGACGCCAAGACTCCGTTCTACGTGCAGCTGCTGCTGGCCGTTCTGTACCTGGTGGGCGCGTTCGCCATCCAGTTCCTGCCCCCGGAACAGATCATCTATGCCCTTGCCGGCCTGTACACCGTCGGAAACATCATGTCCGTGGTCATCAGCGCCGTCTTCCTTCGCAGGTTGCTGGGCCACTTGGACGGCCCCCGGATCGGCAACTCCTATATCCGGATGGGCTATGCGGCCCTCGGCTCGGCTGTGGTGGGCATCCCGGTACTGTGGCTGCTGGGCACCTACGACCCCAACGGTTTTGCTTGGAGCTCAAGCCTGGCCGCGTTGGTGACGCTCGCCGTCGCCGGGCCTGTCATGCTCATGGCATACCTCTTCCTCCTGAAGCTCCTCCGGGTATCTGAACTCAGTGACCTGCTCCGGCCGCTGCTGGGCAGGATGGGACGCGGCGGGGACGCTCCCGCTGATGACGGACGGCAGGGTCCGACGCCGGAACACACCACCGTCTCCGCTGACACCGGACTGATTCCCCGTATTTCCGGTGAGTTCGATACCGGTTCGTTCCGGGCTGCCCGCGTGCATATTCCGCAGCAGCCCGACCAGTCGGTCCAGCATGGCCCCGATGCCGCGGATGACGCCGTCGGTCTTCACCAGCCTCTGGAAGAAGGGGAGGGAGAATCTGCTGGCCAGCGGTACGACACTGGGCTTGGCGAGCATCCCCTTCCTGGACGCAGGACCTACCAGGGCCCTGCCGGGACGAACCCGCACTTCCCTTCCTTTGAGCGGGAAGAATAACCGATACAACGCCGGTTGTCCCGTCGATTCAGGCCTGTTGCCAGCCTTTCAGCTAGGATCGAAGGGGTAAAAGGTAGCTGCAGACGAATGATTGTCGGCCTGCCGAAGGGCCTTTGCACGGCGGCGGAATGATCCGCGCCGGCAATTCCCGGACAGTCTAGGAGGAACACGTGTCCCAGCCGATCGATGTTGGATCAGTACTTGGTGGCCGTTACAAGGTCACAGCCACGGTATTGACCTCGCACGACCAGGATCTGGTGCTCGATGGAGTCGACCAGGTGCTCAACCGGCCTGTCAGCATCCTCGTTGCGGGACCCTCCAACGGCGACCAAGTGGCCTCAAGTGCGCGCGAAGTAGCCACCGGCGAGCGTCCTGGCGGCGTTCAAGTGCTTGACCTTGGCGTCAGCGAAGAAGCTACCTACCTGATCACCAACCACACCTCCGCTGCTGAACTGCTGGATCTCCTGGTTGCCCCCAACCCGCCCTACGTTGAGCCGTTCTTCACGGACACCTTGGGCAGCGAGATTTTCGGCCAGCCGCGTTCCAACGAACCGGAAGAGGACCACGACGCCGAGGCCGAACCTGCCGGCTACATCCGGTACGACGACTCCCACCCCAGCCAAGTGAGCCCGTACCAGACAGCGGGGGCGTCCGTGCCGCCGCGTCCGGCAACCCGGCCGGCCTCGCCCATTCCCTCGCCCGCTTCCTCGGATGCCAGGGAGAATGTGGCTCCCACTCCTGGAACTCCTGCTTTTGGCGTTGCTGCTGCCGGCGCTGCTGCAGCCTCCTCTTCATCTTCCGGGCGCGAGGAGCCTGCCCCCAAGGTCTCACTGTGGTCCGAGGATGACTACTCCTACGACCAGGCCGATGAGGATTATGCGGGCGAACCTGATCGGGACGATCGCCGGGGCGGCGCATCCCCGGTCCTCGCCCACACCGCAGGCGCGGGAGCGGGAACTGGTGCCGGAGGCGCCTCCGCAGGACCGATCGTCGCCGAATATGACGACGACGCTGACGATAACGGCAAGGAGCCACGCTCCCTGCGCTGGCTCGTCGGCGGTTTGCTCGCCGCCGTGCTGATTGCGGGCCTGGTGTTTGCCCTGACCAACCTCGGGTCGCTGTTCCCGTCGACTCCGGCGGCAAACCAACCCACCCAAGCCACCACTGCCCCTGAAACTTCCACAGCAGAACCGAGTCCTACTGATGCTGCGCCGGCCCCCGTGACGCCGGTGATTGAAAGTATCACCCGCCAGGGCGCATTCGACTTTGCCTCGACCTACGACGCTGACCTGGTGAAGGCATACGACGGTAACCCTGCCAGCTTCTGGTCGAACATGGAGTTCGCCACGGAAAACTGGGGAGGATTGGTTTCCGGCGGCGTTCCATTGGTTATCAAGCTCCAGGAACCGTCCACCGTGTCTTCAATTACTCTCAGCCAGCTCGGCGCGTCAGGAGGCCGGATCAGCGTCCTCACCAACGATCGGCCGTCACTGGAGGGGGCCAAGCAGGTGGGCACCAACAGCTTCACCTCCACCGATCTCACGATGCCGCTGACCGAGCCGGTGACTGCTCAGTACGTGATCGTGCAACTTGATACCCTGCCGCGCCTCGCGGTGCCCAAGACGATGTACAACTACGGCCTGCGTCTGGCCGAGGTCAGGGTTCAGTAGGGCTGCGGGTCTCAACCTCAGGTAGCGGGGCCGCTGGGTGCCGTCCGCCAGACGGTACCCTGTTAAGGCGTCCTGCGGCCGGCACCCCGGTTTTTCCCGGCGTCCGGCGACGGACACTTCCGAAGTATGGCGCGTCACTACCACTGCTGGAATATTCAGCAAATGGAATCAGTTGTGCAATGAGCCGGCAGTGATACGCGGGCGCATCAACCAAGGAAGAGGTTCACCGTTAAGTGAGCAACGCAGAAAACACCGCGTCAGACGTACGTGATGTCATCATCGTCGGTTCTGGCCCGGCAGGTTACACGGCAGCAGTTTATACCGCGCGAGCCAACCTCAGGCCGCTGCTCCTGGCTGGATCCGTGACCGCGGGCGGTGAGTTGATGAACACTACCGATGTCGAGAACTACCCTGGCTTCCCAGACGGCATCATGGGCCCGGACCTCATGGAGAACTTCGAAAAGCAGGCCTCCCGCTTCGGGACGGAAATCCAGTTTGAGGACGTAACCTCTTTGGATCTCGACGGCGACATCAAGACTGTCACCATCGCCACCGGTGAATCCTTCCGCGCCCGCGCAGTTATTCTTTCTACCGGATCCGCTTACCGTGAGTTGGGCCTTCCCAACGAGAAGCGTCTTTCCGGCCACGGCGTTAGCTGGTGTGCAACCTGCGACGGTTTCTTTTTCAAGGACCAGGACATTGCGGTCATTGGTGGCGGTGACTCCGCCATGGAAGAGGCCCTGTTCCTCACCAAATTCGCGAAGTCCGTCACAGTAGTGCACCGTCGCGATACGCTGCGTGCATCCAAGATCATGGCAGACCGCGCACTTGCCCACGAGAAGATCAATTTTCTCTGGAACAGTGCAGTCGAAGACATCATCGGCGCAGACAAGGTCACCGCCCTGAAACTCAAGAACCTGGTTGATGGAACCGAATCAGAACTGGCCGTGAGCGGAGTGTTCGTGGCAATCGGCAACGATCCCCGCACTGACCTCATCAAGGGCGTCCTGGACCTGACCCCGGAAGGCACCATCGCTGTGGAAGGCCGCAGCTCGCGGACCAGCCTTCCGGGTGTCTTCGCAGCCGGCGATGTCGTGGACCCCACGTACCGCCAGGCCATCACTGCCTCAGGTTCCGGCTGTGTTGCGGCGATCGACGTCGAACACTACCTGGCCAGCCTCCACTCCTGAACAGCCGTACACACCACCTAGAAAGCGAGAATGCACATGAGCAATGCAAAAGAAGTAACTGACGCCAGCTTTGGGGCCGATGTCCTTTCGGCCGACAAACCGGTCATCGTAGACTTCTGGGCAGAATGGTGCGGTCCGTGCCGCAAGCTGGGTCCCATTCTGGACGAGATCTCCGTGGAGTACAGCGAGAAGGTCAACGTCGTCAAGGTTAACGTTGACGACAATCCGGCTATCGCTGCCCAGTACGGGATCACCTCGATTCCTGCGGTGTACCTCTTTGAAGGCGGCGAAGTGAAGAACACCGTAATCGGCGCCAAGCCTAAGCAGTTCTTCGAAAAGGAATTTGCAGACGTTCTGTCCTAGCTCTTGTCCATCGACTAAGCAGGTTACCCCCTCGGAGGGTAACCTGCTTTTTCGTTGCCTAGCCAGCCGTTTCTAGTTGAGGCTGACCGACTTTTCTTGCGTGGAGAAACCGGAAGAGCGTGATCGTGAACGGGGCCTGCAGAGGCGGCTGTCCGAACCGAGTTCCGAATGGAGTGTTTCACGTGAAACATCGGCGTTCGAGCAGCTGTTATCGTCCTCCGAAAAACCTGTTGGTTGCCTAGCGAGTTGCTGGCACGGCCTGAGGGAGTCGCGTTGTGGGCTGTAAAACGATGCTCCGTGGACTTTCGGCCGCGCGGCAACGCGGTATGCGACGGGGAAGCGTACCTGCAGCCCGGACGCTCTTGCGACTCCAGTGTTTATCTTCGGTCGGGTCCATCGCCGGGACCTCGTTTGGCGCGATCAGATGGTTCAGCCGGGCTCCCGGCGTAGTCCGGGCTCATGTACTTTACACCCAACATGGGATCTCCATGAGATCCCATCACAGCTAGATGGGGACAACGTGGTCAGCGGAATAGATTCTCCACCCAGAGACGAGCCGAACCCGACAGCCCATGCCGGCTCAGTTATCGTGACGTACAACTGGCATTAGCGTCGAGGTTTCACGTGAAACACAGGTTCCGCGGAGCGTACCTTCAATGGGAAAACGGCGATCGATGATGGTACACGGGGCTAGGTCCCAGCTCCGATCTGCGAGCTCCCACGAAATGGGAACCGAATTACTGAACATGCGGTTATGAGTTTAGCTATTGGAGTCTTGAAGCCGCTCCGCTGAAAGTCCAAAGCCCGTCGTAGAACTGTCCCTGTTGCCCAAACAGTATGCGCATACGGCACGGGGATTCATTCCTTAGCACCTTCAGAACGCGGGGCTATTGTCCTGCTGATTCTGGAACTGCCGCCGGCGCTTCTTCTACCCCTGCGGCATGCAGGTGTTTCACGTGAAACACCTGCTCCTCGCAGGCTTGGTTGGGGATGTCCCAGTTAGCGGGAGACAGCAATGGTCCCTTACGAAGGGTACCGTCCTGGCATTAGTCGGTCGTAAACCGGATGCGTAGCGTTAGTATCCCTTGGCTTTATCCGAAAAAGAATCCAGGAGGTCTTGAAAGACAGCAGTTCAAGAGGAGCCGGCAGAGGTGATCACCGCGATCGGGATCCGCTCATCGCCTCAAGGCAGCCCGGCGCGACAGCCCTTGCCCCAGCAGTGCAGACGAACCGTCCTAACCCGTTAGGGCGCAGACCCCTGGCCGCCGTCCTGCGCAGAATCCGAAGCACGGGTGCACTTCCCGGTCATTTCACACTCCCACGGTGCCTCCGAGGTGGCTGACGTTCCACGAAGGCTCACAAGGCCACACGCGCAAGACGGGCACGAGCCGAACCATCCGAGCCTACGAGGCCAGCGGCTCACCACAAAGGTGCTCACCTAACCAGCGGCTCACCACAAAGGTGCTCACATTCCCGGGCAGTGCAGACCTGCGGCCGCTGTACGACCACGCTGCCGCATCCCTCTATCACGCTGGCAGCCAGACTGTTCGGGCAGCAGCTCACCCGGTGCACCCCCTGCGGCAAAGCAACCTAGCCGGTGCAAGACCTCGGCCACCCCACCTGGCACCACCGCGTCAACCAACGTGCAGGTGCTCAGCCATGTCACCTGTAGAACAGGCCCGCGGACCGTCGCTGGTTTCGGCGGCCCTCCGTCGTCGGCCTGTACGCCGGCCCAGGTCCCGCACACAAATCCCTCCATGACTTACACCACCGAGTGCGTTTCCCTTGCCGGCCTGGCTTCCCTTCCATGGGAGCAGGGGAGTTGAATTGCTGCCCATCATGCCCGATGCCCGCATGTAGACCTTGCTTGGGAGATCAGGTTCCGCTCAGCAGCCTGCACCCCAGCGGCCCGAACCCCAGCATCGGGTCCCTTAGTCGCAATGACCCTAGAGACGCCGCTGGCCTGGCCGCGATAGCAGACGGAAGCAGATCCGCCTCAGGTGCAGGCACGTCATGAACAGCATGGCGGTCTGCCGAAACTCCCGATCACCATGCAGTGCAACTTCACGTTCACGTCAGGGCATTAGCCCCCGACGTCTTGGACGTGTCCGTGACCTGACAACCAAAGCAATAAATGCCGGTTCGTCCGCCCGCTCCCGGGAACGACTAAGTATCGTCCAAGCCTGGGGATGGAACGCCGGCACTGACCCTGCGCTGCGACAGTCCGTGATCCGTTCGAAGGACATGGGGAGCGATTGTCATGCTTTTTGATCGGAGGTAGAACTGCAACACCGCGAATCCAGCCACAATTCAGGGCGGCTGGGCTCAACTCTCTGCCCACCATACGCTGCGGATATCCACACTGTTTTCCACAGTAGATACCCACAGGCTTGTGGATTGCTGTGGAAAACAAGCGGCCAGGAAGCGGTCATTTGGGCCGAGCCGAAAGGGTTCGCCTATCCTGATCCCCAATTCCGCTGTATCCGTCACCTTGTGAAACATCGCATTGTTTCGCCCGGGCGCACCGATAACAGGCGTTGTTGACCGGTTTTTCGCCCAGGATGGGGTTCCAAGGCGCAACTCGCCACCGCCCAGGCTCCTACCGATTGACGGACAGGGATGTTTCACGTGAAACAGCATTGGGCGCTAGGCGGATCCGACGACGTGACCGCACAATATTTGGCGCTTCGGGCGGCGCCGGCTGTGGATAACAGTGGTCACCTCCGAACAGTCATCCACATCGTTATCCACAGGCTAATACGCGGCTACTCTCGTGGTTTCCCTCCGCCCCAGGACCATTGCGAAGCTTCAGGGTCACAGCCTCGCGCGACCGCGAGCTGTCGACGCAGGCCACAGACTGGGCGGGGCCCCGGACTTCAACTGTGGGCTTGTCAGGACGCCGGACGTCGGGTGCTCTTTTAGGACGCTGGTTCCAGCCCACCACTCACCGTGCATTAGCTACAGTTCGGTGGGACTCGCGAGGCTGAGGGATCACGTGAGCGGTTCATTGCGTTTTCCTGGAGGCATCGATGCTACTGCGTACTCTGCTCCCTGACCGACCACATCGCCGATGGCCCCTAACCCCAACCAGCAGGACGGAGTTCTCCGCGACGGTGATCGGGAGAGCCGGGGGTACCACAGGGACTGCGCCAGACGGAAGTTCTGCATCAGTATGCCTTCCGCACACCTACTGTAGGTCAGGGCAATCGATCTCACGCCACGTGCCCTTGGAGGTCGACCAGTGTCCGGCTTCCAATCCGAAGGCCGGGGTGCGCGTGGGTTCTCTAAGATCTAGGACTGGACGCACGAAAAACCCGGAAGGGCCGCTCAGGGTCCGGTACCGAACAACGAAACCGTGCCCCGACCAGTGGTTCTCTAGAGCAACAGCGTTGGGCCATCGGGCATACGATGTGTTAAAAGGGACCTACCCTCGCCCTCTGATCTCTGATCTCTGGGAAGCGAGTAGCACTGCATGTTTCACGTGAAACATGCAGCACCTGTCCCCGACAGGACCGAGGTCTGCCTCGTTTTCCAGCGGAAAGCGACGCTCCTTATCTCTGTACGCTGATCCGACCCTCCCTCGACCCCCGACCTCGTTCCAGCCCATATAGCGGAATGTTGGATATACAGGTCCCTGCCGGAAGGGGGCGCTGGTTGTCGGATTCACTTCGTCACGTCTTCACACATGTCGGTGGCCTGGGCTGTCGACGTGGGAGTTGCGACGACCAGGCAACCCGGGCATCACGTTGATGGACAGGAAGGGCTTCAAGACGGCAACCCAGCAGCACCATCGGTGACTGGGCCATCCCGCCTGAACACAACAATACGAAAAGAAGAACCCGACCTCCGTGATAACGCTTGGATGCGATGGCACAGGGAGAAGTTCCTGGATGTGTCGCCTTGGTCCCACGACGACGAACCACCTCTTCATTGAACCCTGCACATTGGCTTCAACCCTCCACAGGAGGCAGGAGACCGGTCCCTGCGACGGGAGTGCGTTTGGCTAACTGCGCGGTTTACCTCGGCACACGGGTCATCAGAACGTCATTGCGGACACGAGGGAGCGGGTCCGTCCATCCCGGATTTAACCAGGTTCTTAGAAGACATTGGGCACCCTAGGCACGCGGCCCGACTGCAGCTCTGAGCTCGCACTGAACCCCAAGCCACACGGAATCGAACTTGGCCAGTATTAATTCAGGAGGAGGCCCAGCCGTCAGCGGTAAATGCCAGCAATTCACGCCGAAGAGCGGGTGGGCCCGATCCAGTGCTCTTCAGGTGCGTCCGCGTCCTCAGACGGACCACGGACGGAGGGACCCGGCGATCCGCATAGACAAAAAAGAGGCACTGTTTCACGTGAAACAGTGCCTCTTAACAAGGAGGGTCTAAGTGTCCGCCCCGGGTGCAAGGACGTCCATAATACGGTTTAGGTCTTCAACACTCGCGAACTCGATACTGACACGCCCTTTTCGGACACCAAGTGAAATTTTTACGTTGGTATCTAAACGATCAGACAGCGAGGAAGCCAGGTAGTCCAAGCGCTCATGCCGAGCACCTGGGCGAGGAACGTTGTTTTTCGCGGGCTTGGCTGGATCCTGATACATGGAGACAGCTTCTTCGGTGGCCCGAACAGACATTCCCTCGGCGACAATGCGCTGTGCCAAGCGTTCCATCGCAGCAGCGTCCGGAAGAGACAGCAGGGCTCGCGCATGACCCGCAGACAGGACGCCGGCTGCAACCCGGCGCTGCACCAGGGCAGGGAGCCTGAGCAGCCGGAGGGTGTTGGACACCTGAGGCCGGGAACGGCCCAACTTGTCCGCCAACTGTTCGTGGGTGGTTCCGAAGTCTTCGAGAAGTTGCTGGTACGCAGCCGCCTCTTCGAGAGGATTCAGCTGGCTGCGGTGCAGGTTTTCCAGAAGCGCATCGCGGAGAAGGTCATCATCCGTTGTGTCCCGGATGATGGCGGGGATGGTTGCGAGACCAGCCGCTTGTACAGCCCTCCACCTACGCTCACCCATGACCAGCTCATAGGGTTCTCCATCGTCTTCGGTTGAAGTACGAACAACAATTGGCTGGAGGACCCCAATTTCGCGAACCGAGTGCACCAGTTCTGCCATGTCGTCCTCATCGAAGACCGAACGGGGCTGTTTGCGGTTGGGATGAATATCGGTGACAGAGATTTCTGCGAACCTGGCGCCGGGAACCTCCACCAGTTCGGGACCGCCAGGTGAAGGCGCGGGGCTGGGCTCTGCCGCAACGGCGGACACAGAATCCCCGGCAGGGACGGTGGCGTCCGCTGAGTCATCCTTGGACGTGGTCTTCTTCGCAGGGGTCTTCTTCGCGGGAGTCTTCCTGCCTCCACCGGCAGAACCGGCAGAACCGGGGGAAACGGCCGGGGCCGCCGTCACTTTTACGTCTTCGGCGGGAGCCTCATTGAGGTCCTCCACCGGTGCAGTGGTGGCGGTGCGCTGCCGGCTCTCCGGAAAGAACAGATCCACTGGACGCGATGGCGATGCACCATTGCTTGCGCTCCCCGCTGCAGCGGAACTCGGAATGAGTGCTCCCAGGCCGCGGCCCAGACCACGTCGCTTTTCACTCATGGATAATTCCCTCCAGTGGATCAGCCCGGCGTGGCCCGGCCTCAGTTGATGCGAGTCTTTCGATTCTAACGTTCGGCAATTTCAGCAGCAGCTTCGAGGTAGGAGAGGGCACCGCTCGACGAAGGGTCGTAGGTCATAACCGTCTGCTGGTAGCTGGGCGCCTCTGAGATACGAACGGAGCGTGGAACCACAGCGCCCAACACCTGTTCGGGAAAGTGCTCGCGAACCTCAGCTGCCACTTGGGCGGCCAGGTTGGTGCGGCCATCGTACATGGTGAGCAGAATAGTGGAGACCACCAGGTCTGCGTTCAGGTGCTTCTGGATCATCTCGATGTTCTTCAACAACTGGCTAAGTCCCTCAAGGGCGTAGTACTCGCACTGAATCGGGATCAGCACTTCGCCGGCGGCACAGAAGGCATTGACGGTGAGCAACCCCAGGCTGGGCGGGCAGTCGATAAAGATATAGTCCAGCGCCGGTTCGCCGTTGGCCTCCCGTGTTTTTGCATACACGTCAATGGCCCTGCGTAACCGCTGCTCGCGTGCAACGAGGGAGACCAACTCAATCTCGGCACCGGCCAGGTGGATGGTCGCCGGAGCACAGATCAGATTGGCGATGTCCGGACACGGCGCCACAACATCGGCGAGGGGGAAATCGTTGATGAGGACGTCATAAATGCTGTCCACGTCCGCGTGGTGCTCCACGCCCAGTGCAGTAGAGGCATTGCCCTGGGGATCAATATCAATTACCAGCACGTTCAGCCCGGCGCTGGCCAGCGCTGCCGCGATGTTGACGGTGGTGGTGGTCTTGCCGACTCCGCCTTTTTGGTTGGAAACCGTAAAGACCCTGGTCTTGGCCGGCTTGGGCAGCCGGCGCCCGGCCAGGCGTTCGCGGCGCTTGTTCTCATGAGCCAGTTCGCGGGCGATGGGGCTGGAATCATCCATCGCGTCCATCACGTTGCTCTTACCGTTTACCGGTTCACGTGAAACGGAAGGCATATTTTGGCTCCCTGCAACTGATTGTGGTTTCGAGGAGGGAACCGGCGGAGCAGAGAACGCTCGTGCTGAGCCCAGGGACACAAACGGAGGGATCCGCTGCGTGGCCGGTTCACTGCTACTCACTTCACACTCTCACTCTCGTTGGCCTTGCTGCCGTTATCTAGCCTATCTGCTTCACCATAATCCGGAGGGGTGCCATCCCCGGTCAGGCGGATTTTCGCGACTTGTCGACAACGATCCTGACCACCGTGGTGGGCTCCTCCAGAAGATCCGCTCCCACCGTAACGACCGAGGTTTCCCGGCCGCCCATTCGCCGGATGACTTTGGCTGCCTTCTCAATCTCTTCACCGGCACTGCGTCCCTTGATGGCCACCACCAACCCCTTCCCTCCCAGAAGGGGAATGGTCAGTCCAGCCAAATTAGTCAGCGCAGAAACAGCCCGGGCAGTCACAACATCCGCCACAACGGTGCCGACGGCGAGCTCCGCACGGGACCGCATGACCGTCACATTGCCCAGCTCCAGATCATCCACCACTTCCTGCAGCCAGATGACGCGGCGCTCCAGCGGCTCGATGAGTGTCAACTCAAGGTCAGGACGGGCAATCGCCAAGCAGAGCCCGGGCAGGCCAGCACCGCTTCCGACGTCGGCCACGTGGCTTCCGTGCGCAATCTCGCTTTCGATCACAGCGCAGTTGAGCACATGCCGGCTCCAGAGGCGGGGGATCTCACGAGGACCAATAAGTCCGCGTTCGGTACCCGAAGTAGCCAGGTGCTCCACATAGCGCTTGGCAAGGTCCAGCCTGCTGCCAAAAATCTTCTCGGCCGCCGCCAGCTCTGCTGGGGTGATGTCAACCATGGTTACCGGCTCCTGCGTTCCACTATTCGGCGGAAACAACAATGTGACGGCCGGCGCCTTCGCCCTCAGACTCGCTGATGAAGCCAAGGTCGGCCACGGCGTCGTGGACGATCTTGCGTTCGTAAGCGCTCATGGGCTCCAGGGCCACAGGTTCCCCCGTTGACTTCGCCGTAGTCACAGCATCTTCAGCGATCTTCTGCAGGTGGCCGGCACGTTCCTTGCGGTAACCGTTGATGTCCAGCACCAGGCGTGAGCGGTTTTCGGTTGCGGAGAGCACTGACAGTCGGGTCAGTTCCTGAAGGGCTTCCAGGACTTCGCCATCTTCGCCTACCAAGGCATCCAGCGCGTCCGATTCTTCGTCAGTAACTATCGAGATGTAGGTGCGCCCGTTGCGGACCTCGATGTCGATGTCTCCGTCGATATCAGCAATGTCCAGCAGCTCTTCGAGGTAATCAGCGGCGACGTCGCCCTCTTCCTCGAGCCGGCCAGCGGCAGCACCGGGAGTGCCGGCCTCTGCTGCGGCCTCTTCCACGAGGTCCGCCGGTACGGAATCATTTTCAGCTTCTACGGAAGGAAACTGCTCGGTGCTTTCAACAGACATTACTTCTTCTTCCTGTTTTTGCGTTGTGGCTGGACGCGCTGGCCCTTTGCCTGGGCAGCGACGGCAGCAGCGGCGTCGGCCTCTTCATCCTTCTTGCCGGTGAGGATTGACAGCGGGGGGAGGCCCTTGGCGGCACGGCGCTCGGCCAGGGCCTTGGCAGCAGGGGATCCCGGCGTCGGCATGCGTCGGATCACGAAGAACTGCTGCGCCATGGTCCAAATGTTGGTGGTGGTCCAGTAGATCAGGACGCCGATGGGGAAGTTGATGCCACCCACGCCGAAGACAACGGGCAGGATGTAGAGCATCATCTTCTGCTGGCGCATGAACGGACTGGCCATGGCCTCTTCGGACATGTTCTTCGCCATGATCTGCTTCTGCGTGATGAACTGCGAGGCCGTCATGGCCAGGATCATGATGATCGAAAGGATCCATACTGCCGTGAGGTTCCCCTCACCGCCGTGCAACAGGGAGGCGGAAAGCGTAGCCCCGAAAATAGTGGAATCGTCGAACTGCTCCACCTGTCCATGGCTCATCGCGCCGATGCCCTTATTTTGATCGCGCGCCGTGCTGATGCCGGAAAGAACCTGGAACAGCGCAAAGAAGAACGGCATCTGGATCAGCATGGGCAAGCAGGCGGAGAACGGGTTGGTGCCGTGCTTCTTGTACATGGCCATCTGTTCCTGCGCCATGGCCTGGCGGGAGAGCTGGTCGGTCTTGCCTTTGTACTTGTCCTGCAACTTCTTCAGGTCAGGCTGCAGGAGCTGCATGCCACGCTGGGCCTTGATCTGCTTGACGAAGACGGGGATGAGAGCTGCCCGGATCACCAGGACCAGCCCGATGATGGACAGTGTCCAGGTCCAGCCGGAAGCCTCAGGCAGGCCAATGAAGGTCAGGCCCTCGTGGAAGCCCACCATAATGACGGACACCAGCCACTTGAACGGAAACATGATTGTTTCAAAGAAGTCCATACTTTATCCCTATTCGTCAGGCCGCCGAGCGGCCTTCTTCATCAGTGCGAGCAGCCAGGAACTTGTCCGGGTTGTTCAACACAACAATTGTTGGGGTCTGTCCGACAGGCCATTCCCTGTGTCCGGCGGGGACATGGTCCACTCCGCCTGCATTCCAGGGATGGCAACGTACCAGCCGGCGCGCGGCCAGCCAAGTGCCTTTAACGGCTCCATGCACTGTCACCGCTTCAAGGGCGTAAGCAGAGCACGACGGAAAAAATCGGCAGACCTGGCCGTACAAGGGCGAAATCACCTTGCGGTAGGCCTTGAGGAGAAGAATTAGAATGTTCCGCGGCAGGTTCCAGATAACTCTGCCCAAGGCGGTAACAACGGTAGGAAGGAAGCGGACGACGGCGGCACTAGTGTCACGCACGCGCTGTCCCTTCCTGTGTGGTTCCGTTGACGGCTGGTGATCCATCCGCGGCCTGGTCCAGGGAACCGGACCGCGCCGCGCCACGATTTCCCAGGCGCCTGATGGTGGACTCCAACGATTCGTTGTAGTCCGAGAGCAGCTGCTGCCAGCTTGCAGCGGCTGACGCGGGCAAAGCCCGGACAACAATTGCATAGCCGGTGCCGTACCTTTTCAAGGACGCGGCGCCAGCTTCTCTCAGTCTCCTCTTAACGAGGTTCCTGGTCACGGCGTTCCCGACACTTTTGGAAACGATGAACCCGATTCTGCTGGGTTGGTCGTCTGGAAGGGTTGCCGCATATAACACTACGTTCCGGCGTCCATTGCGGACGCCGGAACGTACAGTTGTCGAAAAATCGGTTGATGTCCTAAGGCGGTTACGGGTGGCCAGCACCTTCAAACTCGCAAAAGACTATTGAACCGACGAGTCAGTTAATTTAGGCCGACAGCTCGGTGCGGCCCTTGCCACGACGGGCTGCCAGAATGGCACGGCCGGCGCGGGTACGCATACGAAGGCGGAAGCCGTGCTTCTTGGCTCGACGGCGGTTATTCGGCTGAAAAGTCCGCTTGCTCACGTTAGTTACTCCAGTGGATCAAAGGTGCGCCCACCCGATCAGTAATTGGGGAAGAACTGGCCGACGCTAAGTTTTGTATGTGCCACTTCCCCCGGCTGCTCCAACGCCTGGCGTTAGAGGGATGCAGATGGGGCCAAAAAGCGGACACAAAGGACTTCACAACGTTAGGGCAAATACCGGGTCCCAGTCAAACCGGGGCAGTGCGGAGCGGATATCCCCAACTGTGGCTAAGTAGGCCTTTCAGCCTGTGGATGAAGTGCCTCACAGGACCTGTTTTGGAACCACACCGTTGTAATTATCCACAAGCAAGTCCCCAGCTATCTTCTAGGCTTTTCATCCCCTAGAGTGTCCCAGTAGCCGATTATCCACGGTCTGTGCATAACCCTGTGGAGAAGGCTGGGCCAACCTAGTGGTTCCGGACCTGCTGGCTGCACAAAATGCAGGCCCGCAAGTTTGAGGAAACTGATTTATGACCGTTGACGAAGCCAACCACGCCAATACTGTTGGAAGTTCGTGGCGGCGGGTGGTCAGCCTCCTGGAACAGGACGATCGGGTTACTCCCCGGCAGCGCGGCTTTGTCATCCTGGCCCAGGCCCAAGGCCTCATCGGCTCAACCCTGCTGGTGGCCGTGCCCAACGAACTCACCCGCGAAGTCCTCCAGACGCAGGTCAAAGACGCCCTTGACGATGCACTGCATAACGTCTTCTCGGAGGACATCCGCTGCGCGATCGACGTGGACACTGATCTGGTTCCCATCCATGCAGAGCCGGAACCCGCCGTCGAACCTTCCTTCTCACCTGATCAGCTGATTGAACAGAAGCCGCAGCCTATGCTGCCCAGCACTTCACATGAGTTTGGCCGGCTGAACCCGAAGTACGTCTTTGACACCTTCGTCATTGGTTCCTCCAACCGCTTCGCACATGCCGCAGCGGTTGCCGTAGCGGAAGCGCCCGCCAAGGCCTACAACCCGCTATTCATCTATGGCGACTCCGGGCTGGGCAAAACCCACCTGCTGCACGCAATCGGACACTATGCCCGCCGGCTCTACAGCGGCATCCGCGTCCGCTACGTCAACTCCGAAGAGTTCACCAACGACTTCATCAACTCCATTCGGGACGACGAGGGCGCCAGCTTCAAGACCACGTACCGCAACGTGGACGTCCTGCTGATCGACGACATCCAGTTCCTCGCCGGCAAGGACCGGACGCTGGAGGAGTTCTTTCACACGTTCAACTCGCTGCACAACAACAACAAGCAAGTAGTCATCACCTCTGACCAGCCCCCCAAGCTGCTGGCGGGGTTCGAGGACCGCATGAAATCCCGCTTCGAGTGGGGCCTCCTGACCGATATCCAGCCGCCCGAACTGGAAACCCGCATCGCGATCCTGCGGAAAAAGGCTCTCAGCGAAGGATTGTCGGCCCCTGACGACGCCCTGGAGTACATTGCCTCGAAAATTTCCAGCAACATCCGCGAGCTCGAAGGTGCACTGATCCGGGTAACGGCATTCGCCAGCCTGAACCGCCAGGCGGTGGACGTGGCGCTGGCCGAAATGGTCCTGAAGGACCTGATTACTGATGACGGTGCCCAGGAAATCACTTCCGCCCAGATCCTCACTCAGACGGCCGACTACTTCAAGCTCAGTATGGAAGAGCTTTGCAGCAAGTCCCGCACCCGGACCCTGGTGACAGCTCGTCAGATTGCCATGTACCTCTGCCGGGAACTGACCGACATGTCTCTGCCCAAGATCGGCCAGGAGCTGGGCGGACGCGATCACACCACGGTGATCCATGCGGACCGGAAAATTCGCGAACTCATGGCCGAGCGCCGTGTGATCTACAACCAGGTCACTGAGCTCACAAACCGGATCAAACAGCAGCAGCGCGACTCCTGAGCTGCTGCACTCTTGCCTTATTAACAGGTACATGTGGATAAGGCTGTGGATTCTTAAGGGGACAACCGGGGTTAATGGGCTTAAAACCCTTAAGCCACCTGTGGATCGTCGGATCGGCCGAAAATGTTGTCCCCATCCACAGCCTGTTTAAAACACAGCCCACCCACAGTAGGTGAACAGGGCTTAACCCCGGATTCCTACCGCGAGATCGAGTTATCCACAGTTTCCACAGCGGTTATTAACACTACTAATCCCAAGAAAATGAAATCCCTCAAACAACAACCAGGTTTCCAGGCTGCTCCGGCGGTTTGGACAGTGCTCCACCAAACGGTCAGCCCCGCTGCCTGCCACCCTCAGGCCGCCGGGCAGGGATGGGAGAATCCCAAGTCTTCGGGCTAAGCTGTCAGCAGTTCAGATGACAGCAGCAATGAAAGGCGGCACCCTTCCGTGAAGTTCAGAGTCGAACGGGACGTCCTGGCAGAAGCCGTCACCTGGACAGCCCGGTCGCTGTCTCCCCGGCCGCCCGTGCCCGTTTTGTCCGGGCTTCTCCTCAAGGCCGAATCCGGCACGGTCAGCCTCTCCAGCTTTGACTACGAAACCTCCGCGCGGCTTGAGATCCCTGCAGACATCAGCACCGAAGGCACCATCCTGGTTTCGGGACGCCTCCTCGCCGACATCTGCCGCAGCCTGCCGTCAGCCCCGGTGGACGTACAAACCGATGGCAACAAGGTGACGCTCACCTGCCGCCGAAGCAGCTTCCACCTGGCCACCATGCCCGAAGCTGAATACCCGGCTTTGCCGTCCCTGCCAACCTTGAGCGGTACGGTCGCCGGCGATTCCTTCGCCCAGGCCGTTTCCCAGGTGATCATCGCCGCCAGCCGGGATGACACGCTGCCCATCCTCACCGGCGTCCGGATGGAAATCGAAGACGACCTCATCACACTGCTGGCAACTGACCGTTACAGGCTGGCCATGCGCGAACTTCCGTGGAAGCCTGTCACTCCGGGCATCTCCACCAGCGCACTGGTTAAAGCCAAGACGCTTAACGAGGTTGCTAAAACACTGGGTAACAGCGGTGACATCAACCTCGCCATCTCCAACGACGACAGCAGGCTCATTGGCTTTGAAAGCGGCGGCCGGACCACAACTTCGCTGCTTGTTGACGGCGATTACCCAAAAATTCGTTCCCTGTTTCCCGATTCGACTCCTATCCACGCCACTGTCCAGACCCAGGAACTTGTCGAAGCCGTGCGCCGTGTTTCCCTGGTTGCTGAGCGCAATACCCCGGTTCGACTCGCTTTCACCGAGGGCCAACTGCACCTTGATGCCGGAACAGGTGAAGACGCCCAGGCTTCCGAAGAACTGGAAGCCCAGCTTTCGGGTGAGGACATCACTGTTGCCTTCAATCCTCACTACCTGATTGAGGGCCTGAGCGTCATCGAGACCAAGTTCGTTCGCTTCTCCTTCACCACGGCACCCAAGCCAGCCATGATCACAGCCCAGGCTGATGCCGACGGTGATGACCAGGGCGACTACCGCTACCTCGTGATGCCAGTCCGCCTCCCCAACTAGTCCCACCGCCACCCTCGCCTCGCAAGCGAGGCAGGGAACCCTGGCGGCGGGGGCCAAGACAGTTGGGAAAACCACCGTCCCACCAACGCAGAAAAGAGCTCACACCGTGCATATCGGACTGATCGGCCTTGGCAAAATGGGCTTTAACATGCGCGAGCGGCTGCGCAAGGGTGGGATCGAGGTCACTGGCTTCGACAGGAACCCGGAGGTCACCGATGTTGCTTCCCTGGATGAGCTCCTGGCAGCAATCCCCTCGCCAAGGCTGATCTGGGTGATGGTTCCGTCCGGTGCGATCACTGATGCCGTGATCACCGAGCTCGGCGAGAAACTCACCTCCGGAGACCTGGTGATCGACGGCGGCAACTCGCGTTTCACCGAGGACCAGAAACATGGTGCCGCGCTGGCTGCCAAGGGAATCCGTTTTGCCGATTGCGGTGTTTCCGGCGGTGTCTGGGGCCTGCAGAACGGTTACGGACTGATGGCTGGCGGTGATGAGGCTGATATCGAGCGTGCCATGCCGGTATTTGATGCCCTGCGCCCGGAGGGCGAACGCGCCGACAGCTTTGTCCATGTGGGCGGCATCGGCGCAGGGCATTACGCGAAGATGGTTCACAATGGCATTGAATACGGCCTCATGCAGGCATACGCCGAAGGCTACGAATTGCTTGCTGCCAAGGACATCGTTAAGGATCTGCCCGGGACGTTCCGCGCCTGGCAGAAGGGGACAGTGGTCAGGTCCTGGCTCTTGGATCTGATGGTGAAAGCCCTGGATGAAGATCCCGGCCTGGAATCCATCGATGATTATGTGGAGGATTCGGGCGAAGGACGGTGGACAGTTGAGGAAGCGATTGCCAACGCGGTCCCAGCTCCTGCCATCACGGCGGCCTTGTTTGCGAGGTTCTCCTCTCGGGAAGACAATTCGCCTGCCATGAAGATGGTTTCCGCGTTGCGGCATCAATTCGGCGGCCACGCCACCCGCCCCGCCAAATAAGACCAGTACTTCACAAACCCAGCCACGGAACCTCGCTTCCGGGAATTTTGAAGCCATCGTGTACGTAGAGCATCTTTCGTTGACTGACTTCCGCAGCTATGCCCAGGTGGACCTTAAGCTCGGCCCGGGCGTAACAGTGCTGGTGGGTTCCAACGGGATTGGAAAAACCAACCTGGTGGAGGCGCTGGGATACCTGGCCACGCTAAGTTCGCACCGCGTGAGTTCGGACGGGCCCCTTTTGCGCTTCGGCACGGAACGCGCATTGGTGCGGGCCAAGTTGGTTCGCAGCGAACAGTCCACGGTGCTGGAGCTGGAAATCAATGCCGGCCGGGCCAACCGTGCGCGTATCAACCGCAGCAATCCAGTCCGGGCGCGGGACATTCTGGGCATCTGCCAGACAGTACTTTTCGCGCCGGAAGACCTCGCCCTGGTCAAAGGTGACCCGTCCAACAGGCGCCGGTTCCTCGATGAACTGCTGGTCAGTCTGCTCCCGCGGCACGCTGCTACGCGCAGTGATTATGACCGAGTGTTGAAACAGCGTAATGCTTTGCTTAAATCGGCGCGAGCCGGCCGCTTCACCCCTGCACACGAGGCGACGCTGGACGTCTGGGACCAGCACATGGCCAGGGCGGGTGCTGAGCTGCTTCATGCGCGGCTGGAGTTGGTTGACCGGTTGCGGCCACACCTGGCTCGCGCGTACGAACAACTGACGGATGCCTCCAAACCGGCTGATGCCATCTACCGGTCCTCGCTTCAAAACATGATGGACGACGACGACGCTCCGGTCCTTGCGGCTTCCGAAACTGCCGGTGCGGGCGATGATGCGGCTGAACCCGATGACCTGCGCGGCCTGACAGTGGATCAATTAACCGAACGCTACGTTGCTGCATTTGCTGCCGCCCGTCACCGCGAACGTGAACGCGGGATCTCGTTGGTCGGTCCGCACCGCGACGAACTGGAACTGGTCCTCGGCCAGGCTCCTGCGAAGGGCTATGCATCTCACGGGGAGACCTGGTCCATGTGCCTGTCGCTGCGCCTTGCTTCCTACTACGTGATGATGGACGATACCCGGACGGCCGGTTCGGCCCCTATCCTGATCCTGGATGACGTTTTTGCCGAGCTTGACGTGCAACGGCGGCGTAAACTGGCCGCCATAGTTGCCGGTGCCGAGCAGGTCCTGGTGACGGCCGCCGTCGACGCCGATATCCCGGAAGAACTGGCCGGGCGTCGGGTGGCGGTCATTCCGGGAGGAATCGATGAGCAAGGATAAAGGCCTGCAGCCGGGCCGTGATCCGGACGATATTGATGCCCCGCAGGCTGCTCTGAACCGGATGCGTGAGGCTGCCGCCGCGCGTGGCGAGATCCGGCGGGCGATTCCACGCAAAAGCGGCGCGGCCAAGCAGCCCGGTAACCGAGGTTCAGGAACCCGTGGCTTCAGCCAGTTCCACAGCACCGGCCGTGATCCCCTTGGTCTCGGAAAAGTAGTAGGCAGGCTGATAGCGGAACGTGGCTGGACGTCGCCTGTGGCAGTAGGTTCCGTGATGGCACAATGGCCTGCACTGGTGGGGCCTGAGATTTCAGCCCATTGCACACCCGAGAGCTTCAACGACACCACGCTCCATGTCCGTTGCGATTCAACGGCCTGGGCCACGCAGCTGCGGTTGCTCAGTCACAGCCTGTTGGAAAAGTTCCGTACCGAACTCGGAGACGGCGTCGTTACCAGCATTCAGGTCCTTGGCCCGTCCGCTCCCACGTGGCGAAAAGGTGGCCGCAGTGTCAACGGGCGCGGCCCGCGCGATACCTACGGGTAACCAGGCAAGGTGGAAACTCTTGTATATTCGCCAAACGGCGTGTAGGCGCTTCAGGGGACCTAAGGGCGTATAGGAACCCAAAGCCGGTACCCCGCGGGCGCTCTAGGTGCGATCTCTGGCCTTGTATGGGCACCTTAGCCCGCTGATCGTCCCCTGAATGCAAGGATCCCGGCCGTTTCACGATAGAATCAATAGAGAAAACTGGGCGCCGGTAAAACGTTGACGAGTCCGTTTTTCCGGCTGCTGCACGCAGACGGAAATCGGGCCTGCGTAACGGTTGGCCTGCGCCGGTGGTTTATGCCCGTCGGCCGATCCCTCCTCTGGAGCTGGTTCTGCCGGCCATCATCGAATACAGAGGAGTCGAAAGCGCCTGTGGCTAACGACAATGCAGAAACTCAGGCAGTGGAGCCCGGAGACGGGACGGAGCGGACGCCGGATACCCCCGATGCTGCAACGGCGAAGCCGGATACACCAGTAAAAACTGAAACGACTCCCCGTGAATACGGGGCCAGCGATATCACGGTCCTGGAAGGTCTCGAGGCTGTCCGGAAGCGTCCCGGCATGTACATCGGTTCCACGGGCGCCCGTGGCCTGCACCACCTTGTCTACGAAGTAGTGGACAACTCTGTCGATGAAGCGCTGGCAGGTTACTGCACCCACATCGAGATCGTTCTGCAGGCTGACGGCGGCGTGAAGGTGGTCGATGACGGCCGCGGCATCCCCGTGGACATGCACCCCACCGAACACAAGCCCACCGTAGAGGTCGTTATGACCATCCTCCATGCCGGCGGTAAGTTCGGCGGCGGCGGCTACGCCGTTTCCGGCGGCCTGCACGGTGTGGGCATCTCGGTAGTGAACGCGCTCTCCAGCCGGGTCGATACCGAGATCCGCAGGCAAGGCCATGTTTGGCGGATGCAGTTTGCCGACGGCGGCAAGCCCCAGGGCGGGCTGGTCAAGGGTGAAGAATCAGACACCACCGGCACCACGCAGACGTTCTACCCGGACCCCACCATTTTCGAATCCACCGAATTCGACTTTGAGACGCTGCGGGCGCGTTTCCAGCAGATGGCCTTCCTGAACAAGGGCCTGCGCATCACACTCACCGACGAACGCCTCGCCAACACCGCGGGCGACGACGAAGACCTTGACCTCGATGCCATTCCCACCGAGGGAGAGGTGGAAGCAGGCCACCGTACAGTCGTGTACCAGTACGACGACGGTTTGCTGGACTACGTCAAGCACCTGAACTCGGGCAAGAAGGTGGAGGTGGTCCACGAGGACGTCATCGCCTTCGAAACCGAGGACACCGACCGCAAGATAGCCGTCGAGATGGCCATGCAGTGGACCAGCGCGTACTCCGAAAGCGTGCACACCTACGCAAACACCATCAATACCCACGAGGGCGGAACCCATGAAGAGGGTTTCCGCGCAGCCCTGACCTCCTTGATGAACCGGTACGCCCGGGAGAAAAACATCATCAAGGAAAAGGAAGACAACCTCACCGGTGACGACATCCGCGAAGGCCTTACCGCGGTAATTTCGGTGAAGCTGGCCGAGCCGCAGTTTGAGGGCCAGACCAAGACCAAACTGGGCAACTCCGAGGTCAAGGGATTTGTGCAGCGTGTGGTCACCGACCAATTGGGCGACTGGCTGGAGCGCAATCCCGGCCCTGCCCGTGACGTGATCCGCAAGGCAATCTCTGCCGCGCAGGCGCGCATGGCTGCACGCAAGGCCCGCGATAATGCCCGCCGGAAGAGCCCGTTGGAATCGTTCGGCATGCCGGGCAAGCTCTCTGATTGCTCCTCCAAGGACGCCGCCCGTTGTGAGGTGTACATCGTGGAGGGTGACTCGGCCGGTGGGTCAGCCAAGCGCGGCCGTAACCCCGAAACCCAGGCCATCCTGCCGCTGCGTGGCAAGATCCTGAACGTGGAGCGTGCCCGTCTGGACAAAGCCCTGGGCAATGCCGAGGTCCAGTCCATGATCACGGCATTCGGCACCGGCATTGGTGAGGACTTCGACATCAGTAAGCTCCGGTACCACAAGATCGTGCTGATGGCCGATGCCGACGTCGATGGCCAGCACATCACTACCCTGCTGATGACGTTGCTGTTCCGCTACATGCGCCCGCTGATCGAAAACGGGTACGTCTATCTCGCGCAGCCCCCGCTGTACCGCATCAAGTGGTCCAATGCGCCGCACGACTACGTCTACAGCGACCGTGAACGCGATGCCCGCCTGCTGGCCGGCCAGGCCGCTGGCCACCGGATTCCCAAGGACAACGGCATTCAGCGCTACAAGGGCCTGGGTGAGATGGACTACACCGAACTCTGGGACACCACCATGGACCCGGACCACCGCACGCTTCTGCAGGTCACCATGGATGATGCCCTGGCGGCTGACCAGATTTTCTCGGTGCTGATGGGCGAGGACGTCGAGTCCCGCAGGAACTTCATTCAGCAGAACGCCAAGGACGTCCGTTTCCTGGATATCTAAAGCCTCCTAACGGCTCTTGATATTCCACGAACGACATATACCTGAAACGGAACATATAGAACATGAGCGACGAAACTCCCGAGACTCCGGATGAGTCTGCCGGTATTCCCGACATCGTCCTGGAGGGCGATGTGTTGATCGACCGTGTGGAGCAGGTTGACCTGCAGACGGAGATGCAACGGTCCTACCTGGACTACGCCATGGCCGTGATTGTTGGCCGCGCCCTGCCGGACGTCCGGGACGGCCTGAAGCCGGTACACCGCCGGGTCCTGTACGCGATGTTCGACGGCGGCTACCGTCCGGACCGTTCGTTCAACAAGTGTGCACGCGTCGTCGGTGAAGTCATGGGCCAGTACCACCCCCACGGCGACACTGCCATCTACGATGCACTGGTCCGCCTGATCCAGGACTGGACCATGCGCTACCCGCTGGCCCTCGGCCAGGGCAATTTCGGTTCTCCCGGAAACGACGGCGCTGCCGCACCTCGTTACACCGAAACCAAAATGGCTCCGCTGGCCATGGAAATGGTGCGGGACATCGACGAGGAGACCGTCGATTTCCAGGACAACTACGACGGCAAGAACCAGGAACCCACCATCCTGCCGGCACGGTTCCCCAACCTGCTGGTCAATGGTTCCTCCGGCATCGCCGTCGGCATGGCCACCAACATTCCGCCGCACAACCTCCGTGAGGTGGCCGATGGGGTTCAGTGGTACCTGCAGAACCCCACAGCATCGCGTGAGGAACTCCTCGAGGAGCTGCTGCTCCGCATCAAGGGACCGGATTTCCCCACCGGCGCCACCATACTGGGCCACAGAGGCATCGAGGATGCCTACCGCACCGGCCGTGGTTCCGTCACCATGCGCGCCGTGGTCAACGTGGAGGAACTCCAGGGCCGTACCTGCCTGGTGGTCACCGAGCTGCCGTACCAGGCAAATCCGGACAACCTGGCAGTGAAGATCGCCGAACTGGTCAAGGATGCCAAGATCCAGGGCATTGCCGACCTCCGGGACGAGACATCAGGGCGCACCGGCCAGCGCCTGGTGATTGTGCTCAAGCGCGATGCCGTGGCCAAGGTAGTGCTGAACAACCTTTACAAGCACACCGAACTGCAAAGCAACTTCTCCGCCAACATGCTGGCGATCGTTGACGGCGTGCCCCGCACACTCAGCCTGGACGCTTTCATCCGGCACTGGGTCACACACCAGATGGACGTCATCGCCCGCCGCACCCGGTACCGCCTGCGCAAGGCCGAGGAAGAAGCACATATTCTCCGCGCCCTGCTCAAGGCACTGGACATGCTGGACGAGGTCATTGCCCTTATCCGCGCTTCCAATACCACCGAAGCGGCCCGAGATGGCCTGATGGAACTACTGGACATCGACGAACTGCAGTCGCGCGCCATCCTGGACATGCAGCTCCGCCGCCTGGCAGCCCTGGAACGCCAGAAGATCCAGGCCCGGTTCGCCGAGCTCGAGTCCATGATTGAGGAATTCAACGCGATCCTCGCCTCAGAGCAGCGCCAGCGCGAAATCATCTCCACCGAACTGGGTGAGATCGTGGCAAAGCACGGCGACGACCGCCGTACCCGGATCCTCATGGGCTACGACGGCGACATGTCCGTCGAGGACCTCATTCCTGAAGAGGAAATGGTGGTCACCATCACCCGTGGTGGCTACGTCAAGCGCACCCGCAGTGACAACTACCGCACCCAGCAGCGCGGCGGCAAGGGAATCAAGGGCGCACAACTGCGCGGCGACGACGTCGTCGAGCACTTCTTTGTCACCACCACCCACCACTGGCTGCTGTTCTTCACCAACCTGGGCCGGGTCTACCGGGCCAAAGCGTACGAGCTGGTCGAGGCCGGCCGTGACGCAAAGGGCCAGCATGTGGCCAACCTGCTGGCCTTCCAGCCGGACGAACACATTGCCCAGGTACTGGATTTGAAGGACTACCAGCAGTCTCCTTACCTGGTCCTGGCCACGAAGCGCGGTCTGGTCAAAAAGACCCGCCTGGAAGATTACGACACCAACCGTTCCGCCGGCGTCATTGCCATCAACCTGCGCGATGGCGACGAACTTGTTTCCGCGCAGCTGGTCTCCGAGGAGGATGACTTGATGCTGGTGTCCCGAAAGGGTCAATCCATCAGGTTTAAGGCCACGGATGAGGCCTTGCGCCCCATGGGACGCGCAACCTCAGGCGTTACCGGCATGAAGTTCCGCGAGGACGATGAACTGCTGGCGGCTGACGTGGTGAAGGACGGCTCGTTCGTCTTCATCGTCACTGAAGGCGGCTACGCCAAGCGCACCGCCGTGGAGGAATACCGCCTCCAGGGCCGTGGCGGACTGGGCATCAAGGTGGGCAAGTACCAGGAAGAGCGTGGCAACCTGGTGGGCGCCCTGATCGTGAACGAGGAAGACGAAGTCCTGGTGGTCATGGAAGGCGGCAAGGTAGTTCGTTCCTCCGTGACCGGCGTACCCGCCAAGGGACGCGACACCATGGGCGTAATATTCGCCAAACCTGACAAGAACGACCGCATCATCGAAGTGGCACGGAACAGCGAACGTGGACTCGAGAGCGAAGAATCCACCGACGATGACGTAACGTTGGCTGCAGAAGCCGGTTCCTCCGAAGGATCCGCAGAATCAGCATCACCGGCACCATCAGCTGCCGGGGACGAGTCCCCGGAGGCATCGGAGGATGCTGAGCCGAACGAAGACAACACCGGAGGTAACGAGTGAGTAATTCCGACTCATTTCCCAAAACCGGCCGCATTACTCCAGGGCCTGCCGGACAACCGGCCCAGGCCCCCCGGGTAAACGCACCGGCCCGCCCGCCCCAGCAGCCTGCCGCCACCCGCACGGGTACCGGCTCAGGCCAGCAGCGCCCGTCCGCAGCAGGCCAGCAGCGCCCGCCCGCAGGCCAACGGCCGGTGCAGGGAAACCAAGGCACAGGCGCCCGTCCGGTGACGCGTCCGGCACCTGGCCAGCGTCCGGGCCAATCGAACCCGGCCCAGCGTCCCCAGCAGGGAAGCCAGGGAGCGCCCGGACTGGTAAAGCCCGCACCGAAAGCCAAGGTCCGCCGCGCCCGCCTGCTGGTGAGCAGGGTCGATCCCTGGTCTGTGCTGAAGATGTCCTTCCTGCTGTCGGTTGCCCTCGGCATCGTGACTGTGGTGGCCGCGATCGTGCTCTGGACCGTGCTGGACCTCACCGGCATCTTCGACCAGGTGGACAGCCTCCTGGGTACCTTGTCCGGCACTGAAGGCGGCGGCTTCGAGTTGAAGAAGTTCGCATCCTTGGGCCAGGTGGCTTCCTTTGCCACCATCATTGCCGTCGTCAATGTGGTGTTGCTGACTGCCCTGTCCATGCTTTCGGCAGTGTTGTACAACATCTCCGCCACCCTGGTGGGCGGCATCGGTGTCACCCTGACTGACGACTGATTTCAGCGGTTTTGCCCCGATTTGAGATCGGGCCGGGATGTGCTGTAAAGTCATATCTCGGCCCGAAGGGGCATTGGGGGCGTATAGCTCAGGCGGTTAGAGCGCTTCGCTGATAACGAAGAGGTCCCAGGTTCAAGTCCTGGTACGCCCACGGAACTGTGCAGTTTCAAGTGGAAATCCCCGGCATCTCGGTGCCAGAGGATGGAAGATGAGGTGCGTGTGAAGAAGTTGCTGGTTATCGCAGCTGCCATCGCAGGCGTCCTGGTTTACAGGAAAGCACAGGAATCCGAAGCCCGGAAAACGGCGTGGAGCCAGGCAACCGACAAGGTTGACTGACCAGGCCAGCTGGTAGGAATAGTGGCAATAGCCACCCGATTGCCAGTGTATGATTGACGGGTTGCTTCTTATGGGGGCATGGCGCAATTGGTAGCGCACCTGCTTTGCAAGCAGGGGGTTCGGGGTTCGAGTCCCCGTGCCTCCACCATAAGGAAGTCCCGGACAGTGAAAACTGTCCGGGACTTTTGTTTTAAGCCGGGCACTACTGTTGGACTGTGAACTTCTTCTTCGCTGCCATCGGAGTCCTCGGTGTGGCATCCTCGGGCCCGCTGATTGCAGCCACGCTCAGTGCCACCACAGTCAGTGCCCTCGCTATAGCCTTCTGGCGCAACGCGATCGGCGCAGTCGTGATGGCCGCCCCTACAGCTATCCGGGAACCACGGAGATTTGGAGCCGTCACGGCCCAGGAGTTCCGCTGGTCGGCGATTGCCGCCGTCGCGCTTGCCCTGCACTTTGCCTGCTTTATCACCTCCCTGCAGCTGACTTCCGTAGCAGCTGCCACAGCGCTGGTCTGTTTGCAGTCCGCGTGGATTGCCGTCTTCCAGCTCCTCCGTGGGACGAGATTCCGGTGGCAGGTGCCGGCGGGGCTTGGCATCGCCTTCGGCGGCGTCGTGGCGATCACGGGGTTCGACATGGGAACCTCGCCCGATGCACTCCTGGGTGATCTTCTGGCCGTAGCCGGCGGGGCTTTGGCGGGGCTGTACACGCTGGCGGGCGGGAAGGCCCGGCAGACCATGACCACCGGCACCTACACGGCGTTGTGCTACGGGATGTGTGCCGCCCTGGTTGCCGTCCTGGCATTGCTCTTTGGCCAGCCGCTGGTGGGATTCGAAGCCTCAGGCTGGGTGGGAATTATTGCTATTACCGTGTGTGCCCAGCTGGTGGGGCACACCGCGTTCAACCACTTGCTCGCCACCATGAGCCCACTGCTGGTGTCCATGATTATCCTGTTGGAGATTCCTGGCGCTGCCCTGCTGGCTGCGGTCTTCCTGGACGAGAAACTGCCGGCCGGCACCTACGCCGGCCTAGGGTTGATTCTGGTGGGGCTCGCCGTCGTGGTTCTCGGCCAGAAGCGGCGCCTTGGCCCGGGTAAGGACGGAAAACCTGGAACCGACGACGGTGGACCGGAGTCGAAGAAGCCGCTCGCCGAACTGGGGACAGACTGACTACTGCCCGCCGCGACGGGCAGTCTGCGCTGTGTTCACGGTGTGGATGGCGCGAAGCAGTTTCGCCGGGAAATACACCGAGAAGAACACCACCATGGGCGCTTTTAACGCCATCTTTTTGACGTTGTGGGCCTTGTACGTCCGGTCAAAGCGCGTGACGTAGTAGCGGTAGTCCCGCGGCGAGTCCTCCAGTCGGCGGGCCGACATCCCGGAAACCATGGCGGGCCAGTACTGGACCTTGAGCTCGTGCTCGGCGAGGTGCAAGGACAAATCGATGTCCTCATGCATCTCGTCCCTTTTGTCCAGGCAGGTCTCATCCCGGATGGTCTCCCAGGCTGAGCGGCGCAGTGCCATGTTGGACCCGAAAAGGAAGTGATACTGGTGCTTGGCCAGTTTCAGCATCAACTGACGCATTTTGTCGTCTGCCTTGAGGCCAAAGCGGCGCATGGGCATGTCGTAATAGACCACAGGACCGGTGGCTGCCTGGACAACGGGGTCCTCGAACGCGCGCTGCACCTGCTCCACCCAATCAGGTTCAACAACTGAGTCCGCATCAATGCGGCCAAGGATATCTCCGGTGGCGTGGTTGAGCCCGAAGTTCCTGGTGGGGATCAAGCCCTGGTCCTGGTCCTGGCTGAGCAGGATGATGGGGCTCTCCGGGTATTCGTCCTGCATCTGCCGGACAATCGCGGCAGTACGGTCCTTGGACATGTTGTCCACCACGATGATCTCGTGGGCCGGAACGGACTGGTAGATGGCTGCGATGAGGCATTGCCGGATGACGGATTCCTCGTTGTAAGCCGGAATGACGAGGGACACTCGCAGGTTCTGGGCTTGATCGTTCAAGGCATCCTCGTCGGATCTATCGGCTGACATCACCATCAATCTAGCATCGCGGGCCAACTCGGGCGCGTCCAAATGAGCCCGCTGAGATGAACGGCCGGCAAAACAAAGGAGGAGTCCCCGCCAGCGGACTCCTCCTTGTGTTTCT
The DNA here is from genome assembly GCF_059383595.1 of Pseudarthrobacter sp. MDT1-40-2. Lineage (NCBI taxonomy): Bacteria > Bacillati > Actinomycetota > Actinomycetes > Micrococcales > Micrococcaceae > Pseudarthrobacter > Pseudarthrobacter sp. MDT1-40-2. Next base: position 700,541 of record NZ_JBWZCL010000002.1, on the reverse strand, counting down.
TCTCAGGTGGCACTGCCTTTCGGCATTGGCCTACTTGTTAGTACTGCCAGCCTCGCCGTTGTTCATGCTGGCGGCGATGTTCCTGACTGCGGTCTTAGCATCGGTGGCTACCTTGGCGGCGTCTTCCTTTGCGTTCTCCGCAACATGCTTTGCCTTGTCCGCTGTGTCCACGTCTATGGTCTCGGTTGCCGTCTCGGTTGCCGTGGCAACGTCTGAGACGGTGGAGGAGGAACCGGCCGGGACGGGAGCAGGCGTGGGGGTGACAGGAGACGGCGTCTTCCACGGATCTTCCACCGGGCGGGTGGCTTTCCAGGCTGCTACCGCGGCGGTGGCTGCGGCGGCAATGATGGCGAAGACCAGGAAGCCGCGGTTCTTCTTTGGCTTCTCCGGCTGCAGCTGGGTGGTGATGACCTTGCTGGCGGCCTGGGCCTGCTCCTTGACGCTGTGCACGACGCCGGAGTCGGCGAGCTTCTGCGCTACCAGATCCACCCGAGCCGGCGCGCTTTCCAAAGTACGGTGCACGGCATCAGAGGCCTGGCCAATGCCGTCGGACAGCCTGGGCAGGTACTCCACTACAACGCGGTCGCGGGCATTCAGGATGACAGGGGTGGCTTTGTCCAGGGCTTCGTGGAGCCGGGGCGTTGCTCCCTCCACGGCCTCATTGATGCGCGGGGCCAGGTGGGCAAGGCCATCTTGGAGCTTGGGAGTGACGGTAGCGACACCGTCGGCAAGGTTGTGCGCCGCTGACTTCAACCCCTCCTGGATTCGCGGTGAAGCAGTGTCGATGCCCTGCTGCAAGCGCGGTACAGCCCAGTCGACAGCGGCCTCAACGCGGGGGGTTGCCCAGTCCTTGGCATTCTCAACTGCGATGCTCACCGACTGCTCAAGGTCATGCGCAATACGATCCGTTTTCTTCACAACTACCTCCCGATTAATGTGACGGTTCTGGTGTTAGCCTACGTCGATCGGCTGTGACCGGCTATTTTTCCCGTTTATTCCGGTTGGATTTCACCCAACGCGGAACTGGGCTGCGGGCCGCCACCGCGTTGACCGTACATGGAAGAATAAAGGGCATGACTGCAACCGCAACTGCCAAAGCAACCATCCACACCAGCCTCGGCGACATCGTCGTCAACCTCTTCGGCAACCACGCGCCGAAGACGGTCAAGAACTTCGTAGGCCTCGCCACTGGTGAGCAGGCCTGGACCCACCCGGAAACCGGTGAGGACAAGACGGGCACGCCGCTGTACAACGGCACCATCTTCCACCGCATCATCAAGGACTTCATGATCCAGGCCGGCGATCCCCTGGGCCGCGGCGTCGGCGGACCGGGCTACAAGTTCGACGACGAGATCCACCCGGAACTGACTTTCAATGCGCCGTACAAGCTGGCCATGGCCAACGCCGGCATCCAGATGGGCAAGGGGACCAACGGTTCACAGTTCTTCATCACCACCATTCCCACCGACTGGCTGCAGGGAAAGCACACCATCTTTGGTGAGGTTGCTGACGACTCTTCCAAAAAGGTTGTCGACGCCATTGAAGGTGTGAAGACCGGCATGGGCGACCGTCCGGTTGAGGATGTCACCATCACCAGCATCGATATTGAACAGCTCTAACCAACCAGCATGAGCTATGGAATGCCGGCGGCGGACCCGTCTGCCCAGATCCCGGTCTGCCCACGTCACCCGGACCGGCCCTCGTACGTGCGTTGCCAGCGCTGCGGGCGGCCGGCTTGCCCCGAGTGCCAGCGGGCGGCCGCCGTCGGATTCCAATGCGTTGACTGCGTTAACGAAACAAAACGTACGACGCCGGCCGTACGGTCCGTGTACGGCGGTGCCGTGACGGCTGGTAAACCGCTGGTGACGTTCGGCATCATCGCGGCCTGCGCACTCCTGTATGTCCTGCAGTGGATCATTCCGGCGGACGCCGTGTTCAGGAATTTCGCCTTCGCCTCCATCTACGCCACCACCGAATTCGGCGCTTTCCAGCCTTGGCGCATGCTGACGTCGGCCTTCCTCCATTCGCAGGGCTTCATCCTGCACATTGTGCTGAACATGTACATGTTGTGGATGTTCGGCCAGGCGCTCGAACCAATGCTGGGCCGGGCACGATTCCTGGCTCTCTATGTTATTTCCGCGATCGGCGGCTCAGTAGGCTACCTCCTGCTCACGCCCATCCTCCCGCCCGGGGGTCCCGTGGGAGTGGTTGGTGCATCTGGCGCCATTTTCGGACTCTTCGGCGCCATGCTGGTAGTGCAGCGGCACCGGGGCGGTGAAACCCGGCAGCTCTGGGTTCTGATAGCCATCAACGGCGTTATCGGCTTTATGGTGCCGCAAATAGCCTGGCAGGCCCACCTCGGCGGCTTGCTGGCGGGCGGACTGTGCGCGGCCGTTATCGCTTATGCCCCCCGCGGTCCGCGCAGGACCCTCTTCCAGACAGCAGGCCTGATTCTGGTCTTGGCCGTGCTGGTGATTGCTGCCACCCTTCGGGTCGCGGCGGGCTGACCCCGTCTCCAACAGCTTTCCTCAGCAGCCGCTGTGCGTTCCCGGCCCCCAACGGTGCTGTTGATGCGCTCTGCTCGCCACAGCCTTCGGCCGCAGCGTGGACTTTTCCACAGACTTTATCCACAGTGTTGGTAACTTACACGTCTGTAGTTCACCCTATGAAGAGCCGGTAAGTCCACCATGTCCGGGGTTTCTGGCTATCTCCTCCGTGTTCTGCGTTCGAGTATCCACAGGAGTGGACAAACGAATCTGCCCACCCTGTGTGTATGTGGAAAACTCCGGCCCCGATTGTTCATCTGTGGATAATCTTGGCACTTCGGCCATTTTGCGGTGAGATTGCCCGGAAAGCGAGAAGATTTCAACAGAGTTGTTCACATTGTTAATAACTACAGGGGTGTAACCCGAAGGAATTTGGCAGCCGTCTCTAGACGGAAGAGGGTTCCCACTGGGTAGTCTGGTCTGGGTTTATCCCCATCTGTGGATAAGTTGTGGGTAGCGTGATGTGCATAAGTGGACAACTAAGGGGACCAGCTATGGCGACTGCCAAGGAACACGTGTTTATGGATAAGCAGCACCCTGCCATCTGGCGGGCCATGAACGGACTCGGGTTAAGGGTTAAGGAAGCCGCAGCCGAGGTGGGCTTTACTCCCATGCTCGTGGAACTGCTTAGCGTTCGTATTTCCCAGATCAACGCCTGCGCATACTGCCTTGATGTCCACGTCAGGGATGCCCTTAAGCAAGGCGTCAGCGCCCGGCAGCTGGCAGTGCTTCCGGCCTGGCGGGAAACCGACCTGTTCACGGACAAGGAGCGGGCGGTACTGGCGCTTGCCGAGAGCATCACCGGCCTGCCCCATGCTGCGGTGCGGGAACATGAAGAGGCTTATGCCCGGCGCCACCTCAGCGACGAGGAGTTCTCCGCCGCTGCCTGGCTCGCGATTACCATCAATGGCTTTAACAGGGTGTCCATTACCAGCCACCACCCGGTGCGGCCGCCGGAAGACTGAGCCGTCCTGCTGGGTTTTGCACAGCATTGTCCACAATGTTAATAACTTACAGCGATGTAGTACCGGCGACCGTGGTGGCGGCAACCACTGGATCCCGGGACTTTAGTCCCGCGGCGCGGAGGAGTTGTCCACTCCTGTGGATAAGTGTTGCCCCCGGCTGTGGACTGATCACTTGCCCGGGGCCGTGGGCCAGATTCCGGAGCTCCCCCGCCGGTGGCTGCCCACCACATGGGTATCCACCATCCCGATAGCTTCCATCAAGGCAAACATGGTGGTGGGCCCGACGAAAGCAAAACCTTTCTTCCGCAGTGCCTTGGATAAAGCAATGGACTCTGGTGACTGGGTAGGGATGTCCGCATGGCTCAAGGGCGTGGGCGTTGATTCGGGCTGGAATCCCCAGACGAATTCCGCGAGCCCGCCTTCGTCCCGGAGCCGGAGGGTTGCCTGGGCGTTGGTAACGGCGGCCCGGATCTTCAGCTGGTTTCGGACAATGCCCGCATCCTGGAGGAGACGTTGGATGTCGTCTTCAGTGAACCGGGCCACCGCTTCCGGATCAAAGCCGGCAAAGGCCCCCCGGAAAGCAGGGCGCTTGCGCAGAATGGTGGCCCAGGAAAGGCCTGCCTGGAATCCCTCAAGCGAAATGCGCTCATATACGCCGCGCTCATCACGAACGGGCATTCCCCATTCGGTGTCGTAGTACTCCCGCAGCAGCGGATCGACAGCTGCCCACGGCGGTCTTGCCAGGCCATCGTCTCCGATCACAAGGTTGTTGGCTGCAGGCATGGTTCCCGTTCCTGAAGATATTCGGTCAATACTGGCGTTGAAGTGGTCAGGGGCAGGGAAAAACTCTGTCTGTACCATTCAGTCATGGGGAACCTACAGCGCACCACTGACACCGGCATCGTCCACCGGAATTCACGGTACCTGGCTTGGCTTGGAATGGCAGGGATCCTTGCCGCCGCTGGCGCAGCAGGTTTCTACAGTCCGTGGCCGGCCGCCCTCACCATCAGGAGCATATTCGCCAAGGGTGCCCGGAAGACCGTGGCAGAAATGGATCTGTTCGCACCGGCGGAGGGCTTGATCGAACATCGCGGCCTCCCCTACCTCAGCCACCATCGCGACCTGGCAGGAAACCGGATCCCCGGACGTTACGGATGCCCGCCGGTGATGGACATCTTCCTGCCGGAGGTGGGCGCCGCCGGGACCAGCGACGACAAAGCGCTGCCTACGGTGATCTGGATTCATGGCGGAGCATGGTTGTCCGGCAGCAGCAAAGACGTGGCACCCTACCTGAGGATGCTGGCCAACCGCGGGTACGCCGCCGTCGGGCTTGGCTACTCTGTTGCCCCTGGCAGCCGCTACCCAACGGCAGTAGCCCAGTTGAACAACGCACTGGCCTATCTCAACGCCCATGCCGGGGACTACGGGCTGGACCCGGGGCAGTTCATCCTGGCGGGAGATTCCGCCGGCGCCCAACTGGCCAGCCAGCTTGCGGTCATGGCAACAAATCCCGGATATGCCCGCCAGGTAGGCTTTGAACCCGGCATCGAAGCGCAGCAGCTGCGCGGAGTCCTGCTGCATTGCGGCGTCTACGACCTTGAGGCACTCTCACGGACCACCGGACTTGTTGGCTGGGGATTCAAAACGGCGCTCTGGGCCTACGCCGGGAAGAGGAGCTGGTCCACAACGGCCGCCGCGAAAGATATGTCCACAGTGAACCACGTGACGGCGGAGTTCCCACCCGCCTTCATTTCCGGGGGGAACGGCGATTCCCTGACTGATGAACAATCAAAGGTCCTGGTGGCCCGCCTTACAAGCCTGGGTGTTCCAGTGTCAGGGCTGTTTTGGGCCGCCGAACACGTTCCTGCCCTGCCTCATGAGTATCAGTTCCACCTGCAGTACGCCGAAGCACACCAGGCATTTGAGGAGTCGCTGGTGTTCCTGGATTCTGTGACCGGGAGGGAACCTGCGGGCAATGAACGGGCCGGAGCTAGGACCGCCAGCGAGTTGTCATCATGAAGCCGATGATGGCAATACCGAAGCCGGCCACGATGTTCCACGAGCCCCAGGCCTGAACCGGCAGGAGGCCTTCGCTGATGTAGTACGTGATGATCCAGAGGAGGCCCAGGATCATCAGGCCGAACATTACCGGTTTGAACCAGATGGGGTTCGGCTTATAGGTGCTGGCGGCGGGGCTAGCCTGGGTTGAAGCGGTGGACTTCTTGCGCGGCTTGGATTCGGGCACGGGCTCTCCTGGCGGACGGAATGAATAAGGCTGACCGCATTGGTATCCTGCAACAAGGAACATTGCCGGTTGTCCGCGCTGGTCAGGTTTGTACTCTTCTAGCTGCCAATTCTAGCTGGACTTCCAGTGCCGCCGGTCCGCGGCGGACCGCCATGGAGGAGTAATAGTGGAGCTGCAGCAAGCGGAAGGCCGCGAGCCGGTGGAGGCTGCTTCCGGAGCCGGAATCCTGCGCAGCATGACCCAGGTGTTCGGTGAGCTGCTTATCACTGCCGGAATCATCCTCCTGCTCTTCGTTGCCTGGCAACTGTGGTGGACCAACATTGAGTCTGATGCCCGGCAGAACGAGGTCATTGGGCAGTTCGCGCAGGAGTTAGGCGGCAGTCTGCCTCCGGCAACGGAAACCGGCGAGTCGATGGACTACGGCGAACCAGTAGTGGCGTCGGCACCGATCGAGGCCGGGACGATCGGCATCATGTATATCCCGAGGTTCGGCGAAAATTACACCCGGCCTATCGTGGAAGGGACCAGTCAGGCCGTCCTGGACACACTCGGGCTGGGCCACTACAGCTCTACCTCGATGCCCGGTGCGGTGGGCAATTTCGCTGTGGCCGGCCATCGGCAAACGCACGGTGCGGTGCTGGATAACATCCACACCCTGGTGCCCGGTGACAGGATCTACGTGCAGACAAGGGATGGTTTCTACGTCTACGTCTACAGGAACGCAGAGATCGTCCTGCCTTCGCGCCTTGATGTGCTGTTGCCGGTTCCCACCCAGCCTGGTGTACCGCCGTCGGAGCGCATTCTCACCATGACCAGTTGTAATCCGAGGTTCGGCGCCCAGGAGCGGATCATCGCCTACTCCGTGCTGGAGAGCTGGCAGCCACTCTCCGCCGGAGTTCCCCCCGAAATTGCCAAACAAGTCAGCACAGCGCTGGGGATGGGATAATCATGTACGGATGGATTTTCCGGCACCTGCCGGGCCCGCTGTGGGTACGCATTCTCATGGCGGTGGTTCTCATTGCGGCCGCACTGGTCCTGATGGTTCAGTTCCTGTTCCCGTGGATGTCCCAGCTCACTCCGTTCACCGACTCAACGATTGGTTCACCGCACCAGCCATGACCACTACAAAAATCCTGGTGATTGATAACTACGACAGCTTCGTCTACACCCTTGTGGGATACCTGCAGGAACTCGGTGCTGAAACCACTGTGGTCCGCAACGATGACGTCACGCTCGCGGAAGTAATCGAGCTTGCCGGCTCGCGTGACGGCATCCTGGTTTCCCCCGGGCCGGGTACCCCTGCGGAAGCCGGCGTCTGCATTGACCTGATCAAATGGTGCGGCGAATCCAGCAAGCCGATGTTCGGCGTCTGCCTGGGGCACCAGGCCCTGGCCGAGGCTTATGGCGGCACGGTCACCCACGCAGAGGAACTGATGCACGGCAAAACCTCGCCGGTGGAACACCACGGCACGGGCGTCTTCGAGGGGCTGCCCTCCCCCATCACGGCCACCCGCTACCATTCGTTGGCTGCCGTCCGCAGCACCATTCCGGACATCCTGGAGATCACCGCTGAGACTTCCTCCGGCGTGGTCATGGGCCTTCGGCACCGTGCAGCTCCGCTGTGCGGGGTGCAGTTCCACCCGGAGTCCGTGCTTACTGAAGGCGGCTACCAGATGCTTGGCAACTGGCTTGAGTCGCTGGGTATGGCAGGCGCAGCCGAACGGGCAGCGAAACTCAGTCCCCTTATCCAGCACTAACCGCAAGGTCTCTGCGCGCTAGTCGTCCGACTTCTTCGGCTTAGGATTTCCGTTCGAGTTTGCCGGCGGATCCTTCGGTTCAGGCGTTTCCACCGGGATGGTCGGCGGGGCAGGAGCTTTGGCCACAGTGAGGGTGATGGTCCTGCCCGGTTCCACCTCGGCATTAAGGGATTCACTCTGGGCAGTTACCGTGCCTGGCTCTACCTGGCCGTTCTCCACTTCGACAATGTTCGCTATGAGATTGAGATTCTTCAGAGACTCCTGCGCTTCGGCCAAGGGCAGGCTGCGCAACTCCGGCACAGCCACTTTGCCCGTGGAGACAACCATCTCCACCTTGGTCCCCACGGCTACGAGTTGCCCGGCACCCGGGTTTGTGGAAATAACGACGCCTGCGGGGACCGTAGGACTGTGGGCCCGTTTGGTCCCGTCGGCCCCGGACAGCTGATGCTGGCGCAGCAGGTCGCGGGCAGCGGCTTCGGTCATGCCCACCAAACCGTCCGGCACTGCGACGGAACTGGGGCCGTCGGAAATGTTCAGCACCACTTCAGCTTCCCGCTCCAAAACCGCGCCGGCCGGGGGTTCGGTACCAATGGCGATGCCCTTGGCGACGGTGGGGTGCTGCATCCTTTTCACGGTGGGGCTGAGGTCGGCCTTGTACAGCGTGTCCAACGCCTCCACCTCGCTCAGCGAGGCTACCGACGGCACTGCAACCGTCGTCACCGCAGGCGGCGAAGCGTTGACGACGTTGTACAGCCACAGCCCGGCACCGCCAAGAATCAGCAGGGTGAAGATCACCAGGGTGGCAATCCACGTGCGACGGCGGGACTTCTGCGGCTGCGTGCGCTCCTGCTCCGGCGGGAGGCCAAGGGGCATTTCGTCCGGATCGACGGCGTTGTAGGCGGCCGCGAGCGGAGCGAGAGCTGTGTTGCCGTCGTCTTGGTCATCCCAGGCGTTGCGTTGTCGGCGGCTGACCGCAGGCTCGTCGTCCAGGAAGCTCGCACCGGTGAGGGCGTAGGCTTCCGTAGGGGGCCCCGGATCGGCGGCTGCAACGTGGTGATGGGGGTCCGTAGCTGCCTCGGCCGCAGACGTCGCAGGCACCGCGATGCCATTGCGGGCAGCGCGGAGGGCACGCTGGAATGCTGCGGCATCGGCGAAACGATCGGTCCGCTTTTTCTGCAGGGCCTTCACCAGGACGCTGTCCACGGCAGCTGTGACCTCGGGATTGTGGTTTGCGGCCGGCTCGGGGAGTTCACGGACGTGCTGGTACGCAACGGAGACAGGACTGTCGCCGACGAAGGGCGGCCTTCCGGTGAGCAGTTCATAGAGCAGGCAACCAGCAGAGTAGAGGTCGCTGCGGGCGTCAACAGATTCTCCCAGCGCCTGTTCCGGCGAAAGGTACTGGGCTGTACCCACCACGGCCTGGGTCTGCGTCATGGTCGCTGCGGAGTCGGCGATGGCCCGGGCAATTCCAAAGTCCATGACTTTAACATCGTTGTCCACGCCGCAGACCATCACATTGGCAGGCTTGATGTCCCGGTGGACGATCCCTGCCTTGTGGCTGTACTCGAGCGCGGAAAGCACACCCAGGGTGAAATCGATGGCCTGGTCCATGGAAACTTCGCCCGCCCGGATGAGGTCTCGCAGTGTCTGTCCCGGGACGTATTCCATCACGATGTATGGCACCCGGACAGAGTCCTCCGCCTGAGGGTCCTCGGCGTGCTCCCCGGTGTCGTAGATGGACACGATGGAGGGGTGGTTCAGGGCGGCGACTGCCTGGGCTTCGCGTTTGAACCGGGCCTGGAACTGCGGATCCCGTGCGAGATCCGGCCGGAGGAGTTTCACCGCTACCGTGCGGCCCAAACGAGTGTCGACTCCGCGATAGACGTCTGCCATACCGCCGCGCCCCAGCAGCTCACCGAGTTCGTAGCGGTCGCTCAGGACACGCCGGCTGACCACCGGGACTTGGTCCTCGCGGTGCGACGGAGTAAGGGGTGAGTCGTTCATCGGGTTTCCTGGGAGCTACTGGCTGAGAATCGGCTTGCAAACAGGCGGAGAGCCGGGCTGCTCACCAACGTTGCAGTCGCGGGTGGGGGTGGTACCAGGGGCTGCCGCAGACGTGGTCGTCTGCACTGGTGTGGGTTGTTCTTCGGTGGGTTCGGGAGTGATGACGGGCGGGGCAGTCGCGTAGGTGATGGTGACGATTGTTCCTACATCCACCTGACCGACTGGATCTATGGCAGTGACAGTCCCAGGTATGGCGGAACCGTCTTCCAGAGGTATAGCGCGGACTTCCAGATTCATCAACGCGAGTTCATTCTGGACAACCTGGTAGTCACGGCCCAGGTAGGCCGCTGGAATGATGTTGACCTTGGCAACGGTTGGTGCGGGCGGCTGCGTCGGGGTGGGCGCCTGGGTTTGTGTAGGTGGCGCCGTGGTAGCCCGCGTCGTGGCCGTGCTGGGCCGGCTGGTGGTGGTTGTTTCGCTCGTCGTGGTGCCCCCGGACGGGAACAGGTTGGACTGGCTCAGGAAGTAACCTATGAGCGCGAACAGGATCAGCAGGATCAAGGCGATCAGCGGCCACGTCCACGGGCTGCGGCCGCGTTTTTCGGGCTCATCAGCGGGCTCGTCAGGCTGGTCGTCTGCTTCCCATTCGCGTTCCGCAGCCAAAGCGTCCGCATGGGAGAGCGTGCTGCTTCGGGCCAGGCCCTCAGGGGTAGCCGCAGCGGCGGCTGCTCCTGCCGCCGCGACGCCGGCACCGGCGGCGCCGAGCACCGGCAAAGCGGAGGTCGCCGTCGTGGTCCGTTCCTGGTCCGGGCCGATCACGCCGGTGGGGGCGGTTGGGATGTCCACGGGGGCGGTGATGGGGCCGGTGGCTGCCTCGAAGAGGAGCATCCCGGGAACGGCGGCATGGGCGGCGTCGACGTCGCCGTGGCGGATGGCCTCGGCAGCTTCCGCCAGTTTGATGGCGTTGGCCGGCCGGTTCTTGGGATCCTTGGCCAGCATGGACATCAGCAGCGCCCGAACCGGCCGCGGCAATGTTTCGGGGAGCGGCGGCGGCGCATCGTTCACCTGGGCCAGCGCGATCGCGATCTGTGACTCGCCGGAGAACGGCCGGTGCCCGGTAAGGCATTCGTAACCAATGACGCCAAGCGAGTAGATGTCCGAGGAACCGGTGGCGGTCTGGCCTGTGGCCTGTTCAGGCGCAAGGTACTGGGCGGTTCCCATGACCTGGCCGGTCTGCGTGAGCGGGACCTGGTCCGCCAGGCGCGCGATGCCAAAGTCCGTTACCTTGACCTTGGAATCAGGGGTAATCAGCAGGTTCCCGGGTTTGATGTCGCGGTGGACCAGTCCCTGTTCGTGGGCGGCGGAAAGCGCACGGGCGGTCTGGGCAATAAAGGACAACGTCCGGTCCGGTGACAGCACCTGTTCGTGCTCGATGATGCTGCTCAGCGGCTGGCCGGGCACCAGCTCCATGACGAGGTAAGCCGATCCCTCCTCTTCGCCGTAGTCAAAGACATTGGCAATGCCGGGGTGGTTCAGCAGGGCGGTGTGCCGGGCTTCGGCGCGGAAACGCTGCAGGAAGCCAGGGTCGCCCGTGTACTCCTCTTTCAACACCTTGATGGCCACAATGCGGCCCAAAATGAGGTCCTTGGCCTTCCAGACCTCGCCCATTCCGCCGATCGCGATCCTGGTGGTCAACTGGAACCTGCCGCCGAGGGTGATTCCCGATGTAGGCCTCACTTATTCAACACCGCCTCAAAAATCTTCTTCGCGTTCGGACTGGTTAGCTGTGCCCCGGTGGTGATGTCTACGCCTTCCATGACGATAGTCACAGCCACCTGGGGATCATTTGCGGGGGCAAACCCGGTAAACCATGAGTTGTTGCTGCCGTCGGCCCGCTCCGCGGTTCCTGTTTTGCCAGCGACCTGGACACCGCTGACGGCGGCGCCGTTGGCTATGCCCTCACTGACGGCACTGGCCATCCACTCGGTGATCTGCCGGGCGATCTCCGGCGTGGTGGAAGTACGGAGCTGGCTGGGCTGCGGCTCGTCCAGTACCCGCAGATCGGGTGACCGGACCGCTTTGACGAGGTTTGGGCTCATCTGCACACCGCCGTTGGCGATGGCAGAGGTCATCTGGTTTATCTGCAGCGGAGTGGCTCGAACGTCCCGCTGGCCGATGACGGATTGGGCAAGGCCAGGAGCATCCAACGCCTCTTCGGGGAAGAAGCTGGTCTCATACGGCAGCTTCAGCTGATCGCCCATGCCTTCGCCAAAGCCGAATTTGCGGGCCTGCTCGGCAATAGCGTTCTGCCCGAGGTCCCGGGCGATCGCCGCGAAGGGTGTATTGCATGACTGTTGGAGCGCAAAGGCAAACGACGCCGTGTCCCGGGTATAGCAGTTCCCGCCGGCATAGTTGGGAAGTGTGTACTCGATGCCAGGGAACGTCATCTGGGCAGGGTTTTCCAGCACGCTGTCCGCGTTGTACTTGCCGGAGCTCAGCGCCGCGGCTACGTCCACCAGCTTGAACACCGAGCCCGGGGCCAGCAGGCCACCCGTCGGGCCGCTGACGGACTGGTTCAAGTTGATGCCCGGGACCTTGTTCAGGGCATCAATGTTGGCAGTCTCTGCGTCCCTGTCCTGTGTGGCAATCAGGTTGGGATCGTAGGACGGCTTTGACACCATGGCCAGAATGTCGCCTGTCCTGGGGTTGCTGACCACAATGGAGCCGCGTTGGCCCTCAGGAATGAGGTCGTAAGCCAGCTGCTGGATGGCGGGATCAACGGTGAGCTCCACGGAGGCACCCTGTGGCTGGTTGCCAAGGAAGAGCTGGCCGATCCGGTCCAGGAAGAGCTGGTCCGAGTTGCCGGTCAGGACGTCATTCATGGCGAATTCAAGTCCTGTGGCGCCGAAGCTGCGTGAAAAATACCCGGTGAGCCCTGCGTACAGTTCGGGCTGGTGGTAGGTCCGCTGGAAGCCGCAGGAGGCGGTGCCTTCAACGGATTCGGCGATGGGTGTTCCCGCCACGATGATGGAACCGCGGTCGTTGCAATAATTCTGGAGCAGCGCCCGCTTGTTCAACGGATTGGTGTTGAGGTCTTCGGCGCCGATCACCTGGACATAGCTCAAGGCGCCGAAAATAAGCGCGAACATGGCGATCGCGGCAATCCAGGAGTTGCGGATAGCCTGGTTCACTGTTGCTTCACCGCCTGGGTAGATACTGACTGTTGGCTGCCTGTAGCGTCCTGCGACGGCGGCAGAGGCGTGGTGTCAACAGGCCCGCGGGCGGTATTGGAGATCATCAGCAGCAGGCCGACGATGATCCAGTTCGCCAGCAGCGAGGATCCGCCGGCCGCCATAAACGGCGTGGTCAAACCCGTCAGGGGGATCAACCGGGTTACACCGCCAATCACTACGAAGCACTGCAGGGCCAAGGCGAAGGACAATCCGCAGGCAAGGAGTTTCCCGAAGGCGTCCCTGGTGCCAAGCGCTGCCCGGAATCCGCGCGTGAACAGCAGCAGGAACATCAGCACGATGGCGAAAATGCCCACCAGGCCCAATTCCTCGGCGAAGGAGGCGATGATCATGTCGCTATTGGCGAACGGCACCAGCCATGGCCGGCCCTGGCCCAGTCCGGTGCCCATCAGGCCACCGTTGGCCATTCCAAAGAGGCCCTGAACAACCTGCTCGCTGCGATCGTAAACCTCGGGTTCGAAGGCGTTGAGCCAGCCGTCGATTCGGAGCGCCACGTGCGAGAAGACCTGCGCGGCAACCAGTCCGCCGCCCACCAGCAGCCCTACGCCGATCAGCACCCAGCTGATTCGGCTGGTAGCCACGTAAATCATGACGATGAAGAGACCGAAGAAGAGGACCGAAGAGCCGAGGTCGCGCTGGAAAATCAGGACGCCGATGCTGACCAACCAGGCGGTGATCATGGGGCCCATGTCCTTGAACCGCGGGAACTGAAGCGGGCCAACCTTGCGCCCGGCCAGCAGGATCAGGTCCCGGTTGGACGACAGGTACCCCGCAAAAAATATTGCGAGGGTAATTTTGGCTACTTCGCCGGGCTGGAAGGTCATGCCGCCCACGCTGATCCAGACCCGGGCGCCGAGGATCTCACCGGCGGTGATGCCCGGAACCAGAGGCAGGATCAGGAGCACGGCGCTGACTGCCAATGAAATATAGGTGAAGCGCCGCAACACGCGGTGGTCCTTGAGGAACCAAATCACTGCGATGGCGACTGCCATTGCCAGTAGCGTCCAGCGCAGCTGATTGTTACCGGTGTCATCGTTGGGCCCATCCAGACGATGGATCATAGCCAGGCCCAAGCCATTAAGCGCCACAACCAACGGAAGTATTACCGGATCGGCATATTTTGCGCGGATCCTCAACACCACGTGGAAGACCAGCGAAGCCACCGCCAGCAGGCTGGACTGAAACCAGAAATCGCTGTCGAACGAGGAAGGATCGTCAATGCCCACCATGGCACTGGCACCGATGCCGACTGCTAGGGCCAGGATCAGCAGGACCAGTTCAACATTGCGGCGTGGCTTGGGTACGGAGGTAATCTGCGTCATGGTGCCCCCACACAGCTTGGAGTAGCGGTTGGTGACGGAGCGGCCGCCGTCGGCGCCGCAGCAGCGGTCTCGGTGGCCACCGGCGTGCCGGTGGTTGCCGATGGGCTGGGCGACGGCGGCAGGCACTCATCTTCGGGCGATGTCACGCCTGTGGTCTTGAGGTTCTGGACAATGCGCTGGGCATCGTAGAGGTCGCTGGCAGGTACTGTCTGGCGAACCCGCTGCTGCGAAAACGCCGGAAGCGAATCCATGGAGATCTCCGTCACGGTCTCGAGCGTGGACAGCTGGAAGGGGCCAAGCCGCTGTGAAACGCCGTTGAAGATGGCCACCTTCGAGTCGTGTTCGCCAATGTAGTACCGGGTCTGGGTCCAGGCATAGCCCAGCCACAGGCCCGTGGTGAGGATCAGCAGCAGGGCCGCCGCGATGCTGATGGTGACCCAGCGCCGCGGCCGGTTGAGCACGATGTCATCCTCTTGATCCAGGCGTGCGGATGGCTCTGCTTTATGCGTGAGCACGGTGGCGGCCCTGCGCGCTACGGTGCGGCCGGCAATGGTGGGGATGGAGCCGGTTTCCGCGGCGCTGGCCGCAGCGCCGACGAGGTCATGGGGACGGGATTCCAACTCCTCGCGCAGCACCTCGGCGGAGAGGTGTTCACCAAGATGCGGATCCGTGCTGGTGCTTTCTGCGTTGTCTGCAGTTTCTGTGCGTTCGTTCTCTGCCGTTGGGGTGCCACGGGCCGCCTCGTCTGAGGCAGGATCGGCAGCGGCGACCTGAGCCGATGTGGCGCGTACGGAACCGGGGCCGCCCGCGGTGATGCCGTCGTCGGGTGTTTCGTCTTGGGAATTGTCCTGGGCAACGGGACCGGCGGCGGTGGGAGGTTCTGCGGCCGCAGGATCCTCTTTGGAGGCCGTCACCGCCGGAACTATGTCCACCGCCGCTGTACTGACGTCGTCGGACGTTTCCTCGGCAATCTCCACCATCACGACGGTGACGTTGTCCGGGGAGCCCGCCTCAAGCGTGAGGTCAACGAGCGCTTCCACGCATTCGCGGAGGTCCTTTGTTTCACGGACTGTCCGCTCAATCACGTGGCCGGCCACGTAGTTCAGCCCGTCGGAGCAGAGCAGCCAGCGTTCGCCTGGCTCGACGTCCAACTCGTCCAGATCGAGTTCCGGACTCGCGTCGACGTCACCCAGCACGCGCATCAGGACGTTCTTGTGCGGGTGCGTCTCAGCTTCGTCCGGGCGGAGCCTGCCTTCGTCGATGAGCCGCTGGACGAAGGTGTGGTCAACGCTGACCTGCTCAAAAACGCCATTGCGCAAGCGGTAGGCGCGGGAATCACCGATGTGGGCGAAGTGCAGCTTGCCGTCCGCCAGCAGCAGGGCGGTGACGGTGGTTCCCATTCCGGCGAGCTTGGGGTTGATGTGGACCAGTTCGGACAGCAGGGAATTGGCTGTCTGGATCTCGTCCGCCAGGACCGTGGTGGCCTCGCCGTTGTAGTCGTCATGGTCCAGATGGATCATGTCCAGGACTGTGGCGGCCGAAGCGACATCGCCGCCGGCGTGGCCGCCCATGCCATCGGCAACCACTGCAAGGTTCCGGCCGACATAGGCGGAATCGTCGTTTTTAGCCCGGATCCGGCCGACGTCGGAACGGGCAGCAAACCGCATGATCAGTGGCCGCGCGGGGACGGGATGGCCCTCGGCGGGATGGTCCTGGGAGGCCATCGCTTATGGCCTCAATTCGATGACCGTCTTGCCGATCCTCACGGGAACACCGGGCTCCATGGGCTGGGCGCGGGTGAGTTGCTGGTCTGCAAGGTAGGTTCCGTTGGTGGAACCGAGGTCCTCGATGAACCAGCGGCTGCCCTGCGGAAAGAGCCGGGCGTGACGGCCGGAGGCGTAATCGTCCTCCAGGACCAAGGTGGCTTCCTGTGCCCGTCCCAGCAGGATAGGGCTCGCGGCCAGCGGGATGGTGGTGCCCTTCAGCGGGCCTTCAACCACTACCAGCTGCCGGGGCTGCTGGCGCGGGGGAGGCGGGGTGGGGACGGCCAGTTCCGGATTTCTGCGGACCTCGCGGGCAGTGGGTGTTCC
Organism: Pseudarthrobacter sp. MDT1-40-2; assembly: GCF_059383595.1. Classification (NCBI taxonomy): domain Bacteria; kingdom Bacillati; phylum Actinomycetota; class Actinomycetes; order Micrococcales; family Micrococcaceae; genus Pseudarthrobacter; species Pseudarthrobacter sp. MDT1-40-2. The sequence continues at coordinate 684,361 of NZ_JBWZCL010000002.1, read as the reverse complement.
CGCGGCGGCCTTACGCCCGATCATCAGGTCCCGGCGCATGGCAGAAACGATGCTGAAAATCAGGATCCAGAGGAGGATGAGGAATCCGAAGCGGAGCGCCGTTACGGTGAGGTCGCTGATCTCATTCATGCACGGCTCCCGTTGCCCGCCGGGAGCAGGCGGAAGATAATCCTGGTGCGGCCCATGGTGATGGTGGAACCGTCGGAGAGTTCCATGGTGCCCGCAACCTTATGGCCGTTGACGTAGCTGCCGTTGGTGGACCCAAGGTCCACAGCCGTGCTGGAGCCGTTTTCAGTCCGGATCTCCAGGTGCTTACGGGACACGCCGGTATCGTCCACCAGGATGTCGGCTTCCGAGGAACGGCCAAGGATGACGGAGGCTGCATTCAGCGAGTAGCGCTGGCCGTCAATATCCAGGACGGGCTGCAGCCGGACGGGCTGCCGGGAAGGCGCGGCGGGGACATGGGGACGGTGCGGAGCAGGACTTGCAGAACCGGAGGACTTCTCCGTCCTGGTGGTGATCTCGAAGTCACCGGTACGCTGAGCTTCGTCCCGGAGGAAGGAGATGCGTACGGGACCCTGCAGGGTGTATCCCTGGCTGCGCACGTGGTTGATAACAACGTCGCACAGTTCTTCAGCCAGCGGCGTTCCCCATTCCTGGGCACGCTCGAAGTCCTCGTCGCTGAGCCGGACATCAAAAACGTTGGGTGCCAGGGTACGGCCGGCGGCAACAGTCAACGCCTTGTGGTCCACCTCGCGGCGAAGCCGGCTGGCGATTTCGACGGGCTCCACGTGGGCTTTGGAGCCGGTGGAGAAGACGCCGCGGACGGCTTTTTCGATGCCGCGCTCGACTTTGTCCAGCAAACCCATGGCCCTTCTCCTTTCCTTCCGGCTGCCTGGCAGCCGTGTCCAGAACCTGCCGCGTGCGACGGTCCTTGCCCTACGGTTAAGTCACTGTCCGGCCTGCCGGAAGCAGGCGCTCTTATATCTGATACTACTTGCCGACCCCCGTAATGACCTTAATCCCCAACGTGCCGGACGCCGGAAAAGTTCGGCAGGTAAGGACTTATGCCCGGCGTTACGGGCTGCGGAACCGGGAACTGGAGTGGTTGTGCACAGGCCGCCCTGTCTTCACTGACAGCATGGAGGTGGCTCAATTGGTGTTTTCGCGCAGGTGTCCGTTATGCTTGATCTCGCTGCTTTTGCAGGGATGCGGTTCCGGGATCCGGGGCTGTGGTTAGGCAAAAGAACAAGCAGTATGCATTTGCGCGCGAGTGGCGGAACGGCAGACGCGCTGGCTTCAGGTGCCAGTGTCCGAAAGGGCGTGGGGGTTCAAATCCCCCCTCGCGCACGCAATCAAAACACCCCGGTCTTCGGACCGGGGTGTTTTTCGTTGTATAGGGCCCCTCAGCCCCGAGCTTCAGGAGTGGGCGAGGGCCCGGTAGCTACCGCCGGAGCGAGCCAAGGCCGGTGATCAGGGCCTCCAGGCCGAGGCCGAACGCGACGTCCGCTGGGCGTTCCTCCCCTTCCGCCGCAAAACTCTGGACAGCTGCCGTGAATCCCGGGGTGGACCCGGACATGGTTCCCGGATCGAAGATGTCCGGCGGCGCAGTGACGTCATACGCCGAGCCGAAGATGAAGGATTCCAGTGCCACAATGGCAGGCACAATCCTGGCTTCGGGAATGCCGGCGTCACGGAAGCCGGTGCTGACTACCTCGTACATCGCCAGGGTCCGTGGCGCGTCGGTCACCGGCAGCACCGCAATGACGGGAATGAGGGGCGTGTGGGCGGCAAACGCATCCCGGTAGCTCCAGGCCCAGGTGCGCACCGCGTCTTCCCATGGACCGGAGCCAAAACCGGAGACGTCCACCAGGGACATCAGGTGGTCCTCCACCAGGACCAGCACGTCATGTTTTGATTCGACATGGTTATAGAGGGCCGACGGCGCCACGTCCAGCTTGCGGGCGAGGGCGGCCATGGTGAGGCCGTCATAGCCCTTGCTGCCGATGAGGTCCAGTGCAGCCCGGGTAATCCCCGAGAGGTCCAGGACTGCAGCTGCCGGCCGCCCGGCGCGGCGACGGACGGCACCCGGAGGCGTGCCGGCGTCGTCCGCTGTGCCGGCTTTCCGTTTTCCTGCTGCCGTCCCATTACCTGCGGTGGAGTGTACTGCCGGCATTGCTGGCCTTTCGATCGGTTCCCCAGCATTATTCCACTGGCCGTGCAGCCGCCTCTTCCGCAGCCGGTCGGACGCGGCTATAGTGACTATAAATGAATGGCATTCATTTAGTGACCCGGAACACCGCAACGGAGGGTCGCAGAGAGAGGACATCATGCAGAACCTGGAACGCGACGTCGTAATTGTCGGAGCCGGTCCGTCCGGCCTCACCGCCGCGCGGCAACTGAAGAAGGCCGGCCTGACGGTGGCTGTGCTCGAGGCACGTGACCGTGTGGGCGGGCGCACCTGGACCGACACTATCGACGGTGCAATGCTGGAAATCGGCGGCCAGTGGGTCTCGCCCGACCAGACCGAGCTTCTGGCTTTACTGGACGACCTGGGCCTGGAGACCTACCCACGCTACCGGGACGGCGAATCGGTTTATGTGGGTCAGGACGGCCAGCCCATCCGGTACACGGGGGACACCTTCCCGGTAGGAGCGGAAACCAAAGCTGAGATGGAAAAGCTCATCGCGATCCTGGACGGCCTCGCCGCTGAGATTGGTGCCACGGAACCCTGGGCCCACCCGAAGGCCCGCGAGCTGGACACCATCTCCTTCCACCACTGGTTGCGTGCACATTCCACTGACGAAGAAGCCTGCAGGAACATCGGCCTGTTCATCGCCGGAGGCATGCTCACCAAGCCGGCCCACGCATTCTCAGCGCTGCAGGCAGTCCTGATGGCGGCCTCTGCCGGCTCCTTCAGTCACCTCACCGACGAAGACTTCATCCTCGACCGCCGCGTTGTGGGCGGGATGCAGCAGGTCTCGCTCCTGCAGGCAGCCGAACTGGGCAACGACGTCATCCTGAACAGCCCGGTGCGCACCATCCGCTGGGAGGAAGCGAGCGACGGCGGTACGCGCCGCCAGGTGACCGTCACCGCGGACGGGGCAACAGTGCAGGCGGGATTTGTGGTCATGGCCGTGCCGCCTAACCTGTATTCACGGGTCTCCTTCGATCCGCCCCTGCCGCGTCGCCAGCACCAGATGCACCAGCACCAGTCGCTCGGCCTGGTTATCAAGGTGCACGCTGTCTACGACACCCCGTTCTGGCGGGAGGACGGCCTCTCCGGCACAGGCTTCGGCGCCGGCTCGCTGGTGCAGGAGGTCTACGACAACACCAACTACGGAGATGCCCGGGGCACCCTGGTGGGCTTCATCTCCGACGAAAAGGCGGACGCCGTGTTCGAACTTAGTCCGGATGATCGCAAACGGGCCATCCTTGAATCGATTGCCGGGTTCCTGGGCGACAAGGCCCTGACTCCTGAGGTTTACTACGAGTCCGACTGGGGCTCTGAGGAATGGACCCGGGGCGCGTACGCCTCCAGCTACGATCTTGGTGGACTGCACCGTTATGGCAAGGATCAGCACACGCCTGTGGGTCCGATCTACTGGTGCTCCTCGGACCTGGCAGCTGAAGGCTACCAGCACGTGGATGGCGCCATCCGGATGGGACGGAAGACGGCCGAACGGATCCTCGAGGCCGCCCGCGTCACCGTCCCGGTGGCGTAAGGTCCTCCGGCACTAGCAGGATTCGCGTCGGGATTAGTGCGCCTCGGTTGCCGGGCGTGCCCCTGCGGCGGCTTCGGCCTGCTGCAGGGCGTGCTCCAGACGCTCCACGGCCCGTGCGTAGTTTTCCGGCTCGTCCGCAGGGCTCACGGTTTCCGCAGACCTCATGGCCCTGATCAGCTGGGCTGTCTCGGGCTGGCGGACGTCGGACATGGCCGGAAAGTCGATGGCCAAAGCGGGGTCCAATTCATACCGCCGCCAGCTCTCTATGGTCCGCTGATGGCGTTCGACGGCGGTGCCAAGCCCGCTAAGTGCCCTGTTCCGCCGCCGCCGTTCCTGCTGAAGTGCGGCGAGCTGCGGGTACTTACGGTAGGCACCGATACCGGCAGCCGCACCGGCGGTGGCTACCGCCAGGCCTGCCATCGGCGAGGTGAGTGAAGGCAGCACGACGGCAGGAACCGCTACCGCGGCGCCCGCGAACAGATCCCAGAACAGTTGATCGCCGACGTCGTCCGTCGGTGCAGTCCGGTGATGGCGGACCGCCAGCGACGTGGCAGCCGTGGTCACGGAAAGCACAAGGCCGCAGGCGAGGGCGGGCCAGAAGAGCGCCACCTGGGTAATGACGTCCGTGAACATGGCACCTCCAGCGCGTTGCCTGGCCGACCGTCAAGGCTGCTCCTTCTATTGCAGCCCTGTCCGAACGGGTAGTCAATGGTTGTGCGTGGGGTCCTACACTGCCGCGGGGTAGCTGGACAGGATGTAGTCGGCAGCGGCCGGCCCCTGCATTCTCAGCTGGGAGTCGTGAACTTTGACACCGCACTGGGCCATGCCGGCCCGGAAGGCCCCATCTGAGCGGGGCTGGATTCCCTGGAGGAAGCACCAGCTGACGTAGAGGCCGTGAAGGCAATCCGCCCCCAGGGGGCTGTCCGTCTCAGGATCGGCGATGGTTGCTTCCGTAAGGAAAGTCTGGAAATGCGAGGTGTCCATTTCTTGGCTCGATTCCGTCTATGCAACTGGTGCCGCCGTTTTGCTACAGCAGCTTTCTGCTTCCGATGGTGCATAACACCGAAAGTGATCCGACCCGCCCGTAAAGGCGGCGTTGTGACCTTGAATCTACGCCAGCTTCTACTCGCTGTCCAGCCGCGTAACGGACTGTTCAGCTTCCTGTAACCACCAGCTCAGCTTCTTGTAACCAGCCGCCCGCGCCGTCTGCTTTTAAGGCCGTTTGCCCCTTTAGCGCCGGGCTTCCTTCTCCGCCTTGGCGGCCTTCGCGGCAGCCTCTTCTTTAACGCGCTTAGCCTCTTCGCGGACCGCGGCCTGGATTGCCCGCTCGGTAACCAACCACGCCGGAGGGGCCTGCAGCAGAGCGGTGATTTCCGCCGTCGTGAGTGCTTCTTCCACACCGCCACGCGCAAGGCCACTGATGGAGATGTTGAGCTTCTGGGCCACCACGGGGCGTGGGTGCGGGCCGTTGCGGCGCAGTTCCACCAGCCATTGCGGCGGGTTGGCCTGGAGTTCAGCGAATTCCTCGCGGGTGATAATCGAATCCTGGAACTCCTGCGGTGTTGCCGGCAGGTAGATACCGAGCTTCTTCGCGACGGTGGCCGGCTTCATGGACTGGGAGTTAGCGGAAGTCATGCATCTAGGGTATCCGCCCGCCACAGGCCCGGGAGCACGCGGATGCAGCGCGGTACTGTGAAGGGGTGCCTGAGTCCAACGAATCCCGCCCCGAGAATCCCCTAGTTGATCCGCCTGTGGATACTGCCGCTGACAGTCCCGCAGCGCCTGCCACTAATGCTGCCGTTGAAGACGTTGCGGCAGGGGATCCCGCTGCCGGTTCCGCTGCGCGCGTGCTCCGTTTCGCCTACGTTGCAGGGGTAACTCCGGGCAAGTGGATCCGGCGCTGGGAGGAGCGGATGCCGGGGATTCCGGTGGAGGCTTTCATGACCGACGACGCCGGGCAGCTGTCAGTGCTCCGTGACGGCTCCGCAGATCTCAGCTTTGTCCGGCTTCCGGTGGAGCGCGAGGGCCTCAGCGTCATTCCCCTTTATGAAGAACAGCCGGCCGTGGTGGCGCCGAAAGGGCACGAGCTCTCCGTCTTCGAGGAAGTGGAACTGGGCGATCTGTCGGAGGAGTCCTTCCTGGACGTCGCAGGGATGGGAGGCCCGGAGACGGCCATGCAGGTGGTTGCAACGGGCGCCGGGCTGGTGATCCTGCCGCAGCCCGTAGCCCGGCATTTCAATGTGAGGGACACCGTGGCGCGGAAGCTTAGCGGAGCCCCCACCACCCAGATCGCTGTTGCCTGGCCTGCCGATTCCACGGATGAGGTCATCGAGGAGTTCATTGGCATTGTCCGGGGCCGCACCGCTCACAGTTCCCGGCAGCCCTCTGCCCGGCAGGAAGAGCCAAAGAAGGAGCCAAAGCCGGACCGCCGCGGTTCCGGCGCCAAGAAACCCAAGGTGGCGCAGCGCTATGCTCCCAACCCGGACAAGGGCAGGGGCAAGGGCTCACGGAAGAAGGGGAAGCGCTAGGCCTCCGGGGCAATAAGGTCCTGCCTAAGCGCAGGCATCCTTCAAATTGTTCACTGAGTCTTCCGGCACCTGGTCTCCGGCGTCTGCGATCTGGCGCATCGGCGTCGTGATTTCTGCCGGGACGCCCGCCGCTTCTGCGGCACCCACCAGTCCGCCCAGTACTTCCTGGTCGGCGAGGCTGATCAACCCGTCCTCCACAAGCGTGCAGACCTGGCCCGTGACTTGTTCCGCGGCGGCCGTCGCAGCCTTCGAGGCGGCATCATTTGCGACGTTTTCTGCCGTTTCCTGGACGGAGCAGCTTGCGAGGAGGAGCGCCAGGGGCACGGTTGCGGTCAGGGCGGTCAGGGCAGAAAAGGTCCGGTTCATACTTCCAGCCTAACAACGGCACAATAGTGGAAGCCGGGGTCCCGGCTGGAAAATGCCTGACGGAGACGGGGTGAAAGGCGCCATGACGGCCCCGAGCAGCGCAATCCGTGTGCTGTCCGTGCGCGCCGCAGGGTCCCGGGCCTTGTTGGCTGAACTTGCCGGTACCGACGAGGTCCTTGCCCTGACGGCGGCATTGCGGAAGGCGCCGCTTCCCGGGCAGGACCAGGTAGTGCCGGCAGCAGTTACCGTGCTGGTGATGGCCGATTCCGCCCGGGCTGTCCGTGAACTCCGCAAGGCATTGCTGGCACTGGAACTGCCACCGCCGGACGAACGGCCTGCTGGTGCCGAAGTGGTCATCAATACCGTGTACGACGGCGAGGACCTAAGCACAGTTGCCGCCCTGACCGGGCGCAGTGTGGAGGCCGTCGTCAAGGCGCATTCCGGGCAGCGGTGGGCCGCCGCGTTTGGCGGGTTTGCGCCCGGCTTCATTTATCTGCTGGGCGACGGCGGCCTGGACGTTCCCCGGTTGGACTCACCCAGGACGGCAGTACCGTCGGGTTCCGTGGCGCTGGCCGGCAATTATTCGGCGGTGTATCCGCGCAGTTCACCCGGCGGCTGGCGGCTGATCGGCCACACCGACGCCGTGATGTGGGACCTTGACCGTCCCGAACCCGCGCTGGTGAAGCCGGGAGATTCGGTCCGGTTCCATCCCGTGCGCGAGCTGGTGCGGCTTGCCGGTACTGCGGTTTCCAGGACGGTTCCGGCCCGCGGCACCACCACGAATGGCCTGCGGGTTGTGTCTGCAGGCCTGCTCAGCCTGATCGAGGACCTGGGCAGGCCCGGCTACGAAGGCCTGGGAGTGCCCGCCTCGGGCGCCCTGGACCGGGCCTCCCTCCGCCGGGCCAACCGTCTGGTGGGTAACGAACCCGGTGCAGCCTGCATCGAAACCGCAGGTCCTGGGCTGACCGTCCAGGCGGTGGGTGACCGGATCGTAGCCGTTACCGGAGCCCCTGCGTCCCTGCTGCTGAACCCTGCCGCAAGGGGTGCGATCCGCGCCGAAGGGTTCGACGACGGCGGGGCCTCACGGAGCGCGCCGGTGGCCCAGGCCTTAGTGCTGAGGGACGGCGAAACGCTTGAACTGGGCCCGTCACCAGAAGGATTCCGCAGCTATCTAGCCGTACGCGGAGGCATCGAAACGCAGCCACGGCTGGGTAGCCGGGCCTCCGACGTACTGTCCGGGATCGGTCCGTCCCCGCTGGCTGCCAGGCAACTGCTGCCGGTTGGCACGCGCACCGCTTCCGGCGTCGTCGGCCCTCCTGAACTGCAACCGCACTACCCGGCTGCTGGCAGTATTACAGAACTCCGTATCATCCCGGGCCCCCGCGACGACTGGTTCGACGCCGCTGCTATGGAGCAGCTGTGCGGGCAGGTGTGGACGGTAACAACGCGGTCCAACCGGGTGGGGCTGCGGCTGGCCGGTGAACCGCTGACCAGGAGCCGAACGGGAGAACTGGCCAGCGAAGGCATGGTGGGCGGCGCATTGCAGGTGCCACCGGACGGCCTGCCCGTTCTGTTCCTGGCTGACCACCCGGTGACTGGCGGATACCCGGTAATCGCAGTGGTGGCCGAGGAGGACCTGGCGCTCGCCGCCCAGGTTCCGCTGGGCGGCCCGGTACGTTTCCGGACCTTCCAGCCTCTGATCCATACCCGCGGCTAGGGTCCCGTGAGCCAGTGCGACGGGGCGCTCAAGCGGTGGGGCAACGTGGTGGCGGCATCACCCCGCGCCGCATTGAGCTGCGGCTGCGTCACGTACAGCGCCGCCTCGAGCTGGGCACCTTCGAGTTTTGCATCCCGCAGGTCCGCTCCCAGCAGGTCAGCCCCGGACAGTTCACAGCCCCGCAGGTCCGCGCCTATCAGCAGCGCGCTGCGAAGATCCGCCCCGCTCAACCGCTGGTTTCTGAGGTTGCGCCCGGCAAGGTCCGTTCCGGCCTTGATTCCGGCCCCTAAATGCTCGTTGCCCATAGCGGCAAAGCCGGCCCGGAGCTCTTCGCTCACCTCGACCAGGACGGTCCTGACACGGAAGTGGAGGGCGCCGACGTCGTACTCCAACAGTGCGTCGACGGGACCGCTCGTGATGGTTTGGATGGCATCTGACAGGTGCCGGGCATCCTGCGCGAGGGCAGGGTCGAAGGCCAGCCGTTCCGCCTCTTCCAGATGCCACAGCATTTCGTGCAACTGCCGGACGATTCCGAAGGCCGCAAACATCCCCGGTCGGCTGGACGGATCGGCTTTCCAGCTGACGCCCTTGAACAGCTGCTGGGAAACGGCCTGGCCCGCGCCAAAACAGTCAAAGACGGTACAGCCGCGAAAGCCACGGGCCGGAAGCGATGCGTGGATGGTGCAGGAGAAGTCGTCTGCAAGATTGCCGCAAGGCGTGGCGGGAGGCTTATCAATGGCGAAATCGGCTGAGCGGCTGAATCCGAAAGCCGTGCAGCACAGGGCGAAGCAGTTGGCGCAGTCCGGACGGAGGGCAGGGGAAGGCAGGGAAGCGGACATGGGGTACTCCTTGTGGGTGATTCTGGCGGTGGTCCGAGGGATGGGAGCCCTTGTCGGGCCCCGCTCATGGGACGTCGAATCACCACTCCGCACGGAGCGTTAAGCCTGGTGGACCGGGATGCCCGGGGATCGGACAGGTAGGTCAGGAAATCATCAAAGTAAGCACTGCCACAAGCGTAACAAGTGGTTTTCCAAACAACGTTACGGTGGGGTCTTCCGCATCTCCGCGGTGCTCAGTACGCTGATGTGAGTGACGGATAGAAGCCACGCGGGGGTGGATCAGCCGGTAGTCCCGGCAGACGGTATGCGGACGTTTGTCCACGTGCTCGTGAACACCATGATCGCCAATGTCACCACCAGTTTCCTGTGGTTCGCACTGACGTTCTGGGTATACCTGGAAACGCGATCGGTGCTGGCCACCGGCATTATCGGTGGCGCGTACATGCTGCTGGTGGCGGCGTTTGGCATCCTGTTCGGCGCCGTGGTGGACCGGCACCGCAAGCACCACGTCATGGTGTTGTCCAGCATTGTCACTCTTATAGCCTTCATTGCTTCCGGCTTCCTTTACCTGAGTCACCCTGAATCGGAGCTGGTGGACCTGGGCGGGCCGTGGTTCTGGCTCTTTGCCGTCGTCATCCTGCTGGGCTCCGTGGTGGAAAACCTGCGGAATATTGCCCTGTCCACCACCGTGACGCTGCTGGTCCCGCTGGAACGGCACGCCAATGCCAACGGCATGGTGGGCACTGTCCAGGGCATGGCGTTCATCGTGACCAGCGTCTTCAGCGGGCTGGCGATCGGGTTTGTTGGCATGGGGTGGACCCTGGCCATCGCCATAGGCGCAACGCTGGTAGCCCTGGTGCACCTGGTCTGGCTTCGCATCCCGGAGGATCAGCCAGTGGCAGATGGTGGCCGCCCGCCCACTATCGACCTCCGCGGCAGCATCAAGGTGATCCGCGGCGTTCCGGGGCTGTTTGCCCTGATCCTTTTCGCCACGTTCAACAATCTCATCGCCGGCGTGTATATCGCGCTGATGGACCCGTACGGGCTGACGCTGTTTCCCGTGGAACTGTGGGGCGTGGTGTTCGGCGTTGCGTCCACAGGCTTCATCATTGGCGGACTTGCAATAGCGAAGTGGGGCCTGGGCAGCAACCCCATCCGCACCATGCTCCTGGTGGTAGCCGTCATGGGGTTGCTGGGCGCGTTCTTCACCATCCGCGAGTGGTGGTGGCTCTACGCGCTGGGCACGTGGGTCTATATGATGCTGATTCCGGCGGTGGAAGCGGCTGAGCAAACAGTCATCCAGAAGGTTGTGCCGTTCAAACGGCAGGGAAGGGTATTTGGCTTCGCGCAGGCCTTCGAATCCGCGGCTGCCCCCGTGACCGCATTCCTGATTGCCCCGATTGCTCAATTCTGGATCATCCCCTACATGGACTCCGGCGCGGGACAGGCCACCTGGGGGTGGCTGCTTGGCGACGGCGAAGCCCGCGGAATTGCCCTGGTTTTCCTCTTCAGCGGGTTGGCGATGGTGGTGCTGGCGCTGGTTGCCTTCGCCACCAGGGCCTTCCGGCTGTTGTCGGAGGAGATGCGGCTCAAACCCGAGTCTTCTGAACCGCAGCCAGAATCGCCTGACCCAGCTCGGACGGACGGGTGAACTGCGGCCAGTGGCCAGTGGGCAGATCCACGTATTCGACGTCGCGCATCTGCGCCAACTCTGCAGTGAACGGGTGCCCGGTAGCCAGAAATTCCTTCAGCATGGACGACGGAAACTCGCACGCGATGATGGTGGTGGGAACGTCGTAGCGGCGGGGGTTCCCGAGTTGCTGCGGATCCTGGGCAACTCCTCGGGGTTGCGGAATTGCCCGGGCCCGGAACCGTGCCCGCAACTCTTCAGTCAGGTCCGTCAGGTCCTCATCATCAAACAGTTCCCACGGCGGCAGCGGGATGTCGTCGCCGTCGGCCGGCAGTTCATCGTTGATCACGCCGCCCTCGCCGACCGGGCCGGCATCCACGTAGATGCAGCGGGCAATACGCTCCGGCCGGGCGTCGGCAACCGCGGAGATAATGGCACCGCCACCGGAATGCCCCACCAACACCGGCTTTCCGTCCAGGGAATCAACAACGCGGACGACGGCGTCAACATGGTCCCGGAGGCCGATTCCGGAACGGTCAGCGTCGGCGGACTCCAGGCCGGGAAGGGTGAGTGGGTGAACCGTGTGGCCCGCCGCTTCGAGGGCAGGGGTCACCTCCTCCCAAGAGCTAGCGTCCAGCCAGAATCCGGGTACGAGGATGATGTCCATGCCGGTACCTTATCGAGTAACCGTCCCAACCAGGTAGCACTAGTTGCCTTTCAGGGGGCCGTCACCGGCAACTGCTGCTACCCAGTTGAGCGGCGATGGCGCAGGATTGACGCATGAGCGGAAACGGCTCGACGGCAATGGAATTGGCGGCAGCGGCCGCAGGCGATGGTTGACACTAGGAGCGCTGGTGGGCGTGGTGGCGATCGTCGTCGGGCTGGTGGTCTTCAAGCCATGGCTGCTGTTCGTTGATGTCCGCGTGGACGAGCAGTTGCCCACCGTGGCAGCCCAGGCACCGTCCCCCGTTGCCTCCGGCGAGTCCGCCAGCGGTTCGCCGTCGCCGTCGTCCGGCCCTGTCCTCCCCGCGGGCCCCGTGGAACTGGCAACCGGCTCGCTGATCAGTCACGAGCACGCCACCAGCGGCACTGTCCGGATCGTCTCCCAGCCGGACGGAACCCGGGTCCTGACCCTGGAGAACCTCGACACTTCCAACGGGCCCGACGTTCATGTGTGGCTGAGCGCCGCGGACGTGGTGGAAGGAACCGACGGCTGGTACACCGCGGGCGGGGCGGAGTACTACGACCTGGGCCTGATCAAAGGCAACCAGGGCAACCAGGTGTACACGATTCCCGCCGAAGTGGACCTCACAAAGTACAAGGCCGTGGATCTGTGGTGTGTCCAGTTTGGCGTCTCATTCGGAGCAGCCCAGCTCCTTCCTAGGTAGCCGGTATGGGCGCGCCCAGAACTGCGTCCAGCAGCGAGTTGCGGAACTTGCCTTCCGGATCATGGCTGGCTGCCAGTGCGCGGAAGTCGGCGAACCGGGGGTACAGGGCTTCCCAGTCATGGCCGGTGGGCGTGAAGAGCTTGCCCCAGTGCGGGCGGGCGCCGAAAGGCTGGAGCAGCGATTCAAGTTCCGGAAGTACTGCCTCAACCTCGGCCTGCAGTGGCTTCCATGTGAAGTGCAGTGCCACGCTTTGCTGCCGGTAGAAGGGGCTGAGCCAGTATTCGTCCGCGGCCCCGGTCCGGATTTCCGAAACGAAAAGCAACGGCGAAAGCTTGCCGGAAATAGTCCGGACGGCCTCCAGCGCGGCCGGTGCCTGCTCCAGCGGCAGGATAAATTCACTCTGGAGTTCCTCGCCGTTGCTCGGCGTGAACTCGTGACGGAAATGCGGGAGCCGGTCAAGCCACGGACCCGGCTCATCCAGTTGCACCGTGCAGTTTTCGGCCGACATGTCCGGCAGCGGATGCCGCGGCCGGGTGGCCGCAGTGGCGCCGAACAGTCCACCAAGGGCAGGCTCCGAGTCGAGCGCCTTAAGCCACACCTGGTTGATGGAGTCGCCGGTGTAATCCGTGAACAGGCTGACGCTGTAGGCACTGGAAACCAAGGCGCGGAAGTCCGCGAGGGCGGTGTCCCAGGGCAGGTCTTCCAGGACCCGTTGGCGCATCAGGAAGCTGGGGCGAACGGACAGTTCGACGGCGGTCACCACACCCAGGGCGCCGAGACCCACCACGCTGCCCAAAAAGTCGTCGCCGTCAGCACGTGAGAGGGATACCTGCTCACCGGTTGCCCGGACCAGGTCAATACGTTCGATGGCGCCTGCCAGCGAGGGATTGTCCACCCCGGAACCGTGCGTGCCCGTCTGGATGGCACCTGCTACTGAAATGTGCGGCAGCGAAGCCAGGTTGTGGATGGCGAAACCGGAGCTCTCCAGGTCACGGCACAGCGCGCCGTAGCTGACACCGCCACTGACCCGTACCGTCTGACTCTGCGTGTCCAGTTCGATCTCCTGCGGCAGCGCATCCAGCAGCACATGCACGCCGTCGGTATCGGCCACCCGGTTGAAGGAGTGCCGCGAGCCTAGGGCCTTGATCCGGTCTGCGCCGGCCACTACAGCGGCCAGTTCGGCCACCGAGCCGGGACGCTTGACGTCCGCGGAGGAGTATTCGAGGTTTCCTGCCCAGTTCTTCATAAAGCCGACTTTCCGATCGTGTATGGCGCTCCGTCAACTGTCAGCGCTAACAAATTCAGTGTCAAGGTACTTCCAGCCATCGGTCCCGGCCGCTGCCTGCAGCAGAACCGGGGCCGGATACGGAGGCTGGTGGCCAATTCTATATCGTTGTAAATTTGCCGGATGACACTCGCGCCAACACCGCCCATGGGCTGGAACAGCTGGGATTGCTACGGCACCACCGTCACTGAAGACGAGGTGCTGGCCAATGCTTCCTTCATGGCTGAAACCCTGTTGCCTTACGGCTGGAACACCGTGGTGGTGGACATCCAGTGGTACGAACCCACGGCCCGCGCCGGTGGTTACAACGACGGCGCAGCCCTGGAACTGGATGGTTTTGGACGCCAACTTCCGGCCCTCAACCGCTTCCCGTCGGCAGCGGGAGGGGCGGGGTTCAGGGTCCTGGCGGACAGGGTTCATGCTCTGGGCCTCAAGTTCGGCCTGCACATCATGCGCGGCATTCCCCGGCAGGCCGTCCGGGACCGGCTGCCCATCGAAGGAACCACGTTCACTGCGGACCAGGCTGCCGATCAACAATCAGTGTGCGACTGGAATACTGACAACTTCGGGTTGAACCACGGGCATCCCGCCGCCCAGGCCTACTACGATTCCCAGATTCGGCTCTTTGCGGAGTGGGGCGTGGACTTCATTAAGGCTGACGACATGCTGGGCCCGTACTTCGACGCCGAAATCGCCGCTTATCACCAGGCCATCGCGCGGTGCGGCAGGCCGATGGTACTGAGCCTGTCGCCGGGCCGGGCGCTGTCCCTGGCGCGCCTGGAACACCTCCGCGGGAATGCCCAGATGTGGCGCGTTTCTGATGATCTGTGGGACGTGTGGGAAGACGTGGAGGCGCAGTTCACCAGGATGGCGCGGTGGGCTCCGCACCAACGCCCGGGTGCGTGGGCGGACGCTGACATGCTGCCGGTGGGACGGATTGCGCTGCGGGCCGAGCGCGGCGAGCCACGCTTGAGCCGCCTTACGATAAATGAGCAACGGACCATGATGACGCTCTGGGCCATCTCCCGCTCGCCGCTGATGCTGGGCTGTGATCTGCCGACCTCGCCGCCCGAAATCATGGAATTCCTGACCAACCGCGACGTACTTGACGTCCTGAACGCGAGCCGCAACAACCGTGAACTGCTGCGCGACGGGGATCTTGTGCTTTGGGCTGCAGAGAGTACGACGTCGGCAGAGCAGTTTGTCGCAGCCTTCAACACCGGGGCGGTTGATACGGTCCGGGTGGTCCCGCTCTGCGACCTGGGGCTTCCCGACGCCCCAGGGAAAGCGACGGAGGCGTGGAGTGGGGATGCCGCCGTCATAAAGCTGGAGAACGGACGGCGCGCCCTGGAGCTGAGGATCGCTCCGCACGGTGTGCAACTGTTCCGTTTCAGCCCGTTGCCCCGCTAGCCGGGGCTGCTGCTGGTAAGAGGAGGTCTGCGCCCGCTCTGAGGCAGGTTGTGCGCGTGAAAGTCGGTCATACCGCTTTGCCATGCGTGCAATAGGCATCACATCGCTTCGGCGAATCCCGGCTTCATTTCAATGAGCTGAATGAGGTTGCCGCAAGTGTCATCAAAGACGGCCACAAGGGCCGTGCCAATGTCAGTCGGCGGCTGAGTGAAAACCACGCCATGTCCGCTCAATCGGGCATGCTCGGCCTTGATGTCTTCTACGGAAAACTGGGCGAGCGGGATGCCGTCCTCCATCAGGGCATCCCGGTAAGGCTTAACGGCAGGGTGGCCCGACGGCTCCAACAGCAGTTCCGGTCCTTCAGGGGCTTCCGGGGAGGCGACGGTTAGCCAGAAGTCATCGCCAATCGGAATGTCATGGCGCTTTTCGAAGCCGAGTACGTCCGTGTAGAAAGCCAGGGCCGCCCGCTGATCGTCAACGAACAGGCTGGTCAGGGAAATTTTCATGGGTCAGGTCTCTTTCTGGTGGGGCCAGCGCTCGGTGATCTCTGCGAGTGGCGCCGGATTGAAGTAGTGGAACTTGGACCGGCCGCGCTTTTCCGTGACAACGAGGCCGGCGGACTCCAGTACGCTGAGGTGCTGCGAAATGGCCTGCCGTGTCAAAGACAGACCATGGCGCATGGCCATCATGGTGCAGATCTCCAACAGGGTCTGCCCGTCCCGCGCTGACAGATCATCCAGGATCAGGCGCCTGGTGTCGTCGTCGAGTGCCCGGAAGATATCGGCCATGGGTTCAGTATAGGCAAGTAGTTGCTTGCATATTAAGCATTGGTCCTGCAGAAGGGAAGCCCGGTTTGCTCGTGCAGGGGCTGTCCCACCCGGGGTGCCCGGCAGTAGCCTGAACCTATGGTTAAGGTTTCGGATAGCCGGCAACAGAGGGTGGCCGCCCCCTCCAGAACTGCAGGAATACTCTTCGGACTGGGCCTGGGCGGCTTCGTCGACGGTATCGTCCTGCACCAGATCCTGCAGTGGCACCACATGGTCAGCCACGTGGAAGAGTTCCCCACGAGCACCGTGGCCGGACTCCAGGTAAACACCCTGGCTGACGGTTTCTTCCACGTTGCCACCTGGTTCCTGGTTCTCGCCGCCTCGATCGTCATGCTGGTGGAATGGCGCCGTGGACGGCGTGCGCCCAGTTGGAGCTTCCATTTTGGCCTGGTGCTGGCCGGCTGGGGGATCTTCAACCTGGTGGAGGGCCTGATCAACCACCATCTCCTGCAGATTCACCACGTCCGGGATGACCTGGGCGCTCCAGTGGCCTGGGATATCGGCTTTCTCGCCTTTGGGCTCGCGCTGCTGTTTGGCGGTTGGTTGCTGCACCGCCGCGGGCAGCGGACTGCCAGCGGACAGTCCCTCAGGCCGTGATCCGAGGGAAGACTCAACGTCCGCGGGAGAATGCCGCGATCAGGACTGCGGTAACCGAGGCAAGGAGCTGTGCCGCAATCAGGATGCCTGGCACCTCTCCTGCATACAACGCCAGCAGCACCGGAGCCATCGCCAGCACCACCGCATCCACGCCTGCGGTAAATGAGCGCAACTGAACGCTTGCCACCGGGCCGAAGGGCGTTTCCACCAGCGGCGTCGACCAATCCGGTGCCCGGCGATATGCCCCCCGGATCGCCCCCGCACCCATTCCCAGGCCGCAGAGGACGCCCAGAAGGACCAGCGCGGGACCGGCAATGCCCAGAAGAACCAGTCCGCCGGTCAGGATCCCCATCCACAGCGACAATGCCAGCGCCGGCATCATCATTCTGCTCAGCCGGACTGCCGCCGGATGGAGCGGGAGGACGGCATCGACGCCGGGTGTGATCGCCGTACGTTTGGCGACGTGGCCCGCGGCGGATGCGGCGGCGCAGCCAGCCACCAGCAGGACCGCCAGGCGGGCTGGAAGCGCCAGTCCGCCGTCGGCCATCATCACCGCGAGGCCGAACGCCAGGAACATGGCCAACTTCCGTCCCGGTGCGGGCTGCCGCAGGAAGGCCGCGGCATCGGCCAGGAACAGCGCCGTCCACGGACCCCTTGCGTGGAGCGCGTAGAGACGCCGGAAGGTGGTGACCGACCCGCTGCGCGGGCTGCCGCTGAGGGCGCGCGTCAACTCATTGAAGTCGATGAAGAAGAGCGCTGCCCCGGCATGGCCTGCCACTGCGCCCCCGCGGGTCAGGCTGGTGCCCGGGATGGTGCCCAGCCGGGGTGCGACAAATAGCCAGAGGACTGCAACGGCCACCGCCAGGAGTATCACCGGCCAGGATGTCCCGGCTGATGCGATGGCGGGAAGGGCTGACACCGCCAATGCCAGCGCGAAAGTCGGCACAGGCCCGTGGGGCCACTTCGGCAACTGGCGCATCGCTGCCAGCAGCATCACCGCAGCAGTCGCCAGGCCGAACGTCACGGATCCCAGGACATGGCCTCCCGGGTTCGCATCCAGTTCCGTCAGGGCGCTGAAGGGGAGGTATGCGATGCATGCAGCCAACGCGAACAGCACTACGCGCCGCAGGAAGCTGCCCTCCACCATCCTTCGTCGCCCTACTGGAAGGGCCAACCACCAAAAGGCCTCCGTCCGCGTGACACTGACAGGCCCCACTTTCCGGCTCAACGACGCGATCGCCAGCAGGGCTGAGACCGTCAGCGCGGCGTGGAAAAGCTCCTGCGGGATGACTACCACCGCGGCGGAGGCTCCGCGAGGTTCAAGGATCAGGTGCGTCCTGACCGCGAAAACCAGCGAGCCCAGCATCATCAGGAGGACAGCGGCACCCAGCCCGGCGCTGTACAGGTCCAGCAGCACATCAAGGTGCCGGCGCTCGCGGCGGCTGCGCTGCCGTGCTGCGGTCCGGGTAAAACGGACGACGTCGAACGGTTGGCTTTCCAGGGACGTCCCCAAGGGCGTGGTCATCAGTGTGAACTGGCAATGTCCGCCGCGGCGCGCTGGGGAGTCAGTTCCAGCACGGTCTCGTCGATCAGCAGCGCGCGGTCTGCTGTCCGGAGTAACAGCCCGGGATCGTGGGTGACCAGGAGGACGCCTCCGCCCGCCTCGGTGTAGGTGCGGATCCGCCCTGCCAGCTGCTCCCGCATCACCGGATCAAGGCGCTGCTCCGGTTCATCCAGGATGAGCAGTGAGGATGGGCGCACCAGGGCCGAGGCCAGCAGCAACCTGCGCCGCTGCCCCGAGGAGACGAGATCCGGGACGACGTCTGCGCGGTGCCCAAGGCCGAAGAACTCCAGTTCCCGGGCCACCGCGCCGTCCGGGTCCGGTACCGAATGTCCGCGTGCCACGAGCTGGAGATGCTCCCTGACGCTGAGCGACGGGAAAAAGATGTCCTCATCGAAAACCGCGGCCACGGCCCGGCGGAAGTTCACCGAATCTTCGTTGACGGGCAGCCCATCGAACCGGACCTCACCGTCGAGGGGCACCTGTTTGCCGGCAATGGTTCTGGCCACCGTGGATTTACCGGCGCCGTTGAAGCCGACCATGGCCAGGACTTCTCCCGCCTCCAGCCGGGCCGTTACCGGACCACATACCGCCACGCCGCCATAGCCAACAGACAGGCCGGATACTTCCAGAAGCGCCCCCACTCGATCCATACGTCCAAATCTAACGTGGGCGTTGGGCCGGTGGCGCGCCGCCCCGACCGGGTGGGACCCACCCGGTCGGGGCGGACGAAGTGTGCCGGGCTACTTCACTGAAAGTTCGACGGCGTCCGTGGTCACCTTTCCGTGGGCGTTCTGGAACACCGCGCGGACCAGCAGTCCGTCCTGGTCGGCTGCCACCGCGGGGAACTCCAGCGTTGAGCGGTACGTCCCTTCGTCCGTGCGTCTGGTGAGCGGCTGGGCGTCGATACCCTGCCAGGTGCCGCCGTCGTCGGATGATGTTTCCCATACGGCAACCGGGCCCGGCGTTCCGGTGGCTGATGCAGTGAAGGAGGCCTTCTTTCCTGCCTTCGAAGCCGCTGCCTTAGGCTGTTTCTGCACCGCCGGCAGTTCCACGGTCTGGTCAAACTCCGGCCAGCCATCCACCCAGTTGATCTTCTGGATGCCAAGGGTGGGGAAGTAGGGGATGTCCTGGTTGGAGCCGTCGTAATAGTGGAAAGCCAGGTAATCGCCAAACACTGACTGGCCACCTGGCCCCGTTACTGCACCGTGTGAATCAAGGACCACCGAGCCACCACCACCAAACATGTCACGGCCGTCCTTGTCCAGGTACGGCCCCTTCACGGACGTCGAGCGGCCCACGGCAACCTTGTACGTGGAATCGCCGCCGCGGCAGCAGTGGTCGAAGGACACAAACAGGTAGTAGTAGCCATCGTGTTGGGTGATGTACGGCGCTTCGACCGGGTTTCCGGCCATAAAACGGTCAGCAATGTTCACGGTCTTGGACTGCCAGTCCGCCACCGGCTTACCGCTGGGCCATTCGATCGGCACCAGGAAAATGCCGTACCAGAACGAGCCGATGGCCATATACGGCGTTCCGTCCGCGTCCTCGATGATGCCGGCATCGATCGCGTTGAACGTCTTGTTGGGATTGTTCGGATCCAGGCCGGTCGCGGGGGAGGAGACCACCATGCCCTGGTCCACCCACTCGTATTCGGGATCGTTGGGGTCAAGGGTGGTGTTTGTGGCCAGCGCGGTGAGGGAGTTGTTTCCGCCAAAGCGCGACGCCGAGTAGTACAGGTAGTAGGTTCCGTCATGTTCGGTGATTTCCGGAGCCCAGAGATTGTCCGGGAGCGCGCCGTCGGCAAAATGCTGGTCAATCCAGGCGGGGATACGGTCCCACACATTGCCGCTGTATGCCCAGGTGGTGCCCTGATCGTGTGAGGACCAGATCTGGATAGTGCCGCCGCCTTCCCGGTTCAGGCGTCCGGTGGAGTAGACGTACCAGGTGCCGTCGTCGTCGATGATGAGAGCGGGGTCGTGGATCGGGGAGGTTTCGCCCACAACGGTTTTGCCGCCAACGGGATCTGCTTGCAGCTTTTGCGTGGCAGCAGCTGACTCTGTGGCAATGCCGGGAGGTGGTGCCGTGACAGTGGGGAGTATGGCGGCGGTCAGGGCGATGCTGAAAACAGCCGCCACACCCGCGGCGCGCGCTGCCCATGGACGTGACTTCGTCATCACGTGGTCCTTCCAGAAAGGTGGATCGGAAAAGGGTCGGCAGCGGGGGATGCGCCCGGGCTGCAAAACTTGCAACGTTGTAACGGAAATATGGCATGGGGTGGCCCGGGCCGTCAAGAGTTAGGGCCGCCGTTGAAAATTAACTGGAAGTTCACCCTTGACGATTCGACAGCAGCCGTGTGAAGGTTTCTTACAACGTTGCAACGAATCCCCCGGATGCCCGTTCGCCTCCGCGGACGGTGGGGGGCCAGTACCACCTCACCCCCTACTGACTGCTCCACCCAACTTGGAAGGAACACGTGATAATGAAGTCACGTCCCATAGCCGCCACCCTGGCGCTCTTCACCGCAGCAGGCCTGATGCTGGGCGGCTGCGCTGCCCCCAGCGCGGAAGACAGCGGCGAAAAGAAGCTGACGTTTATGTTCCGCGGCGGCGAAGATGAGAAGAAGGCCTACGAAAAGGCCGTCGAGCAGTTCGAAGCTGCCAACGGCGTTGACGTGGACATCATTGTCACCACCGCTGACCAGTACGCCACCAAGCTCAAGGCCGCGATCGCCGGCAAGCAGATCCCCGATGTGTTCTACATCGGCCCGGGTGATGTGCAGGCTTACGTGCAGAACGGGATCGTCAAGGACATCACGGAGTACGTGGAAGGCTCCGACACGATCGACCTGGACAACATCTGGGAGTACGGCGTGGACAGCTACCGCTACGACGGCAAGCTGGTCGGGGAAGGCGCCATCTACGCCCTGCCCAAGGACGTTGGACCCTTCTCCTTCGGCTACAACAAGACGATGCTTGAAAAGGCCGGGATACCACTGCCGGACAAGGACAAGCCCTACACGTTCGATGAGTTCGTGGATGCCGCCAAGAAGCTCACGGCGGACACCAACGGCGATGGCACTCTGGATCAGTGGGGTACCGGCCTGAACGTCCAGTGGAACCTGCAGCCTTTCGTCTGGTCCAACGGTGGCGATTGGCTCAACGAGGACCGCACCAAGGTCACCGTGGACACCCCGGAATTTGCGGAATCCCTGCAGTGGTTCGCTGATCTGCAGAACGTCCATGGCGTGACTCCATCGGTGGCCGAGGCCCAGACGCTGGACACCTACCAGCGCTGGATGAAGGGTGAGATCGGGTTCTTCCCGATCGCCCCGTGGGACCTCTCCACCTACCAGAAGCTCGGCTTTGAATGGGATGTGATTCCCTACCCGGCGGGTAAAACCGGGAAGACGGCCAGCTGGATCGGCAGCCTGGGCATCGCGGTCTCGGAGACCACCAAGCACCCGGAAGAGGCCGTCAAACTGGTGGAGTACCTCACGGCCGACAAGGAAGCGCAGCAGAGCCTGGTGGACGCCGGCATCCAGATTCCCAACCTTAAGGACATGGCTGAGACCTGGGCCGCGGACACCACAACCAAGCCGGCCAACAAGGCTGAGTTCCTGGAAGTCGTGAAGGACTACGGCCGTGCGCTGCCCGGCGGCAACACGTTCAACGCCGAGTGGTACGACGAGCTCTGGACGAACATCCAGCCCGTCCTGGACGGCAAGCAGACCGCGGCGGACTACCTGAAGGAAGCGCAGCCCAGGATGCAGGAATTCCTGGACGCAGCCAACCAGCAGGCCGGACACTAGCGCCTCCTGCGGTAAGTCCTCTGCAGTAAAGCAAGGTGCCGCGGCAGTACCCGAGTACCGCCGCGGCACCTGATCACTTGTCCTTCCCCCAGTACCACCTCCACAAATCATCGATCAAAGAGGATCCAGCGATGACCACCACCATCAACCGCCGTTCACGGCTCCACCGGAAGGAACACCAGGCCGCGCTGCTCTTTGTTGCCATACCGGTGCTTGGATTCCTCCTCTTCACGCTTTTCCCGTTGCTGTTCTCCGTCTACGCCTCCTTCACGAGCTGGAACGGAATTTCCGCTCCCAAGTTCAACGGTCTGGACAACTACGTCAAGATGTTCGGCGACAGGTACTTCCTGAAGTCGCTGTGGAACACGCTGTTCATGATGATCGGCATCCCCATCGGCCTGGTGATCTCGTTGGCCCTGGCCCTGGCCATGAACCGGAAAATGCGTGGCACCACGTTCTTCCGTACCGTTTATTACCTGCCGGTCATCTCCTCCATTGCGGCCGTAGCCATCCTCTGGCAGTGGGCCTTCAACGGCGACTTCGGCCTCATCAACCAGGGCCTGGGGCTGCTGGGAATCGACGGCCCCAACTGGCTGCAGGACACGGCCACGGTAAAGCCTGCGCTGATCATCATGGCCATCTGGAAGGGTCTGGGCTACTCAATGCTGCTGTACCTGGCGGCGCTGCAATCCGTACCCCGGTACCTCTACGAAGCCGCTTCCCTTGACGGCGCCACCGCCTGGCAGCAGTTCCGCCACATCACGGTCCCGATGGTCCGTCCGGTCACGTTCTTCCTGATCGTCACCAGCATCATCGGCGGCTCGCAGATCTTCGTGGAAATCAACATTATGACCCCTACGGGCGGCCCCGAGTTCGAATCGGCAACCATCGTTTGGTACATCTGGCAGAAAGCCTTCGACAACCTTCAAATGGGCTACGCCTCGGCGATGTCAGTCATCCTGGGCCTGCTGGTGTTCATCATTACCTTCATCCAGTTCCGGCTTAACCGCCGTAACCAGTTTTCGATCGATTGAGGCAGGCAGCCATGTCGACACAGAATGTTGTGACCACCCCACCGCTGGACCCTACGGAGGCCATACCGGCGACCTATCGCAAGAACGCGCGGGGCGGAGCCGGGAACGGCAGTGCTTCCCGCGGCGCCGGCCGGGGCGAGAAATCCACCAAGGACGGGCTTCGGCTGGGTAACATCCTGACCACGCTGATCCTGTCCGTTGGCGCCATAGTCATGATCGCCCCGCTGGCCTGGACGTTCTCCACGTCGCTGAAGACCAAGGACGGCGTCTTCGAGCTTCCGCCGCAGTGGATCCCGGATCCGTTCGTCTGGGAAAACTACCTCCGGATCTGGACGGCGGGTCCGCTGCTGAGCGGCATCCAAAACAGCCTGATCGTGGCGGCGTCCGTCACGATCGTCGGATCACTTACCTCCGCGCTCGCTGCCTTCGCCTTCGCAAAGATGCGGATGCCCTTCAAGAACGCCATGTTCCTGGGGCTTCTGTCCGGCCTGATGATCCCGTTCCCCACGCTGATGATTCCGCAGTTCACCATCTTCGCCAGCATCGGTTGGGTGGATACCCTCCTGCCGCTGATTGTCCCAGGGCTCTTTGGCAACATCATCATGATCTTCTTCCTGCGCCAGTTCCTGAACAGCATCCCGGACTCGATCGTGGAGGCAGCAAGGATCGACGGCGCGTCCTACCTGCAGATCTTCTGGACGCTGATCCTGCCGGCCATCCGCCCTGCGCTGGCCGCACAGTTCATCCTTTGGTTCATGGCCGTCTGGAACGACTACCTGGCGCCCATCATCTACCTGAACTCGCCGGGCACGCAGACGCTGCAGCTGGTCATCGCCAACTTCAACGCCCAGTACGCCATCCAGACGGATTACCCGCTGATCATGGCGGCGTCGTTTATCGCGCTGCTGCCGGTACTGATCGTCTTCGTCGTCTTCCAGCGCCAGATCATCGAATCCATTGCGCTGTCCGGATCCAAGGGCTGAACCGTGCTGAACACTGAGACCACACCGGCGGATCCCACCACCTGGGGTGCCCGGCACGCCCACGATCCCACGGTGGTGCGCGACGACGACGGCACCTACTACATGTACTCCACCGACGCCGTGGCCAACACTAAAGATATTCCCGCCGGAGTACATATCAGGACCTCGCAGGATCTTGTGGAATGGGAGTACTGGGGAACAGCGCTCGACGGCGTGCCCCCACCTGCCGCTCAATGGACCGGTGCACACGGCCTCTGGGCGCCGGAAGTGGTGCGTTGGCCGGGTAACGGCTGGCACATGTACTATTCCGCGTCCACCTTCGGTTCCAGGACCTCGGCCATCGGGCTCGCAGTAGCACCCTCACCCGCCGGGCCTTGGGAGGATCGTGGACTCGTGGTGGCCACCCGCCACGATGAACATTCCCAGAACGCCATAGATGCCGCCGTCGTTCTTGACACAGATGGCGCACCCTGGCTGACCTACGGATCCTTCTTCTCCGGTATCTACATGCTGCCGTTGGACCGTGAGTCCGGGTTGCCGTTGGTGGAGGGCGATCTAGGTACGTTGATCGCCCGGCGGCATCCCTCGGTGGATGGGGCAGTGGAAGGAGCCTTTGTCCTCTACCGGCCGGAGGAGGAGCAGTACGTCCTCTTCTCGTCCTATGATTCGCTCTTCGACAGCTACAACATCCGGGTGGCCGTCTCCGACTCCATCACCGGCCCCTACCGCGACTTCCGCGGCGCTTCGCTGACTGATGTGGATGCTCCGCCGGCCCTGACCGGAACGAAGGTGCTGGGCAGCTACCGGTTCGATGGCGGCATTGGCTGGCTGGCGCCTGGCCACAACTCGGTATTCACCCAGGCCGGTCCGGACGGATCCCGTGAACACTTTGTGGTGCACCACGTGCGTTTCGCCGACGACCCCAGCCAGCATATGGCCCAGGTCCGCCGGCTGTTTTTCAACGCTGCCGGCTGGCCTGTGGTGTCACCGCAGCCTTTTGCGGGCCAGGCCGTCGAGGTCTTGCCGAACCCGGAGCCCG
Organism: Pseudarthrobacter sp. MDT1-40-2; assembly: GCF_059383595.1. NCBI lineage: Bacteria > Bacillati > Actinomycetota > Actinomycetes > Micrococcales > Micrococcaceae > Pseudarthrobacter > Pseudarthrobacter sp. MDT1-40-2. The sequence continues at coordinate 659,621 of NZ_JBWZCL010000002.1, read as the reverse complement.
TTGCAGGAACGTGGCAGGTGCTCAGGTTTGCGCCGGAATCCACCGAGCTGGTGAAGGCCATTGATCTTGAAGTTTCCTGTGGAGGAACGGAAGAGGTGGTATCCCACGGAGCAGCCACGGCCGCCACTCTTATCATCAAGGGCGCTCCGGACGGCTCCGGGCGGGCTGTAGAGCTGGACGCCGTGGTCTTCGGTTCCTGGGACTGGGCCCGCGGCCAGGCTGCACTGTCCTTCAGCGGCATCGATCAGCACGGCGTCGTCTGGTCCGGAACCAAGGGAGCGTTGGGATGAATGACGCACCGATGGGCTGGGCCGGCCGCGTCATGGAGTGGCTTGGCTTCGCCAGCAGGCTGGTCCTCATCAATGTTCTCTTTGCGGCCGGAACGGTAACCGGGCTCGTGTTCCTCGGCCTTTTCCCGGCCGCGGTGGCAGCAACCACCCTGCTGGCACGGCTTCGAGCCGGTGCGGCGGGGGATCACCTGGTGCGGGACTTCATCACCGTCTACCGCTTACAGTTTTGGCACTCCAACCGGGTGGGCGGAATCTTCTGGATTGCCGGCGTCGTGCTGTTCCTGAATGTCCTTGGCATGCAGGGCGGCGGTTCTGCATCACCGGTGCACGCCGTGCTGCTGATGCTTTCGGCGGTTGCCGGGGCAGTGACGTTGCTGGCTGCCCTTGCTGCAGTGACCCTCTGCAGCCGGTACCGGGACTCGATCATCCAGACGTGGCGGACGGCATTCCTGCTGCCGCTGGTCTCCCCGGTGATGAGCGTTTCGCTGCTGGTGAGCCTGGTGGCGTTCGCCATCATCGCCTCGGGGCTGACTGTCCTGGTCCCGTTGGTGGGGGTGTCGGTACCGCTGCTGGCGTCGGGCTGGCTGGTAGCCCGCAGGCTGGACGGAATCGTTGCCGTGGACCAGACCCTTGCGGAGCCCGCCATCGCCTAAACCACGCATGCAACCTATTACGCCATGAAATCAATCAATTTTTACAACGTTATAGAACAGGAAGAACCGTGACCACCACCTCCGCTGCCGCTGAACAGACCACCTTGGCTGTTGTGGCACCAACCGTCATCACCATCGACCGCTCCGCCGTTGTGGCACCCGTAAGCCGCCGCATTTTCGGCTCCTTCGTGGAGCACCTGGGCCGCTGCGTGTACGACGGCATCTACGAGCCGGGCCACCCCACCGCCAACGAGGACGGCTTCCGGCTGGATGTCATCGAGCTCGTCAAGGAACTCGGCTCCAGCACCATCCGCTACCCCGGCGGCAACTTCGTCTCAGGCTACCGGTGGGAAGACGGCGTGGGCCCGCGGGACCAGCGCCCGGTCCGCCGGGACCTGGCCTGGCACTCGCTGGAGTCCAACCAGGTGGGCCTGGATGAGTTTGCCCGCTGGTGCAAGCTCACCGGCTCGGAGCTGATGATGGCCGTCAACCTGGGTACCCGTGGCATCGAGGCCGCCCTTGACCTGCTGGAGTACGCCAACCACCCCTCCGGCACCGCCCTCAGCGAGCAGCGCATCGCCAACGGCACCAAGGACCCCTACAACATCCGCATGTGGTGCCTGGGCAACGAGATGGACGGCCCGTGGCAGATCGGGCACATGTCCGCGGACAGCTACGGAAAGCTGGCCGCCCGCACCGCATCGGCCATGAAGACGGCGGACAAGGACCTGGAGCTGGTGGTGTGCGGCTCCTCGAGTTCGTCCATGCCCACTTTCGGCGAATGGGAGCGGGTGGTCCTGGAGCACGCCTACGAGCATGTGGACTACATCTCCTGCCACGCCTATTACCAGGAGCGCAACGGCGACCTCGGCTCCTACCTGGCCTCCTCGTTGGACATGCAGTACTTCATCGAAACCGTGGTTGCCACTGCGGATCACGTCAAGCACAAGCTGAAGAGCAAAAAGACCGTCCAGCTCTCCTTCGATGAGTGGAACATCTGGTACCTGGACGAGCACCAGGCCTCCGAGGAAGTCAACGATGAATGGGTCCATGCGCCCCGGCAGCTGGAAGACACCTACTCTGTGGCCGACGCCGTGGTGTTCGGCAACCTGCTGATCACCCTGCTCAAGAACCACGACCGGGTTGCTGCCGCGTCGCTGGCCCAGCTGGTCAACGTCATCGCACCGATCATGACCGAACCGGGCGGCGACACCTGGCGCCAGACCACGTTCTTCCCGTTCTCCGTCACGTCCCGCCTGGCCAAGGGCGAGGTGCTCCGTCCCCGCATCGAGGCCGGCACCTACACCACGGCAGTGTACGGCGAGGCGCCACTGGTGGATGCCGTGGCCACGACGGACGCCGCAACAGGCGAGTCTGCGCTGTTCCTGGTGAACCGCAGCCAGACGGAGTCGATCGACGTGACCATCAACGTTGCGGACCTTAACGCCACGGTTGTCACCGAGGCAGTCACCCTGCACGATGCGGACGTCTACGCCAAGAACACCCTTCAGGACCAGAACCGCGTAGGGCTGAAAACGCTCGACGGCGCCGTCCTCCAGGAAGGCACGCTCACGGTGACGCTGCCTCCGGTGTCCTGGTCCGCCGTCGCGCTTGGCTGACTGAACGCGCATGAGGATGGCCGCGCACGCGCGGCAGGGGCTGCAATCCGGAGGGGAAGTACTCCGGATTGCAGCCCTTCCCATACTCAGGCTGCCGCTATTGCCCTGCATGGCGGTGACCAGAGCTATTGAGCCAGACTGTTTTCCGCCATCAGCCGGTTACTGTGTCACCGTGCCGGTGGGCGACCTTCCAGGCCCCGTTTTCACGCCGATAAACTTGCGTTGCCCGGAGCACGTAGCTGCGTGGTTCGCCGTCGACTGAGGCTGAAGTGTGTTCCAGCCCCGCTGTATATGCCATGTCACCCAAGACGTCGCAGGCGAGCAACTCGAACCTGTACGAGGTGCAGTCAGAGAACTGCTTGGCAAGGCCGGTGAACAAGTCGTCCAGTTCCTGCTGTCCGAAGGCATTGCGCCAGGCGCCCAGGACACTCACGGGTTCGTTCCGGGACCAAAGTTCCCTCCGCGGTGCGGCATCACCATTGTGGATAGCAAGCTCCGCATCGTGCAGTTCGGTCCTCACCCAGGCCAGGAAATCGGCGCGATCGCTCATGCCACCAGTATGCTCCTGGCGCCGCTTCATGGAAACGCCCGACGTCGTGATCCCTCAGGAGGGCCCGCCACCGTGAAACGCTGCCTCCGGCGTTATGCTCCGTCGTCGTGCTTAAAGGGTGCGCATGAGTTCGATCGCCATGTCACGAAAGCCGGTTTGACCTCAACCTCGGTTGAGCTTTTAGGGTGAAGAGCGTCGATCCATCGAATTAAGGTCCACCATGCCGCTCTCCGCATCTCCTTCGTCTATGCCTGTCACCGATCCCTTCAAGGCCGCGTTCCGCGCACATCCCGCCGGCGTTGCCGTGATCACTGCGACGGGCACGGAAGGAGTCGTTGGGCTGACGGCTTCATCGGTTGCATCAGTGTCAGCCGTCCCGCCGATTCTCGCCTTCTCGGTTTCCGGCGGACGGTCAGCTTCGCAGGTGGCGGCCGCGCAGACTGTGGTGGTCCATCTGCTCAGTGTTGATCAGCTTGAACTCGCCCGCATCTTCTCCATTCCCGGCACGCCCCGGTTCACCGGAGACATGGACTGGGAACTACTGCCCACCGGCGAGCCTTATCTCCGCGACGCGCCGTGGGCGCTCCGCTGCGAAATCGTCCACCGGGTGGCACTGGGCGGCTCGGTGCTGCTGGCCGCCAGTGTCCTGGAAGTCCTCTCCAACCCGTCGGAAGCAGATCCGCTGGTCTATCAGGACCGGGCCTTTCACAGGCTCAGCCCTATCGAGGGTGCATCCTGAGGTAACAGAACGCGCCAGGGGTCCGTCGCCGCATAACGATTGAGCCCTATCAATCGACCTGCCTGCCGGCTCCCGCCATGATGGAGCCATGCACCCTGTGGAAACTACAGTCAGCTTCGCAGCCTTCCGGCGGATACTGGTTGGCATCGTAACGATGGCGGTGCTGCTGAGCGGATGCGCGGCTCCCGGCGGCAACGCCCCCCTGGCTGGTACTGCCGAGATCGTCGATGGCTACGACTGCCTTGCTCCGAACCTGGGCGGCTGGATGCTCCCTCCCGGTCCGTCCAGTTCGCCCGATCCGCTGCACCCTGACGCGCCGGAACCGGGCCGGGTGCCGGCGGGATTTACGCCCACCACCGCTGTGCGCTGTGACCTGATGGCCAGCGTCGACGACGCCGAGGGACGCTGGACCGGCGTTACCGCCTTGACTCTGGAGGGTGATCTGACAGCACTGCTTGCAGCCCTGTCTGAGCCGGATGATGGGCCCTGGCCCGGTCCGTGTACGGCCGACGCCGAGCTTGTGTCACCGCTCTGGCTCGTGGACGCAGGCGGGCGGGCAATCAATGCGTACTACCCTCGGGACGGATGCGGCAAGACGAAGCCCGGCGTCCGCAATGCCCTCGCCGTGCTGAACGTGCTGGAAGCCGTGACACTCAAACGAACACTGGTTGAGCCGCGTGCAACGCTCGACAGCGGATGCCCTGCTGGGTGGAAGGCTCCGTTAGCTGAGGGCACGCGCCTGTCAATCCCGTCGGAAGGCCTGCTACCCGGACCGGACGGAATTTCAGAAATTCCGAGCGCGCCGCTGACTGTCTCGGTGCCGGCTAGCCTCGACGGAATGCGGTGGTGCCGCTATGCGGCTGAACCTGCGTCATCGGGGGCCGCCGGTCCGAGCGAGGCGCCGCCGCTTCCCGGGTCCGTCACTCTTCGAACCGGCCGATTCGTCGCTGGCGGCATGCTCGACGCCGAAACCGCTCAGTTGGTTGCCGACGCTGCCGCCTCGGACCCGGTGCCGCGCTCCTGTGATGCCTTACCGACGTCGTTCCTGGTGCTCTGGCCGACCAAGGACGGGAACGATTTGGGGATAACACTCACCGCCGAACTCGATGGCTGCGGGTTGCTCTACCGCGAGGGAAGCGGCACGAGTCCGCTCCCGGCCAACGTTCGCGAGATTCTCACTGCCCTGACCGCTCAGTGAGGGCGGGCTGGCTCTAGCCGAGCGTTGACTCTCTGGCCACCACGCGGAAGGCCGTCTCGATTTCCCGGGGCGGCCCGCCGTCGTTGTTCTTGATGCGCTCCAGCAGCATCCGGATGGCGGTCTCTGCGATCTCCACCCGTCCTGGATCAACCGTGCTCAGGGTGGGAAGGCTGTAGCGGGTTTCGTCGAGGTCGTCGAAGCCGATCACGGCGACGTCGTCCGGGACCCGGAATCCCGCTTCCTGCAGCACGCGCACCGCTCCTTGAGCCAGGGTGTCGTTGAGTCCGAAGACGGCGTCGAAATCCACGCCGCTATCCAGGAGTTCGTGCATGGCGGCAGCACCGTTTGAGCGGTGCCAGTCCACCACATAGGCCACAATGCCGTCGTCGTACGGAATGCCGCGGGCCTCAAGGGCCTCACGGTAGCCGCGCAGGCGGAGGCCGGCCGAGCCGATTACTTCACCCTCGTGCGCGCCCACCACGGCGATCCGTTTCCGGCCGAGGTCCAGCAGGTGTTCGGTGGCTGCGCTGGCGGCGGCGATGTTCTGCATGGTTACGTGGTCTGAATTGCTGTCGAAGATGCGCTCGCCCAGCAGGACAATGGGCACGTCCGCCTTGATCAGGTCCACGTCTTCCTGGCCCAGGGCGAGTGGACTGAAGATCAGGCCGTCAGACATCTTCAGGCGCGGGCTGGCCATCACTTCGAGCTCGCGGTCACGGTCTGCGCCGGTCTGTTCGATCAGCACCACCAGGCCATGCTTGGCCGCTGCTTCAATCACGGCGTCGGCCAGTTCGGCAAAATACGGCAGCTTCAGCTGGGGCAGCGCCAGCGTGATGGCACCGGTCTGGCCGGAACGCAGGCTCCGTGCCGTCAGGTTGGGACGGTACCCTAGCTCCTTGATGGCGTCTTCAACCTTGGCGCGCGTGGTGTCCCGGACGTACGGATGGTTGTTGATGACGTTGGAGACGGTCTTAAACGACACACCCGCGACGCGCGCCACGTCGTGAAGCGTCGCTGCCATGATGTCTCTCCCTGATGATGACCCGGGCCAAGCAGCCCTCAGCTAAACCTTACAACGTTGAATCGCCCCTCGCAGAAGCTGCGGACCGCCGTCGTAATCCCCGCTCCCCTTCCCAATGGCGCGAAGAGTCGGTCTGTGTCAAGGCTGAGAAGATAACGCATGTCAGTATCCTGGGCGGCTTGAAATAACTGTTCTGCAGGTGTACCCGAGACAGTGAAAGGGCGTGGTTGGGACGTAGGGAAGAATTGATGCAGTTCAGAAACCCTCATGTAAGGCAAGGACAGTCCATGGCAACCACAACCTTCCGCCCGGAGTACATCTCCTTCGATTGCTACGGCACGCTAATCAACTGGGTACTGGACCCCACCACGCGGAAGATCCTGGACGGCAGGGTCCCCGAGCAACTTATGCCGGCGTTCCTGCGGGACTTTCGCAACTACCGCTACGACCAGGTATGCAGGAAGTACTACGCCTATGAGCAGGTGCTGCAGGATGCTTACGACCGCACCTGCCGGAAGTGGAACCTTGAGCTGACACCCGACGCCGGCGCGCAGTTTGGTGCCGCGGTGCTGGGCTGGACCGCCCATGAGGACGTGCCGGGGTCCCTGAAGATCATGGCTGAGAACTATAAGCTCGTGATACTTTCCAACGCGGACACGCGCTTCCTGGATGTCAGCGTCCCGCGGCTGGGAGCGCCCTTCCACGCCGTCTACAGTGCCGAGCAGGCCGGATCCTACAAGCCGCGTTACCAGGCCTTCGAGTACATGCTCCAGCAATTGAATGCCACCCCGGAACAGTTCCTGCATGTCTCATCGCACACGCGTTATGACCTGATGCCGGCCCACGATCTTGGCTTCACCAACACCGTCCTGCTGGACCGCGGCTTCGACCCGCAGTGCACGGCGTACAACTACACCACGGTGCAGTCGCTCCAGGAGCTTAACCAGCACCTTGGCTTGTAGCCGCTGACGGATTTGAAGGACAGCGACGCTCCGCCGAACGCCCAGCGGCGCCCGGCGGAGCGCAGCCGTGGCTAAGACGTGGGATCGCCGTCGGGCTTGGCTGCGTGCCGGTGCCCGGCGATAGCGGCACGGACGTCGCCCTCGTTGTGTTCATCCTTATTCTTGCCGAACGGCAGCTTTTTGAGCAGGGGGTGCACGACCGCCATCACGAGAAGGCCCCAGGCCAGTCCCAGGACCGCCGAGCACAGGGTGTTGACCAGCCACGTCAGGAAACCGCCTACTACGGCAATTCCGGCGAAGGGGTGCTCGAGGACATGGACCAGGTCGTAGGGACCGTGCCAGCCAAGGTCGTAGGCACCCTGCAGCATGATGTGACCACCAACCCACAACATGGCGATGGTTCCGATGAAGGTTATTGCGGCCAGCACGGCGGGCATCCCCTTGACCAGCAGTTCACCGACGCGTTTGGAGCGCGCAGAGTCCTTTGTGGTCAGGTGCAGGCCAATATCGTCCATTTTGACGATGAGCGCGACAGCACCGTAGACCAGCACCGTGATCGCGAGAGCCACGACGACCAGGATGAGCGCCCGGGACAACAAGGAGTCGCTGGCCACCTCGTTCATGGAGATCACCATGATCTCGCAGGAGAGGATGAAGTCGGTGGTAATGGCACCCTTGATGACCTTGGCTTCCGCGCCCGGGCCTCGTTCGACCGCCGGCGCATTCTCTGCCTCGTGGTGGCCGCGGATCTTGTGCCATACCTTTTCTGCACCTTCGTAGCAGAGGTAGGTGCCGCCCAGCATAAGGATGAACGGAATGACGCCGGGAATGAAGGCGCTGATGAGCAGCAGCGCCGGCAGGATGACCAGCAGCTTGTTCCGGAGGGAGCCCCAGAAGATCTTCTTGATCATGGGCAGTTCACGGGACGGGTCCGCGCCGGACACGTACTGCGGGGTGACGGCGGCGTCATCGATCACCACGCCGGCCGCCTTGACTCCGGCCTTGGCGGCTCCCGCTGCGATGTCGTCCACGGAGGCGGCCGCTATGCGGGCCAGGGCTGCAACGTCGTCCAGCAGGGCTACGAGACCGCCGCTCACAGGTGGCCTCCGTGCTGCTTGGGAGCGGACTGCTGGGCGTGGGTGCCTCGGTCGAGGCGCGTGATCGGCATGCTTGGATTATACGACGGCGGCTGGTTCGTCGCGGGAATTCCGAAGACCAGGGGCGGAGCACACGGCCTTCATACGGTCAAGACCTCAGGTCTTTATCGATCGCCATCAGGGCCCGCAAGTGGTCCCAACGGCAGGGAATTGCAGCATCAACCAGTGCGCGGCTGTGCTCATGGGCGGGCCCGGCGAAAAAGGCCTGCGTTTCTGCAACTTCCACCACCCGGCCTTCCAGGAGGACGGCAACCCGGTCGCACATGTACCGGATGACGTCCATGTCGTGGGAAATGACGATCAGGGACAGGCTGTGCTCCCGTTGCAGGCGCAGCAGGAGATTGAGGACGGTGCGCTGGGTCAGCGCATCCAAAGCGGAGGTGGCCTCATCGCAGATCAGGACTGTGGGCTCCAGCAGCAGGGCACGCGCAATCGTGGCCCTCTGAAGCTGGCCACCGGAACACTGGCCCGGGTGCCTGTCAAGCATGGAAGGGTCGAGCTCCACGTCCGCCATTGCCTCAGCGATGCGCCGGGCGCGTTCGGCTGCGGTGAGGTCCCTGCGCCGCCGCAGGGGCGCCTCCATACTTGTCCTGAGGGTCATCCTGGGGTCGAACGAACCGTGCGGTTCCTGGAAAACCAGCTGAACGGCGGTGGCAGGGGCTCCGGCCTGGCGGGTGATGGCGCCCTGGTCGATTTTTTCCAGCCCCACAATGGCGCGGGCAAGAGTGCTTTTGCCGGAGCCGGACTGGCCCAGCACGCCCAGGATTTCGCCGTGCTGGAGGTCCAGGGTGACGTTCTCCAACGCGGTGTGCCCGCGGCGGCCCCTGCCGAACCGCTTGTGCAGGCCTGTAAGGCCCAGTACTTCACGTCGCGGCGGCTGCGGCCGCCGGGCGGAATCGGGCGCCAACTGAGAGGCTGCGAGGAGCTCGCGGGTGTAGGCCGTTTTAGGAGCCGCGAGGACCGCGCCGGTGGGCCCGTCATCCACGATCCGGCCGGATTCCATCACCAGCACCCGGTCCGCAAAAGGCGCCACCGAAGCAATGTTGTGGGTGATGTACAGGATCCCGAGGCCGCGGTCCCGGCGCTCCCTGTCCAGCAGTTGCAGGACCTGCCGCTCCAGCACCTTGTCCAGTGCCGACGTCGGCTCATCTGCTAAAAGCAGCCGCGGCTGTCCTGCCAGTGCGACGGCGGTCATGGCCCGTTGTGCCATCCCCCCGGACAGCTGATGCGGGTACGCCTCGAAACCCTTCGGTGCGTCTGGAAAGCCAACCTCCCGGAGCAGCTCCACTGCGGCAGCCCGGGCTTTTGCGCCGCGAAGGCCCCGATGTATCCGCAGTGGTTCCAGCAGGTGCGCTCCGATGGTCCTGTTCGGGTTGAACACCCTCTTGGGTTGTTGGAACAGCATCCCGGCCTCGCCCCCGCGCACGGCGTTCAGTTCGGATTCCGTAGCCGTGGTGACATCCAGGGAACCAAGCCGGATGGTGCCGGCGGTGATGGCGAGCTGCGGGGGCAGCAACCGGACGGCGGAGAGGGCCGTCAGCGTCTTGCCGGAACCGGACGCGCCCACCAGCGCAACAAACTCACCGGCGTCCACGGACAGGGACAGGCTGTGGATGAGCGACGACGGAGCGGTGTCCTCGGCAGCCGGCCGAAGGTTCCGGATATTAAGGTCGGTGATTTCCAGCAGCGGCTTCATGTGCGGTCCGCCGTCGGCAGGAGGAGCGGGCCCGCAGCCATGTGCGCAGCGCGCTGGCCAAGCAGGGTCACGCAGAGCGCCACCACAAAGATGGCCAGCCCCGGTGCCAGGATTCCCAGCGGCGCCCGCTCCGTGTAGGGCTGGGCAGCTGCCATCATGGAGCCCCAGTCCGACTGTGGCGGCTGCACCCCCAGGCCCAGGTAGGACAAGGCACCCACGCTGATGAGCAGATGTCCGAAGCGCAGCGATGCCTGGCCCAGGATGGGACCGGCAAGATGCGGAACGACGTGCCGGAAAATGATGAACCAGGGGCTGCAGCCCACCACCCGTGCTGCCTCCACGAAGCCGCGGCTGGAGATGTCGTAGGCCAGCGTCCGGCTCAACCGGGCAAATGGTGTCCATCCGGTGACGGTCAACGCGAGAAGGAGCGGACCGAAGCCGGTTCCGAGCGTAGCGACGATAAACAACGCCACCACCATCTCCGGGACGGCCAGCAGGACGTCGTTGGTCCTGGTCAGGAACTCGTCCACCCAGCCCCGCCGCCGCGCACTGAGCACGCCGATGCCAACTCCCAGGAGGCAGGTGAGTACGGTCGCCAGCGCCGCCACCGTCATGGAGAACCGGCCACCCTCCAGCAACCTGCTCAAGGTGTCCCTGCCCAGGTGATCCGTTCCCAGCCAGTGTCCGGCAGAGGCGGGGGCAAGACGTTCGGAAAGGTTCTGCTGCGCCGGCGGGTACGGGTAGAGCCAAGGCGCCAGGATGACGGCCAGAACCACCACGGCCAGCAAAGCCGCGGCAAGGTGCGCTGTGCTGATCCGGCTACGCATAACTGTCCTCCACGGCGGGGCTGAGGGCACGGTGGACAAAATCGGCAAGGGTGGTGACGCCGACGGCGAGGGCAACAACCAAGACCACACCACCCTGCGCGAGCGGGATATCACTGTTGACGACGGCGTCGAACAGCAATCTGCCCATGCCCGGCACCGCGAAGATCACCTCAACAATCACCGAGCCGCCCAGCAGCCCGGCAAACCATACGGCGGTGAGCGTGGACAGCGGCACCAGGCCGTTGGGAATCACGTGCCGGAGCACGGCCTGGGCCTGGCTCAATCCTCGGGCACGCGCCGCAGCCACATGCTCGGCGGCGGCTGCGTCGATCATTCCCGCCCGGACCGCCGAGGTGAAATAACTGATGGGCCGAAGCGCCAGGGTCAGGGCCGGTAGCACCATGGAGGCCGGTCCCTGCCAGCCTGCCGTCGGGAAAATGGAAAGCTTGATAGCGAAAACCAGGACCAGCAGCGGCGCCACCCAGTATTCAGGCATGGCGATGAAGGACTGGGTGACGGAGGTGATTACCCTGTCAGCAACCCGTCCGTTCAGCAGGCCGGCCACAATCCCCAGCACCAGCGAGACCAGGACAGCCAGGCCAAGGGCCAGGACCACCAGGCTGAGCGTCACGCCCAGCGCGGGCAGCACCCGGTCCGCTACCGGCGTCCGGCTCACATGCGAGAGCCCCATGTCTCCCGTGCCGATCCTGCCCAGCCAGCGGAAATACTGCACGATCAGCGGATCCTGCAGCCCCAGGCTGAGGCTCAAAGCCTGCACATCCGCGTCGTCAATGATGTTCCCGGACACCCGTGACCTGATGATGGTCCGCACCGGGTCACCCGGAGTGAAGTACGGAATCAGGAACACTGCAAAAGAGGACGCCAAAACGGCGGCCACCAGGGTGGCCGTTCGTTTGGCGATGAAGGGGAACATACTGGCGGAAGGTGGCAGTTACGAAGCCGTCTTCGCGGTCTGCGCCGTCAGCACATAGCGGGACAGCGGATCCTGGGCGTAGCCCAGGACGTTGCTGCGGACCGCGTCCGTAGCCTGCTCGTTGACCAGCCACACGTTCACTGCCTTGTCCGTCAGGATATTCCCCGCCTGCGCGTAGAGGCTGTAGCGCTCCTCCGGGTTCACGGTGGTGGCGGCCTTGGCCAGCAGCTGGTCGTACTCGGCGTCGCAGAAGTGGCTCAGGTTGTAGCTTCCCGAGCAGGTGTAGTCCGCCGTCAGGAAGCCTGCAGGATCGGCGATGTCGATCAGGCGGTTCCGCTGGCTGAGCAGCATGTCATAGTTGCCGGCCAGCACGTCAGGCTCGGCTGCGGCGTATTCCTTGGTGACGATGGAAACCGGGATGCCCACGGCCTTCAGGTTGTCCTGGATGACGGCGGCGACGTCCGCGAACTCGGCGCGCTCCACGATCGCGATGATTTCGAGGGGACGGTCAGGGGTGTAACCGGCGTCGGCAAGGAGCTTCTTGGCGCCGTCGAGATCCTGCTTCGGGGCCTCGGCCGTCGTACCTGCCCACGGTTCCGAGGAAGCGAACACTCCTGTTGCGGGCAGCGCCGCACCCTCGTAGACGCTGGCCGCGAGGGATTCCAGGTCCAAGGCGTCCCGGATCGCGGTGCGCACGTTCACGTTATTCAGCGGTGCCCCGCCGTTGTTCATGTAGAGGGTGGCCGTCCGCGGGGAATCGGCCTTCAGGACGCTGACGCCGTCGGCGTTTTCCAGGGAGGACAGGCTGGCTGCCGGAATGGACATGGAGATGTCCGCCTCGCCGGTCTGGACCTGGGCGGCGCGGGTGGCGCCGTTGGTGATGAAGCGGATTTCCGCGCCGGCAAGCTTCACGTCGCCGCCCCAGTAGTCAGGGTTCCGGTCCAGGGTCAGGGACTGCTGCGAAACTTCGGAGACAGGAACGAAAGGCCCCGTGCAGTGCCCGAACGGGTTGGTCCGCTCGCCTTCGTAGGCGGCGGGGGAGAGAATCCCGGAATTGACGCTGGCCAACCGGTATGGAACCAGGGGGCTTTCCGTGGGTGTGGTGACGCGCACGGTGCCCTCCTGCGGTACGGAGACCGAGCTGATGATCTTGCTGTTGAAGGCGCGCGCGGGGACGGTTGCCTTCAGGACGTGGTTCAACGCCGTGGCCACGGATTCGGCGGTCAGCGCGGTGCCGTCCTGGAACTCCACGCCTTCGCGGATGGTGAAGTCCCACTCCAGGGCGCTGGCCTGCTTCCACTCGGTGGCCAGTGAAGGCACTACTTCACCCTTGGCCTGGTCGAACTTCGTCAGGGTTTCCAGGCAGCCGGAGAGCGACAGGATGTAGGCCGCGTCCGATTCGACGGCCCAGTCAGCCACCGGCGCCCGGAAGTTGTCCACCACAATGCGCTGATGGGTATCAGCGACCGCGGTGCTGCTTTCCTGGGCCGGCTGCCCGCCACTGAAGCCGCAGCCGCTCAACGTGAAGAGGGCTGCGACGGCAAGGATGGTCCGGGACCTTTTGACTGGGAGCACGGGGAACCGCCTAGAACTGACCCGACTGCTCGGGAGGGGAGATTGGGGAATCTTTAGGATAGCCTTACCTGCCCTATTTCCTGAATTCCGTGACTCCTCGCCCATGTAAGGTCACCTCAGCGGCGCTTTCGTTTGGACCTCCGGTCCTCCATACGCTCGGCCCTGCCGCGTTCCGCTGCACGCTGCGACTTTCCCGCAACAACCACCTTCTGATGCCACTCCCGCTGGTACGCGCGTTGGGCTGCGGCATCCGAGCGACGGGCCAGGGCGGCCAGCTCACGCTGCATCTTCTGGTAGCTGTTCCAGCGGCGCTCTTCCAGGACTCCGTCGGCAATGGCTTCCTGCACCGCGCAACCCGGCTCGAACTGATGGGAGCAATCCGAGAAGCGGCAGCGGGCTGACAGTTCCTCCACATCGCTGAACATAGCTTCCATCCCGTTCTCGGCGTCGTACAGTCCGAAGCCGCGCACGCCCGGAGTGTCCATCAGTACCGTGCCGTTCGACAGCGGAACCAGCTCCCGGGAGGTGGTGGTGTGCTTACCCTTGAAATCGCCGGCGCGCACTGCGCCCGTGTCCTGCACAGCATGACCCGCCAAGGCGTTGATGAGCGTGGATTTTCCGGCGCCTGAGGGACCAAGGAGCACCAGGGTGCCTCGCTCCGGTACGTGGGCCAGCAGTTCGTCGATCCCGTCGCCGTGTTCTGCTGAAGTGGTCACCACGTCCACTCCGGCAGCCTGCAGGATGACCTTCCCGACGACGTCATCCGCCACGTCCGCCAGGTCCGCTTTGGTGATGATCACCAGCGGAACGGCGCCCGAATCCCAGGCGGCCACCAAGGTGCGCTCAAGCCGGTTATGCGTGAGCGGCCGGTCCACCGGGACCACCACTCCCACCATGTCCATGTTCGCCGCCAGTACCTGGGCCTCGGACGAATCCTCGTACGCGCGCTTGCGGGTGAGCTGGGAGCGGCGGGGCAGGACGTCAACGATCTGGCGCTCGCCGGCCCGGTTGGGCCCAAGCCACACCCAGTCACCGGTCACCGGCACTTCGGCGTCCAGCGGGTAGGGAAGGTGCAGCAGGTCGTTGCCCGCCGCTACCAGCACCAGGCTGCGGTCAACGCGGACCACTCTGCCGGGTTCGCACCGCGCGGTTTCCTCGGGGGTTCGGCAAGCAGGCGGCGGGTTGTCGTCAAAAAGCCGTACGACGGCGGCGTTGTAGCCATAGAGCGCCAGCCCGGTCGCGGGAGCGTTGCCGGCAGGGTTGAAGGAGAGCTGGACGGAAGAATTTTTCACTGTGATACCTCGGGGCAAGTCCCCTGGCACCAGGACGCCTTGGACACATCAAGGCGTACGCGGGCAGTGCCCTATACGGTGCGGAATCCGGGGACGGGGGTGGTTGATGTTTTGTTCACGGGGCACACGGCAACTCCACTCATCAAAACCACCTCCGATCTCTCCGGGTTCATTCCGGGCACTTCACAGCTTTCCTGCGGCTGGTGGCCGGACCGGTTTCCAACTTTAGCCTCACTGGGAGGCGTCGCGCTAGGGGTCCGGCTCCCCCACCTGCCGCCGGGAGGGCAGGGCCTCGAGGCTGCCGCCGTCGTGCTTTGGCGATGTTGCAAACGTAGGACGGCTGGTTGTCCAGCCGACGCCGGGCGTTTGGGGGATCAACCGGAGCCGGCCGGACGGCAAAAGAGTAACAAAACTGTCGTCACTCCAGGGGGTTGGTCCGTTTCATTACGACACTTAGGGCAGCGTCCCTCATACGCGGTGCTTCGCCCGGATGAAGTCTCTGTCCGTCGGGGAGAGCGTCACCTGGCCGTGCTGGTCGGTGTCGACGCTGATGCCGGCTTCCCGGCAGATCTTTTCGGCCATGGTGCGCGGCAGCATCACGCATCCAGGGTTCTCGGTCAGCCACTGCTGCGTTGCAGGGCTGAGACGGTCCCAGTGGTCTTCTATTTTCATGTCCATTGATAGAGCCTTTTCGTGTTAGCCCGTATGGGTGCGGATCGACGTTGACCGTTCTGCTGAAGCCATTAGAAGGTTGGCTTTCAATTGCCCAACATGGACAGTGTCCCCTGCCAACATTGCCGTTACGTGACGGCTCTATGACATTTGCGAACAGATCGACGTGCTCACGGCCTGCCCTCGGTGCGTGGATCACATGCCGTAAGGGTGTTGCTGAGCGAGGCAGTAAGCATATTTAGTAAGCATGCTTGCTTTACGGTGTCCCAGCGTGTTTTATTGGCATTATGCATGGCTTCGAGACCAGGAGCCTGGGCCCCATGATGAGTGCCGAAGCACTATCCTCGCCCTCAGCGCGTAGAAACAGCTAACAGCTAACTAAGACGGAGCATGCCCGGGGACATCGTCGTCCGGGTGGCCGTGTTAACCACATAAATGCACTGGCCTGACCCACCTCCCAGCCAGTGATGCTCGAAGTTCAAAGGAGAACGTCATGATCAACACTGAAAACCTTTCCGCACTCAGCAACTCAGGCGGCGACGTCATTGGATCCGACGGAAGCAAGATCGGCTCCATCGGCCAGATCTACGCCGATGACGCGACCTCGGAACCGACGTGGGTCACCGTGAAAACCGGGCTTTTCGGATCCTCTGAATCCTTCGTCCCGCTGGATGAAGCCACCCAGGACGGCAACGACATCGTCGTTCCCTACACCAAAGACAAAGTTAAGGACGCACCGAACGTTGCACCGGACGGTCATCTGGAACCTGAAGAGGAAGACCGCCTTTACGCCCACTACGGACTCACCGGCGGCACCTCCTATGCTGACACCTCGTACGCCGACACCTCCTACGCCGACACCGACCGGGGCGTAACAGAGGACTACTCGGGCACAAGTAGCACGGTGGGCCATGACACCTCCGGGCCTACCACCGATGATGCGATGACCCGCTCGGAGGAGCGGCTCAACGTAGGAACCCGCAAGGAGCAGGTTGGACGCGCCCGGCTGCGCAAGTACGTGGTCACCGAGAATGTCACCCAGACCGTTCCAGTCCAGCGGGAGGAAGTCCGGATCGAACGCGAGCCCATCACTGATGCCAACGTGGGCCGTGCCATGGACGGACCTGCCATCAGCGAGGAGGAACACGAGGTCATCCTCCACGAGGAACGGCCCGTCGTTGAGAAGGAGACCGTTCCAGTGGAGCGCGTGCGTCTGGGCAAGGAGGCCGTAACTGAAGAGCAGACCGTCAACGAGGAAGTCCGCAAGGAAGAGATCGAAATTGACGATGACGGGCGCGGCAACCGGTAAGTTCCGTTGACAGGGTGACTGCTGTGCTGGCGGTCAGCCACCACACAGCTGACTTCACTCTTGTGCGCGTCACACTCAGAATCTGCCCAGGAGCGCTGGACGGTCGCGTTCGTTGCTACTAACCTCTTTTAACACTGCAACCGGCATGGGCGCACCGAGCGTCCGGAAAGGAGGAGCGCATCACCGCTGATCGATACCAGGTTCTACTGACCCGTACGTCGAAGGCCCCTCCCGAGGGGCCTTCCCTTTTTGTGCGACAAGAAGCGGGAAGTCAGCCGTTGGTGAGCCTGTAACGCTCGATCTGCTTCAGCCGCCTCAGGAGGCTGTCGCGCCGCGGGTGGGGGACGACGTCGGGCCCTTCCGCGGTGAGTTCTATGTGCCTGGTGCCGTACTGCCACAGCAGCAGGTCATCCAACAGCCGGTCCGGCCCGGGGGAGTATCGGTGGTCAAGGGCCTTGCGGACTTCCGTGATGCGGTTGGCGCTGAGCAGGCCGGCCAACTGCACGGTCTGGTTGAGTCCGTGGGCTGCCAGGAGCTCGGCGGCCCAGCCCCAATCGTCGTCCACCTTCCGGTCCACGTGTGGCAACAGGGTGCGCCAGACATCCCGGATCCGGTTGGGCGTCAGCTGCGCGGCGCCTTCGCCTTCCATGTCCCAGTAGCTGCGAACCTCTTCATACCGCTCGTGAAGGTCCGCGAAAGCACCCTCCACAGTTTCCAGCATGGCGGCGGTAGCGGTGAACTGGCGGTCGAAGTGCGGGGTCCAGGCGCGGGGATCCTCCGCTTTGAAGCGGATGTCGTGTTCGATTTCGCTCCACGCGTGCGCAAACACCGTGCGGATCTGGCACTCGAAGAAGTAGCTGCCGTTAGGCGCAACGTCTGGATTGAAAACCTGCTGGTACGCCTTGACGGTGTCGTTCTGGATGGTACGCAGGATCAGGTGCCGGCTGGAGTAGCCGTAGGTGCCGGACTCGATGGAGCCGATGTCCTTCTCGCGGTCACCGCGGCAGTCAAACAACTGGCGCTGCCTCTTGATCAGGTTGGCCACCACGGCGTTTTCCGTGGGCAGCTTGGTGATAACGCGGACGCCCACCATGTCATTGAGCGTGCGGAACGGATCCGGAAACTTCAGCACCGGAGGGCCGCCTGGCTCCAGGGGCTCTTCAGTCCTGGAAATCTTCTCGCGGAACGACTCCACCGTTTTGGTGCGGCCCGTGACGAACAGCGGGGTCACCTCGGTGTCTTTCAGCATGCCCCGCAAGGTCAGCAGGACATCACGGGTAACCAGCTTCAGGGCAGGGCGGACCCGCTCATAGAGTTCCACGTTTTCTTGGACGGATGGGCGCAGGGCAGGGTCCAGGCGCTCCCAGTTGCTAGCCATGTCCCCCAGCATACGGCGGGCGTGCGACAGCAGCGTGTCGCGCCGTACAGGCTTTCCCCATAGTCTGGCCCAGTGGAAACAGACACAGTGCAGTCCGGCGAACAGGGCGAGCAGCTCGACAGGCAGTCACGCATCCTCGAAGCGGCGCTGGGCCTGCTCTCCCGCCACGGTATTTCCGGGGTGAGCATGCGTGCTGTGGCCCGTGAAGCCGGAGTGGCGCTGGGGCTGGTCAACTACTACTTCGAAGACAAGCTGAGCCTGATCCGGGCAGCCTTGCTCCGCATCGACGAGCGGGACCTCGAACTGGTGGCGACCGATCCAGAATTGTCCGCTGAAGAGCAGCTGCGGAAGGCGCTTCGGCGCGTTGCGGGCCCGGAATTTCTGACCACACAGTACCTCTCCCTGCGTCTGCACCTGTGGGCACTTGCGCAGGCCCACGAAGACTTTGCGCTGGTGAACGCGGTCGCTTTCAAGAGGTATATCGACGGGCTGGCGGTGTTGATTGGAAATGCGAACACCAGGCTGTCCAGCGCTGAGTGCAAGGAACGCGCTGCTGACATCGTCGTTGTCCAAAACGGGATGTGGCTTACTGCCCTGCTGGGCATCGACGAGTCTGCCATCGAGCGCAGTATCGCCCGCACCGAACAGATCGCCTTCGCTTCGTAACGCACGCGCCACCCGTCCCGAACCGGCACCGCGAACCCCTAAATCTTTGAACAAACGTTCAGATTAGCTATTGAACGAGCGTTCAAGGTGCACTACTCTCCATGTATGACCTACATCACACCCGGAAGCCTCCGGCAAAAGAGTTCGCTCCCTCACCGGGCCGCGGGGCCCCTCCTGGCTGATTGGGACCAGGCAGAAGGAGAGTGCGCAGCATGACAAAAACCCATTACGACTTCGTCATTGTCGGCGGGGGGAGCGCGGGGTCCGTGCTCGCCAACCGGCTGAGCGAAGGAGGCCAGAACAGCGTCCTGGTTCTCGAGGCCGGTCGCAGCGACTATCCCTGGGACCTCTTCATCCAGATGCCCGCCGCGTTGACTTTCCCCAGCGGAAATCCGCTGTATGACTGGCGGTACCAGTCCGATCCCGAGCCGCACATGGGCGGCCGGCGGGTGGCCCATGCCCGGGGCAAGGTGCTGGGCGGCTCAAGCTCCATCAACGGCATGATCTTCCAGCGTGGCAACCCCCTCGACTACGAGCGGTGGGGCGCCGACCCCGGAATGGAGAGCTGGGACTTCGCAAACTGCCTTCCGTATTTCAACAAGATGGAAAACGCGCTCGCCGCGGATCCGGATGACGAACTGCGCGGGCATGACGGCCCGCTGGTCCTCGAGCGCGGGCCTGCCACCAACCCGCTCTTCCAGGCATTCTTCAAGGCGGCCCAGGAAGCCGGCTATCCCCGTACGGACGACGTGAACGGTTACCGCCAGGAGGGCTTCGCCGCCTTTGACCGCAACGTCCATAAAGGCCAGCGCCTCTCTGCCTCGCGGGCCCATATCCGCCCCAACGCAGGCCGTACCAACCTCACCGTCCTGACCCGGGCGATGGTCACCAAGGTGAACTTCAAGGGCACGATGGCCACTGGCGTCACCTACCGCCGTAACGGCCAGACGCACGTTGTGAACGCCGGCGAGGTGATCCTGTCCGGCGGTGCCATCAACACCCCGCAGCTCCTGCAACTCTCCGGCGTGGGTGAGGCCGCGCATCTGGCCTCACTGGGTATCAAGCCGGTGGTCAATCTGCCGGGCGTAGGGGAAAACCTGCAGGACCACCTTGAGGTCTACATTCAGCACGCGTGCACCCAGCCCGTGTCCATGCAGCCAAACCTGGATCTGTGGCGCTACCCCCTGATCGGCCTGCAGTGGCTGCTTGGACGCAAGGGACCCGCAGCCACCAACCACTTCGAAGGAGGCGGTTTCGTCCGCTCCAACGACGACGTCGCCTACCCGAACCTGATGTTCCACTTCCTGCCCGTGGCAGTGCGCTACGACGGGCAGAAGGCGGACGCAAAACACGGATACCAGGTGCACATCGGCCCGATGTATTCCGATGCCCGCGGTTCCCTCAAGATCAAGTCCACCGACCCCTCCGTCCACCCGTCCATGGTCTTCAACTACCTCTCCACGGAGCAGGACCGGCGCGAGTGGGTCGAGGCGGTCCACGTAGCCCGTGACATCCTGGGCCAGTCCGCCATGTCCCCCTTCAACGGCGGGGAGCTTTCACCGGGACAGGGCGTGCGTACCGACGCCGAGATACTGGATTGGGTGGCCAGGGACGCCGAAACCGCACTGCACCCCTCGTGCACCGCCAAGATGGGGCCGCAGTCCGATCCGATGGCAGTAGTAAACCCGCTCGACATGTCAGTGCACGGGGTTCAGGGGCTGAGGGTTGTCGACGCTTCCGCCATGCCGTACGTGACTAACGGAAACATCTATGCACCGGTCATGATGCTTGCCGAGAAGGCCGCTGACCTCATCGCCGGGAAGGCCCCCCTTGCTCCTGTGCATGCGGAGTTCTACCGCCACGGCGTCAGCCCGCTGGAGCGGAACGGCAAGCTCCCCGAGTCCCTGGCCAGCAAGGGTTAGGAGCGCACCAAATGACAACCAATGCAATGACTTCAGAAGCCCCCGCCACGGATGCCGGAACGGGGACAGTCCCGGGCTTGTACATCGACGGCGGGTGGGTGCCTTCCATAGAGGGGCGCACCCGCACCATCAGCTGTCCGGCCGATGGCAGGGAGGTTGCGGTCGTCGTCGAGGGTTCAGCCGCCGACGCCGAAGCCGCAGTGGCCGGCGCCCGCCGGGCTTTCGACGACGGCGACTGGCCGCGGACGCCCGAACGTGACCGCGGAAGGGTTTTGCAGCAGGTCGCGGACCTCCTGGAACGCGACAAGGCCGGGTACGCACGGGCTGAGGCGCTGGACACCGGTAAGCGCCTGGTCGAAGCCGAGTACGACATCGACGACGTGATCTCGTGCTTCCGCTACTACGCGGGCATCGCCGGTACGGACGCCGGGCGCGTGATCGACACCGGGAACCCGGATGCAATCAGCCGCGTGGTGCACCTGCCGGTGGGCGTGTGCGGACTCATCACCCCGTGGAACTACCCCTTGTTGCAGGTGTCCTGGAAGGTGGCGCCGGCGTTGCTGGCAGGCAATACGTTCGTCCTGAAACCCAGCGAGCTGACACCCTCCACGGCAATCCTGCTCATGGAGACCCTGGCTGAGGCCGGAGTGCCCGCCGGCGTCGCGAACCTGGTGACAGGTACCGGGCCCGAGGTGGGTGCCGTGCTGTCCACGGACCCCAAAGTGGACATGGTTTCCTTTACCGGCGGTCTGGCTACCGGCAAGCGCATCATGGAAGCCGGCGCCGCCACCGTGAAACGCGTTGCCCTCGAACTCGGCGGAAAGAACCCCAACATCGTCTTCGCTGACGCCGACCGGGAGGCCGCCGTCGACTTTGCCCTCACTGCCGTGTTCCTCCATTCAGGACAGGTCTGCTCGGCCGGAGCCCGGCTGATTGTGGAGGAATCCATCCATGATGAGTTCGTGGCAGCCGTGGCTGCCAGGGCGGAACAGATCCGCATGGGCGGGCCTTTTGACCAGGACGCCGAAACG
This sequence comes from Pseudarthrobacter sp. MDT1-40-2, assembly GCF_059383595.1. NCBI lineage: Bacteria > Bacillati > Actinomycetota > Actinomycetes > Micrococcales > Micrococcaceae > Pseudarthrobacter > Pseudarthrobacter sp. MDT1-40-2. Next base: position 638,130 of record NZ_JBWZCL010000002.1, on the reverse strand, counting down.
GGACCCCTCATCTCGCACGCCCACCGGGAAAAGGTCCACGCCTACGTGCAGGCGGGCATAGCCGAGGGCGCGGAACTGGTCTGCGGCGGAGCGATCCCCTCCAGTCCCAGCCTGGCTGAGGGCTTCTACTATCCGCCCACCATCCTGGACGGGTGCAACAGCGCCATGGCTGTAGTGCAGGAGGAGTCCTTCGGCCCGGTGCTGACGGTGGAAACCTTCCGCACCGAGGAGGAGGCCATCCGCCTCGCCAACGACACCGTGTATGGGCTTGCCGGGGCGGTCTGGACCGGCGACGGTTCCAAGGCGCAGCGGGTGGCACAAGCCCTCCGGCACGGGACGATCTGGATCAATGACTACCACCCCTACGTGCCGCAGGCCGAGTGGGGCGGCTTCGGCCAGTCCGGCAACGGCCGTGAACTGGGCGTGCTGGGCTTGGCCGAGTACCGCGAAACCAAGCACATCTGGCAAAACACCCGGCCCGCACCCAGTGGCTGGTTTGGCCCTTCCAGCGCCGGCTAGGAGACCCACAAAGTACTTCCGCATCACCAGGGGAACCGGCCGGGCAGCGCCCAGCGCGCCCGGCCACGGATACGCCTGTGCACCTTTTGCCCAGGCTTCGCATCGTGCTATTCAATCTAGGAGCTCGGATGTTAGAACCCACACAACGTGCTGACGCAAGCGGCATGGACCAATTCGGCTATGCTCAGACCCTTGACCGCAGCATCGGCAAGTTTGCCAGCTTCGCGGCAGGGGTCAGCTACATCTCCATCCTCACAGGCGTATTTCAGCTCTTCTACTTTGGTTTTTCCATGGCCGGCCCTGCCTACGCGTGGTCCTGGCCCCTCGTTTTCGCCGGCCAGTTGATGGTGGCGCTGTGTTTCGCTGAACTCGCCGGGCGTTACCCCGTGGCCGGTTCGGTGTACAACTGGGCCAAGCGGCTCACCTCCGGAACATTCTCCTGGCTGGCGGGCTGGCTGCTGCTGATCTCCTCCATGGTGGCGCTCGGCGCCGTTGCCCTGGCACTGCAGCTCACCCTGCCCCAGCTGTGGTCCGGCTTCCAGATCATCGGTGATGGCACGGGCACCTACGACTTCGCCCTTAACGGTGTCCTGCTGGCCAGCATCATGATCGCCATTTCCACCCTCATCAACGCCTATGGCGTAAAGCTGATGACCAGGATCAACAGCGTAGGCGTCTTCGTGGAGCTGCTTGCGGCCGTGCTGCTTATCCTCGCACTGGGCTGGCATATCGTCCGTGGCCCCGGGGTCCTCCTTGAGACCGCCGGGTTCGGGACAGAACACCCCTTGGGCTTCTTCGGAGTGTTCCTGATCGGCGCGATGGCCTCCGGTTACGTCATGTACGGCTTCGACACCGCAAGCTCACTGGGGGAAGAGACCAAGGATCCCAAGCGGACGGCGCCGCGGGCGATCATCCGTGCCATCACGGCGTCCTTCGTACTGGGGGGCCTGATCCTGCTCTTCGCCCTCCTCGCCGCACCGGACCTCAGCGACCCCAAGCTGGGATCCGCTGATGGCGGTCTGCAGTACCTGGTCCTGTCCGTGCTCGGCGGCCCCTTCGGCAAAGCCTTCCTGGCCTGCATCGTCGTAGCCGTGATGGTGTGCACCCTGGCGGTTCACGCGGCCGCCATCCGGATGATGTTCGCCATGGCCAGGGACAACAACCTGCCCTTCAGCAACCACCTCAGCAAAGTGGACCCGGTCCGCAAGACTCCCACAGTTGCCGCGATCGTCATCGGCGTCCTGGCCGTGGTTCCGCTGCTGGTCAACGTCATGCAGCCGGCCATTTTCACCATCCTTTCCAGCATCAGCATCGTCCTGATCTACCTGTCCTACCTGCTGGTCACCGTTCCGCTGCTGCGCAGGCGGCTCCAGAAGAAGTGGCCGCTTGCCGACGACGGCTCAGAACCGGGCTTCAGCCTGGGCAAGTGGGGACTGCCCGTGAACATCGTTGCCGTGTTGTGGGGCGGCGCCATGACGGTGAACCTCATCTGGCCACGGCCGGAAATCTACAACTCCGTGCCGCCGTTCGAGTGGTACCTCCAGTGGGGCGGCGTCCTCTTCGTGGGCGCCGTAACGGCAGGAGGTGCCCTGCTGTACCGGCTGAAGCTCCGGCACCAGACAGGCGTGCTCGCCACGCATGCCGTGGCGTCTCCCGCACAGCCGACGGCGGCATCCGGCCATCCAGCGCCGGCTGCGTCCGGCGAGCAGGGGGCATCACCGGCTGTAGTTAGCGGCGCTCCGCTCCCTGCACACGCGATGGCCGGCGCGCCTGCCGCCAAAGCGCACAGTGGGACTCCCGATGCACTGGCGGCCCACGGTGCCGTTCCGGGGAAAGCCCCCAGCCGGTAAGGAAAACGGTTTGGCCGCCTCCCGCACGCGCGAAGAGACTGCTCCCAGGAAGTTGGACTGAGACAATCAGCCGGCTGCCGGGGAGCAGTTTCTTCTTTCCCCGGAAGCGTCAACCATGACCTGGCTGCTCCGCTCACCACCGACCTCACTAATCCGCCCACCACCCGTGCTGGACTCGCTGGGCTACCGGGAACTTGCTGCAGGACGATCCCGAAATCTACGCCGTCCAGGGCGCGGGGTTGGGGCTGGCTGCGGACTCCGCTGCAGGACTTGTTACTTAACGCGAAGAACTGACTGTTGCCCGCCCACGGACAACAGTCAGTTCATCGCTTATTAGGAAATGCCCTCCGGTGTCAACACTCGATGACGTTGACAGCCAGGCCTCCACGGGAGGTTTCCTTGTACTTGGTCTTCATGTCCGCGCCTGTCTCGCGCATCGTTTTGATGGCCTTGTCCAGGGACACCTTGTGGCTGCCGTCCCCGTGCAGGGCGAGCCGGGCAGCATTAATTGCCTTGACGCTGGCGATGGCGTTGCGTTCAATGCAGGGAATCTGCACCAGCCCGCCCACGGGATCGCAGGTCAGGCCGAGGTTGTGTTCAATGCCCACTTCGGCCGCATTTTCCACCTGGGCGGGCGTTCCACCCAGGACCTCGCACAGCCCGGCGGCAGCCATGGAGCACGCGGAGCCCACTTCACCCTGGCAGCCCACCTCGGCACCGGAGATCGAGGCGTTGATCTTGAACAGAATCCCGACGGCGGCAGCGGCCAGCAGGAAGCGGACCACCCCGTCGTCGTTGGCACCCGGGACGAACTTCACGTAGTAATGCAGGACGGCAGGAACGATCCCTGCGGCGCCGTTGGTAGGCGCCGTGACGATGCGCCCGCCGGCAGCGTTTTCCTCGTTGACTGCCAGCGCGAAAAGGTTGACCCACTCCATGGCCCGCAGTGGATCGGTGATGCCGGTGTCCGCGGTCAGGGTCTGGAACAACGACGGCGCCCGGCGCCTGACGTTGAGCCCGCCGGGAAGGATTCCTTCCGCCGCGCAGCCGTTGTCCACGCATTTTTGCATCACCGCCCACAGCGCCAGAAGCTTCTCCCTGAGCTCGGCTTCGCTTCGCCAGGAAAGTTCGTTAGCCAGCATGACGTCGGAGATGGACATCCCCTCCGTTCGGCAGATCTCCAGGAGCTGGTCCGCAGTTGTGAAGGGGTAGGGAAGGACGGTGGAATCGGCCACGATCCGGTCCTCGGCGTCGGCGTCCCCGTCCACAACGAAGCCGCCCCCAATGGAATAAAAGCTTCGTTCGCTCAGCACCGCCCCGCCGTAATCCAGAGCCCGGAAAGTCATGCCGTTAGGGTGGGCCGGCAGGGACTTGCGGCGGTGCAGCACCACGTCTTCGTCCCAGTTGAAGTCAACCCTGTGATCCCCGCCCAGCCACAGTTCAGCGTCGAGGGCGGCCGCAGCCACCTGGTCGTCGGCGGAAAAGGTGTTCACCGTTTCGGGATCCAGGCCGGTAAAGCCAAGCACCACGGCCTTGTCTGAGCCATGCCCGCGCCCGGTGGCGCCCAGTGAACCGAACAGCTCGGCCTGGACCCGCCTGGTGGAACTCAGGAGGCCGTCGCCTTTGAGCCCGTCAACGAACAGCTTGGCTGCCCGCATGGGTCCCACGGTGTGTGATGACGACGGCCCGATGCCCACGGAAAACAGATCCAGGACACTGAGTGCCATTTAGGGGACTTCCGGGGAGGCGTACTCACGCATGGCATCCAGGAGCCAGCGGCCCAGGAAATCGGCGAACGACGCGCGGGGGAAGAGCCGGAAGCTTGCGTCGCCGGTCTTCCACAGCATCACCGGGATGTTTCCGACCTCCGTGGACAGTGCCGTTCCCGTGGCGAAACTCCTCGGGTGCAGGTCCAGCGAGCAGCCCTTTTCCAGCACTGCAACAGATTTTGGTCCGGTCAGTTCAAACGTGGTCCGGTTGGCGGAGAGATCCACCACCTGGCCCGCGCCGTCCCCGAGTGCTTCGATAAGGGCCTGAATGAGGTCCCCGCCAAGGGACTCGTGGGCTTCCATGGGTGCCACCACGAGGAATTCCTCCGGCCCCAGCCACAGCACGGACACTTCGCCGGTCCCGGCTACGCCGCCGCACCGGGAAGGAAGCCCTCCCGTGACGGACGCTACGCGCTGTCCGGCCTCGGTGCCGGCCCCTACCCGGATGCCCACCATGGTCAGGTACGGGACCTCGGACAGTTCCACGACGTCCCTGACTGAGCCGGTGTGAAAAGCGTCCTTCAAGGCTGCCGCCGGACTGGTACGAAGCAGGAGGTTCTTGTCATAGGTGGTTGCTGGAGCTGCTGTTTCAGCCATCTTTGCGGGTCCCTTCGGGGTCAAGAAGTACGGTTTCTCCGACAACCACATCCACCAGCTGGTTTCCGGCAGCGGCCACCAGGGTCTCACCGATGCGGTTTCTGCCGTTCTTGATCAGCGCCAGGCCGAACGACCTGCCCATGGCTGCGCTGTGGTAGCTGGAGGTCACGAAGCCTTCCATGGGCACCGGTCCGTAAGCAGGGTTGGTGGAGCGGCCCTTTTCCACCAGCTGGGTGCCTTCCGGCAACCGCATGGTGCGGTCCACCGGCAGCACGCTCACCAGATGCTTGCGGTCCTCGCGCCGGGCGTCGGCCCGTGCGTAGGAGCGCTTGCCGATGAACTCCTTGGCCTTGGAAACCACCCATTCCATGCCGGCGTCCTGCGGGGTGACGGTACCGTCGGTATCCTGGCCCACAATCGGGTAACCCTTTTCGGCGCGGAGCACATGCATGGTCTCGGTGCCGTAAGGGGTGATGTTGAACTCTGCGCCCGCTGCGGCCACCGCTTCCCAGGTGTTCAGCCCGTACCAGGCCGGCACGTTGATTTCGTACGCCAGCTCGCCGGAAAAGGAGATCCGGCAGACCCGGGCCCGGACTCCGGAGGCCAGCGTGGTTTCGCGGAAGGTCATGAACGGGAAGACCTCGGGATCCAGCCCGCCGTCCGCTGCCAGTTCCGGCGCCACTTTCGCGACGACGTCACGGGACTTCGGCCCGACGACGGCGATGGTGGTCCACTGCTCGGTCACCGAGGTGCAGTGAACGTCAAGGTCCGGCCACTCGGTCTGCAGCCACTCCTCCAGCCAGTCCAGCACCTTGGCGGCGCCGCCCGTGGTGGTGGTCATGAAGAAGCGGTCCTCGTCCAGGCGCAGGGTCACGCCGTCGTCGAAAATCATGCCGTCAGGGGTGCACATCACGCCGTAGCGCGCGGAACCCGGGGCGAGCTTCTTGAAGGCGTTGGTGTAGATCCGGTTGAGGAACTCGCCGGCGTCCTTGCCCCGGATTTCGATCTTGCCCAGGGTGGTGGCGTCCATGAAGCCCACGGATTCGCGCACCGCGGCGCATTCCCGGAGTACGGCTGCATCCATGTCCTCCCCGTTTTGCGGGTAGTACCAGGGCCGCTTCCACTGCCCGACGTCCTCGAACAGGGCGCCCTTGGCAACGTGCCAGGGGTGGATCGATGTGACGCGGGCGGGGTCGAACAGTTCGCCGCGCTGGCGTCCGGCCAGTGCCGCGAAAGCCACCGGGGTGAACGGTGCGCGGTAGGTGGTGGTGCCGATCTCGCCGATGCCGCGGGAGGCTTCACCGGCCTGGCGCAGTGCAGCGGCGATGACGCCGATTGCGTTGACGCCGGAGGTCTTGCCCTGGTCATTGGCCGTGCTGATGGAGGTGTAGCGCTTGATGTGTTCCACGGAGCGCATGCCGGCACCGGTGGACCTCAGGACGTCCGCCACGGACTGGTCGCGCTGGAAGTCCACGAAGTGGTGATGCCAGTCATCGGGCGTGCCGGACTCACCCGGGACCAGCCAGAGCTGGCGGGTCGGGGCAGAGGCTTTAGGCGCATCCAGCGGGGTCGGTTGCGTGCCGCAGTCGAACCCGGCGGCGATGGCTGCCCGGGCCCCGGCAGAGGTACCTTCGGCGAGGCAGTCCTGGAGCTCGAAGCTTCCGCGGCCGGAACCCACAATCTGCTGGTTTGGCACCACGGTGCTGGGTACAAATGCGGCCAGCTCGTCATCCCAGCGCAGCTTGCCCTGCCGCTGGGAGTGCAGGTGAACCAGCGGGCTCCAGCCCCCGGAGACCGCCAGCAGGTCGCAGGCGATGTCCTCGATGCCGGAGGTGAGTTCGCCGGCGTCGTTAATACTGCGGACGGTCACGCCGTCCAGCCGGCCTGTGCTTGTTCCGGCCGAGCTAGCTGACGTGTTGGCCACGGCACTGCCGATCAGTACCCGGATTCCATATTCGACGGCGGCAGCAGCTGCAGCGGTGAGCTGCGGCCGGGCGTCCACGACGGCGGCGACCTTGACTCCCGCGGACCTCAGGTCTGCGGCCACCGCGTAGGCACTATCGTTGGTGGTGGCGATGACGACGCGCCGGCCCGCCGCCACGGCGTACCGGTTGAGGTAGCTGCGGACGGCGGACGCGAGCATGATGCCCGGACGGTCGTTGTTCTCGAACACCAGTGGGCGTTCGTGGGCGCCGGGTGCCAGGACCACCTGGTTGGCCCGGATGTGCCAGATGCGCTGGCGGGATACTCCCGGGGCAGCGGGGGAGGAGAGGTGGTCGGTGCGGTTCTGGACGGCGATGACGTAATTGGCGTCGTAGGCACCGAAGGCCGTGGTCCGGTTCAGGACGGCGGACTCTGCTCCGGAGACCAGTTCAGCTTCCACATCGGCTACCCATTCCAGGGCAGGCTTGCCTTCGATCTGCTCTGCCAGATCCGGGGCCGTAGATCCGGACAGCAGCGAACCGCCCAGTTCGGGCTGGTCGTCCAGCAGCATGACGCGGGCTCCGGTGCGGACGGCTTCGCGGGCGGCAGCCAGGCCGGCCGGGCCGCCACCGATGACCAGGACGTCGGTGTGGACGTACTTCTTGTCGTACTCAGCCCTGTCATCTTCCGGGTCAAGGCGGCCCAGGCCGTTGAGCCACTCTGCCTTGAGGCCGTCCACCAAGGTGACAGTTGTGGCGGGGAGCATGGATTCGGCCACGTGTCCGGGGAACCGGGGCTCCACCCGGACCAGGGCGTTGGCTTCCTCCACACCGGCGGACATGATGCCACGCGGGCGGTCCTCGTAGAGCGAATTTCCTGCGGCGATGCTGCCGTTGGCCAGCAGGGCCGAGGCGAGGGTGTCGCCCGGGTGGCCGGTGAACTCCTGGCCGTCCACGGTGAACCGCCACGAGATGGTGCGGTCGATGCGGCCGCCGGCGGCGAGGCGGGCGTTCTGGGAAGTCACTTGGTTGCTCCTTCCGGGGCAGTGGCGCTGGCGCTGGTGCTGGTTGCGGAGATGCTCGTACCCGAAACGCTGGGCGCGGCGGTGCCGGTGGTGGTGCTGTCCGGGGCGGTGCTGGCGGTACCGGATTCGGCAGTGACAGTCCCTGCGGCGTCCGGGCGGGGGGCGCCCATCGGGTAGACCGCCTGGATGTCGTAGGTGACGGTGTCGCGGAGCATGTTGAACCACTGCCGGCAGCCGGTGCTGTGCAACCATCGTTCAGCGAAGGCACCCTTGGTGTTGTCCCGGTAGAACAGGTACTGGGCCCATTCGGCGTCGTTCAGTTCGTTCGGGTTTTCCGGGTACGGGACGTGGGCCTGGCCGCCGTAATGGAATTCGGTCTCGTCGCGCGAGCCGCAGTTGGGGCAGGAAATGAGCAGCATGTCCGTCTTCTTTCTGTATCTTGCGCAGGCCGTCAGTGGGCCACAGCGGCGGCGCCGTGTTCGTCGATCAGGGCGCCGGTTTCGAACCGTTCCAGCGCGAAGGGCGCGTTCAGCTTGTGCGGGGCGCCGGTGGCGATCGTGTGGGCGAAGGTAAGGCCGGCTGCCGGGGTGCCCTTGAAGCCGCCGGTGCCCCAGCCGCAGTTGACGAACATGTTTTCCACCGGGGTGGTGCCCACAATGGGGCTGGCATCCAGGGTGGTGTCCACGATCCCGCCCCAGGTCCGGAGCACGTGCGCCCTGGCAAAGATCGGGAAAAGTTCGACGGCGGCGGCCATCTGGTGCTCGATGACGTGGAAAGACCCGCGCTGGCCGTAGCCGTTGTAGGAATCCACGCCGGCGCCCATCACCAGTTCCCCTTTATGGGCCTGGGAAACGTAGACGTGCACGTGGTTGGACATCACCACAGTTGGGTGCACGGGTTCGTGGAGTTCTGAAACCAGGGCCTGGAGCGGGTGGGACTGGATGGGAAGCCGGAAACCGGCCATTTCAGCCAGTACCGAGCTGTGCCCGGCGGCGCAAAGGCCCACCTTCTCGGTGTTGATGGTGCCCTGGTTGGTCTTGACGCCCACCACCTTGTTGCCGTCCTTGACGAAGCCGGTGACTTCGCAGTTCTGGATGATGTCCACGCCCAGTTCGTCGCACTTGCGGGCGAAGGCCCAGGCCACGTGGTCGTGCTTGGCGATTCCCGCGCGAGGCTGGTACGTCGCCCCCATCACGGGGTAGCGGATGTTGTCGCTGATGTTCAGGATGGGGCAGAGTTCCTTGACCTGCTGGGGGTCCAGCCATTCCGCGTCCACGCCGTTGAGCTTGTTGGCGCCTACCCGCCGCATGCTTTCGCGGACGTCGCCCAGGGTGTGGGCCAGGTTCATCACGCCGCGCTGGCTGAACAGGAAGTCGTATTCGAGTTCCTCGGGCAGGATTTCCCAGAGCTTGAGGGCGTGCTCGTATATTGCGGCGCTCTCGTCCCAGAGGTAGTTGGAGCGGATGATGGTGGTGTTCCGGGCCATGTTGCCGCCGGCCAGCCAGCCTTTTTCCAGGACCGCGATGTTGGTCATCCCGTGGTTCTTGGCCAGGAAGTAGGCGGTGGCCAGGCCGTGCCCGCCGCCGCCGACGATCACGGCGTCGTAGGAGGACTTGGGCTCCGGGTTGCGCCAGAGGAAGTCCGGGTGCTCCGGAAGCTGTTCGGTGCTCACTGGGCTGCTCCGATCATTGCGTCGTTGAGGTCCCCGAAGGCGGCAACGTCATCATCGTCGTCGAGGTCCCGGGAGAGGTGGGAGTACAGGGGGAACCGGTCAGCCAGGGCGGTGACCCGGGCCCGGAGTTCGACGGCGGTGTCGCCGTCGAGGGAGCCGGTGCCGTTGGTGGCACTGCTGTTGTTGGCGCCGTCTGCGGTGCCACTGCCAGCGGCAGCGATCAACGCCGTCGCGATGATGTCTGCGACCTCTGCGAAGTCGGCGGCGCCGAACCCGCGGGTGGCAAGGGCGGGGGTGCCGATGCGAAGGCCGGAAGAAACCATGGGCGGGCGGGGATCGAAGGGGACGGCGTTGCGGTTCACGGTGATGCCGATCCGGTGCAGGGCGTCTTCGGCCTGCTGCCCGTCCAGTTCAGAGTTGCGCAGGTCCACCAGGACCAGGTGGACGTCCGTGCCGCCGTTGACCACGGAGATGCCGGCGGCGGCCACGTCCTCCCGGAGGAGGCGTTCGGCCAGAAGCTTCGATCCTTCGAGGACGCGTTGCTGGCGCTCCTTGAATTCCGGGGTGGCGGCGAGCTTGAACGCCACAGCCTTGGCCGCAATGACGTGTTCCAACGGTCCGCCCTGCTGGCCGGGGAACACGGCGCTGTTGATCTTCTTGCCGTACTGTTCCTTGGCGAGGATCACACCGCCGCGCGGGCCGCCTAGGGTCTTGTGCGTGGTGGTGGTGACGACGTCCGCGTACGGCACCGGGTTGGGGTGCAGCCCGGCAGCCACCAGGCCGGCGAAGTGTGCCATGTCCACCATGAGGTAGGCATCCACCAGGTCGGCGATACGGCGGAATTCGGCGAAGTCCAGCTGCCGCGAATAGGCGGACCAGCCGGCCACGATCAGTTTGGGACGGTGCTCCAGGGCTAAAGCCTCGACCTCGGCCATGTCCACCCGGAGGTCGGATTCACGCACATGGTACGGAATGACGTTGTAGAGCTTTCCGGAGAAGTTGATGCGCATGCCGTGGGTGAGGTGACCGCCGTGAGCCAAGTCCAGGCCCATGATGGTGTCGCCCGGGTTCAGCAGGGCGAACATGGCGGCGGCGTTGGCCTGGGCACCGGAGTGCGGCTGGACGTTGGCGAACTCTGCACCGAACAGGGCCTTGACGCGGTCGATAGCGAGCTGCTCGACGACGTCAACGTGTTCACAACCGCCGTAGTAGCGCTTTCCCGGGTAACCCTCCGCGTACTTGTTGGTCAGCACGGATCCCTGGGCCTCCATCACGGCCGACGGAGCGAAGTTTTCCGAGGCGATCATTTCCAGCGTGGACTGCTGGCGGCCGAGTTCCCGGGCTATGGCTTGCTTGACCTCGGGATCGACGACGGAAAGTTGCTCGTTCAGCTGCTCAACCACGGATGCTCCTTTTGAAATACCACTTGTTCTATGACTGATATATCAGTGTGGAGTCAATGCTATGATTGAGATCACATGGAGTCAATAGATATGTGAAACTGCTACCCGGCTCTCGGTTGTGGGCCGGAAGGTGTAGCAAAGAACGGAGCCGCGCCGTGAATGCACTTCTTGCCCTGCCCCAAGCGGAGCAGGCAGCCCCTGCCCCGTCCCAGGCCGAGGCCGCCTACCGGCAGCTTCGGGACAAGCTGATCATGCTGGACATCCGGCCGGGTGAGCCCATCAACGACGGTCAGCTGGCTGCGGAGTTCGGCTTCGGCAGGACACCCGTGCGGGAAGCGATCAAGCGGCTCGAGGTGGACCACCTGGTGATCTCTTATCCACGCCGTGGAACCTTTGCCACCAATGTTGACTTCACGGAACTGGCTGACGTTTCGGAAATCCGGGAATTGCTGGAACCGCTGGCTGCCCGCCGGGCCGCCACCCGGGCAAGTGACGCCATCCGCCAGGAGCTGCTGCAGGTGGCAGATGCCATTGCTGCGCTGGATCCCGGCGCGGGGGAGTCGCGGGAGCTTATGCGTTACGACCTCATGGTGCACCGGCTGATCTACAAGGCCGCCGCCAATCCGCACCTTGAAGACACCCTGATCCGGTACGACAACCTGGCTACGCGCATCTGGTGCCTCGTCCTGGATAAAGTCCCTTCGGTTACCGGCCACATCACCGAGCACGTGGACTTGCTTCGGGCGGTTGCGGCCGGCGACGCCGATAAAGCCGGTGAGCTGGCCCTGCACCACGTCACGGGGTTCGAGGAAACGATCCGCACGGTGCTGTAGGCAGCCGGAAACCCCGGTGATCGAGCTTGTCGAGATCCCTTCGGGCTGGTTTCGACAGGCTCAATCACCGGGTGGAGCCTCAGATGATCGCGCCGCCTGTCTACGGCCCGGTGTCAGATTGGCATCTAATAGGCGTCGGCAGTCAAGACGTTTGACAAGTTAGTAATAATTCGAAATGGTGTTGAAAACAGGTCCGCACTGGCGCGGTCCTGACAGTGAATTGGGGGAACAGTGAAAGATTCACGCATGAGACTAACGGGTGCCCCGACTGCATGTACCGGAGGTGTGATGAGCAGAACTGGGGATGTGTTCAATCGTGCTGCTACGGGTGTGCATTCGCTTGCGGCCTTCTAGCTACCTGCATTGCCTGTGCAACAGTGGGTTGCCCGTGGTGTGTCAGCCTGAACTGCTGCAACCGTTCTTCCTGCTACCCGATCGTCAGGTGCGGCCCCTACTAAGGAGTGATCATGTCACTGTCAGCCCAACAGGCAACACAGCCGGCCAAGCGCAACGATGTCGTTCTCGGTGCGGCCTTCGTTTTGGCCACGGTTGCGGTCACACTGATCCTGTGGCCCAGCGGCAGTGTGCCGGCAGAACAGCAGTTAAGAGTGTTTTTGATCGGCTGGGCGGCGTGCGGCCTCATGTTGGCCGGCGCTGCCGCAGCACCGGCACTTCAAACCAACACAAAGGCCGTCCAAGCGGTTCTGTGGCTCGGCCTGGGCTTGGTCACAGGCCTGTGCCTGGGCACGATCCCATGGAGTGACCTTGGTTCTGGTCCCTTGTGGCAGATCTGGCTGACCGGGGTCATCACTGTGGGATACGTGCAGCAGCTTCGGCTTCAGCGTCACAGACAGCGCAGGCAGCCGCCCATAACCAGCAACGGCGAGTGAAAGAAAGCCCCGTCAGGAAACCCTGACGGGGCTTTCTTTCACTCGAGCTTCCCCGCAGTTTTGGGGGCAGAAGAAGCCATCCTAGGCAATGCAGTAGGCGTGGCCGTCCTTCTCACGGGTTTTTCGTGAGCGGACCAGGAAGCAAGAGTAGGAGGTGTTTTAACCCTCAGCCTGGGTAAAGACTTGCACTACGAGCTCTTCGGCGATGAACTCACCATCTTGTTGGGTCAGGCCTGGAAGGCATCAGCTCCCACACGACAGCTTTGAAATCCGAAACAAATCCGGTTTGCTGGCAGGCCACGCCTACGTTGTGTCGGATGAGCTCGATCGAGTCGAGGGCCACACTATGGTTAAAGGAGGACCTGCACCAGGATCGCTGAAGTCCAGGGCGGCGCCTGCGGCTGAACTACGCCCGGGTTTTCGATAGGGTCCACGGATGTCGCGCTTCAACTGAATGCCTTGAAGACCGTCGGCTGCCGCAGTAAGCGGGCACTGATTTTGGCTAGAAACCGCCCGTCATTGATCACAAGAAACCTCCACTCCTGGGGGTTCCGGCGCTGTAGATGGCTCCGCCGACGACGGTGACCTCTTCGCCGGCGCGCAGGGTAGCCTCAATGGTGGAAAAGTTACCCGGAAGATCGGCGCATCGTCGCGGACGGAAGCGACTGCGCTCGCCCAGCAAGGGCCTGTACTGATTTTCACCCGCCACTGACGACTTGAGAGTATTAGTCATGGCAACAACTAATGATCGTGAATCCGAGGTCGATGCAGAGTCCGGCCAGCCCGGCGGTGTCCAGTCTGTGGACCGGGCACTGACGGTCCTTGAGATCCTGGCCCGGGACGGCCATGCCGGAGTGAGTGAAATCGCCGAGGAGATGGGCATTCACAAGTCCACGGTGTCGCGGCTCCTGGGATCGCTGGTGAACAGGGAGATGGTCCATCAGAACAGTGACCGCGGCAAGTACCAGTTGGGCTTCGGGGTCCTGCGCCTGGCCAGTTCCATCCCCGGCAGGCTCAGCCTGGTGCGGGAAGCACGGCCGGTGCTCGAGGCCTTGGCGGAGGAGTTTAAGGAAACCGTCAACCTGGCGGTGCTACGATCCAACTTTGCCGTGAACGTGGACCAGGCCATGGGCCCTTCCACCCTCGCCACCTATGACTGGGTGGGCAGTTTGACGCCGTTGCATGCGACCAGCAGCGGCAAGATCCTGCTTGCGGGGCTGCCGGCGGACGACCGTGCACGAATCCTGAAGGACACCGGGCTGCCGGCCCGCACGCCGCGCACCATCACGAACAGGAAAGAACTCGAAACCCAGTTACTTGACGTCGCCCGCCAGGGTTACGCCGTAGTGCGGGAGGAATTCGAGATCGGGCTCAACTCGATCTCGGTGCCGGTCCACAACCACATGGGCGCCGTAATAGGGGCCGTCAGCATCTCCGGACCCGCCTTCCGCTTCGATCCGGAAAACGAACCCGGGCTCCTCAGCGGACTGAAGGAAGCCGGGCTGAAAATCAGCGAGCGGCTGGGCTACGCCCGGCACTGATATGCCAGCGTCCATCTGGAGATAAGGAGGCTGCCGAACACCGGGACACCCCGCGCCGGCAGCTCAGAGGTCTTCTTCCTCGAGGCGGGCCGTGAGAATCCGATTGGCGTTGAAGTGCAGGATGCGGAGCGACTCCTGAATCAGGGGAGAGGAGATGCTGCCCCTGCGCACCGCGGCGACAATGCGCCGCGTGGGTTTAGCCTTTCCGGTGATACGAAGCCGGACCACGTTCTCGGCGCCATGCAGAGGCGCCAACCGGGGCAGCAGGCCGACGCCCAGCCCCGCACCCACGAACGCGATCTGGGTTTCCCATTCAACGGCCTCGTGGGCGATCCGGGGTGTCACCCCGACTGCTGTGAAGGCCGCGGCGAAGAGCGAGTGGTAGGTGGAACCAGCGGCCTCCGTGATCCACGGTTCCGATGCCAGCTCTTCAAGCGTCGCTGTTCCCCGTGATGCCAGCGGATGGTCACCGGGAATGATTACGTCCAGCGGATCATCGAGTAGAACTGTCTGCTCGAAGCGCGGATCATCCTCGCCATACGAGTCGGACTGCATGGCAACAATCACCGCAAGGTCAATTCGTTCCGCGATCAACAAGTCGAAGCAGCGGGCCGGATCGGCCTCAAGAACCTGCACCTCAAGGAGGGGGCGTGTTGAGCGCAGGGTGGCCGCCAGCGGCGCGAGCAACTGGGCGGCTGCCGTGGAGAATCCGCCGAGACCAAAACGGGGCTGCACCTGGTCCCCGGCCTCCATAGCTGCCGCGCGCAGGCTTTCCCATTGGTCTATGAGGGGATCCAGGCCAGCCACAATGAAGCGGCCCGTGGCGGTAAGCCGCACCCCCCGGCCGTCTTTCGTCAGCAGCTCCATGCCAAGCACGCGCTGGAGCTCCCGCAGTTGCGCGGAGACGGCAGAGGCGGAATATCCCGTGAGTTCCGCAGTCGCGCCGATGGTACCGCACCGGGCAAACACGCGAAGAGTGATGAGCCTCGCATCGATCATGCACCTATTCTGCATGATTATGCTCAATAACTTGCGCTTTTCTTGCGGCTATTGTGACTCTAATCTCATCATTACTAGTTCTTTCACCGTGCCGGTCCCACCGCCGCCCCGTGGTTGACACGCAACACCCACTTACCCTGCCTCCCGGGAGGAAACCCATGACTGCTTCAGTGAACGTGCCCCTCAATTCACGCGGAAAACTCACTGCATCTTTGCCTGCCGAGCAGCTGGCAGAAATCACCGCGCTGTTTGAGTTCCGGCGCGCCGGCTACTCCCTCGATGCCCCCTTCTACACGGATCGTTCGATCTTCACCATCGACATGGAGGCCATCTTCGGCCAGCACTGGATCTTTGCCGCCAGCACCGCCGAACTGCCGGAGCCGGGCGACTACGTCACCGTCGACTACGGGCCCTACTCGCTGATTGTGCTGCGCAACGACGACGGCGGCGTGAACGTCCTGCACAACGTATGCCGCCACCGCGGCGCCCGCGTCCTGACCGAAGCTGCCGGATCCACCGGAAACCTGGTGTGCGGCTACCACTCCTGGACCTACTCTCCGGAAGGCAACCTGATCCACGCCTCCTCCCCAGGGGAAACGAAGTTCGACAAAAACTGCTTCGCCCTCAAGCGCGCCCACGGCCGCGAGGTCGCCGGACTCATCTTCGTCTGCATTGCGGATGAACCGCCGACGGACTTCGACGAGACCGCCAAAATCTTCGAACCCTACCTGGCACCCCACGATCTGGCGACGACGAAAATCGCCTACCAGCAAAACATCATCGAGGAGGGCAACTGGAAGCTCGTCATGGAGAACAACCGTGAGTGCTACCACTGCGACGGCCACCCTGAGCTCGCCTGCTCCCTCTTCCCCACCTGGGGCCTGACCGAGGGCCTGGTCCCGACCCATCTTGAGGAAGTGTGGGACCGGAACAAAGAGGCCCAGTCCTCCCTCGAGGAGCGCTGCCGCCGCTATGGCCTTCCCTACGAAGTGGTCGAGCAGCTCGACACGCGCATCGCGGGAATCCGCATCTCACGGGAATCACTCGATGGAGAGGGCGAATCGTTCTCCGCCGACGGGCGCAGGCTGTCCAAGAAGCTGCTCGGCGACTTGCCCGACTTCCGCCTTGGCCGCTGCTCAATGCACCTGCAGCCCAACAGCTGGTTCCATTTCCTCGGCGACCACGTCATCACGTTCGGTGTCTTCCCCATCAACGAACACCAGAGCCTCGTGCGCACCACCTGGCTGGTGGCCGACGACGCCGTGGAAGGTGTCGACTACGACCTGGAGAAGCTTACCTACACCTGGAAGCAGACCAACCTGCAGGACAAGGCGTTCGTGGAGCTGTGCCAGCAGGGCGCCGGCAGCCCCGCGTACGAGCCCGGTCCCTACATGAAGAGCGAATACCAGGTGGAGGCATTCATCAACTGGTACGTGCAGCGCGTGCAGGAGCACTTGGCATGATTGAGCTCCTTGCTGAAACGGCAATCCAGGAACCACAGCGTATTCGTGGTCTGGAGATGCCGTGGAACAGGGTGATGGGAAGCACCGAGACACCTGCCCGGGCAGCCCGTGCGTTGGGCCCGTGGCGTCCGCAGGAGTTCATGGCCGAGTGCGTCGAAACCGTTCCCGAGGCCGGCGGCATGATGACCTGCGTGTTCCGCCGCTGTGATGGTGCGCCGCTGGCGTTCCGTGCCGGCCAGTACGTGAACGTCGCCTTCCCGGTGAATGGCGCGGACCGGGAACCGGTGGACCGCAGTTACTCGCTGTCCAGCTCGCCCACGGAGCCGTGGACCTTCAACATCACCGTCAAATGCGACCCCACCGGATTGGTCTCGCCCTGGGTGCATGAGAACGTCAAACCCGGCGCTGTTCTTGAGATGCTGGGACCGGTGGGAGCATTCCACCTGCCCGACGTCGACCGGCGGGCACGGTACCTCCTGCTCGCTGCCGGCGCTGGCATCACTCCCATCATGTCCATGGTGCGGACCATCCACTCCCTGCCCGGACGCGCCGACGTTGTGATGCTTTACCACGGCTCCGATGCCGGAGGCTTTGCCTTCCACCGGGAATTGGCCTACATCGCCTCCGTGGACTCACGCATCAAGGTTTACTACTCCCTGGGCAGCCGTAGCGTACCGGAGGGGTGGGAAGGGCTCAGCGGAAGGCTGACGGCGGCCATGCTCGAGGAGGTGGCCCCCGACGCCAACGGCCGGCAGGTGTACGCCTGTGGTCCTGAGGGTTACCTGAACACCGCCACCGAACTACTGCAAAAAGTCGGTGTCGACGACACTTCCATACACATGGAGTTTTTCTCGGGAGACCGCCAGACGCTTCTTGAATACCAGGCAGAGGTGGCACTTGCAGCCGACGTGGCCGAGGAGATCGCCGAGGAGATCGCCGAATCTGCCGAGGACTACTTCGAAAGCCAACCCGCCGCGTTCGGGCTCTACGAGCCTGGCTACGACGCCGACGGAACTCTGCAGGCCTCGGGGCTGCCGCTGGAAATCAGCCAACCGGACACACCCGGCTCCGAGCCCTCCGTCAACAGCCCGGGCGGAGAGCCGGAAGCCGGAACTCCTGATGCCTCGAGCTTCGACACTGTGGGAACAGGCAGCCTCACCATGTCCTTCATGCGTACCGGCATCAATGTGCGGATCGATCCCACCGAGCGCATCCTCGAGGTTGCCCAACGGGCAGGCGTCAGGATTGGCGCGAACTGCAAGGAAGGCATGTGCGGCTCCTGTAAGGTCGTCAAGCTTTCCGGGGAGGTCGAGATGAACCACCAGGGCGGGATCCGGGCACGGGAAATCTCTGCCGGCAAGTTCCTGCCCTGCTGCTCCACCCCGCAGACGGACCTGATGATCGATGCCTGACCCACGTTCCGGCCACCGTCAAGGCGCGCCGGATCCCCTCAACAGCACCAGCCCATGAATCCGAACTAAGGAATTGACATGGCATTAAACAGTGACACCCGTCCGGGCGAGGACGTACACGTTCAACCCGACGCCCAGACCGGCTCCCACGGACCGGAGGCGGATGCAGAGGACACCGAGCAGATTATGCAGGAACTGCGCCAGGGCCGGGCCGAGCAGGCCGTCTCTGAGCGGCGCAACCGCAGGCTCACCCTCGACAAGGCCACCTTCGGGATCACCGGCGTTCTGGCGCTGGCATTCGTGGCCTGGGGCTTCCTGGGCAGGGACAGCCTTTCTGCCACCTCAACTCTGGCCCTCGACTGGGTGATGGAGTACACCGGCTGGCTCTTTATGGTTCTGGCCTCGTTGTTCGTCATCTTTGTCCTCTGGCTGGCCTTGGGCAAGTTCGGCAACATTCCCCTTGGCAAAGACGGTGAGAAGCCCGAATTCCGGACCATCTCCTGGGTTTCCATGATGTTCGCCGCCGGCATGGGCATCGGGCTGATGTTCTACGGTGTGGCCGAGCCGCTGTACCACTACATCTCGCCGCCGCCGGGAACCGTGGACGGCCAAACGCCACAGGCCATCCAGACGGCTATGGCCACCTCTATCTTCCACTGGACGCTGCACCCCTGGGCCATGTACGCCGTTGTCGGTATCGCCATGGCTTACGGTACGTACCGCCTGGGCCGCAAGCAGCTGATCTCCGCCGCCTTCACGTCCCTCTTCGGCATCAGGACAGTGGAAGGGCCGGTAGGTAAGTTCATCAACATCCTCGCCATCTTTGCCACCCTGTTCGGAACGGCAGCCTCCCTTGGCCTCGGCGCCCTCCAGATTGGCAGCGGACTCACCTCCAACGGCTGGGTGGGCCAGCTGGGCACCCCGGTCCTGGTGGCCATCGTCGCCATCCTGACGGCCTGTTTCGTGGCCTCCGCAGTGTCCGGCATCAGCCGCGGCATCCAGTGGTTGTCCAATATCAACATGGTCCTGGCGGTGGTCCTTGCGCTCATCGTCTTTATTGCCGGGCCCACCCTGTTCATCCTCAACCTCATCCCTGCGGCCGTCGGTGACTACGCACGTGACGTTGCAGAGATGTCGTCCCGCACCGAGGCTGTCGGCGACGAGTCACTGCGGGCATGGCTGTCAGGCTGGACCATCTTCTACTGGGCCTGGTGGGTCTCCTGGACTCCGTTCGTGGGAATGTTCATCGCCCGGATCAGCCGCGGCCGCACCATCCGCCAGTTCGTTACCGGCGTCCTGCTGGTGCCCAGCATCGTCAGTGTGCTCTGGTTCGGGATCTTCGGCGGATCCGCCTTCAAGGTTCAGGAGGAAGCGGACGCTGCAGGCCGGCCTGGACTGGTGACCATGACGGACGGCAGCCCGAGCATCGACTTCGACGGCGCGCTTTTTGACCTCGTCAAGAACCTGTCCATGCCGGACTGGCTCACCGCAGCGGTCATCGTCCTGGCCATGGTCCTGGTGGCGATTTTCTTCGTCACCGGTGCGGATTCGGCCTCCTTGGTGATGTCATCACTGAGCTCCAACGGTTCGTCAGATCCAAAGCGCGGCCTGGTGATCTTCTGGGGTCTCCTCACCGGCGCGGTCGCAGCTGTCCTGCTGCTGGCCGGGGGCGATAAACCCTCGGAAGCATTGGCAGGCCTGCAGCGCATCACCATCGTGGCGGCACTGCCATTTGTCCTGGTCATGCTGCTGCTGTGCTTCGCACTGGTCAAGGACCTGCGCCGGGACCCGCTGTCCCTGCGTCGGCGGTTGGCCACCTCTGTTGTTGAACGGGCCATCCGCGCTGGTGTGGACCAGCACGGCGGGGCGCAGTTCGACCTGGTGACCAAACACGAATGTGGTGACCGCTGTTCAGAGGACAGCCCTTGCCCGGGTGGTTCCGCCACGGCCACTCCCACGTCCACCGATTCAACTTCCCACGCCACGAAAACCACACCTGCACCTTAGGAGCACACCGTGACTATTCTTCTTGAGAGCGTCCCGCCCGGCAGTGCCACTGCCGCAGCGGGCACCGCATCCGCAACTGCCGCAACCCGCAATGCCCAGTTCGTCCTGACCCTGTCCTGCCCGGATAAGCCGGGCATCGTCAGGGCCGTGACCACGTTCCTGGCCGACCGCGGCTTTGACATCGTGGAGCACCAGCAGTTCGACGACAACGTCAGCGGTAACCTCTACCTCCGCACCGCCTTCACAGCGGGAACGCCGGCAGAGTCCGACGTCGAGGACACCGTGGAGGTCCTGACGGAAGCGTTCCAGCCCATCGGCGAGGACTTCGGGATGAACTTCACCATTCATGACGGCAGGCCCCAGCGGCTGCTGGTGATGGTCTCGAAGTTCGGCCACTGCCTCAACGACCTGATCTTCCGGTGGCAGGCCGGCAGCCTGGGTGCGGAAATCGCCGTCGTCGTTTCCAACCACGAAACCCTTCGTCCCATGGCCGAGGCTGCAGGACTGACCTTCATCCACGTCCCGGTGACCGCCGCAACCAAGCCCGAGGCCGAGGCACGGCTGCTGGAACTCGTGGAGGAGTACGACGCGGACCTTGTGGTCCTGGCCCGCTACATGCAGGTGCTGTCCAATGAACTCTGCGAAAACCTGCGCGGCCGTGCCATCAACATCCACCACTCGTTCCTGCCCGGCTTCAAGGGCGCCAAGCCCTACCACCAGGCCTACGACCGCGGCGTCAAGCTGGTGGGTGCCACCGCCCACTACGTGACCGCCGACCTGGACGAAGGGCCGATCATCGAGCAGGAAGTCTTCCGGGTTGACCACAGCCTGGACGCCGATGCCCTGGTAACGGTCGGCAGGGACGCCGAAACCCAGGCTCTGGCCCGGGCCGTGAAGTGGCACTGCCAGCACCGGGTCCTGCTCAACAAAACCCGCACCGTCGTATTCCGCTAACGCGAGACCAGGAGAAACATTTCATGAGCGCATCACCTCGCGTCGTCATCATTGGTGCCGGCATCGTCGGCACCAACCTCGCGGATGAACTTGCCAGCCGCGGCTGGAACAACATCACCGTGGTGGAACAGGGTCCGCTGGAACTTGCCGGCGGCTCAACGTCCCACGCCCCCGGCCTGGTGTTCCAGACCAACCCCTCAAAAACCATGACCGAGTTCGCCCGTTACACCGTGGAGAAGCTCCACGCCCTGAGCGCCGACGGCATCTCCTGCTTCAACCAGGTGGGCGGACTCGAGCTGGCCACCACCGAAGCACGCCTGCAGGACCTTAAGCGCAAGCTTGGCTACGCGACGTCGTGGGGCATTGAGGGCCGGCTGATTGATTCCGACGAATGCGAGAAGCATTACCCGCTCCTGAACAAGGGGGCGCTCGCGGACGGTCGCCGCGTCCTGGGTGGTCTCCTGGTGCCCACTGACGGCCTGGCCTCGGCGGCGCGCGCCGTGCAGCTGCTAATCACCAAGACCCGCGAAGCGGGCGTCACCTACCGTGGCTCCACCACCGTGACGGGGATCGAACAGGCCGGCGGCAAGGTCACCGGCGTCGAAACGTCCGACGGCGTGATCCCGGCAGACATCGTCGTCTCCTGTGCCGGTTTCTGGGGCCGCGAGCTGGGCAAGCTGGCCGGCCTCAAGGTGCCCCTGCTTCCGCTGGCGCACCAGTACGTCAAGACCACGCCGCTCGATGAACTGCACGGCGTCAACGAACTTCCCAACGGCGCCACCAAGCCGATCCTGCGTTACCAGGACCGGGACCTGTACTTCCGCGAGCATGGCAACCGGATCGGCATCGGCAGCTACGCGCACAAGCCCATGCCGGTGGACATGGCCAGGCTGCCCCGCGTGGGTGCGGAGGACATGTCCGACCACAACATGCCGTCCCGGCTGGACTTCACCCTGGAGGACTTTGCCCCGTCATGGGAGGACTGCCAGGACCTGCTGCCTGCACTGCGCCAAACCGAGATCAATGACGGCTTCAACGGCATCTTCTCCTTCACCCCCGACGGCGGACCGTTGATGGGCGAGGCCCCGGACGTTGAAGGCCTGTTCGTGGCTGAGGCCGTCTGGGTTACGCACTCTGCAGGCGTGGCTAAGGCAATGGCCGAAATGCTGACCGAGGGCTCCTCCCGCACCGACCTGCACGGCTGCGAGCTGACCCGTTTCGAGGAAGTCCAGACCTCGGACGCGTACGTCAGCGAGACGTCACAGCAGAACTTCGTGGAGATTTACGACATCCTCCACCCGCTGCAGCCCAAGGAGTCCCCCCGGGACCTCCGCGTGAGCCCGTTCAACGTCCGGCAAAAAGAGCTCGGCGCGTTCTTCCTGGAGTCCGCCGGCTGGGAACGCCCGCACTGGTTCGAGGCGAACCGGCCGCTGCTGGAGGAACTGCCGGCCGACTGGCAGACGCCGGAACGCGACTCCTGGTCCGCCATGTTCTCTTCCCCCATCTCTGCCGCTGAAGCTTGGAAGACGCGCACCGCCGTCGGGCTCTATGACATGACCCCGCTCAAGCGGCTCTCCGTGGTTGGCCCCGGCGCGCAGGCGCTGCTGCACCGGCTCAGCACCGGCAACATCGCCAAAAAGCCGGGAGCCGTCACGTACTGCCTCCTCCTGGAGCACGACGGCGGCATCCGCAGCGACGTCACCGTCGCCCGGCTGGAAGAGGAAACCTTCCAGCTCGGTGTCAACAGCAACGTGGACTACGACTACCTCCGGGTCGAGGCCCGGAAGCAGACCGCGGCGGATCCGGCCCAGTGGGTGCACGTTACCGACATCACCGGCAGCACCTGCTGCATCGGGCTGTGGGGGCCGCTGGCGCGGGAAGTCATCAGCAAGGTCAGCGATGACGACCTCAGCAATGACGGCCTGAAGTACTTCCGTACCAAGCAGATCTCCGTAGGCGGCATCCCGGTGACCGCCATGCGGCTCTCCTACGTGGGCGAGCTCGGCTGGGAGCTGTACACCACCGCCGAATACGGCCTGAAGCTCTGGGACCTGCTCTTCGAAGCCGGGCAGGAACACGGCATTGTGGCCGCCGGACGGGGCGCCTTCAACAGCATGCGCCTGGAAAAGGGCTACCGGCTGTGGGGCACGGACATGACCTCTGAACACCACCCGTACGAGTCCGGCCTGGGCTTCTCCATCGCCAAGGACAAGACCGGCTTTGTGGGAGCCGTTGCCCTGGCCGAGCGCAAGGAGCAGCCCGCGTCCCGGGCGCTGCGGTGCCTGACCATCGACGACGGAACGTCCATCGTGCTGGGCAAGGAACCGGTGTACGTGGGCGGCGTCGCGTCCGGCTACGTCACCAGTGCGGCCTACGGCTACTCGGTCCACACTCCGATTGCCTACGCCTGGCTGCCCGCCACTGTTGATGTTGGGGACGCCGTGGAGATTGAGTACTTCGGCACCCGAGTTGCAGCTACGGTGACGGCGGAGCCGCTGTTCGATCCGGGAATGGAACGGCTGCGGGGCTGACCGCACCCTGGTCTCACCCACAACGAAGCCCCGTACAGCATCAACGCCGTACGGGGCTTCGTTGTCTAAGAGGCTGTGAGCCCAAAAGCGGTCTGTCCTGACTGCCGGGTCAGCGCCGCCTGTTGAGCATGCCCATGATTTTGCTGGCCACGCCGCCCGTGCCGGAGCGTCCGCCCATGGCACCTGTGGTGTGGGGCGTACGCCCGGTGGCGTTTCTTCCGGTGCCGCGGACCGTACCGCCGGTGCCGGACCTGCCTGCGAATTTTCCAGCGGCATTCCTGATCATGCTTCCCAAGTTCATCTGAAACTCCTTAAGTCTTGATCCTGCCAACTGATATTCATCAGCCTGCTTATTATTCTACGTCCGGAACAAGCCGCTGGTGAATCCGCGATCCTCTGGCTTTTCGGGACACTGAGGCTACTAGACACCCGCCCGCGGGCGGGATCGCTATGCCGTCAGCTTGTCACTTGCCGGACTTGAATCGAATCGAAGACTGAGCGCGCTTCTTCGTCAGCTCCGTACCGACGTGGAAATAGGTCAACTCGATTACAGCGCGTGCGCCGTCCAAAGCAACAGTTTGCCCCGTATAGGCGGCCAAAGGCCTTGTACGGCGTGGCGAAGGCTCCGCCTGCCACTGAACACCAAGAACCGAGAAAATCCACTTGGGCTTGTCAGTGCGGGCGGGGTCAACGTCATCCAGGAGCGGGCCTCCGATGTCCCTGACTGTCCCCAAAGCAGTACTGCGATGGCTCCGGGAATGAGCACGCCGCGGTGGGGTCCGCGAGGGGAAATATGAGCAAGGGAGGTGAACCCGCCGGCGTGAGCATGCACGTTAGCGAGCAGGGCTGCCGAACCTATCTTGGGGCATGTCATGGGATAACAGCAGGGCCTGCAAACTTCGGCAGGCGCACGACCAAGAGCTCATGGAATGCTTAGCTGATGATCCGCCGAATAGCGTCGGCTGCCTCCTGCACCTTCGGGTGGCTCAGGGTGAGAGCTTCCGGAGTGCCACTTACTCTGAGTCCTGACACGTCCCACAGTCCGTAGCTCGCCCAGCGCGGCTCGTAGTAGGACCACCAGGACAGCCCGGCGTAATCCCCTGTGTCGTACATGGCACGTGCCCATTGCTGCGTGGAGGGTCGGTCTCTCGAGACGACGCTGCTGGGCCGTAACGACCAGTCAAGCAATGTCTGAGGGTCATCAAGATCCAGAATTGAAGGATTGCCGGTGTACCTGACGAGAGCCTTTACAGTCCCAGGCGGCGTTCCAGGCGGAGGATCTAGGACCTCAGGTTTCCACACCGAGTAGCTCCCCAACGCTTCGGCGATAGCCCCTTCCGCGGTGTCTCCGATATAGAGCACCAGATAGTCGTGATCGGGGTCATCGACCCGGCCTAAGCCCTGCCTGGGCCAGATGTAGAGGGGATGTCCGTTTTTGGATGGGTCGGCTGCGTCCGGGTGGTAGTTCAGCACCCGCCAGAACTCCACTAGGCGAAGGCTCCCTGGTCGTGCGCGTGAATGGCTTCGATTACGGGAGTGGCACCCTCGAGCCGGAATACGTCGATTGGGCGTGCGCCCAGATGGGCGTTATTCCCCTCCAGCCATAGAATAGCCTGCGCCGGGGTGAAGGCGCTGTGAAGGTGGCCCACCAAAGCGTCCAGCTCCGCAAGTTGGGCACGGTTTTCTTCGTTCGGAGAATGCTCACCCGACGCCCACCGGCTGGGCCGGTCCTGGCTGACCCCCAGCAGCGCGGCTACTGTGTTGTTCCCGAGAGCGTTGACGAGGCGCCTGGTCATCGCTTGCGGGCCGTAGTCGGAGGCTTCCTTCTTCAGGCCGGCCAGATTGATGGTCGCAGAGGCTGCCTTTACGGGAACTTTGTACCGTCGCCGGCGATGAAGGACCTGCCCAGCGCCTTTGGGTAAAAGCCCTACTCCGTCCCTGACTTTGACGGGAAACTCTCGTCCGCCGTCCTTCAGGACGATCGTCTCCTCAGGCGGGTGCTTTCTTGGATCCATAAACCAACAATATCCGTTGGGCTATGGGTTGGAAAGGCTCTGACTCATTCCAACCCAGCAGTGCCGCAAGGACCAGGGTTTGGCTTCCTGCCTTACGCAGCACCGCTGAGTTGGTCGAGTCTTTCCAACGCTCCCAAACGAGCCCGCCCACCTGAAAAAACACACAGGGACGGTCGGTCGAGAAAACGCCGGCGAACATCGCTGCTGTGGCGCATTTCAGGCTCGACACCGAACTCGGCATCCAGGGCACGTTCTGGGCCGTCATCCGGCCGTCGTCGGCCTCGGCGTGTCAGTCTGTCCTGAAAACCGGGGTCCCGTCGTCAGGAATATTGATGGCGCTGGCAGGTGTCAGCGCCACGCGGTAGGTGTTGCCTGCCCTTACTGTCTCCATCACCGCGGCGGCCTCTTCCCGGCTTGGGAACCGCTGGGTGCGGAGGATCTCGGTGACTTCAGGACGAATGGATTCGACGGGTCCGACGTTGGGCAGGTAGCCGCCGTAGGAGTCGAGCACGTCGAGCTCGAACTGCACGTACCAGCCGTCGGGGTCATGCACGAAGCTATCAACAAGGATGATGGCACCGTCCGCAAGCAACGGTATCTGTGGATTCTTATTGAGTGCGCGTTCGTAGCCGTGCACCAGCTTCCCGCCATCGACGAGCCGGACACGGACGTCGTCAACGCCGTTTTCGCGTCCTGGTTTGAACGGGCCAAAAGTTTCGATGCTTTGATAGCCCGGAACCTTGTCGGCCACGGCGTTGGTCGCTACCGCGTAGCGCTTCTCAAGATAGTTGACCCATTCGCCGCGGTTCATGGCGTCCAGCATCGTCAGTTGCCGCCCGCTGTTAGCGGGGTCGTTGTTGTAAGCCTTCAGCGCATGGTAGATGTCCACGAGCGGGAACTGGTTTGCGTGCTGGCCGGTGACGTAGTCGGGTTCGAACTTTTGTTGCAGCCATGCAAGGTTGTAGGCAAAGCCCAGCCTTTGCGATCCGTTGGTGGGGGAAAGCGTCTTGGGGCTCCAGCCATAACCGCCCATGTAGCCAAAAGTAAGACGTTCGCCGTCGTCCGGGTTCTCCACCTCGAAGATGAAGGACGAGGACCCGGGCGTGTGGCCTGGGGACCACAGTGGCAGTAGACGGACGTTCCCGAAGTCCATCCATTCGTCGTAGGTGAAGAAGTCGCTGCGTTCCCGGATGAGGGTTTCCTTCGATGGCAGCGCAGGCGGCTGGTTCCAGACATTTCCGACGGCGTCCCGGGGAACACCTTCGATGTCTCCGCGGGGGGAGAGCAGCCGCACCTTGCCGCCGGAGTTCTCGATCATCGTGACGAGTTCTACGGTTGCCCCGTAGTGGTCGAGGTGGCCGTGGGCCATGATGATGTCATCGATGTCGCGGGGATCAAACCCCATGGCCTCGATGTTTTTCCAATACTGGTATCCGCTGTTGGGCCATCCGGTATCCAGAAGGATCAGGCGGTCCTTGGTATTGAACAGGTAGCCGGAGACCTCATTGTCACCGACGAAGAAGAAGGTGCGGGGAACGATCTCAAAGGGCTCAGTGCTTCTGGTGTAAGCCGCTGTGGTCGGTACGGTTGCGACGATGTCCACGTACCGCTTTCCTGAGATCGGATCGGTGCCTTTGCCGTTGAGCAGATAGCTCTGCGTGGGTACGTCCCAGACGGGTTTGCCATCTGAAGTGTCGGGCTGCGTGAAGAAGAAAATCTGTGTGACCTTGGCTTGCTTGACGTGCCTGTGGTCGCGATCAAACACGACGAAGGCGGACTGGCGCCGGGTTGTCGCATAGGAATAGTCCTTGGTGACGGGGATGGCGTCAAAGGCTGAGACGTCAGAGGCACTCCAGTTGGACTGATCGACGCGGTACACCTCGACGTCGTCTGCCACTTCGTACGTTTCCTCGTAGCGCTTGGCGGGCTGCGGGAGGGGACGGCCGGAAATGTCCTCGGTGACAACGCGGCCGTCTCCGATCGTGATGGCTCCCGGGGCCTTGTTGTAGACCCAGCCCGCGGCAACCATATTGCCGGGTTGGTTGTTCCGGGGAGCAAGCTCCGGGCCGTACTTTTGCGTACTGAAGACGGGTATGCCGCTTTTGGTGAGCACTACGTGGAATGCGCCGCGCTGTTCGTCGGTGACCACGACCTCACCGTTTTTGACGACGAAATCAACAAGCATGCCCGCGGTGAGGCCCGATGCAATTTCGTCCGCCGCGCTTGGACGAACGGGTTGGGTTACCGCAAGTCGGGGTCCGCCCTCACAAAGGACCGGTACCTCAACGACGGCGTGGTTATCCCGTTCGGCGATCGTGGGAGAGCCAATGACCATCCCCGACTTCATGCCGTTCTTTTGCTTGAGCGGCGTCGTGGGCTTGGTTGGTGCGGCGTGGGCGGCCTGGCTGGTGGAAAGGGCGGCGGCCGCCAGCGTCCCGCTACCCGCAGCTGTAGCACTGGCCCTGAAGAACGATCGACGATTGAACTCGGATCCCATAGTTGAACCTTCCGTTCCGGCGCCCTCCGTTGGGCGCTGGTGGATGGAATGCTACAAGCGCGACGCCACGCCCGTCCAAGACCGCGTGGGCATGAGTCCATGCCGTTGGGGTATGGCGTTACGCTTCACGCGCGTCCGTCACACCAGCCGCGCTAGCCCGCCGTCGCCGGCTCAGGCACCCTTCCCGCATCCGTCTCACCGGTTTCAATCAGGTGCGGCACAAAGCGGACAAACATCGCCTTAAAACCGGGGGTGTTGGACTCGCGGGCCACGTTTTCTTTGTGCACCAGGGCGTTGGCTTCGGGGAAGTATGCCGCGGCGCAGCCTTTCGCGGTGGGGTAGGCCACCAGCCGGAACTTGTCCGCCTGGCGGTCGTGGCCGCGGAAGGTGCTGACCACGTCCACCAGATCCCGGTCCTTGAACCCAAGCTCTTCCAGGTCTTCGGGGTGGATGAGGATCACGCGGCGGCCGCCGGAGATGCCCCGGTACCTATCGTCCAGGCCGTAGAAGGTGGTGTTGTACTGGTCGTGGCTGCGGATGGTCTGCAGGACCAGGTGCCCCTCGGGCGGGGTGAGGTACTCCAGCGGGCTGACCGTGAACCGGCCGCGGCCGATATCGGTGGCGAAGGAGCGCGTGTCCCGGGGCGGGTTGGGCAGCACGAAGCCGTTTTTGGTCCGGACCCGGGTGTTGAAGTCCTGGAAGCCGGGCAGGACCCGGGCAATGTGGTCGCGGATCACGTCGTAGTCCTCGGCCATGGCTTTCCAGTCCACGCTGTGGTCAGGGCCGAAGGTTGCCTCGGCCATCCGGGCAACGATCACCGGCTCCGCCAGCAGATGCTCGGAGACCGGTTCCAACCTGCCCTGGGTGGAGTGGACCACGGACATGGAGTCTTCCACGGACAGAAACTGGGCGCCCTTGGGGTGCTTGTCGTCCTTGTCCGTCCGGCCCAGGGTGGGCAGGATCAAGGAGGTCCGGCCGTGGACGATGTGGGACCGGTTGGGCTTGGTGGAGATATGCACGGTCAGGCCGATCCGCTGCATCCCGGCTTCGAGGGTCTCGGTGTCGGAGCAGGCGAGGGAGAAGTTGCCGCCCATGGACACGAAAACGTCCACCTCGTCGCGTTCGAAGGCCTCCATGGCCTCGACGGCGTCGTAGCCGTGGTGCCGCGGAGAGGTGATGCCGAACTCGCCGTCCAGGGCATCGAGCAGCCATTCCCTCGGCTTCTCCCAGATGCCCATGGTCCGGTCGCCCTGGACATTGGAGTGCCCGCGCACGGGGCAGGCTCCGGCGCCGGGCTTGCCGAAGTTGCCCTGCAGGAGCAGGACGTTGACCATTTCCTTGATGGTGTCCACCGAGTGCGGCTGCTGCGTGACCCCCAGGGCCCAGCAGAAAATGGTGGCCTTCGAAGCCACCAGCATGGCGGCTACCTTTTCGATCTGCTCCCGCGGCAGCCCGGTGGCCTTCTCGGTCTCGGCCCAGTCCAGTTCCTGGCGGGCCTGTACGTACGTGTCGAACCCGTCCGTCTGGGCGGCGATGAAGGAATGGTCGACGACGGTACCCGGGTTGCGCTCTTCCTCCGCCAGCAGCAGGTGTCCCAGTGCCTGGAACAGCGCCAGGTCCCCGCCGACCTTGATCTGCAGGTACTCATCGGCAAGCGGAGTGCCGCCACCGACCACGCCGGACACGGTCTGTGGATCTTTGAAGTTGAACAGGCCGGCCTCCGGCAGCGGATTGACCGCCACCACCTTGCCGCCCTTGTCCTTGCATTCCTTCAGCGCGGACAGCATGCGGGGATGGTTGGTGCCCGGGTTCTGGCCCACCACGAAGATCAGCTCGGAATCGTGGATGTCGTCCAGCGACACCGTTCCCTTGCCGATGCCGATGGTGGGATTCAGCGCCGAGCCCGAGGACTCGTGGCACATGTTGGAACAGTCAGGAAGGTTGTTGGTCCCCAGCGCCCGGGCGTAGAGCTGGTACATGAACGCCGTCTCATTCGCCGTGCGGCCGGAAGTGTAGAACACGCAGCGGTCCGCGGTGCTGGCCCGGACATGCTCGCCGATCAGCTCGAAGGCGTCCGCCCAGGTGATTGGCGAGTAGTGGGTGTCACCCTCGCGGATTACCACGGGTTCGCTGAGCCGGCCCTGGTTGCCCAGCCAGTACTCGGTCTTTTCGGACAGCTCCGCGATGGAATGCCGGGCCCAGAACTCCGCTCCGACAGTGCGCAGGGTGGCCTCTTCAGCCACCGCCTTGGCCCCGTTCTCGCAGAATTCCGCCGCCTTGCGCTTCTTGTCCGATTCCGGCCAGGCGCAGCCCGGGCAGTCGAACCCGCCGCGCTGGTTGAGCCGCAGCAATGACTGGGCGGTGCGGGGCACGCCGGCTTGGGCAACCGCGCGTTCCAGGGCGACCATGACGGCCTTCACCCCGGCCGCCTTGGTCTTCGGAGCGTGGACTTCGAGGTCATCTTCATTGATGTCCGCCACGGGGGCGGGCTGCTTACCGAACTTCACTGTTGCCATTCCTTACCGGCGCATGTCCTGCTGGTTTGTTGTCCTGCTCGAGTTGTTGCCTTGCTGGCTGGAGCGCCACGAAGGCACGCCGGGCATTCCCGGCGCGCCTTCCGGGCACCCCTTTGTGGATCCGTTGCTACTGCGAAACCTTCGCCAGTGTTTCCTGTTCGGCGCCGATGGTGGTGTTGTCGCCATGCCCGGTGCGGACCACGGTCTCAGCCGGCAGGGGAAGGAGCCGCTCGCGGATGGAGGCCAGGATGGTGGGGTAGTCGCTATAGGACCGGCCGGTGGCACCGGGACCGCCGTTGAAGAGGGTGTCCCCGGTGAATACCGTTCCTTCGCTCTCAAGGTAGAAGCAGGTGGAGCCGGGGGAATGCCCCGGGGTATGGATGGCCTTCAGAATGGCCCCGCCTACCTGGAACTCGTCGCCGTCGCGGTGGTACTGGTCCGGGCGCGTGTCCGGGTAAACCTGCTCCCAGAGGACCAGGTCCTCCTCATTGAGGCAGATGGGAGCCTGAACGGCGTCGGCGACTTCCCGGGCAGCCCCGATGTGGTCGTTGTGGGCGTGGGTGAGCAGGATGGCCAGGACTTTCCGGCCGCGGACCTGGTTGATGATCGCTGCCGCGTCGTGCGGGGAGTCGATGATGACGCATTCCTCATCGTTGCCCACGATCCAGACGTTGTTGTCCACGTCCCAGGTGCCGCCGTCGAGGGAGAACTTGCCCGAGGTGACCAGGTTCTCGATGGTGACGCCCATCAGGAAACCACCGCCGCGGGAAGTTCCACGACCGAGCGCAGAACCTTGCCCTCGTGCATGCGGTCAAAGGCCTCTTCGACCTGGTCGATGGTGATCCGTTCGGTCACGAAGGCGTCCAGGTCCAGGCGGCCCTGCTTGTACAGCTGCACCAGCATGGGGAAATCGCGGGAAGGCAGGCAGTCCCCGTACCAGGAGGACTTCAGCGATCCGCCCCGGCCAAAGACGTCAAGAAGCGGCAGTTCAATCTTCATTTCCGGGTTGGGAACGCCCACCAGCACCACACGGCCGGCAAGATCGCGGGCGTAGAAGGCCTGCTTGTACGTTTCGGGGCGGCCGACGGCGTCAATCACCACGTCCGTACCGTTGCCACCGGTGAAGGCGCGGATGGCCTCGATGGGGTCCTCCTTGCTGGAGTTCACCCCGTGCGTGGCACCTAGGGAGCGGGCCATCTGGATCTTGTTCTCGTCGATGTCCACCGCGATGATCGTGGTGGCGCCGGCCAGCTTGGCGCCGGCGATCGCGGCAATACCGACGCCGCCGCAACCGATCACTGCCACGGACTCGCCGCGCTTGACCTCGCCGGTGTTGATGGCTGCTCCAAGGCCGGCCATCACGCCACAGCCCAGCAGGCCCACGGCGGCAGGATCAACGTCCTCGTCCACCTTGGTGCACTGTCCCGCGGCAACCAGGGTCTTCTCGGCAAACGCGCCGATGCCCAGCGCGGCGGTGAGCTCCGTACCATCCTCCAGCGTCATCTTCTGCGTGGCGTTGTGGGTGTTGAAGCAGTACTGCGGCTGGCCCTTGGCACACGCCCGGCACTGGCCGCAGACGGCGCGCCAGTTCAGGATGACCCGGTCACCCGGAGCCACCTCGGTCACGCCCTCACCTACCGCGCTGACCACACCGGTGGCCTCGTGGCCCAGAAGGATGGGGAAATCATCCGTGATCCCGCCCTGCTTGTAATGCAGGTCAGTGTGGCAGACCCCGCAGGTCAGGATATCCACCAGCGCTTCACCCGGCCCCGGGTCCGGAACCAGGATGGTTTCCACCGTCACCGGAGCGTTCTTCTCCTTGACGACGACTGCTTTGACTCTATGGACCATAAGAGAAGTTCCTTTCCTGGGCCCGCGGGCAGCGGGCAGCGGCGCGGGTAAAGACGTGCGTCTAACTGACAATACGCAGTTATGACTAATTGCGTATTACACAACAAGACGCACATAGCGCGTAATGGCAATATGACAGTGATCACTCGCTGAAGTCAATAGGGCGCCATAGTCCGGCTGATGACGAACTGCCAACCCCGCTTTCTGGCAGAGTATTGCCATGCTGACTGTTATTGGTGAAGGCCTGGTGGATGTTGTCCAGAGCGCATCGGGGAATGAGTCCCACGTCGGAGGCAGCCCCCTGAATGTCGCTGTCGGGCTGGCACGGTTGGACCATCCGGTGCAGTTCCTGGGCCGCTATGGCCGCGACGCATACGGCGACGCCGTGGTGGCACACCTGCGCAGCAGTTCCGTGATGGTTCCGCTGGCGCCGGATGAACTCCCTACCAGCGTGGCCACCGCCGTATTGGACGACGACGGCGCCGCCACCTATACGTTCGACCTCGCCTGGGAACTTCCCGGACTCGTGCAGCGGCTGCCGCTCCTGCTGCAGGGCACCACCCTGCTGCACACCGGATCGATCGCCACCATGCTGGCGCCGGGCGCCGCAGAGGTGCTTGCCGCCGTCGAATATGCTCATCCTTCTGCCACGATCGGTTTCGACCCCAACTGCCGCCCCAGCATCATCACCGATGTGGCTTATGCGCGGGAACAGGCGGAAAAGTTTGTGGCGCTGGCAGATGTCGTGAAGGCTTCCGATGAGGATCTTGAGTGGCTCTATCCCGGCGTTGACCCGCTGGATTCGGCTCGGCGCTGGCTGTCCCTGGGTGCGTCTGTTGGCCCGTCCATAGTGGTGGTGACCCGTGGGGCGCAGGGACCCTGGGGAATCTGTACCGCAGGGGAGGCACAAGTGCCGGCCCCGTCCGTAGAGGTGGCGGACACTGTTGGTGCAGGAGATTCCTTCATGGCCGCTCTGTTGTCCGGCGTGGTGGACCGCGAACTGGACAGTGCGCAGAACCGCGACGAGTTGCGTGCCGTGCCGGCGGAGGTTCTGGCCGCGCTGCTGGAGCATGCCGCCAGAGCCGCAGCCGTCACCGTCTCGCGGCCCGGTGCCAACCCGCCGAGCCGCGCAGAACTGAACTCCGTCGCCCCGCCCGGCACGACGAAGTGATAACGGGCGGCCTAGCTTGCCGGCGGTAGTACATTCCCGGTGCGGTTCAGGCGTAGGTAGTGACGGTCAGTTCCTCCACAATGGCATTGCCGCCCACCGCGTAAAGTGACAGGTTTGTGCTTGAGGGCGCCGGGAAAATCAGTTCGGTCAGGGTGACTCGGCCTTTCTGAGCGAATACTTCGATTGAGCAGCGGTCCACGTAGATGGTGAGATCGTAGGAGTCGCCGTTCCCGGGGATGGGTGCAGTCTCTGCGGAGGCGAAGGCTTCGTGGAAATCGGTCCGGCCTGATTTACGCCGGTCCACGACGATGCGCCCCTGATGCGGTTTGATGCCAATGCGGGTTCCTTCGTCCCTGCTTCCGCGCACGATCAATCCGAATTCTTCTGCGGTCCCGGGTGTGAAGGTTCCCCGGATGACCTGTACCGTCCCTGCAGCGTCGGCCAGGATGTGTTGGCCCTCGGTTATTTCCTCCGCTTTGAGGGTGACCGAGCTGATGAGCTCCGGGAGTGCGCTGGCATCAGCTGCCACTTCCTGCACCAGGACCGTGTTTCCGTTCAGGCTCTGCAGGGTTACTTCCCGGGCCAGCGACATGGGGCTCCGCCAGGGGCGGCTGGGTATTTCGTTGGCGTAGTCCCAGTTGTTCATCCACCCGATCATGAGGCGCCGGCCGTTCGGTGCGTCGTTGAAGGAGACGGTGGCATAGTAGTCCCGTCCCCAGTCGAGCCACTGATAGTCAAATAACCGGGACGGGCCCTGGTCACCTTCGGTGATGGTGCTGTCTGAGGTGAAGGTGCTTCCGTCGAAGTCTCCGACGAAGTACTGTCCGGCCGATCCCTTGTTGGGCCCGCCGGGGTTGAGGTTGACGACCAGGACCCACTTCACGTTGTGGGTGTCCCCATCGACAAGCAGCGGGAAGAGGTCGGGGCATTCCCAGATGCCCCCGGTGGCGTTGGCTGGACCAAAGGTGCTGAGCAGTTCCCAGCTTTTCAGGTCCTGTGACTTGTAGAGGACCACCTGGTAATGGGTTGCTTCGACTGCCACCATGACCCAGTAACTGCCCGCGGCGCCGTCATACCGGAACACCTTGGGGTCCCTGAAATTAGCTGATCCGCGGTTCAGGACGGGATTGTTGGAGTATTTGGTCCAGGTATATCCACCGTCGATGCTGTAGGCCAATGATTGCGCCTGTATCCCCGGATGTGCGGACAATGATGTGTAGGCGCTGGTGTAGACGGCCACCAGCGGCGCCGCGGATCCGGTACCGAACCCGCTGGAATTATGCCTGTCGTAGACAACACTGCCGGAGAAAATCTCTTCGTTCTCGTCGAATGAAATGGCCAAGGGCTGCTCGGTCCAGGTCAGCAGATCGGTGGAGGTGGCGTGTCCCCAGGACATGTTGCCCCACACGTTGTCCAGCGGATTGTTCTGGTAGTAGAGGTGATAAAGGCCGTCATGGTAAATCAAGCCGTTGGGATCGTTAAGCCAGGTGTTTGCTGCGGTGTAGTGCAAGGCCGGGCGGTAGATGTCGGCGCTGGCTTCTGTCTTGTTCGTGGTGAGTATGTCCATGAGGTTCCCTTTTTGGAAGTCTGTGTCATTTGCTGGCGCCGGCCGTGAGGCCTTCGCGCAGGGTGCGTTGGCCGAAGATAAAAACGACCAGCGCAGGAAGCATGGACAGAATCACGCCGGCAAGGACCACGGAGATGCTGCCGGTGCCGAGGTTGCCCTGGAGCGTGACCAAGCCGAGGGGAAGAGTAAAGTTCTGTTCGCTGATGGTGAGGATAAGTGGCCGGAAGAACTCGTTCCAGTGGAAGTTGAAGGCAAGGATTCCGACGATGGCCATGCCGGGGACCGCCAGCGGGGCGTAGACGGAACGGAAGATTCTCCATGGGCCGGCACCATCCAGGGCCGCCGCTTCTGCGAAGTCGTTTGGCAGGCCCAGGAAGTATTGACGCATCAGGAAGGTGCCGAAGGCGGTGGGGATGGCTGGAAGGATCAGGGCCAGCAGGGTGTCGGACAGACCCATCCCGCGAATAAGCATGAACACCGGGACGATGGTGACCTGCACTGGGACCATCATGGTGGCCAGCACCAGCGAGAAGATGGCTTTCTTTCCGCGGAAGTCCAGGCGGGCGAAGGCATAACCGGCCAGCGTGGCGGAGGCCATCTGACCGATGGCAATCAGCCCGGTCACCAGGGCGCTGTTCAGGACCAGCATGCCGATGTTGATTTGTCTGAACACCTCCTGGTAGGCGGTGAAATCAGGATTGATGGGCAGGAACGATGGTGGCAGGTTGAAGGATTCCGACGGCGTACGCAGTGATGTGGACAGGGTCCACAGGACCGGGCCCAGGGTCAGGGCCGCAGCCAGTGTCAAAGCGCCGTACCTGGCGACAGTTCCGGCAGCAGGCAGACGGGGCTTTCGGTAGGGCTTGCGGGTGGTTGGCGTGCCGGTGGTGGAGCCGGAATGCTCGCCGGTCCGGGCGTGCAGGGTTTGGCTGGACATGAGCGACCTCACTGATAAAAGACGAAGCGGCGGCTAAGACGGAATTGCAGGGCGGTGACGGCAAGGATCAGCACGGTGAGCACCAGGCCGATGGCCGAGGCTTCGCCGAACTCCAGTTGCTGGAAGGCGGATTCAAAGATCACCATGACGGCGGTGCGGGTGGAATCTCCGGGACCGCCGTTGGTCAGGACGTAGGGCTGGTCGAAGACCTGCAGGGCGCTGATGATGGCCATGACGGAGGCGACGAGCACTGTGGGACTGATGAGCGGAAGAGTTACGTTGCTGAACTGTTTCCAGCCTGAGGCGCCATCCAGGTTTGCTGCCTCGTGCAGTTCCTTAGGAATGTTGGTCAAGGCGCCGAGGAAGAGCAGGAAGGAGAACCCGAAGTTCTGCCAGACATAGACCAGGACCACGACGGCGCCGGACGCCACGGGACTGGTCAACCAAGGCACTGCCGAGATCCCGATCAGGGACAGGAGCCAGTTCACAACGCCAAACTGCTCGTTGAACATATACCGCATGAAGATGGACACCGACGCGGCGGACAGGACCAACGGAAAGAAAAAGGTGGAGCGGAGAAATACCCTCAGCCAGGACGGCATTCTGGCCTGAAGCATGGAAGCCAGGCAGAGAGCGATGCCCAGTTGAAGGATTACGGCTACGATCACGAACACGATGGTGTTCAGGAAGGACACGCGGACGGTCGGGTCCTGTGCCAGTGAGGCGAAATTGGAGAATCCGACGAACTGGGGCGCTGAAATGATGTCCCAGCGGAAGAAAGCCAGGATCAGCGAGCCGATGATCGGCAGGAACGTGAACAGCGCCATTCCCACCAGTGTGGGGGCCAGGAAAATCATTGCCAGCCGTCGTTCCACGAACGAGCGGCGGGCGGCCGGTGGTTCCACTGTTTGGGGCCGGGCGGTGGAAGTGGTGGTCATGGGTTCCTCCTGAGAGCCAGTTCGAGATCGCGCTGCAGGGTGCCCATCGCAACCCGTACGTCGGCGGAGCTCCCGCTGACAGCGGTGGAAACGTTTTTCATTAGGGCGGTTTCAACTGCGGCCTGTTGTGGCGGCGCCGGGATGGGACCTGAGGTGGGGAACCTGTCCAGGGTGTCGTAGAACACTTTCCAATGCCGGGGCCCGGTGGCCGAGTAAAAGGAATCATTCACCATTGACCGGCGGGTCGGGGTGGTGTTGGGCTTGGGAATGGCCAGTTGCATGGCTTCCCGGCTGGAGCAGAACTTGACCCATTCCCATGCTGCGTCCTTGTTCTTCGCCGTGCGCATGATGGCGTAGCCGGCGGCACCGAACTGATGCCGCTGGGTGCGCCAGCGGGGGAAGAACTGCACATCGAACTGATCGGCGGTCATTCCGGCGTCGTGCAGGCCCTGCGCCCAGTAACCGCCTGCCGGCGTGGTGCCGATACGGTTGTTGCCGAATAGGCCAACCAGGGCGTTGCCGCCGCCAGATTCAGGACGCACGCCCAGTCCTTCGGCAACCAGTTCGCGCAGGTAGTCGAAGGTCTCGATAACGCGCCCGTCTTCCGCGTTGGGAGCCAACCATTGATAACCTCCGCCGCGGGTAGCACGGGCAGGGTCATTCGGATAAAAATGGTCCCAAAGCCAATCCCCGCCGGAAGCCTTGGTTTCCGTCAGGAAGCTGGTGTCGTTGGCATACAGCCATGGCACCACCCCGCCGAAAAGCCGGTTCGTCCAGTAGTACGGGGTGAAGTCGGCAGGCCGGGCCTTCCGCAGCGCGCGCAGGGTGGCACTGAAGTCATCCTGCGTCCAATCATCCTTCGGCCGGTCAAGCCCGGCTTGGGCGAAGGTGGTGGTATTCAAGTACATGTTCGCGGCGTTCCAGTCCAAGGGAAGCTGGTACAGGCTTCCCTGGTACATAAAGGCTTCCAGCAGGCTCGGATGAACGTCGTCGAAGTAATCGCTCATGTCCGCCGCGTCCCTGCGGACATATTCATCCAACGGCTCGGCGAGCTTGTCGGCGAACAGCTGGGCACCCTCGGTGGCAACGTAGACGACATCCGGAGGTGTTCCGGCGGCGACCATGGTGAGAATCTTGGAAAAGAAATCCTTCCAGTCAGCCCCCTGGATGGCCTGCACCTGCACCGGAATATCAGGGTGCGCGGCTGTAAACGCCTGAACCAGACCCTGGCGGGCCGCCGCATCCGCTGACGTTCCAAGGATGGCGACGTTCAGGGCCTTGCTGCCACGGCCCGGGATGTCAGTCCCGATCAATCGTGGCCAGGCTCCCACCGTGGCCCCCGCTACAGCGATGCCGGTAAGGCCCAACAGGGAACGCCGGGTGAGTTGTGAAAGTCCGCTGCTGGACTGCAGCGAATGCAAGGGGACTGGTTGCCCCGGTGTCTTTTCAGACGTCATTGTCGGCTCCTCCTAACACGTGTTAAGTAGATTAGGTGACGAACCTAACACGTGTCAATCACTACATCCGAGGGTTCGTTCAACCCCGGCAATCTGCGGGGTTCAATGAGTGCGGCGGTACGCGGCGTCCGGCAGGGAGACCCCGTGCAGGTTGAATCGTGGCAGACGACTCGACGCGGCCAGGCCGCGCCTGCTGGATGCGGGTTCAGCAGCCAGGTGGTGCAAAGGTCCCGTCTGGTTAGGGGGTCGGGACGGTTGCAGTGGAGGCCCGTTCGATGATCTGGCAGGGCATGTACACCGTTTTCGTTTCGACGTTCCCTGCCGCAGGGGCTTTTCCTTCGACCGCATCCAGCAACATGGAGATGGCCGTCGCTCCGATTTCGGCGTGCGGAAGCGCCACCGTGGTGAGGGCGGGAACAAGGTTGGCGGCGACATGCTGCTGGTCGTCGTAGCCGACCACGGACAGATCCTGCGGTACGCGCAGTCCTGCGGCAGCCGCATACAGCAGAACTCCGGTGGCCACCCGGTCGTTGGAGCAAATGATCGCCGTCGGCTGGTCGCCGCCCTGCAGCACCGCGGCAGCAGCCCGGTACCCTTCATCGATGTCCCAGCCGGTCAGATGGACGCGCTGCTGTTCAGGGCCCAGACCCGCCTCCGCCATGGCCTCGCGGTAACCCTGTTCGCGCTGCGGGGCGGCCGGCGAGGTGAGGGTTCCGGTCAGCAGCGTGATGTGGCGGTGGCCCAGGTCGATGAGGAGCTGTGCCGCGGCGCGTCCACCGTCAACTTCTGCCGGTACAACGGACCGCAGCCCGGACGCCGCATCCGTGCAGTTGGCCAGGATGCCCGGCAGGGTGAGCATCGCTGGCGGGACAGTGACTTCCCGCAACCCACCTGTGGCGTACATAATGCCGTCTACCTGACGGTGCACCAACTGCTGCGCCGCCGTGCCCTCGCGGGACGTGTCATGTTCTGTATCCACAACCAAAACCATGTACCCGCGGGCCAGAGCGGTGCGTGAGGCGCCGCTGATCAGCCGCCCGGCGAAAGGACTGGTGACAATCTCGTCCGTAACGATGCCGATTGTTGATGTCCGTTGGTTGCGAAGGCTGAGGGCCACGGAGTTGGGCGTGTAGTCCAACTCCGCCGCAGCGCGAAGCACGCGCTCCTGGCGTTCCGCGGTGACGTTGCCGCTGGCCCTGCCGTTAAGCACCAGTGACACAGCACTGCGGGACACCCCTGCCCGCCGGGCCACATCCAATGCCGTCGCTTTCCGTTTGATCATGCTCGTCCCCTTGCTGTTCGACTTAGCTTAGCTAACTCGTGTGAGGTTGAGCGATGCTTCTTTGAGCACTTCCGGCAGCCCATTCCCAATGGGATCGGCAGGGCCGGTGCTGACCCGGTAGGGCTAAGCCTCTGCCAGCCGCCAGCCGCGCTGTCCCCTCAAATCGAGAACCGCTGGATAGGCGGGCAGGAGATCATCTGAGTATGAGTCGCGGACATCGCCTCGAGTCCAAGGAGCCGGCGGACGCCGGCTGCACCGAGCTCGTAGTGGGGGAGGGCAACGGTCGAAAGAGGCGGTCGAAGGTGGGCGGCGATGACGTCCTGGTTGTCGAATCCCATGACGGCCATGTCCTCCGGGATACGGAGTCCCCGCTCGCGCAGCCCGTCGTAAAGTCCCATGGCGACCCGGTCGTTGTGGCAGAACACAGCGGTTGCCTGCGAGTCGACGACACCCGCGGTCGCCGCGTAGCCGCCCTCTTGCTCGGGCAACGCCGGGAACACCAACGACTCGTCGTAGTCCAGACCCGCAACTTCAAGTGCCGCGCGATACCCGGCGAGGCGCCCGCTCTGCGCCGGGGACGGCGTCGTCGTGTTGATGAATGCAATGCGGCGATGCCCCGCCGCTAGCAGAGTCTCCGTTGCGGTACGCCCGCCCTGCTCCTCATCCGGCACTACTGCGGGGAGTCCGCTGCCGCCCGCGAAGCAGTCCACGAGCACGGTGTCGGTCTGGTGAAGCGCTTCGGGAACGGTGATCTCGCGGTGATACCAGGTCGAATACAGAATGCCGCGCACCTGGTGCTCGAGCATCATCATGATCGCCTCATCCTCGGCAGCGGTGTTGCCGTCGGTGTTGGCCACGAGCAGCACATAGCCATGCTTCCAGGCCTCGTCCTGCGCCCCATGAATAATCTGGCCGGCGAACGGGGTCGTCGCAATCGCGTCAGCAACAAGGCCGATGAAACGCGACGTGCCTTGCGAGAGTGTCTTGGCCAGGGCATTGGGTCGGTAGCCAAGTTCGGTAACGGCCTCATGCACCCGACGTCGGGCATCGTCACCGATCCGCGCTCCGGGCTTGTTGTTCACTACGTGTGACACTGTCGCCACAGAGACACCGGCGGCCTTGGCAACATCCCGCATGGTGATACCCGAGGTCCCCCGGCCAGGGCTTGTTCCGTGGGCCGTGCTGCTCATCCTTTGGTCGCTCCGCTCTCGAGACCACTAATCATTGCCTTGTTCAGCACCAGGAACACCAGCAAGAGCGGTGTGACTGTGATACACACGGCTGCGAACGTCGCCGTCCAATCAGTATTGCCCATGGCGCCAATGTAGTTTTGCAGACCGAGCGGGATGGTCTTTAATCCGTCCGAGAGCACGAAGGTGTTCGCGAAGATGAAGTCGTTCCAAATGAAGATGCTGTTGACGAGCACGACGGTGATGATGGTGTTCAGGGAGAGCGGGAAAGTAATCTGGGTGAAGATCCGGTACGGTCCGGCGCCGTCAAGCGACGCGGCCTCGTACATTTCCCGCGGGATGTACTCGTAGAACGATGAGAACAGGTACACCGCCATGGGCAGGGCGAAGGCGGCCAGCGGGATGATCATCGAAAGATGCGTGTCCAGCAGCCCCACCTGCGAATAGTCGATGAACAGCGGGACGAGGGCAATCTGCACCGGCACAATGATGCCCAGGAGGAAGAGCGCCCGGACAAGCCCGCTGAAGCGGAAACCGAGCACTTGAAGTGCGAAGGCGGCCATCATGCCCGCTACGACAATCAGCACGCTCGCCCCGAGGGTGACGATCAGGCTGTTGACAATGTTCAGGCCTAGATTTCCCGTTGAAAACGCCCGGGTGTAGTTGTCGAGCGTCCACGCTGATGGCAAGGCGAATGGGTTGCCGCCAGCGAAATCTGCTGCCGTGCGGAAACTGGTCAGTAGCAACCACACGAATGGGTACACCTGCACTAGCACGATCGCGACGATCGTCACCGTCAGGGCAGTTCGCTGCGCCCGCACCCGCGGCAGGTGACGCGGTTTGCCTTTCCGGGGCGGCGACTGGGGTGCAGGTTGCTCCGTGGCGGGCGTGAGCAGTGTAGCGGTCATGACTTGTCCTTTGGACGAAGCAGCAGGAAGATGAGGCCGACGGCGACCAGGCATTCGATGACGATGAACATGGAGATTGCGCTTGCGTACCCGTAGTCGGTATGCACAAACGCCGTCTTGTACATGTAGGTCGTCAGCAGCTCGGACGACTGTCCGGGTCCGCCGTTAGTGAGCAGGTACGGAATGTCGAACCCGCGGAGGGCGAACGTCGTCGCCATGATCGTTGTCGTAATCCAGACTGGTCGGATGTAGGGGAACCGGATGCGCCAGAAGATCTGCCACCAAGACGCGCCGTCCAGGCGCGCGGCTTCCTCGAGGTCGCGGGGCACGGCCATGAGGGCGGCATAGATGATGAGCATGTAGAGACCGGTGAACCTCCACCCTTCCGGGATTGACACGGCAGCGAGGACCGTCTGCACGTTCGAAAGCCATGCCGTCTGCAAGTTGCCCAGTCCGACCCACTCAAGTAGCTGATTGATCAGACCGACAGGTTCGAGTGCGTACAGGCGCTGAAACAAGATAGCGATCGCGACGGTCGAGATGACCGCGGGCAGCAGATACAGGGTCTTTACGAGCTCGCGTGCCCGGGGAAGCGCCGTCAGCAAACCGGCAACGATCAGGGCTCCTCCAAGCTGAAGGACGAGGCAGATCACAAGGTAACCGAGGGCATTACCGAACGCCGTCCAAAAGACGTCGTCCCGCGACAGCATCTTGGCATAGTTGTCGAAGCCGACGAACGACATGTCCGTGATGCCGTCCCAGGAAAA
Organism: Pseudarthrobacter sp. MDT1-40-2; assembly: GCF_059383595.1. Classification (NCBI taxonomy): domain Bacteria; kingdom Bacillati; phylum Actinomycetota; class Actinomycetes; order Micrococcales; family Micrococcaceae; genus Pseudarthrobacter; species Pseudarthrobacter sp. MDT1-40-2. Next base: position 595,647 of record NZ_JBWZCL010000002.1, on the reverse strand, counting down.
CAGGCTGAGGAACAGCGACTGCAGGATCGGCAGCAGTACGGCAACGCCATAAAGCACGAGCGGTGGAAGGAGAAATACCGCCACGGACAGCGCTGACCTGCGGGGAAGCATCGATGTTGACATTGGTTTCCGCCGCTTGGGCGGACGGACGTGTGTCGCGCCCGTCCTGGCCCGGGCGGTTTCAGTCATCGGTGTTCTCCTGCAGGGCGGCGTCCATCGTCGCGACGAACTCGTCCGGTGTGCTGTCGCCCTGGACCAGAAGGGTCAGTTCCTGCTGCAGACGGGTGTTCGTTGCCGGGTCGAGCTGTGTATCCCACGGCATGGCAATCGCCTCGCCCACTTCGTCGGCCTGCTGGATGGAGCCCGCATAAAGATCGGTAGCATCTGCCGGGATCGCGGTTTGGGCCGTTGTGGTCGGGGAGAGAGCACCCGTTGCCGCATAGATTTTCGGGTAGCGCTCGAGAGCGAAAGCGAGGAAATCACGGACCAGCGGGTCGTAGGTCTGCGCGTTGACAGCCATGCCGATGCCTGACGGCGTGACGTATTCGTTGTCTGCGGTCACGGCCCCGTCGATGGTTGGCAGAGTGAAAGTGGCGACCGAGTTCCGAATAGCTGGGTCGAGCGCCTCGGTGGCGAGGTTGCTAAGCTCCCACGTGCCGATGTTGTAAACGGCTGCTTTACCGGAAGTGAACAACGCCTGTGCGTCGGCATAGCCGGTTGAGGAGAAGCCCTCCTGGAAGCAGCCGGACCGGCCGAGTTCGTAAAGCCATTCTGCAGCAGCCTGGCCGGCCGGGTCGGAGAAAGACGCCTTGCCGGTCTTCAGATTCTGAATGTATTCAGGGCCCGCCATGCGGAACGGGTAGTACGCCATGTAACGTTCGAGCGGCCACTGGTCCTGGCCGTCGAGGGCGATCGGTGTGATGCCTTGTTCGCGAAGCGCTGTACACATGGCCGGGAAGTCATCCAACGTAGCGGGTACTTCGACACCGGCGCTCTCGAGCAGCGCAGAGTTGTACCAGAAGAATTCGAGCTGGAACTCGAACGGCACCATATACAGCGAACCGTCATCGAAGCGCTGGTAATCCAGAGCTGCCTTCCGGTACGAGTCTGCAAGCCCGAGGTCCTGCAAAAGTACGTCTACGTCCATCATGCGGCCCTGCTCCGCCAGTTTTTGCGCGAACGGCGTCGCATCGGTATCAAAGAGTTCCGGCAGCTTATTCGCGGCAGCCAGGGTCTCGTACTTTTGGATGTAGGACGGACGATCCGGTGTCGTGATCAGGTTGAGCGCAAAACCTGGGTGGTCTTTAGCGTATTCATCGGCGATCTGCTCCATCACCGTGATGACGCCGCCGTCGGCCGGGCGGGAGAGCAACCACGAGATTTCGCGGGAAACGATCTCGCCCTCCGGATCAACGTCTTTCGGGTCGGTGGTGCTGGCTCCGCCGGCGCATCCCGAGAGTGCGAGTAATGAGGCGGCGACGAAGGCCGTGATGGCTGCGGTTCTCTTAATTGTTGGCATGGTCAGAATCTCCGTTGATTGATCGATCGTGGGTGGGGATGGGGTGGATGGAGTTACGTCGTTGATAGTGAGGTGAGCAATCCGAGCGAGGACGACTCGGGGCGGACATGGTCATCGCTCCTGGAGTAGAGAGAAAACTCCTCAAGGGAAATGGAGCCTTCTCCAACGAATACGCCCAGGCGGCCGGTCGGTCGGTCGTAGAGCCGCGTGCTCAGGACGACGGCATCATCAACCGTGACGATGCAAAGATCGCCATCAGCGATCACTTCCATCTCGTGGGGCCCAGGGGCAAGATGGCAGGGGCGTTCGAGCTCTATCGCGAACGGCACGTCACCTGAAATTTGCCACTGCTCCGTCCCTGTTAAGCTGCGCGGCCAGCGGTCGAAAACCAGACGGTTGCGCTTTGGCTCCAGTCGCAGGACGTAGCTCTCATTACCATCAGCCGTCGCTCGGAGGAGAACGCCGCACTCGCTCGTGTCCGGAGCTATGTCGAAGCGAGCAACAAGCCGGAACGACGACGGGGCGTCAAAAGAGCTCAAAGCGTCCGCGTACCCATCGGAAGCACTCAAAACCCTGCCGACCGGAATCGCAGTCCTCGGGCCCTCGAAAGTCCTGCGCATCTCTTTTGTTGGGTGGAAGGCAAGTGTTCCATCGGTGCGCTGCTCGGCCTCGAGCACGGACATGGTTCCGGCCCACTGCCACGCTCCGGCGTCGTGAGTGCCCTCTCGAGAAGCAATCCAGCCAAAGAAAAAGCGGCGACCATCGCGGGCAGCCGACTTCGCGGCGTAATACGCCCGCCCGTCGAGGCTGTCGTGCTCCGGGACGATCCAGGGGCCGTGCAAGCTGCGGGACATCCGGTAGCGCGTCGTGAAAGATTCGCTGAATTCGGAGTACACGAGATACCACCACCCACCCCACTGGAACACCTCGGGGCATTCGTGGGCGATATATCGCCGCGGGTCCCAGAAGGGCTCAACCGCTTCCCAGCTCGCCAGATCAGACGAGATGCACTGGGCGATGACGCCCCGGCGTCGCTCGGGTCCGTGCGCGTGTCTGGCAGCTATGAGCATCCGCCAGAGGTTGGCTTCCTCGTCCCAAAATACAAATGGATCGCGCCAGTCGGCGGTTTCATAGCCGGCCGTGGCTCCAAAGGTATGGTCCTGGTGCCGGTCCCAGGTGTGCATCCCATCGACGCTCGTGGCATGCATGACGACCTGCAACGGCAGCCCGTCCGTACCGAGACGATCTGGGTTTTGTCCGGTATAAAAAACATGATGCGTCCCGGCAGCATCCAGCACGATACTTCCGGTATAGACGTTGAAATCGTCAGCTGATGTGCCACCCGAGGAGAGTGCTTCACCAGCGTCCTGGAAGTCGACCAGGTTTTCCGTCAGGACACGGTGCCACGGCATGCCAATTTTCGGCGTGAGGCGCGACTCGTGCAGGTACAACAGGTGGAAAATGCCGTTTTCCTGCCACGGAATGACATCTCCGACCCATGCACTGCTCGGCTGGTGGAACCCTCGTTGGTTCATTTGCGCCCTCTCATCAACGGCTGGTTAATCGGTTACGCATTAACTTAGGTGGCTATTTGGGTTTGGTCAAGCGGTTAAGCAACCGAAAATTTTTCTATACCTCAGGAAGCGCCAGTGGGACTATCGCGTGCTTGTAGCAAAAGACAGGCAGCTCCGGGCAGACAGCATCTGGCGCGGCCGGGACGGTACCTTTACGTGAAAGTGCCCCGGGAGCACTCATGCCTTCGAACGAGTTCGCGAACTACCGCGATCTCATCGTCTCGGCCTTGGCAGAGGTTAACGTTGGGCAGGCACACGTGAAGCTCCCCTCTTTAGGAGACGGCGCACAGCGGGGTTGGAGACTCAGGCTCGATCCCCTTCACAAGTTCTTCCAGGGTTGGTGGCGTCGCTCCTCGGCGCCGTACGGTGATGGCGGCGGCCACAGCTGCAGTGTTTCCCAACTGCTCCATGACGGCCGGGGCAAAACCGTCGGTAGCTCTGGTGAGAAGGCCCAGAATCAATGCTGACATGTAGGAGTCACCCGCGCCGATGGTGTCAGCAACTTTCGACTTCACGGCAGGAACGCTGATGCTTACGGTGGGTGTGGTGAATAGGGAGCCCCGAGCACCTCGGGTGATGACGGTCAGCCCGGTGCCGAGTCTGAGGATGTGGGTTGCGATTTCATCGAGTCCCTTCCTGGGGTACAGCCACCAGGCATCTTCGTCGCTTAGTTTGACGACATCAGTTAGCGGCACCAGCTCTTCGAAGACGGTCCTCGCTTCGGCCTGACTGCCGAGCAGGGACGGTCTGATGTTGGGGTCATAGGTGATCACGCACTGTTGGTGCGCCTGGTCGAGTAGTGACCTTACGGCACCGGCGCCGGGCATAAGGAAGGTAGCGATGGATCCGGTGTGCAATATCTTCGGGAAGTAGGTTGGGGCTGTTAGGAGAAGGTTCCAGACAAGATCGAAGTCGTACCGGGCGGAGCCATCCTTTTCAAGGGTGGCCTTAGCAGTCGATGTTCGGTTGAGGAATTTAGATCCTGGCAGGAGTTCTACCCCCGCGCTGCGGAGGTGATTTTCTATGGCCTCTCCCCGAGCATCCGGACCGATCGCCGTGAGCAGACCTGTTGTCACCCCGAGGCGGCCCAGCCCGTAGGCGACGTTGGCCGGCGAGCCGCCTGGGTGTTCCACAGTCCCGTGGGCCGATGTGACTACGTCCATAAGCGCTTCGCCTACAACAAGGACGTCGAGCGGAATCTGCATGCCACGCTGTGTTGGTTTGAGGAAATTCATGGTCTGTCTTTCGTGACGTCTGGTAGGAAAGCATTGCCTGCCCTGGATCGGGGCAGCGGTCCTCAGGCAGTCGCCGCGCCGGTCATGATCGCAACTGCGTCGGTCATCGTGTGGGATTGCGGGGTGATGGTGGCCGCGCACTTGCCGAGGCGCTGAATGTGAATCCTGTCAGCTACGTCAAAAACATGAGGCATGTTGTGGCTGATCAGGACAACAGGCAATCCGCGGTCCCGGAGGTCCCGGACCAATTGCAGGACCTGGTTGGATTCCCGAACGCCGAGTGCCGCCGTCGGCTCATCCAGCACGACAACCTTGGAACCGAACGCCGCGGCGCGGGCTACGGCGACGGCCTGGCGCTGGCCGCCGGAAAGGTTTTCCACCGGAACAGTAACGTCCTGGAGGGTGGAGATGCCCAGGCGGGTGAGCTCCTCCTTGGCTTTGCGTCGCATTCCTTTGGTGTCGAGAACACGGAAGATGTCACCCAAGAATCCGGGGACCCTTTCTTCCCTGCCGAGGAAAAGGTTGGAAGCCACGTCCAATGCGGGTGAAACCGCAAGGTTTTGGTAGACGGTTTCTATACCGTGAGCGCGGGCGTCCTGAGGGCGCTTAAAGTGGACCGTCTTGCCCGATATGGTCAGTTCGCCGGAGTCGGGGATCTCTGCGCCGGTGAGGCATTTAATCAGGGTGGATTTGCCTGCACCGTTGTCACCGATGATCGCCAGGACTTCGCCGGGGTAGAGATCAAGGCTGACGCCGTCCAACCCCACGACGCGGCCGAAGGTCTTGACCAGGTTCCGGGCCTTAAGGATGGGCTGGCGGACTTGGGATTCAACCGGCTCTGGGTGGGTCGTCGTCATGATTTCACCTTTCGGATCCACTGGTCGATGGAGACAGCGAGGATGATGAGGACGCCCACGGCAAGGGTCTGGTAGAGCACGTCCAGACCTGCGAGGGAGAGTCCATTGCGGAAGACGCCGACGATCAGGGCGCCGAGCAGGGTACCCCAGACTGAGCCGCGGCCACCGAAGAGGCTGGTCCCGCCAATAACAACGGCGGTAATGGAATCAAGATTCAAATCGACTCCGGCGTTGGGGCTGGCGGCGTTGGTCCGGCCTATCTGGATCCAGGCGCCGATGGCCAGGACAGCGCCGGCGGCGAGATACACGCTCATGAGGACTTTATTTACGGCAATGCCGGCGAGGCGGGCCGCTTCCTTGTCATCGCCTACGGCGTAGACGTGCCGTCCCCAGGCGGTTTTGCCGAGGATGAACGCGATGGCTATGTAGAGAGCGAGCATCACGACGACGCCGGTCGAGATCCGGACAGGGCCCACCGGGAAGGTGTTTCCAGTCCAGGTTAGAAGGGCAGGCATATCCGAGCCCCGCACCGTAGTTCCGTTGGAGTAGAGCAATGTAAGTGCAACGAAGATGTTCAGCGTACCGAGGGTGACGATGAACGGGGGAAGTCGGAATCGAGTAACCAAAAACCCGTTAAGGGCCCCGGCGGCAAGCCCTGTAATCAGGCCTGCAAGCAGTGCGGCGGGCGCCGGGGCGCCGTTATTGACAGCGAGTTGCGCCACGACCATGGACGAAAGAATCATGACCGCCCCAACAGACAGGTCGATGCCTGCCGTGAGGATGATGAGGGTCTGGGCGATGGCAAGGGTGCCGACGACGGAAACCTGCTGGGTAATCAGTGAAAGGTTCTCAACACGCAAGAACCTGTCGTTGAGTAAGCCGAAAACCACCACCGCGATGAGGAGTACGAGGGCAGGGCTGACGGCGGGGTAGCGATGGAGGATGTTGCGTAGTCGGCTCAGTGGAGTCTGGCGGTCTAGAAACTCTTCCGCCAAGTCGGTTTGCCCGACGCTGGGCGGGCCGGCGGTCTGTTGCTGGGTCACGATTAGTCCTGATCTTCAGTAACGGTTGCTAGATCGGAGCTAGCTGAATTTAGGGGAATGCCGGGAGGCCATTGGCCTCCCGGCCTTCCCGACGAGCAGTGAAGCTGAGAGGCTACTTTCCCCAGCAGATGTCAGACGCTTCGGTGGTGGTGATGCTCTTGATACCGTCAACAGGCTTGTCAGTGACGAGTTCGACACCGGTGTTGTAGAAGTCCAGGCCTTCGGAATTAGCCGGCTTGTCACCGCTCTTGGCCAGGTCGACAATCGCCTTGACGCCGAGTTCGGCCATCTTCACGGGGTACTGCTGGGCGGTGGCTCCGATGACGCCGGACTTCACGTTGTTAACACCTGTGCATCCGCCGTCGATCGAGACGACCAGCACGTCCTTGTCTTTGCCTGCTGATTTCAGTGCCTCGAACGCTCCGGCGGCGGCGGGCTCATTAATCGTGTAGACGACGTTGATGTCGGGGCTGCTGGACAGAAGGGTTTCCATTGCTGTCCTACCGCCGTCCTCGGCGCCCTGAGAAGCCTGGTTGCCCACAATCTGGTATTCCCCGCCTTTGCCACCGGTGTATTTGCCGGTTTTGGCCTCGTCACCGTTCTTCTTCGGATCGGCTATGTCGATGCCCAGACCTGTCAGGAATCCCTGGTCACGGTTGTAGTCCACGGAGACCACTTTGTCGTCAAAGAGATCCACCAGGGCAATAGTCGCTTTTTTGCCGTCCAGTTGGGCAGCGGTCCATTTACCGATCAGCTCGCCGGCGGCGAAGTTATCAGTGGCGAAGGTGATGTCGGCGGCGTCAGCGGGGTCTGGCGGGGTGTCCAGGGCAATAACGAACAGGCCGGCGTCCCGTGCCTTCTTCAGTGCGTCCACCACGGATGGGCCGTTGGGAGTGATCAGGATGCCTTTGTCGCCCTTGGAGATGGCGTTCTCGATGGCTTGGATTTGGGTGTCCTCGTCGCCGTCGGCCTTGCCGGCGGCGAGCTTGAGGTCTACTCCGCCGGCCTCGGCGGCTTTCTTCGCACCGTCCTGCATGGAGACGAAGAACGGGTTGGTAGTTGTTTTCACGATGAGGGATACGCCGACCTTTTCGCCCGGGCTGCCCTCGTTTGCTCCCGGGGCTGCCGGACTTCCTCCGCATGCGGCAAGGCTGAGCGTTCCGAGGGTCAGGGCTGCTCCTGCAGCGAAAACGCGGAACGCGCTTGAGAAGGGTGCTTCGGAACTCAACATTGAATCTCCTGGGATTTGAAAGTTTGTCAGCGTGTAGACAACGATGTCATCAGCGATGTAAGCAGCATCACAGGTTAGAGTCAATAGGAAACAACCAAGAGGAGCGACAAAGTTGACAACGATGTCTAATCGTTACCAGGCGGCACTTTCGCCTACCAGACCTACCATGCGCCACGTTGCTGCCCTTGCCGGCGTCGGCATAAAGACGGTCTCCAGGGTGATTAACGAGGAGTCCGGGGTTTCAGAGGCAACACGACAAAAGGTGCTCGACGCCTCCCGGCAGCTTAATTACCATCTGGACGTTACGGCGGGCAGCCTCCGCAGGGCGGGCAGGAGGACTCTCTCCGTCGGCCTGTTACTTCCAAGCGTTTCGAACCCGTTCAGCGGGGAAATCCACCGCGCGATGGAAGATGCCCTTGGCGCCAGGGGCATAGCTGTTTTTGCAGCGAGTCTCGACGATGATCCCCAGCGTGAGGAAGCCATTATCGCCGCATTTCTTGGCCGGCGCGTTGATGGTCTGGTCCTGACGCCCATCGCCAAGAACCAGGCCTACACGATCCCCGAACATTCCCGGGACCTGCCGTTGGTATTCATCGACCGCGAGCCGGTTGGGGTGGAGGCGGACGCGGTAGTCACGGACAACGCAGTAGGGGCCTCCAAAGCTGCCGCCCACCTTCTAGCGCACGGCCATAAAAAGATTGCTTATCTTGGCGACCGGACCGATATCCAGACCGCTAGAGAACGCCGTCGTGGCTTCGTGGAGGAAATCGGCCGGGCGGGCATTCCCGCGTCCGCCATTACCGTCCGCGAGAACCTGCATGATGAGGAATCGGCGAGACGGGCGGCACTGGAGCTGCTCAGCTCTGAAGAGCCTCCAACCGCCCTCTTTTCCAGCCAGAACCTCGTGACTTTCGGAACCATGCGGGCGTTAAAGGAACTGGACCTGAATAAGCAGGTTGCCCTGGTGGGGTTTGACGACTTCACGCTTGCCGAAATGATGGATCCCGGTGTGACAGTTATCGCCCAGCACCCCAATCTGATAGGGGCGCTCACGGCTGAAAGGCTGCTGGCCAGAATTGATGGCGACACTCAGCCGGCGCGCACTTATATTGTTCCTTCCGATCTGATACCGCGGGGTTCGGGAGAGCTCCGTCCGCCTGCTTGACCAGGCAGCGAAACCTGCTGCACCCATTGTTGAACCCGTTGGACCGAAAGGGACCACCATGACCAAGACCCTGTATGCCGAGTTCACCGTCAAACCCGGCAGCGAGGAGCGTGTTGCCGAGATGATGCTCGAACTGACCGAACACGTTCGTAAGGAACCAGGTAACGAACTGTTCCTTCCCTACACCCGACAAGAAAACCCCCGGCAGTATTTTGTCTTCGAGGTCTATCGGGATGATGCGGCGTTTCAGGAACACATCAGCGCAGACTACGGTGCCACCTTCAATAAGGAACTTTCCGAGCACATCGAAGGTGACGCCTCGGAGCTGACATGGCTTCGGATTGTCGAGTAACCCCAGCAAAACTCGGCGCGACAGGTCCGCACCCGGCTTTCCGATAGCTAAAGCGCACGCTGGCGTACCCCTCTGGCCTACAGGTTTACTGGCTGACTTAGGTCTCGCCCAAGGGCCGGTCCTCTTGGCAAGTAGTGACCCATTGACTTGTCCGGTAGACATCTTTTACATTCCTTCGCATTGACAACGTTGTCTATGGCGCACGCGCAACGAAGGGCGAAGCAACCAAATGAAGAAATCTACCCAACACAGGACGAATGGCGTTTCTATCCTGACATTGGCCGGCCTGTCGCTGGCCGCTGCACTGGCTGGTGCTCTGCCGGCCTCAGCTGTTCCCCTCGGGGAGGAGCAGTACCGGCCAGCTGTCCACTACACTCCGAAAAAGAACTGGATGAACGACCCCAACGGAATGGTTTTCCACAAGGGCGTCTATCACCTGTACTACCAGCACAACCCTTCCGGCAACACGTGGGGAAACATGTCGTGGGGCCACGCCACGTCCAAAGATCTTGTTCACTGGGAAGAGCAACCGCTGGCGATTTCCACCGACACTGAGGAAGATGTCTTCTCCGGCAGCATTGTTGTCGACACGAACAATACTTCGGGTTTCGGTACCACGGAGAAGCCGGCCCTGGTTGCTGTCTATACCAGCGCGTACAAGGAGTCCTCCCCGCAAGGCGGTCTGCAAGCCCAGTCCCTGGCCTACAGCGTCGATGATGGACAAACGTGGACAAAGTACGAGCAGAATCCGGTCCTTAACCGGAACTCAGCAAACTTCCGCGATCCAAAGGTGTTCTGGTACGACAACCCGGCCGGGGGTAGCTACTGGGTCATGACCGCGGTGGAAGCCCAGGAACACAAAGTCGTCCTGTACAAATCCGGCAACCTCAAGGACTGGACTGCTCTGAGCGAATTCGGCCCCGCCAACGCAACAGGCGGTCTCTGGGAATGCCCGGACCTGTTCCCACTCGCAGTTGACGGTGACCCCAACAACGTCAAGTGGGTCATGGTGGTCAACATCAACCCCGGCGGCGTGGCCGGAGGCTCCGCAGGGCAATACTTCGTCGGGAACTTCGACGGCACCACGTTTACTTCGGAAACCACGGAAGCGGCCGCAAGCCTGCCATCCGGAAACGTGCTGGCCGGTTTCAACGACGGGACCTACAACGGCTGGAACGTGAAAAATGAACAGGGCAACTGGAAAAACGGTCCCTTCGGCGACGTGCCCGCATCGGGGGCTCTTCCTGGCCAGACACCTGTGACAGGCTTTGCCGGGACAGGGCTGATTAACTCCTTCAATGATGGGGACTGGCCGCTTGGCATTGCTGAATCGCCATCCTTCACTGTCTCGGACGACTACATCAACTTCCTGGTCGGCGGCGGAAAACACCCCAGGGTATCGGACAAGCTGGATAACACCCCGCCTGCCGGCCAATTGATGTTCGAGGGCTTCGAAGTCCCGGACGGATCAACGTTGCAACACGCGGGATGGACGGGCACTGGAGACCTCACACCGGGTTGGCAACCCGCTACCAGTGGTGGAGACTTCTTCATTGGGACCAAGCGGATCAATACTTTCGAGACCGGGGTTAGCCCCGGTGATGACCGGCAAGGGACACTTACCTCTCCTGAGTTTGCCATCACCGCCGAGCACATCAGCATGCTCGTTGGTGGCGGCAGTCGGGGTGCAGAGTCAGGGCAAGTACTTGAAGCCCAACTCCTGGTCGGAGGTCAGGTCGTACGCACCTTGTCGGGCAACAACGCAGGAGCCCTGAACTGGAAGGGCTGGGACGTATCAGAGTTCGTCGGCCAAGATGCTCAACTGAGGATTGTGGACCAAGCGACCGGAGGCTGGGGCCACCTGACCCTTGACCATGTTGTGCAGAGCGACACAGCCACCGTTCCCCGTTCTGATGAAGAGACCGTCAACCTCGTCGTGGACGGGCAAGTTGTCCGGTCTTCCACTGGTAACAACAGCGAAACCCTTGACTGGGCCTCGTGGGACGTCAAAGAATTTGCAGGACGACAAGCCACCATCAGGGTAGTAGACAACAACCGGTTCGGGTGGGGCCATATCCTGGCTGATGAATTCATTGCCTCGCCCAGTCCTGCCGAACCGCGGCTCGAATCCTACGATTGGCTGGACTACGGACGCGATTACTACGCGGCAGTATCCTTCGCCAACATGCCCGAAGACAAGCGGGTAATGCTGGGGTGGATGAACAACTGGGACTACGCCAATGACATACCCACCAACCCGTGGCGCAGCGCCATGTCCCTGCCACGCCAAGTAAAACTGACGCAAACCCCTGAGGGTCCTCGACTCACCCAAAGCGTCGTGAAGCAGGTTGACAAGCTTGCACAAAAGCCAAGCTACTCGACCAAAAAGGGCAGCCAGATCCCAGAGGGGACCACTCCGCTTCCAGCATCTACAGCCGGGCAGGTCCAGCAGGTAGACATCACCTTCGCACCAGGAACGGCCAGGAAATCCGGCATAACGGTCCTGGGCGATGGAACGTCCTCAACAGTCATAGGCTACGACGCCACAACCCAAAAAATCTTCGTCGACCGCAGGAACTCCGGTAACACCGCTTTTCATCCGGCATTCCCGTCTATTGAAGATGCGCCCGTCGACTTGGACAAAGATGGAAATGTGACCATGCGGATCTACCTTGACCGCTCATCCGTAGAGGTTTTCGCACAAGACGGCCTCCGCACCATCACCGACCAGGTATTTCCGAACCCAGGGGCTGACAAAATGACTCTCTTCGCAGATGGAGGAACCGCTCAGCTCAAAGCCCTGACGGTAACACCGTTGGAGAAGGCAATGTTCCTCCCCTAGACGACGGAGAGGTGACCGCATCCAATGTGGTCAACCCCGGTATCCATGCCGTCACGAATCAACCCTGAGCTGCACAGTTCTCCCGGGCTAGTGACAGCTGCCCACGTGTATGAACTACACGAAAACCTTGTGCGTGGCCAGCCGATCAGGAAATGAACTCGACTGGCAACGCTATTCAAATATCCCTAGAACACCTGCAGTTGGCACGATGCAGTGCCACCCTGAGAGGAACCCACCTTGATACCTGAAATTTCTCGCCGCCACGTCCTGCAAGGCACAGGAGCAGGAGCACTTGCCCTGTTTATGGGTGGCGCTATGCCCGTCACGGGCGCCCACGCCCAGGGATCACTTCGCGCCGTCTACCATCTGACGCCGCCATCCGGCTGGCTATGCGACCCGCAGCGCCCGGTGTATGCCGACGGCGCCCAGCACCTGTACTACCTACACTCAGGGCAAAACAATGGTCCAGGCGGATGGGACCACGCGACCACCACCGACGGCGTAACCTTCACCCATCACGGAGACGCAATTCCGCTCCAGACCGATTTTCCGGTGTGGTCAGGATCTGCGGTCATCGACACCGCGAACACCGCAGGCTTCGGCGCAGGCGCCATCGTCGCGCTTGCGACGCAGCCAACGGACAACGTCCGTAAGTACCAAGAGCAGTACCTTTACTGGTCGACCGACGGCGGTTACACTTTCACGGCCCTTCCGGACCCAGTGATCGTCAACACCGATGGCCGAACTGCGACGACAACGGCAGAAATCGAGAATGCGGAATGGTTCCGCGACCCGAAAGTTCACTGGGATGCGTCACGCAGCGAATGGGTTTGTGTGATCGGCCGCGCCCGATATGCAGCCTTCTACACCTCGCCGAATTTGCGCGACTGGCATCTAAAACGCAACTTCGACTATCCCAACCCCGCCCTCGGCGGCGTAGAGTGCCCCGACTTGTTTCAAATGACTGCCAATGACGGCACTCAGCACTGGGTGCTTGCCGCAAGCATGGACGCCTACAGTATTGGTCTACCCATGACCTATGCATACTGGACCGGTGGTTGGGATGGCGAGCAATTCATCGCTGATGACGTCAACAACCCGCAGTGGCTCGACTGGGGCTGGGACTGGTACGCCGCCGTAACCTGGCCGGCGGCCCATGCACCGGAGACGCGACGACACGCTGTCGCTTGGATGAACAACTGGAAGTACGCCGCCCGGGATGTTCCCACCGATGCATCCGACGGGTACAACGGCCAGAACTCGATCGTGCGCGAACTGCGCCTAGACCGCCAGTTGGGAGGCTGGTACTCCTTACTCAGTACTCCTATTGGGGCACTCTCGGATCATGTCAACTCAACTACCGTGCTTCCCGATCAAACTGTGAACGGAAACGCCATACTGTCCTGGAGCGGCCGAGCCTATGAACTCGAACTCGACATCTCGTGGGATGCTGCAACGAATGTTGGCGTCTCGGTCGGACGCTCCGCTGATGGCGCGCGACACACGAACATCGGAAAATACGGTGACGAGCTGTACGTCGACCGCGCACCTTCGGACCTGAACGGCTTCTCTCTAGTCCCGTACACTCGTTCCGCAGCGCCCACCGACGCTGCCGCACGCACCGTGCACCTGCGCATTTTTGTCGACACGCAGAGCGTTGAAGTATTTATCAACGCCGGGCACACCGTCCTTTCACAGCAGGTGCACTTCAAAGACGGCGACACCGGCATATCGATGTACACCGACGGCGGGCCCGCGAACTTCTCCGGAATCACTATCCGTGATTTCGGAACACCTGCTACCTAACCATGTTGCGAACACGGTACGGCCAGGGGTCAGTGTGTGGACGATAAGGGCGTGAAGGTGAAATTTTCCAGTGCAAGCGTTCCCCCCACTGACGACAGCGTGGCTGCCTGTTGTTGTGAGCGAGGAAAGACGAGCGATGTGAGCGTTTGTTCGCCGTCGTTGACGAAGACCTCGATTGAGGAGTGGTCAACGAATATGGTCAGGTCGACAACCGCGCTGTTATCCGGGGCGGCTGCGGTACGCGGCTCGGTGAAGAGCGGTCCCAGCCCGGTGTTGGGGGGCTGTTCCCGGGTGAGGTAGGCGGCCTGTTCTTCGAAGCTGTAGCCGATCGTTGCAAAGATTGCCCCGTCGCTGGCCAGTTGCAGCTGCGCCCCGGTCCCGTCGTGGTCTTCGGAGCGTTTAACTGTGATGTCCAGCCGGTATGCCCCGCCGTTGATGGCTGGCAGGACGGCGGTGCCGTCCGTTGTGATCTCCTGTTGCCCTGACGATACTGCCGTGCCTTCAAGCGAGGCCAGGGTTTTGGTGGGGGAGGACACCAGGGTCGGGCGATCCTGGACGGTTTTCAGTTCCAGGTCGCGGACTATGGTGTTCATGCCCCCATGCCAATCATGGGTCGGCAGGTTGCGGGCATAGTCCCAGTTGTTCATCCAGCCGATTGCTTGACGTGACTGCTTATTCTGGCCGTCCGTGAGCCGCGGGTCCTCCCAGGTAACGGCGGCGTAGAAGTCGGATCCGGCGTCCAGCCACTGGTGTTTGTCGTCAGCGGGGGTAAAGCGGGTTCCGTCCCAGGTACCAGTCCAGTAAGCAACGCCGGTGGTTCTTCCTTCGCTTGTACCGTTGGCACTTGCTGCCACAACCCAGGCTCTTTTGGCCGGGTCACCGTCGAGGTCCAGCTGGAAAAGGTCGGGGCATTCCAGAATTCCGAGGTCGGCTCGTTCGAACCCGGATACGTACCGCCACTCTTTGAGGTCCGACGAGGTGTAAAGACCGAGCTTGTGGCCTTCGGCGAGGATCATGACCCATTGGTTATGGTCCTCGTCCCGGATTATTTTTGGGTCTCGCCAGTGCTCTGCCCCGGGGTTGTCCATGACGGGATTACCGTCAAAGGAACTGAAGGTGTATCCGCCGTCCGTCGAGTAGAAAAGTGATTGCCGTTGGACGCCCTCGTGCTGCTGGGTCAGGACCGAAACCACCGCTCCGTGCCCAAAACCGGCGGTGTTGTTGTGATCGACCACTGCGCTTCCGGTTTCAATGTCACCCAGCCCGTTTTTGTATTTTTCAATGGCGACACCTTCGTCCGTCCAGTTGAGGAGGTCTGCGCTGGTCAGGTGGCGCCACTCCGTGCCGTTACCCTCGGGGTAGTCGGAGTTGTACAGGTAGTAGTAGTGCCATAATCCGTTGACGAAAAAGGGGCGCTGGGGATCGTTCATCCAGTTCTGTTCGGGGGTGATGTGGTAGCTCGGCCGGTACAGGGAGGATTCCGGATTTCGGGATTTAGACCCTCCTGGTGCGGGTCCGGGTTCTTGCAGGCCAAGGTCGGCAAGCATGGCGTCCATCGCCTCCCCAGTGATACAGCCCGGTCGGTCCACGTCCGTATGCCCCACCTGTTGGGCAGCTTCATCCATGCTGGACCGCAGGTAGATGTCGCTGTCTATTCGGGCGGCGGCAATCCACCCGTCCTCACAGCTGATGGTCCTTAGATCGGACAGCCCGGCAGTCTCTAAGGGCTGTGTCGCGGCAAGGGTGGAGTCCCCTCCGGTCAGCCAATAGGTTCCATAGTTTCCCGTGGAATTCTTGGACGCTGCTTGCGCGGCCGCTACGACGTCGAGAGCTTTCTCCGCCTGTATTGGGGGGGCCGACACCTTCTCCCGGGGGACGATGACCAGCAATGCAACCAACAGGACAACAATCGTAGCCACCGCCCATACGACCGGCCTCGTTTTATTCGTTTGCGAATCCTTTGTCTGCGACATGCTGGCCTCAAAAATGTTCGGTCGTACGTTGCGTGCTCCTCAGGCAGCAGAGCGGGACGCCGGCAGTAGGCGCCCCGCTCCGTGCTTTTCAGCCGGTTGCTACCTTGAAGTCGCTGGCTGTCAAGAAAGTGCCGAGGAACTCACTTCCTTGTTGTTACTTATTTGTAGTGTCCGTTTCCGCCAACGTTGATGTTGGTGGGCAGGTAGCCGAACGGACCGAGGCCGTCGGTCCCGAAGCTGCGGTCAACCTGTGTAACGCCGGCTTTGAAGTTGATCTTCACGGTCGGAGCCAGGGAGCCGCCCCGTACGCCATTGACGTTGTCAATGAAGGACTGGACGAGTCCGCCCGGCTGCACGTAGTGCGAGTACGCCTGGAACTGGCGGCCATTCTGATTCGGAGTGGGAGCCTCCGGCGACTCTGAAGGCAGGTTCAGGTCCGTCGGCGAGCCGAGGGCCAGACCGCTGTTGTTCACCGGCTGGTAGTCCGACCGGATACCGTCGCCAACGAAGCCGTACACGCCGTCAGGTCCGCGCAGGCCGGCAGCGTACGTGAACTGGTGGCTGATCGTGTACAGGTAGTACTTGTTCTTGCCGTCTTCGTTCTGGATGAAGATCTGCGGGCGCTCCGTCTGGTCGTTCACGCAGTTGGCCGACAGGATCGGTGGCAGGAACGTCCACTTGGTCAGGTCCTTGTTCTCCGCTACAGCAAGGCCCACGTTGCCGGTCTGGAAATAAGCGCCGGTGTTGTTGACTGCTTCGACAGATTCAGCGTTGGCATCGCCCGCACGGTAGCCCAGGTCTTCCTCGGTGCAGCGGTAAGCGCCGCGCTGCTCTGCTGTGTTGCCCTCGAACACCATGAAGGTCTTTCCCGGGTGCGCAGGGTCGGCAAACGTGAAGGGGTCACGGAACGCGAAACCCGCGTTCTGTTCCTTCGTCTGGTACAGCTTTCCATCCGGCTCAAGAAGCTTCGTGTGCTGGAAGCCGTCGAACGTCACGCCATCCTTGTTTGCATGGATATTGCCCAGGGCCTTGGCAATGGCCGCGTCCGGTGCAATGCCTCCGCGCCCGGCGTTGCGCTCGGCAACGTCGTAAAACGTGGTGGCGGTGTAGAAGACGTTCACCTGGTTACCCTGCATGAGCCGAGTGGAACCGGACCATTCCGTGTTGCCGATGGAGGTTCCGTCGACGAAGAGGTGCCCGCCGTAATTCCACTTGTCTTTGGCGGGGTCGGCGTTGGTCTTGCGGAAGAAGTAGCCGATCCGGGCGTTCCAGTGACGCTGGTCAAAGCCATAGCCGGCGTGCCGGTCCGCTACGAGGGAGAAGATAACGTCCCAGCCTTTGTAACTGATCTGGTTAGCGTGCTCGTCCGTCAGGGACCAGGTGTCCCAGACCCAGACGTCCTCGTTCATGGCTTCAAAGGACTCCGGGATCTCCGGCATGGTGACGTCCGGGCTCATGGAATTCTGCCCGGGTGCCACTGTGGGGTCACTCTGGGCCATAATCTGCTTCGCATCTGCCCGGGTCCACTTTGCGGTGAAGTCCGATGCGGGGTCATACGCCTGCTGCGAATGTTCGGTGGGGAGGGGGAAGCCAGGAGTCGGAGCGGGCATTTGTGTGACGGTGGGCTCGTCGGCAGGCTCATTAGCCTGGGCCGAAGGAACGGCCAGGAAGGCCGAAGCTGCCAGGGCCGCCGTTAGTGCAGCGGCGGCTGTCCGCCACCGCAACGATGATGATTGGGGGTGCTTGTGCATTTTTTTGCTCTTCTCGCGGAGTTTCGTGGAAGACGGGCTAATGCCCTTTCCCGCTACTGCAGCGACCCGACCACGAGAGGCGTGATCAAGCACGCCTTCGTAAGGGGATGGCCCTGACCTGGGTAGGGCCGGACCGAGAAGCAGAAAGCTGATCGCTAACGCCGCGACCTACGATAAGCACAACCATGGACGCCCCGCAAAGAAAAAAACTGGTTAACGGGACGTTTGGAATGCGTTCAGTGCAAGCGCTTACACTTGCGCACGGACGCGCGTGCACTTGCGTACGGACGCGCGTGCCATCCGTGAATTTCGTTGTCAAAAGTCCATGAAAACCTCGGAACCATGGAGATTACACCTGGTGGATAGGTGAAGGCTTTTGGCTGCTGCCACCTTCGTTGCCCTCCAAAGTTGGGACGGTTCTATGCAGCAGGTTGCCTGTCAGCCGGCAACGAAAGCGGTAGCTCGAGGGAAAGTAATGAATACTCTTTTGGAATCACGTTGTTGACACGGACCGGTCAGTCCTGACAACGTTGTCTATGATTCCTGCGGTTTCCAAAGAAAGGACGATTACACCGGGACGTACCCGGTGAACTCGAACAACCCGCTCTCGGCCCTCCCCGCACACGCTCGAGATCGCGTCCTGCTACTTCGCCTGGTGTACAAAGTTCGAGTGCGCCGCCCCATCCGTTCCATGGAACAGGTGAACCGTCGGCTGAAGTTTGCCCGCACGCGACTCCAGGAAGCCGCCATAGGCCGGTCGCCATCAGTCTTTCTTCAGCTCCTGGGCGAGCATCAAGAGAATTCCGCTGGGGCCCCGGAGATAGGTGAGTTTGTAGACGTCCTCATAGGTGGCCACACCCCGCAGCGGGTGGCAGCCATGCTTTGCAGCTACTTCGAGGGCCTTATCGATGTCGTCTACAGAAAAGGCCACACGGTGCATGCCCCTGGTAAATGCATCGACGCCTTATGTACCTGCTTATCCTGCCTGAAGCGGCCCAAAATACGCCTATAGAGCGAGGCGCCCGCCGTAGCAGTGTGACAGGGTGTGTTCGTGAATCTGGATCTCATGGGGACGGAACCGCTAGCCGGCTTTGTGCTGCTGGGAGTGCTGGCAGTGTTGGCGCTCATCGACTCAACGAGCTTTGGTACCTTACTTATCCCGGTCTGGCTCATGCTGGTGCCGGGCCGGCTGAGGTACAGCCGGGTCCTCATCTACCTGCTGACCGTGGCGGTTTTCTACCTGCTGCTGGGAGCGCTGTTGCTGACCGTAGCCACCGCCTGGCTGCCGGAAATCGCGGCCTTTGCTTCCACCGCACCGTTTCTCTGGGCGCAGCTCATCGCCGGGGCGGGGCTGTTGATTGGTTCGTTCTTCATTGGCGGAAAACGTACCCAACGGCGCGGTCCCGGCCGGCTCGCCCGGTGGCGGCAGCGCGCTGTGAGTGACGCCGGGTCCGCGGACGGACAGGGAGGTATCCGGTCCCTGATGGCCCTGGGCGTCACCGCGGCAGGTGTCGAGGCCGCCTCCATGCTGCCGTACCTGATGGCGATCGGGCTGCTGTCCACTTCGGACTTCACTGGCGGATCCGGACTTCTGGTGCTGGTGGGCTACTGCGTCGTGATGGTGTTGCCGGCGCTGGTACTGCTCCTTGCCCGGTCCCTGATGAGCAAGTGGATTGAGCGGGGCCTGGCCAGGATCAGCGGCTGGATGGAACGTAACGCGGCAGAAACCACCGCCTGGATCGTCGGCATCCTGGGCTTCCTGCTGGCCCGGTCGGCTGCCGTGGAGCTCCAGCTCTTCGACTGGTTGCTGTAGCCGCCCTACCTCGCGAGCTAGTTAGGCTACTCAAAGCGGGTGACGGCCATTCCGGTATTGGTCCTCAACAGCCCGAAGGTGCTGACCAGCGCAGTGAACCCGATGCCCAGGCTTAGCCCCAGGGCAACGAAGTACTCCGCACCCGGCCAGTCCATTTTGTAGGCAGGTCCCAGCGAGGACACCATGATCCAGGCCACCAGGAAACCAAGCCCCACGGCGAGGAGCAGCACTGTAAGGAGCGGAACCGCAGCCTCCCTGGTGACGATCCCGCGCAGGCTGGAGGCGGGCATACCCATCAACCGCATCAGGCCGAGGACCCGTTTGCGGTCCAGCATGGCGGACGCTGTTGCCACAGCCAGCGAGATCGCGGAAATCGAAACGGCCACGAACATGCCCAGATAGGCCAGGGCTGACAGGCCCGCCACCAGGCGGGTGCTGCCGGTCGCGACATCGTCAAGGGGAGACATGGCCGGCGAGGCCGCCACCCCGGAAGTCGCGAGCAGGGTCCTTGCCCGGTCCACGGAGTCCGGGGCGCCGTCGGTATGGACAATGACCGCGAACGGCGTCTTCCCCGCCAACGCAACCGGCGAGGCGGAGGCAACCACGGGCTCCCGGTTCCAGCCGTTCAGGAAACGGCCATCAAGAACGGCAGTTCCGCCGTCGGGCACTTCCCCGACCCCCAGCCACACGGCCTCGGCGGCGTCAACATAGAT
Organism: Pseudarthrobacter sp. MDT1-40-2; assembly: GCF_059383595.1. Lineage (NCBI taxonomy): Bacteria > Bacillati > Actinomycetota > Actinomycetes > Micrococcales > Micrococcaceae > Pseudarthrobacter > Pseudarthrobacter sp. MDT1-40-2. The sequence continues at coordinate 575,773 of NZ_JBWZCL010000002.1, read as the reverse complement.
CTGTTCCCCGCTTTCACCGGTGCCGTAACCGCCGCTCGCGTAGGCAACGGTGGCATGGAGTCCCGGTGTGGCGTCCACTGTTGCGGCGAAGGCAGCCACGGTACCGGCATCGGCAGAAGGATCAACGAAGGCGCGGACGCTGGCGGGCTGAAGCACCCCGGGTGCAGCGGCGGGGGCTCCTGCAGTAGTGATTGCGCTGGAACCACCGGCTAAAATGGACACCAGAAAAACAGCAATCACCAGCCCGGCTACGGACCGGAATGTTGCCGTGGGAGTGGCCATGATGCGGCTGGCGGCGATGACTGCGGGGGCGCTCCGGGCGAACCGCAGGCCTACCCGGCTGACCAGCAGTGTGAGCCAGGGACCAATGACCACCAGCCCGGCCATGATCAGCACAAAACCGCCGAACATCATGGGGATCTCCCACCACGGCGACCGCAGTTCCGGCACCCCGGTGGCAGCCACCAGGGTGCCCAGGCACAGGAATCCCGCCAGCAGCGGAAGCGCGCGCCGGGCCGTCGGCATCTGCTCGGGCATGGCCCGGCTAACCCCAAGCGGTCCCGTTCCAGAGGTCAGCGTCCGGTGCCCGGCCGCCAGCATGGAACAGAGCACGACGGCGGCAGCCACCACGGCAGCGGCTGTCCAGCCGGTGGCCAGATCGTCCACAAAAACGCGGGTGCCGTTGACCGGGATCTGTGCCGCCAGCGGCCGCACCAGAACTGACAGGGCAATGCCGAGCAGTGCGCCGGCCAGGCTGGGGACGGCCGCCTCCGCAGCCGAAATGCGGGCCGCAGTTCCCGGTGTCGCGCCTATCAGCCGCAGGGTGGCGAAACGCTCCCGACGCTGCGCCGCGCCTAAGTTGCTGACGATGCTGATCAGCAGCAGGATCGGAAAGAGGACAGCCAGCCCGCCGAGCAGGAACGCGGTGCGGTAGGCGAGGGCACTGTCGCCGTAGGGGTTGGTGGTGAATTCGGAGACCATGCCGGCGCCGCTGATACTGCTGCGGACCTCGGCTTCGGTGGCCCCCGTGACAACGATCAGGGAATCCGGACCGGGTAATGCCTCGTTGCCGATGGTCCCGGCAAAGGACCCAAAGCGGTCGGCCAACTGGCTGGCCGGCGATTGTTCCATGAGCTCCTGCAGGGCAGGGGACGCGTAATATTTACCCGGCTTCGGCGCAGTCGGAACCCCGGGGATTCGCACAGAGGTGTCCGGCAAGGACGCCACATCCAGCCGATTGATGACATTGTTCCGGAAATGCTCGCTTGGCTTGGCAACCAGGATGGCGTCCGGGCCCAGCGGGATGGGGACGGCGACAGCGTGCGGATCTCCGTTTGCGGGAGGCTCGTATGCAGAGACGCCCGTTTCGCGGAGCCAGGCGCCACGGCTGTCACGCTGCGCGAGGCCTTCAGCGGCGCCCCACAGCAGAAGGAGAAGGCAGACTCCGGCCGTTACTCCGGCCATGATCCCTGCGAGCCGGCCCACGGCCGAGCGGCTTCCGGCAAGGGCCAGCCGGAGGATGGTGATGTTCATAAGGCGACCTGGTAACCGGCGGCCACCGCGCCGTCGCGCACTACAATCTCGCGGTCCGCGTACGCCGCCGTACGGGGATCGTGCGTGATCATCACCAGGGTGGTTCCAGCCTCGCGCACCAGCGCCAGCATCTGGGTCAGCACATTCTCCGCGGCCAGGGAATCGAGGGACCCGGTGGGTTCGTCGGCGAACAGCACCTTGGGGGCAGCAACCAGGGCGCGGGCCACGGCCACCCGCTGCGCCTGTCCGCCGGAGAGTTCTGCCGGATGCCTGGATCCGTTGTCCTGCAGGCCCAGCCGCGCCAGGACTTCTGCTGAACGGTTCAGCGCCTCCCGCCGCCTGATCCCATTCAGCAGCAGCGGGATGCTGACGTTATCCAGAGCGGTGAGTTCGGGAAGCAGCTGCCCGAACTGGAAGACGAAACCGAAATCGGTGAGGCGGAGGCGGGCGCGCCCGGCCTCGTTCAGCGCGCTGATGGTGACGGCCTGCCCGACGGCGGAATCCGGCTGGTAGGTGACGGTGCCGCCGTCGGGGGTAATGACGCCCGCAAGGCAGTGCAGCAGGGTCGACTTTCCGGAACCTGACGGGCCCATCACGGCCAAGACCTCGCCCCGGTGCACATCGACGTCGACGCCCCGCAGGGCCTCTGTGGCGCCGAAGCTGTGCTGCAGTCCGCGGGCCGTGAGGATGGGTGCGGTTTCCGGGTGTGCGCTCATGCGTCGTGCAGCTCCTTCTTGAGTTGGGCCAGCCTTGCGCCGGTGAGATCGATCCAGCGGAGGTCCGCTTCGATGTGGAACAGCCCGTGGTCGCAGATGAGGACCTGCAGAAGGTCCGCGCCCTGCTTGAGTTTGGTCAGTGCGCGCATCCGGGACATGTGTTCGGCCCGCTGGACGTCCAGGAGCCTGGCGGCGTCGTCATCGATGAGGAGGGCGATGACGGTCTTGGCGAAAAGGTTGCTTTGCAGGGTCTCGGAGGGAACGTCAGGAGTAAACAGCCAGTCACGGACCCGTTCCTGCCCGGTGGGGGTGATCTGGTATTTCTTCCGGTCCGGCCCGCCGCCAGTTTCATCGCCCAGCGCCAGGATGAACTCGTCCCGGGCCATCCGCGCGAGTGTGGCGTAGACCTGCCCAAACGCCAGGGCCTTCCCGGTACCGAAGTAGCGGTCGTAGGAATGCTTGAGGTCATAGCCGTAGCTGGGTTGCTGGTGGAGCAGGCCCAGGAGGGCGAGTGAGTTGTTCACACCTGCGACTATACACCGAGTGTATAGTCGCATTAGATGCCGTTCAGCCAGGCGGGCCTGAGGGAACGGCAGAAGCGTTAGCCAATAGTGTCCCGCTGAGCACTACGGAGCAGCTCACGTCGCCCCGCTTTGCCGGGCCTCCTCCACAGCTGTTGCGATGCTGCCGTAGTAGGGCAGGCCGTGGCCCGGCAGCGCGGTTTCGGCGCCCGTGGCGGCGAGCATGCCAAGGGACTCCAGTGCCTTGCGGGTGTTGGCCGTCGCGGCAGCCGATACTATCTGCGGGCCGCGTGCTCCTGTGTAGGGGTCAAGGGTGACCAGCGCGTCTCCGGTGAGCACTGTGCCACGGTCGCCGAAGTGCAGGGCGCAGTGCCCATCAGTGTGGCCGGGGGTGTGCAGCAGTTCAGGGTGCCCAGGAAGAGCCCGGGCGGATTCGGCATCGAGCGTGCGCACATTTCCCACTCCCTTGACGTTCAGGGCCCCGGCCAGGGCCATCCGGGTGAGGATCGGGACGCAGCGCGGGTACCTGACGGGATACAGCAGGCGGTTCTTTTCGTGCTTGTACCTGTAAGGGTGGCTGGAGATGTACGCATCCGCCGGATGGACGAACACGGGCACGTCCAGGTCATGCTGCAGTTTGGCAGCGAATCCCACATGGTCGAAGTGTCCGTGGGTCAGGACAAGCGCGGAAATATCGCGGGGCGAGCGTCCGAGTTCCCGCAGCGCGCTGACCACCAGTTTCCACATGCTGGGCAAACCCGCGTCCACCAGCAGTACGTCCGCCCCGTCCTGCACGATGTAGCAGTTCACATCGGCATGTTCGATCAGGTGGATCCGGTCGGCGACATCGGGACGAAACATGCAGGATCTCCGTTCAGGACTTCGTGCTGCCAAAGACTACCTACCCGCAGTTTGTCCCTCAGCTTTGGCGCTGGCAACCCCCTTGCGGAATCCCGCCTACTCCGGGGCGGGAGTCGGGCGCAAGGTCAGCAAGTCCAGGAGTGCAAGGATCAGGTCCAGTAGAGCAACCGGGCAGCCGGCACGCGGCGCTCCAGCTCCTGGGTGAACCACTCGCGCATCCCGGCCATGGTCTGCTTCGGGTAGACGTACTTCACGCCGCCGAACTTGGACCGCTTCTTGCTCCGTGCATCCTCGTCCATCTCAAGCTTTGTCTTCGGGTACCAGCCCAGCAGCACCTCCTTGCTGGCAGGGGTGAACCGGTGGGTGATGATCTCGGCCGTGAGATCGAGGTCCTTGACGCCGGCAACCGCCCCGGCAACGTCGTCCAGCAGGGCACCATACTGCTCCTCCCAGCCAGGTATGGGCATGACGGGGGCGATGGTCAGGCCCACCCGGTAGCCGGCTTCGGCCATGGAGCGGAGAGCCGCAAGCCGAGCGGGCATCCGCGCGGTCCCGCCCTCGAACCGGTTGGCGACCTCTGCGGCGTTAACGGAAAACCGGACCCGGGTCCTGCGCTGGTGATCGAGCGTCACCAGCTCCGCGACGTCGTCGAACTTGGTGGTGAACCGCAACTGCACATCGGTGCCGAACTCTCCTGCCCCGACCCGGGAGATAGCGGCAGCAAGGGAACCCGTCACGCTTTCGATGCCCAAGGGGTCCGTGTAGCAGGACAGCTCGAACGTGGTGCCCTCGTGACCGCGCTCAATAGTGCCGCTGGTGACGGAGCCCCTGCCGGCATGCGTGCCTATCCCGCCCAGGACGTCGTCAATATTGGCATAGACGCGGGTTACCGGGGGCCCCTGCAAGGAGCCGGCCAGGTAGCAGTACTGGCAGTGGGCAGGGCAACCCCTGGCAAGGTCGATCCGCCAGTCGGCGCTGGGCGGGATGGGCTGCGGCTTAAGGGCGCTCGGTGGGGCCACCACCACGGCAAGGGTGTTCTTTGCTGCCGCGTAGGTCTCGCGCTCAGTGGAGCCACGCAGGCCAGTCAGGGCATTGCCAGGCATGACCCGGATGTCCTCGACGCCGGCACGTTCGCACCGCCGGATGATTTCCGCAGTGTGCGGCAGGTCTGCTGCGGCCCGCGTGATCATCACGTGTTTGGGGATCCATAAGCGGGTGGGGGAGACGGTGGTCAGGTCCATTTCCTGAAGAGTCATCATTACCCTGCATAACAATGCCGACGGCGGTTATGTTCCCTCTAAAACCCCGTCTACGGGCGTCTCCTCCAGGTTTCCGGGGGTGGCGGATGGCCCTTCGGACGGTGCACCATAGCCCCATGGATGCTGCACCGAACGGGGCCCGCGATACAGGCCATGTAGTCCTGCTGGGCGATTCCATCTTCGACAACGGAGCCTACGTGGGCGGTGGCCCGGACGTTATCCGCCAACTGCGGCAGGCGCTGCCGGGCTGGAAATGCTCGCTCTTGGCAGTGGATGGCGACGTTATCGCCGGGGTTGCCCGCCAGCTCAAAAGCCTCCCCGTTGACGCGACCCATCTGGTGGTGAGCGCGGGAGGAAACGACGCCCTCGGCTATGCGCCCTTATTGCAGGAGCACGCGGGAGCCGTAGCCGAGGCCCTGCTTTTGCTGGGCAAGGCGAGGAACAGGTTCGATGCAGACTACCGGAGCATGCTGGCCGGCGTACTGGCACTGAACCTGCCTGCGGCCGTGTGCACCATCTACGACACCCCGGCCTCAGAACCTGGCCAGAAGGTCATCAAAGCTGCACTGTCCCTTTTCAACGATTCCATCACCAGGGCAGCGTTTTCCCGTGGAACACCCCTGATTGACCTTCGGCTGATCTGTAACGAAGACGCGGACTACGCGAACCCGATTGAGCCCTCCTCCCATGGCGGGCAGAAGATCGCCCAAGCCATCGCAGCCTTCGTCCTGATGGAGCGTTCGGGCCCCTACTCAGTAGTAATAGGCGGGCCGCTGCACGATTCACTTGTTCCGCAGAATCCCGTCCGCTGAACTACGCGGTGCCGACGGAAAGACGGTCAGTGGTTGTGCGAATCTCTCTGATAGACGTCCGGGATGCCGTCCTGGTCCGCGTCCACCCGCTCCTCGGCCTCTGCCAGCCGGTAGATCCGGTTACGGGCCATAAGCACTATCGAAGCGAGCAGGGCGGCAACCACGGACGCCGCCAGGATGCCCACCTTGGCGTGATCGTCTTGAACCGTGCCATGACCGAAGCTGAGTTCCGCCACCAGCAGGGAGACAGTGAACCCGATGCCAGCCAGCAACGCCACTCCGAAGATGTCGATCCAGCGCAGCGAACTATCCAGCTGCGCGCGGGTGGCCTTCGTTAACAACCAGGTGGTGCCCATGATGCCGATCGGTTTGCCGGCCACCAAGGCGATGATAATGCCGAGGGCCACGGGATCGGTCAGCGCGGTCAGCAGCCCGGCGCCACCACCTACCGCCACCCCTGCAGAAAAGAAGGCGAATAGCGGTACGGCGATGCCGGCGGAGATGGGGCGGAAACGGTGCTCAAAGACCTCAGCCATGCCGGGCCCGGACTCGGGTCCGCCTGCGGCCTTGGATCGCAGAACGGGAATGGCGAAGCCCAACAGGACACCGGCCACGGTGGCGTGGATACCGGAAGCATGGACCAGTGCCCAGGTGACCATGCCCAAGGGGAGCAGGATCAGCCAGGGAGCCAGCAGGTTGGTACCGAAGAAGCGGCGGTGTTTCTGAGCCAGGAACGCGTAGATTCCCAGGGGGATCAGGGCCAGCAACAGTGGAATGGGCTCGATGTGATCGGTGTAGAAGATGGCGATGATGAGGATGGCGATCAGATCGTCCACGACGGCCAGGGTCAGCAGGAAGATCCGCAATGCGCTGGGCAGGTGCGAGCCGATGATAGCCAGTACGGCCACCGCGAAGGCGATATCCGTGGCGGTGGGAACGGCCCAGCCACGGATGGCGTCCGGATCTGACAGATTGATCACGGTATAGATGATCGCGGGAACCGCCACACCGCCCGCGGCAGCTGCAATGGGAACCACGGATTTGCTGAACTGCCGCAGGTCGCCAGCCACAAACTCGCGCTTGAGCTCCAGTCCCACCAGGAAGAAGAAAATGGCCAGCAGGCCATCAGCTGCCCAGGTTCCCAGGCTCAGGTTCAAATGCCACGGTTCGTAGCCGATTTTGAAGTCGCGGAGGGCGAAGTAGTTCTCAGCCCACGGCGAGTTGGCCCAGATGATGGCGATGACGGCGGCGGCAACCAGCAGGGCTCCGCCCACAGTTTCCTTGCGGAGGATGGCGCTGATGCGCAGTGCTTCTGAGTAGCTGCCACGGCCTAGAACGGTGGAACGGTTGGGGGAGGGGGTCTTAGTCATCAAGGAATCCTGACTCTGGGGGTCGACAAGGACTGTGCCGACCAGACTTCCCGGCTCACCAATTTTCCACTCACCAGTCTACGGGAGGCCGACGCCGGGCCTCACCTCGGGGCCTCCGCACCCGTTAAAAGAAAGTAGGTAGCACTTGTTGCCCTTATGAACCGCTATAAGGGCAACAAGTGCTACCTACTTGGGAAGCTAGAGGCCCAGTTCCTCACGGAGCGCAGCCACGTGGCCCTCGGCGCTCACCTGGTACTGCGCGAGCTTAACGGTGCCATCGCCGTCGAGCACCACGGTGGATCGGATAACTCCCTCGCGGATCTCGCCCTTGATCAGCTTTTCACCCCACGCACCGTAAGCCAGAGCGACGGCGTGGTCCTGGTCCGAAAGCAACGGAAAGTTCAGCGCGTTGTCGCCAGTGAACCCGGCAAGGGCTTCAGGAGCGTCGGGGGAGATGCCCAGCACCTCATAGCCCTTGCCCTGCAGCGAGGCCAGATTGTCGCGGAAATCGCAGGCCTCGGTGGTGCAGCCAGGTGTGGCGGCCTTCGGGTAGAAGTACACAATCACGTTCCTGCCCCGGTAGGAGGACAGCGAGACGGGCTTGCCGGAGGCATCCGGAAGGGTGAAATCCGGTGCGGTAGCGCCGGCTTGAAGCCGTGAGTTCAGGGCCGAACCGGTAAGTCCGGCGTTTGAAGACGGGGTCATGATTGCTCCTTGGGGTCTAAGCAGGTAGTACCGGCGCGGCGCCAGCCACTAGGCACAAGCATCGGTTCAGATGGAGTATTCCGCAGGTCCGCGGACGGTGGCCCGGGGCCCGGGGACAAACTGGTAGCCGACCCCTCGAACAGTGGCGATCGCGTGCCGGGCGTTGCCGATCTTCCGGCGGATCCGGCCCACGTACACGTCGATGGACCGGACAGTGGTGCCGGGAAAGTGCAGCGACTCCAGGTGCGCGCGCAACTCCTCCCTTTCCACCATACGCGAACAATTCTGCACCAGGTAGCGCACAATGACGGTTTCGACGTCGGTCAGCGGCACCCGTTTGCCGTCCAGCAGGACTTCATCCCGGGACAGGTCCACGGCCACCGTGCTGGCGTGCTCCAGGCGTTCGCTTTCAAGCCGTGGCGCCGCGGGTTCCGGTGTGGGGACAGCTGCCAGGAGGGGCGGCGCAGGCCGTGCTGCCTGCTCACGATACGAGAACGCGTGCATGATTCGTCCCTACACTCCGCCGCGCCGAAGGAGCTTGCCGGTGGCGGTTTGTCCGTCCACCACGGCCCCGCGCAGGTAGGTGCGGCGGACGACGCCGGAGAGCGCCTTGCCGTCGTAGGGCGTGATGGGGTTCTTATGCTTGAGCTTGGAAACATCCACCACAAAGGCGTCGTCGGCAGCGAACACCGCGAAGTCGGCGTCGTAGCCCAGGGCCAGCTGGCCCTTGTTGGTGAGACGGGCCAGGGCTGCGGGCTTCGCGGACATCCAGGCAACCACCTGTTCCAGCGAAATCCCGCGGTGCCTGGCTTCAGTCCAGATCAGCGACAGGCCCAGCTGCAGCGAGGAGACACCGCCCCAGGCCACGGCGAAGTCGCCGTTTTCGAGGTCCTTAAGGTCCAGTGTGGAGGGGGAGTGGTCAGAGACGATGCAGTCAATGGTGCCGTCCTCCAAGCCCTTCCACAGCAACTCACGGTTGGAGGCCTCGCGAATGGGCGGGCAGCACTTGTAGGCCGTGGCACCATCCGGGATTTCCTCTGCCATCAGCGTGAGGTAGTGCGGGCACGTCTCCACGGTGAGGTTCACGCCGTCGCGCTTTGCTGAGGCGATCATGGGCAACGCGTCCGACGACGACAGGTGCAGGATGTGCGCGCGGGCACCGGTCCAGCGGGCCCGTTCGATGACCTCGGCGATTGCCTTGTTCTCCGCACCGCGGGGCCGGGAGGCAAGGAAGGTGGCGTACTGGTCACCGCCCGGGTGCGGGGCGCGGTCAATCGCGTGAGAGTCCTCTGCGTGGACGATCATGAGGGAGTCGAAGGACTTCAGCTCACGCATGTCCTCTTCCATCTCATCCGCGTCCAGGTGCGGGAACTCGTCCACGCCGGAGTGCAGCAGGAAGCATTTGAAGCCGAAGACGCCTTCGTCATGCAGCGGACGCAGGTCCGCCTTGTTGCCGGGCACGGCACCGCCCCAGAATCCGACGTCCACGAACGCCTGGTCCTCCGCCACCTCGCGCTTGAGCTTCAACCCGTCCACGGTAGTGGTGGGCGGAATGGAGTTCAACGGCATGTCGATGATGGTGGTCACGCCGCCGGCGGCCGCGGCGCGGGTGGCCGAAGCGAAACCTTCCCATTCGGTGCGGCCAGGCTCGTTGACGTGGACGTGGGTGTCCACCAGGCCCGGGATCAGGGTCTCGTCGTCTGCGAGCTCAACGATTTCCGTGCCCGCCAAGCCGTTGCCCAGGGGTTCCAGGGCCACGATCCGGCCGTTGCGGACGCCCACTTCGCGTGGGGCGATGCCGGCCGTGGTGAGAATACGCTGGCCACGGATCACCAGATCGAAAACTTCGTCAGACATTAAGGGGCTCCTTCGGATCAGCCGCAACCAGGTTCACGCCGATATGTTGACCTAATTCTTCAAGCAACCTGCCTGCTTCGGCTATGCATATCTCTATATTGCTTTCCCGGTCCGTGAGCGCATGGACGCTCCGGAAACCGGATTCTTCCAGCTGTTCACGGCTGAGCGTAGTCCGCCCGCACACCGCGATGACGGGAACACCGGCCGCCCGTGCGGCGCGGGCCACACCCATGGGGGTCTTACCCAGCAGGCTCTGTTCGTCCAGGCTGCCTTCGCCGGTGATCACCAGGTCCGCTCCCGCCAGCCTGTCGGCCAGCTTAGTGAACTCAAGGACGACGTCGATCCCGGGTTTGCGGGCCGCGGCCAGCATGGCGATCGCGGCGAAGCCCACACCACCGGCTGCCCCGGCTCCCGGTGCGTTGGCGGCGCGGAAGGCGCGGTTTTCCGGGCCTGCCGCGCCGAACTCAGCGGCGAGAACTTCCACGAACCGGCTTAGTGCCGCGTCGAGGACGGCGACGTCCTCAGGGTTGGCACCCTTCTGGGGGCCAAACACCGCAGCGGCGCCTTCTGCCCCCAGAAGGGAATTATCTACGTCCGAAGCCAGCACAAAGCGGGTCTCGTCCAGGCGGATGTCCAGTCCGCTGAAATCTATGCTGTCCAGACGGGCCAGGGCTGCGCCGCCCAGGGGCAGCTCGTTCCCGTTGGCGTCAAGGAACCTGGCGCCAAGCCCCTGCAGGAGTCCGGCACCGCCGTCGGTGCTGGCACTGCCGCCGACGCCCAGGATGATGTGCCGGCGGCCGGCGTCCAGGGCTGAACGGATCAGCTGCCCGGTGCCCAGGCTCGTGGAAGTCAGTGCCGCCGTCGAACCTGGGTTTCCGTTGACCAAAACGTCAGGGGAGAGGCGGTCCAATCCGGAGGCAGCAGCCATCTCGATGACGGCCTCGTGGCCGCGGACCGCGTACTCGGCCCGGACAGGGCTGCCGTCCGGGCCTGCCGCCATGGTGCTGCGGCGGGTGAATCCTGAGCCGACGGCGGCATCGATGGTGCCCTCGCCGCCGTCGGCTACTGGAATAACCACTATTTCAAGGGACCCGCCGCAGGCGGCCTGCAGCCCGTCTTCGAGGTGCCGGGCAACGTCCGGGGCGGAGAGTGAACCCTTGAACTTGTCCGGAGCTATGACTATCCGCATTCGACGTACCTCCTTGAAATCTTCTACTAGTCCTGCAGCGCGATGATCGCCGTGGGGGCGTCCTCGCCGCGTTCGGCCAGCTCTTCGAACTCGTTCACGCCGTTGATTTCGAGGCCCATGGAGATGTTGGTGATCTTTTCCAGGATCACTTCCACCACCACAGGAACCTTGAACTCGCCCATCAGGGCCTTGGCCTTGTCGAACGCAGCAGGCAGGTCGGCGGGGTCTTCCACGCGGATGGCCTTGCAGCCCAAACCTTCGGTGACCTTGACGTGGTCCACGCCGTAGCCGTTCATCTCCGGGCTGTTGATGTTCTCGAACGCCAGGGAGACGTTCTGTTCCATCTCGAAGCCGCGCTGGGACTGACGGATCAGGCCCAGGTAGGAGTTGTTCACCACCACGTGGATGTACGGCAGGTTGAACTGCGCACCCACGGCCAGTTCCTCGATCATGAACTGGAAGTCGTAGTCACCGGAGAGGGCAACAACGGTCTCGCCCGGCTTGCCGCGAACGACGCCGAGCGCGGCCGGGGACGTCCAGCCCAAGGGCCCTGCCTGGCCGGCGTTGATCCACCTGCGGGGGCCGAAAACGTGCAGCATCTGTGCGCCGGCGATCTGGGACAGGCCGATGGTGGACACGTAGGTGGTGTCCGGGCCGAACGCCTTGTTCATCTCCTGGTACACGCGCTGCGGCTTGATGGGCACGTTGTCGAAGTTGGTCTTGCGGTGCAGGGAACCCTTGCGGGCGGTGCACTCCGAAACCCAACCGGAGTAGTCCGGCAGGCTTGCTTTGCGCTCGCGGGCCAGTTCGATCAAGCCGTCCAGGGCTGCACCGGCGTCGGACGCGATACCCAGGTCCGGCGAAAACACGCGGCCAATCTGGGTGGGCTCAATGTCGATGTGAACGAACTTGCGGCCGGCCGTGTAGGTGTCCAGCCCGCCGGTGTGGCGGTTGGCCCAGCGGTTGCCGATGCCGATCACGAAGTCGCTCTCGAGGAACGTTTCGTTGCCGTAGCGGTGGCTGGTCTGCAGGCCCACCATGCCGGCCATCAGCTGGTGGTCATCCGGGATGGCGCCCCAGCCCATCAGGGTGGGGATGACCGGAACGTTAAGCAGCTCGGCCAGTTCAACCAGCTGCGCGGAGGCGCCGGCGTTGATGATGCCGCCACCAGCCACGATCAGCGGCTTCTTCGCTGCGGTCAGCATGTCCAAAGCCTTTTCCAGCTGCTTGCGGCTGGCCTTGGGCTTCTCCACGGCCAACGGCTCGTACGTCTCGATGTCGAACTCGATCTCGGCCATCTGCACGTCGATGGGCAGGTCCAGCAGCACCGGGCCCGGGCGGCCTGAGCGCATCAGCTGGAACGCCTTCTGGAACGCACCAGGAACTTGGCCCGGCTCCAGGATGGTCATGGCCATCTTGGTGACCGGCTTGGCGATGGACTCGATGTCCACGGCCTGGAAGTCTTCCTTGTGCAGCTTGGCAACGGGAGCCTGGCCGGTGATGCAGAGCATGGGGATGGAATCCGCCCACGCCGCGTACAGGCCGGTGATCATGTCCGTGCCTGCGGGGCCGGACGTGCCGATGCAGATGCCGATGTTGCCATCCTGCGCGCGGCTGTAACCGTCAGCCATGTGGCTGGCGCCTTCAACGTGGCGGGCCAGCGTGTGGCGGATGCCGCCATGCTTGCGCATGGCGGAGTAGAAGGGGTTGATTGCCGCGCCTGGCAGGCCGAACGCCTCAATGGCGCCTTCCTTTTCCAATATGGCGACGGCAGCGTCAACGGTGCGCATCTTAGTCATGGTGTACTCCTTGGGAGTCTGTTCTGCCTGCCCCTGGGGCTGGAAGGTGGGGGTTTTTACGTGTGGTGAGGGTGCCGCCGTCGTGATGTACGACGGCGGGTGTCCCGTATGAAGGTGTTGCGGCTAGGGCCGGGGTGCTTTTTCTTACTCGCGGCCGCTGAGCTGTAGGGTCTGCTTGAAGAGTCCCGAGTGGTCCAGTGCGCCGTCGCCCTGGTTGACGGTTGCGGCGACGAGCTGTGCGACGACGGCGCCGAGGGGGACGGTGACGTTGGCTTCGCGGGCTGCGGAGGTGACGATGCCGAGGTCCTTGTGGTGGAGGGCCAGGCGGAAGCCGGGGTCGAAGTTGCGGTCCAGCATCTTCTGGCCCTTCTGGTCCAGGACCTTGGAGCCGGCTAGGCCGCCGCCCAGGACCTTGAGGGCTGCGTCGGTGTCCACGCCGTAGGCCTCGAGGAAGGCGATTGCCTCGCCGAGGACCTGGATGTTGACGGCCACGATCAGCTGGTTAGCAGCTTTGACGGTCTGGCCGGAGCCGGACGGGCCAACGTGGACGATGGTTTTGCCCACTGCGTTGAGGACGTCCTGTGCGGCGTCGAAGTCTTCCTTCTCGCCGCCCACCATGATGGAGAGGACGGCGTCGATGGCACCCTGCTCGCCACCGGAAACGGGAGCATCGAGCGGGCGGATGCCTGCTTCAACTGCGTCTTCGGAAAGGCGCTTGGCGACGTCGGGGCGGATGCTGGAAGCGTCGATCCAGAGGGTGCCCTTCTTGGCGTTGGCGAAGACGCCGTCTTTGCCGCTAACTACGCCCTCAACATCGGGGGAGTCCGGCACCATGGTGATGACGACGTCGGCCTCTTTCACGGCGTCCGCGATGCTGGTGGCGCCCTTGCCGCCTTCGGAGACGAGCTTGTCGATCTTGTCCTGGCTGCGGTTGAAGCCGGTGACAGTGTGGCCGGCCTTGACGAGGTTGATGGCCATGGGGAGGCCCATGATTCCGAGTCCGATCACTGCAACGTTGCTCATGGTGGTTCTCATTTCTCTAAGAAGTCGGTGGTTGAGCCTGTCGAAACCAGAAATTACTGCGCCACGCGCTGGCGGATGGCCCAGTTGAAGGCGGATTCCTGCGGTTCCTTGTACTCGAGGCCGATGTAGCCGTCGTAGCCGAGTTCGCGGCTGCGGGCGATCCATTCGCCGAGGGGGAGGGTACCTGTACCGGGGGCGCCGCGGCCGGGGTTGTCGGCGATTTGGATGTGGCCGAAGTCCTTGGCGTGGTTCTGGATGACGGATTCGACGTCGTCGCCGTTGACTGCCAAGTGGTAGAAGTCGGCGAGGAGTTTGACGTTGGTGGCGCCCGATTCCGCCTTGACGCGGGCGATGACCTTGAGTGCGTCTTCGGCGGTGAGGAGCGGGTACTTGGGGGCGCCGCTGACCGGTTCGAGGAGGACGGTGCCGCCGATGCGGGCGACGCCTGCTGCGGCTGCTGCCAGGTTCTGGGCACCGATTTCGTCCTGCTTTTCAGCAGATTCGCCGTCGATGCGGTTGCCGTAGAGGGCGTTGAAGGCCTTGCAGCCTAGGCGCTCGCCGATTCCTGCGACAACGTCGATGTTGTCCTGGAATTCGCTGCTGCGTTCGGGCCAGGAGACCAAGCCGCGGTCGCCGCCGGGCATGTTGCCGGCGTTGAAGTTCAGGCCGGTGAGCTGAACGCCGGCGTCCTTGATGGCGGATTCAAAATCGGTGGTCTGCGCGTCGGTGGGGACGGAGGTGTCGAAGGGCCACCAGAACTCGACGGCGTCAAAACCGGCAGCCTTCGCGGCGGCCGGGCGCTCGAGCAGGGGCAGCTCCGTCAAGAGGATGGAGCAGTTCACTGTGTACGTCATCGTAGGACCTTCCGGGGAGGGGCTTTGATCTTGATTCCTAGCTTCCCGGCCTCTTCACCGTTTCCGCTCTGTGGAATTTAGATTCTGCTTTATGAAAAGTTTAGGGAAGGTGGGGGTGTGAGTCAAGGGGGGCGGATAGTGGTTTTATCCGTGTCCACGCAGCTGGGAGCAGATGGACGAAGCCGGGAAAGAGAAAGAGCCTTCTAGCTGTTCAATGCGTGCCGGCCCCTCGTGCATCCTCATCGCTACCCTCGAAAGGCTTTGTCGGCGCTGATCTTCTCAACGACCAAATGCACCGGCGATGAATGTTTTGATGCTCCCCCACGGTTTGAAGTACACCCACGCCATGGCAAGGAAGGGCACGAGAAACAACCCAAGTGCAAGACCTGCGCCCGCATACGATCCTTCCGCGCTTTCTGCGGCTGTGCTCTCAGCGATCACAAAATTCCAGTTGAAACCGAACGCCCATGCTGCCGCCCCACCGGCAATGAAACTCAGAGCGACGATAGCCGCTGCAGCAGCATCTTTCAGCCGTGCATCCGAGTGCTCTGAGTCGCGGATCACTTTCAGGCTTAGCAGCGATAGGGCCCACACTCCGCCCACGAACGCCCCAAAAGCGATTAAGTCAGTCATCAAATACCCCCATTATCGAAGCGCTAGTGTCGAGGCGAATCATGCGTGGTTTACCACCGACTACAAAATGCAGTCCACCCAGGCCATGACGCGGGACCAGAAGCAGTAGGCCTCCGGCTGACAATCTTGCTTTAAGTTGTTGCGGACGAATGCACACTACCCGGCGGTGCCATATCCGATGCGGGATTCGCGATTCCGCCAGAGTGCTTCCATCGCTTGTGCGAGTGTTCGGTAGCGCGGCGAGAAGGGCGTGCTCGTAGGGCTCGCACTGGTCTGCGCTGCAACCAGTTGGTGGGCGTCCGCTTCGCGGCCGGCTGTTGGGTCCGGTCCCGACGTCGCAGAGCTCCGCCGTGCCAGGCCTGCCTTGTTTACGACGTTTTTTGCCTGCTGTCCTTCGGATTGTACGTGCCCGCTCCGGCCCGTCTAGCCCCTCCGTTCCTCCGGGGCCTGCGGTGCAGAAAGTTCCTTACGGCGCTCCTTCGTCGCTGATTTCCTCCAGGAATTTCCCGCCCCTTGCCCAAGGGTAGACAGGCCTCCGACGGCCACAGCTCCGCAAGCTTCGCCAGCAGCCAAAAAAAACAACGGGGGGAGAGGGGAAGCTGGCCGGTCACCACTTATCGCCCCACCCACCGACATCCTCTGCAAAAGGAGCAACACCAAAATGATCGACACCGGAGCCGCGCAAGCGGTCGTGTTTCTCGAAACCCTCGCCAGCATCGTTGAAAAATCCCCCGTGACTTAAAGCGAAGACGCAGCGAAAGACCTGGCCGAACAAATCCGCGACATGGCCACAGCCGTCACCAACGCACGCGTGAACCCCGAGGTACTGAATGTAACCCGGCAGTACGCCGCGCTGGACTGGCACAACGAGCTTGTAGCTGTGATGGTCCCAAGCGAGCACTGAAACGCAATGCACTAAAGACGCGACGATGGGGCACCCACGACGGACTGGGTGCCCCTCGGGACGTATCCCGTTCCCTACCGAACGCCCTACCCAAACGGCAATCCTCTGCAAAAGGAGCAACACCATGACTGACAAACTGAGCCTCACCGGACCCGGTGACCTGCTCGCGACCGTCCCGCACCTGCTGGAAATCAATCCCGTGGAATCATTCGTCATCCTCACAGCAAACACCGGTTCCCTCGGAGCCACCCTGCGGGTGGACGCCCCGGAGCACGTCGAGCCGGAGAACTACGCACAGACCATGACCAGCTACGCAGCCAACGACGAGAAGGCCACAGCGTCCTACATCGTCGTTTACACCGACGGACACCTGGACGGCTACCCCTACGCCGCACACGTCGCAGCACTGGTCACCGAGCTGGCAGCCGCCCGGATGCCCGTGCGCAATGTATGGCTGGTGACGGCCACCTACTGGGCAGAGTTCGGCACCGACGACAAGCACCCGCTGGAGCAGATCACCGACAGCCAAGCCAACGCGGCCCTGACCTACTTCGGAAGCGCCACGGACGTCGACGTGTACAACCCGGCCCTGCTGGGCACCTTGGCACAGCGGGTCAACGCACCGGCAGGCAGCGAAGAAGACATCGAGAACGCCTGCACGGCATGGGCAGCTGCCTTGGACAGCACCGGCACCCCCGCCTAGAAAACAGCACGGACCATCGCGGCCGCGTTCCAACACAAGCTGGTCAGGGACTTCCTGTTCCGCGAGACCATTACCACCCACAACGGCGACTTCGCCGACGTGATGCTCGGAAAGTTCACCGCACGCCCGGACTGGGACCGGGTGGACCGGGCCGAGGCGCTGGCGTTCGAACTGATGAAAGCCGTCCCTGCAGGCCAGCGAGCACCCATGCTGACGTTGATGGGCTGGTTGGAATGGCTCAAAGGCAACGGCACCCAAGCCGACCGCTACCTCCACCACGCGGCCACCGACGCACCCGGATTCCGGCTGGCCGTCCTGCTCCGTGAACTGATCACCCGCGGATCCATCGCAGAAGTCGCCCGCGACCCCGAAACCGCCTACAACCGCCGCTTCAAATAAACCCGGCAAGGACCGGGCCGGGAACACCGATCCCGGCCCGGTCCTTTTAGCGGTGGCGGGGCGGCCTCCCCCGCTGCGCTCATCCGGCCGCCGTTAACGCTGACGCGGGCGCAGCAAGGGTATCGGAGTGAACATGCAGCAACCACGGTTACAGTGGCAGCCAGAAAACACTGCACCAACTCAAGGAAGCGCGAGCATGGGAACCGACTACACCTTCACCGAGGACGACAAGCCCGCAGCTGACCCCAGCCTGGCCGAAGACGTCGTCGAACTGAGCCTGCTCACCGCCGGCGAAGAGACCGGCCCCGCCGATACCCAGTGGGCGCAGGAACACCACAACCTCTAACGACCAGGCAGCAGCAACTCTGCCTGCACAGATTTCCTTTGCAGAGGGAAAACACAAGGGCAGGCACATACGTGCCGGCCCTTCGTGCGTCTATCCGGGGACGTTGGAGGGGTCGTTGCCGTAGCTGTTCTTCTCGCCGATTGTGCCGTCCATTTTTTTGATGAAGTGCTCGAGAGATGTTCCCGGTGCAGACGGTGACGATGCGGTACATCCGAACAGCCTAGCTGCGCTCGTCGGCTCCCGGCCGCTGGACGGTGTCGGGACGCCGGTCGAAGGGGGAGAATCCGTATTCGGCGGCGAATCGCCTGATCCAGCGGAGGCGTGCCATGCCGACGTGCATCGCCCACGCGCCGATGCCGCCGAACATGACCAGGAGCAGAGCGGCCACCCAGAGGGCGGCGGGATCCCCGTCGCGTCCGTAGCCCGCGAACGCCATGCCCGCGAGGACGACGCCGGCGAGCACGAGGGCGGCGCCGAACAGGACGGCGTTCCGGGGGTTCCCGAACGGGTGGAAGCTGCCCCTCGCGTTCGGGTGCGCCCAGGGGTAGGGCTCCGTGAGGTGCGGCGGGACGTGGGTGTCCCACTGTCCCGGGCGCCAGAGGGGGGCGCTCATGCGGGAGCCTGCGTCAGGGCCTCGAGGTCCGCGAGCAGGATCGATTCCCCGGCCTTTATGGCAGCTTCCCGGCCAGCTGCGGTGGCCTCTTCCTTGGTCTCGTGCGTGGAAATCACTTGGGATGAACCTTGGTGACTGTTCTTCCACTGGCCGTCTTGGTGGAGAGTCTCAACGGGGGTCGGCATGTGAAGTCCCTTCAATCATCGGCTTGCGTACGAGCGCCACGATACACACGACGCCGGGGTCGGTGCATGCTCGCTGGGGCCACAACTGGTTGCGCTGCGCTGCAACCGGCGATCCAACAGCAGCGACCGTGAACACTACGGCCAAGAGCCGCAGCACCCGGTCAGGGCGTGATTGAGGCATCATCGGAGCTTTGGTCAGCTGCTCCCTGACGGGGGACCCCCCTCGGGTGTATGACAGTGCCACCATCGCATTTGATTGATTCATTAGCGCGAAGGGATTCAACGGTCACTTGACGGCACTTATATATTGAACCGTCCTTGGTGATGTGCAGGGTATAGCGCCCGGGGAGACTCCCGTCGTTCCCGAGCCATGACCCGTCGTAAATGCTCACATCATTCACGGAGTAGCCCGACATGAGGGAGATGACTTCAGCGTCCCGCTCAGCACGCTCATCCGCTCCGCTGCTCAAGCCAAGACTGAGCAAACTCGGTACCAGAAGAACCCCCGCGATGACGGCAATCTTGCCCCTCACTGACTTCGCGACAGGAAACTTGTTGGGACTCACTTCCGGTTCAATTCCATTGCTTTGTAGATCGCGCACTTTAGACCCTTTCAGCTTCACCGGCTCTACAAACTTAGCGGGCGCCCGCTTCGCGGCCGGCTGTTTGGTTCAGGGCCCGCCGTCGCAGAGCTCCGGGAACCCTGAACCTGTTGTGTCTACGACGTTTTTTGGCTGCTGTCCTTCGGATTGTACGTGTCCGCTCCGGTCCGTCTAACCCCTCCTTCGTCGGGGCCTGCGGTGCAGAAAAGTTTCTTCCGGCGCTCCTTCGTCGCTGATTTCCTCCAGGGATTTCCTGCCCCTTGCCCATGGGTAGACAGGCCTCCGACGGCCACAGCTCCGCAAGCTTCGCCAGCAGCCAAAAAACAACGGGGGGAGAGGGGAAGCTGGCCGGTCACTACTGGTCCCCCCACCCACCGACATCCTCTGCAAAAGGAGCACCACCCATGAACGCAACACCCACGCTTGAAATGCTCGACCCGGCCACCCTGACCGTGGACATCAACGTCCGCAAAGACGCTGCCCTGAACGCTGACTTCATTGCCAGCATCAAAGAACACGGCGTGATGGAACCGGTGATCGGCCACCGCAAAGACAGCGGCACCGTCCACGTGCTGATGGGCCAGCGCCGGACCCGGGCAGCCGTCAAAGCCGGACGGCCCCTGATACCGGTGATGATCATCGACAGCCCCGAGGAAGCCGAGCGCATCGTGACGCAGGTCGTGGAGAACATCCAGCGCACCGAACTCACCGCAGCCGATGAAGCCAGCGCCTACCACCAGCTCTCCCTTATTGGCGTCACGGCTGCCACGATTGCCAAGAAAACCGGACGCACCAAAACCACCGTGGAAAGCGCCTTGAAAGCCAAAGCATCCGCGACCGCGACCAAAGCCCTCGAGGACGGCTACACCCTGGACATGGCGTTGGTCATGGCCGAGTTCGAAGGTGACGAGGACGCGATCGAGGAGCTTGAGTCAGTCATCCGGGACGAACCGCAGTACTTTGACCACATCGCCCAGAAGCTGCGGGATGACCGGGAATCCAAGGCCAAGCTCGCGGTTCTGATCGAGGAACTGACCGCACAGGGCAAGACCCTTGTGGAGGACGCCGGGCACTACGCCGACGAGGAAACCTTGTACATATCAGCTGCCAACCGTGGAGACGGGGAACCGGCCACCGATGAGGATGCGAATGCCTACCTCATCGGCACCGACTACCGGGGCCAGCACCACACCAAACCGGTCATCACCGGCTGGAAGGACCTGGGCTTCACCCCGAAGTACGAACGCTACAGCGGGGGAAGGACGCAGGCCCAGAAGGGTCCGATGAATGAGGAACAGAAGGCCGAACGCAAGACACTGATAGCCAATAACAAGGCAATGGAGTCGGCGACAACCGTGAGACGCGCTTTCGTCAAGACCCTGCTGTCGAAGAAGCAGGCACCGGCTGGCTGGCAGTACTTCACCGTCCACGCCATCACCCACCACTCCGAAACCGCCAGCGGGTACGACGGCAAGGTAGCTGCAGAGATGGTTGGAGCCAAGATCAAAGACTCGACTGCCTGGGCATGGAACCCGCTCCGGGACCACGTCGCTACAACCGAGACCCGGCCCGAGTTCTCCCTGATCGCGCTGGTCTGCGCAGGATATGAAAAGACCATCGCCAAGGACTCATGGCGGTCAGCGGGGCAGGCGCACCGGGACTACCTGAACCAGCTGGTCACCTGGGGATACCAGCCCAGCGAAGTCGAAAGCATCATCATCGACGGCCCCAAGCTAACCGAAGACGCCGCAACCGACTAGGACCTCTTGCCGGGCGGAACCCCACCGCCCGGCAAGACCCGCCCACTCAGGTAATAAGGGGCGGGAACCTTCCAGAAGTCGGGCGGTCTGCCGCCCGGGACGAACCACAGCAGCTACTCACCAGCGACAGACCGCCGTTTTACGCGGCACCAGCACCAAAGGACTCAGCCCCGCGGAACCAGGAACACTGAAGTTCCCTCCTCGTGGCAGCACCACCAACAAGTTCAGTTCCGCTGAACCACAGATTTCCTTTGCAGAGAGAAAACCAAGCAGGGCCGGCGAAAGTCGGCCCTGCTTTTTTACCCCCAATACCGGGTGGCAGGAGAGTATGTGGGGGCTCGTCTTGCTCGTGCGGTTATCCCGCGAGGCTTTCATCCTCATCCTCAGGGCAGCCACCTGCAGCGCCCGTAAGCCGATGGTCACGAGCATCAACGCCTCCTATGGAATGTCGCATAGTCTTAGGCGGTGAAGAAGTGGTTCGTCAAAACCCTAGTGATGGTCGGGATCATCGTATTGTTCCTCGGACTTCTATTACTCAATAGTTTCTACTGGGCGCCACTCGGAGCAGTGCGGTCTTGGTTGACTAGTCCCAACGAACTCGGTCGGTTTGGATGGGAAGCCCTAACCGGCCCTCCCGCTGCCGGCGCCCTCGCAGTCGCTGCTGCATTGATTGCCTTTACTGGCTTGACCAGGCAAGTGGCCGAAGCCAAGAGGGACAACGACATCACGGCGCTTAAAAACGACGTCGATCAGTGGTGGTCAACTTTGCAGTGGGCGTACACCGAGGCAAAAACCTTCACGGAGAAAGCGGAGAAAGAGGCGTCGAAAACCCGGGGAATCGTCGCCAAACTGCGATCGCTGACTCGACCCGACACTAGGACGACTCCACAGACGACGAAGGAAACAAAAGCAATTATCGCGATCCTTGCTTCGCTGGCGAAACATGAAGGGCCGCAGCAGGAAGGGCTGTCAGCCCAACAGAAGACAACGGTTGCGGAGGTGTTGGGCTTGTTCCGGGCCCCAGAAGACCAGAGCGACGTTGACGAAGCGCTGATCGATCTTGGGCGGACCTCCCATGGGAGATCAGGACCTCCCCCACATCTGCAAGAACCGATGGCTCGTGGCTCCCAATACGAACAGGACGTCATCGCTGCGCTAAAGGGCGTAGATCCTCAGATAGGTACGCTGGAAAAACCTAGGGGCATGCGGCGCGGTCGCGGGGACGTGGGATATGACGGAGTTATCCGCGCAACCAGTAATCGACTAATTGGGATTGAAGCGAAGTATCAGCTGACCCAGCCGCTGGATCGGAGGCAGTTAGCCGCCATCCTTGGGCTTCTCCCGGAGGAGGGAGGGGAACGGCAGGTTCGAAGTCTCGGTCTGACTGCGCTAAGCATCGACAAGGTTCTCATCGTTGCCAATACGCCTTTGACCTCAAGCGCGGAGGACTTCGTGCTGCGGCAATCAAGAAGAATGGGGTATGTCAGGTGGAAGGTGGGGGATCCAGTCGACGAGATTCAACGGGAGTTGAAGCGTCTAGCTGAAGAGGACTGAGCGCTCTAACCGCTCGGGCGTGTAGTGAGCCTCCTGCCAGGATGGACAGCAGGAACCAGGGGCCCGCCTGCACACACCACCACGTCACCGACACCGGATAGGGGAGGCCGCGCGATTTGGCAGGTTCAGGGCGCTGCAAGCCAACTCCGCGTCTCCGGGCCTGGATCCGGAATGCGTCGAGGACTAACTGTTGGAACTTTCCAAAAAGGAGTTTTGAGTACTCCTTCTGGCGAACCAGAAGGGCGGCAAAAAATGCAAGCACAAGCCGGTGTGCCATTGGACGGGGGCAGCCGCTTAATAGAGGGATGGTGGAGAGACAGCGACTATGGACCCGGAGCGTTTCCCATCCAATCAGCGGCGCTGCAGATGCCGCAGAATCTCAGGAGTGGTGAGGAGGGCTTGGGGATAGTGCTTGTGTGGGACGTTAAGAATCATCCCGACTAGCCTTCGCCCGTCATCAAGATGCCGAGCGATCCGCCAGGATTGTCCCATGGTCACGTACCCGATATGAATTCTTGCCCGTCCCATGGTTAAAGCCACAGCATTAGGGTCGTATCGATTCTCGGGCTCCCGCCTTGTCGCCAAACGCTGGCCATGCTTAATCCGGAAAGAGTCCTTTGGGTTGTCGTACTCCCAAACTCCCTTGATTTGAAATGTACAAATGCCTATTTTATTCAGTTCGCGGCGGAAATCCTTGTACTCGATGACCTCGCCAGAGGGCAGTGCGAAGTCGAGACCACGTTCTGTTCGCACAAGCCTGAGAACAGGCAAACCATCGTTGTCGGCCCTGAGATTAGGGAGGACAATCTCGTCAACTGAGCAAAGGTCATCTTCGCGTATAAGCTTCACCATTGGACTATAACCAAGTGGCGCTGCACGCCCCGGCCATCAGCCCTACAATGAGGCGCCTATCTGCTTGCCGATCTCTCGTGCAGATAGTCCCGGAACATGTTCTACCGATATTCGCCAGGTGAACGACTGCTGGCAAGTTATCCCGTTGCCGCTCTATCGGTCCAGTTGTGGGTGCCGACCATCAGGGAACCAGTTAGGGGGAGTGCGTGAGTGGACTGGCGTCTGCTCCGCGCCGAAGATCCACGACAACTTGAAGAGCATCCCGGCCAGCGAGAACGTCCTTTGATTAGCTGGTGAAGGGGAATTTGAACCGAGTTCGCCAACAGCCGCACCTGACTCAGGTCAGGCTGCTTTTGGTTGTTGATGATCCGCGAACGTCGAGCGTGGGACATCGATGTCGCGGCCGATGTCAGCGATGCTTTTTAAAGCACTGCCATTTTGGCGCGGACGATTGTTATGACGGCACCGCTATAAGCATCGGGTAGGCTTCGTAATCCTGTTGGCATCGGTACAGCCAATAAAGGGTGACCGAGTGTGCCGCCAATGTGTCACCGTTTCGGGTAAGTGGGAAACTGACAAGGTTGTTCATCATCTTCGGTGAAAGCAGGAAGGACGTTATGGACAAGTCTGCACAAGGGCTTCGGGAGAGCGAACGGGCTGCATCCAGGGTGTTGTCTGAGCAAGAGGATTTTGTGATGCGTCTGGGTCATCTCAGCGATGACGAGTTGACCCAGCAGCTTGTTGCTACGCTCCAAAGAGAGAAAGCCTCAGTGGAACGCTGGCTGGATTCGGGAGATTGCTTCATCCTCTCGTCTGCTGGCAAAGTCCATCTGCCGCAGTGCCCAAGCATGCGCCAATTCGTGGACCGCGATGCAGCCTGGGGGCCATACCTCAAGCACTTGGAAAGAGTTCGGGACTGGCACGGCAGCGACAATGCACCCGCAATGCCGAGGTTGCTGACCCGCGCTGACGTTGAGGGCCTGAAGACTTACAAGACGTGCCCGTTGTGCGCCCCGACGCTTGACCATACGGATAAGCGACGTGGCATCCGCGGTTGGACGACTTTGAAGGCCAGCAGCTTGAAGACCAAGCACTTCGGGCAGCACTTTTGTTTTGCGGATGGAACCGAAATTGGAGCGCTAACCAAGATTTCGAAAGTGGAGACAGCGGAAGGTGTGGAGTTTCGTGCCGAGTTTGACGGTCTGGCTCATCCGGTCACTGACTCATCTACCGAAATGATGTACCCAACACTCCCCGCCGTGGCCGGCCTAGAGCCAAAGTCACAGCCGTGGAGAGTCCGAGTCGGCGACCCCGATCGCTGATTGTCCCCAAGGAAGGGGACAGCGTTGCACTACCTTTAGAATCGAGGCGTTTCACGAGCGTCGGCGTATTTGGTAGCGGCATCTGGGTTGCTGGCGCGGTTGAGGTAAATGCCGTTGATCCACTCCTGGTACGGCCAGTCCTTCTTCGGAGCTTTAAGAGGCATCAGCCACGGCTCACCCTCACCGCCTGGGACGGGGGTTGTGCCCAGAAGGAACGTCGCCACCCGTGCCGACAACGGGACAGTCGGTGCCATCTTGTTGAACCGCCAGCGCGCGTAGGGAAGTAGCCAGCCAACAATCCACTGCGTTCCCCGTTTGAAATACATCCACAGATAAAGCCGACTGAGCCAGTGTGGGTCCGTGGTAGCTCTCCAGAGGTGGCCGTCTCGCTTGACCCACTGAACACCTGCCCCGTCTGTGAAGTACAGCAGGATGGTTCGGCCGGAAAGCGGGGAGCCGTCATAGTGAACGTTCTGACCAGGCGGGATCGAAATGTCGTTGAAGCCGGGTTCGGCATGGCCAGCGAAGCGTATGTTTTGCCTTCGGTAGGGGTCAACGCCAGACTTACCGCGAGCGTCCTTATAGTCGTGCCACCAAGGCAAAGTCATGTGGACTGCGTGGACTCCAGAAATTGAAGCGTCCGAGTCGTTGCGAACCTCGACACGCGTGCCAAGTAGACGGTATGAATTGGGCCTAGTCTGCTCTGAGCGGTCAAACCGGTGGACACTGACCTTGGACGCCTGTTCCCGTCTCCGGTCCTCAGCAATTCGGCGCCTGTCTCTCTGTCCTTGGATGAACAAGGAGACAGTAACTATCGCCAGGAAGAGGTTAAGGGTGAACTGGGCAAAATCAACCCAAGACTTTTCGGCCACGTCTCTGACTCCCCTTGACTCACGAGCCTAGGACGACTCTTCATGGGAAGCGCCGTTAGCTATCTTTAGCCATGCTGCGTCAAGCCAGCATATCGGTCTGTTTTTGTCCGCATGGAACTGGCCGCAGTGCTGTGCTGTATTAGACCTTTGGGACATAAGGCGCAATCAGCTTCTTCGCTTCCGTCTCGCCGGAGGGCATGATCTGCAAGCCTCATATGCTTGGCGGTTCGGTTATCTCGCTGTCTTGCGTTTGGGCCGTGGTGTTACCTCGTCGACCAGACGCCATCCCAAAATGTCTAAGGCACGCAGTGGGGTGATGCTGGGTTCTGATGCCAGAGAGGCCAAGTCTCTCCAGTGGTCAGGGGCGGCTCCTAGGTCCGCCTGTACTTCCGGTAGCCAAGCGCGCATACGGTTAGTGTCACTTCGGCGTTTTACCGGCACGACTCGGAAGGGTGATTTAAACTGGCTGTAGCAGCGCGAGAGGTTCCGGTCGTATAACGGCAGTAACTCGGGCCGCTTACGGTGCAGAAGTTTGCTGAGCTTTACGAGCTGCACCTGATGCTGGGGGTGGGCGTCCAGAACGCCGTACAGCTGAGCGATCGCCTCTAGCGTCTCCTGAGAGGCGTCCTGCAGGGTTCCGGTCAAACGGGGATGTGCCAGACGACGGTTAATCTCGGGGAGGAGTTTCAACAGCCCATAGTAGGTCGGGAGCGGACGCTGGCCAGCGTTGAGCAGAGCACCGGCCAGCAGATCTTGTTGCTGGACATCTGGGGTTGGAGAGTCGCGAAGGTAGCCGTCGTAGGCAGGGTATGACCATTTGCCGTACTGGTTTACGTACTCTCCGACCAGGCTCTGGCTTTATCAATGGGCACAGTAAATCCGCCGACGGTGATGGTCTCAGTCATGAATTCGAGCCTAGCTGCAGCACGATGCCTCCGGCTGAGATGCCCTATACGTTCTCGGTGAACCAAGCAGACTGTCGCATCAAAGGATCCTTTGTCCGGACACCGACATGCCCAAAAAGGGGGAACGGGAGAGGCCAGTATCTACGCTGATTTTCATTCCGCGATTCGTCTCAACAAGGTGTCTCACCCTTGGCATTCTCAACAATGGAAAACAAGGCCTTTGATGAGTTCAAAAGGGACGTGGGTTTTGAGGGTGCTGCCGGACTCGGCCAGCCGAGGCAAGCCGGACGAATGCCTGCTGACCGATTCCACAGTGACCCCAGTGGCGGGGGAGTCCGCCAACGGCAGCAGCTCACTCAAAGTGGTGCCGGGTTGCAACTCACCCCGTTCGAGGGCGTCCGCGTAGAGCAACCCGGTAAGGCCTTTCGAGATGGACCCTATTTCGTAGTCGGCGCCCGGCGGTGCGTTGACGCTCGCGTCGTCAATATCCCGTCCTGCACCATCGCGATGGCCGAGGCGCCAGGCTTGGACCACGGTGTGGATGGCGGCAAGCACGTCCTGAGCACATCCTGCGCAGCCTGATCACCGTAGAAGCGAAGGTCCTGCCGATTGTTGACTGCGCCACCGTTTTCACCCATGGCGCCCAGTATCGCAGAGCGCTGGTTAAGCCACGGTGTCCACTCTGCGAATAATTCGCAGCACCTAGAGATGTTGTCAGTGCGGTGCGGCACACTATCCCTATGACCTTTGCAAACGTGGGAAGCCTAGTAGCCAAACCCGGGCAGCGTGATGCCGTGGTGTCCATCCTGCTCCGCCCTATGCCGAGGCTGAAAGAGGCCGGTTGCCGGGCGTCAATGACGAATTCCCGGACACTGTCTTCGTCAGTGAGTTGTTGGAACCCCACTTCGGTTATTACCGAAGCCATGCACCAACGAAGCAGGGAGTCCAGCGTCTGCTTCCGCCCTCCAGCTATGCTGAGAGCCGCCAGCGGCATGGCAGTGACGTGGCGGCAAGGACCATCGGTACTGCTCGCGGAAGGACAATCGAATGGCTCGGCCTACAGTGCAGGACGTCGCCAGAACGGCGGGTGTGTCCGTGGGGACGGTGTCCCGCGTCCTGAACGGAAGCCCGGCCGTCAGTGAGGCGAGCAAGGAGAAGGTCAACGCCGCCATCCGTGAACTTAGCTACCGTCCGTTGGCCTCCGCCCGGGACCTTCGCCGGGACCGCACTATGCGTGTACTTGCCCTCGCTAAGAACCTAGACTCGCTCGTCATCAGCGAAGTTTTCCGTGGCGTCGGCGACGCCGCGGCCAGCTCAGGATACGTCAGCCTCATCGCGGCCACCGACGGCGACTTGGAACGCGAACAGCAACTCGTGGACATGCTGCGAAATGGCTCCGTGGACGGGTTGGTCATCTTCTCGCCAACCATGCCGGACGAAGACGTCAACACGGTCGCGGAGCAGATGAGCGTGGTCCAGGTCTGCGAAATCGTCGAGGCCGAGGCGGCATTCGGGGTTTCCATCGATGATCGCCAGGCCGCCTACGACATCACCAAACACCTCATCAACACCGGCGGCAAGAGGCTGGCCATGTTTACGCACAGGGGTGCCCGCTCCGGCCGGCTGCGTGAGGAAGGCTTCCGCCAGGCACTCGCGGAAGCGGGCTTGGAATCAGATCAGGTCCTGCTGGGTGAAGGCAATTTCGGATTCCATGCTGGCCGTAGCCTCGCCAAGAAGCTCCTCGAAGGAAACGACCTTCCGGACGCCATCTTCTGCGGGACCGACGTAGTCGCCGCAGGGTGTGTCCGCGAGCTCGCCGACGCCGGCTTGCGAGTGCCGGAGGACATCGCCGTGGCAGGTTTCGACGACTCGGCCCAAGCGGAGATGTGCGTCCCGGAACTAACCACCGTTCGGCAGCCAGCCTATGAGATGGGCCGCTTGGCGTTCGCCGAACTCCTCGAGCGGATGACCGTGCCAGGCGCTCACCGCCGCGGCCGAACCTTCCTCCCGCACGAGCTCGTAGTGCGGGACTCCACTAAAGCCTAACGACGAGGGTTGACAGCCCCGAGTGGCGCCTGTCACACTACTTTGGAATCGATTCCACGGCCGCAAGGCCTATATTTTGAAGCAACTTTGGAATCGATTCCAAAGTACAACCGAACCACCGGCAAAGAAGCCACCTTCAGTGCCATGGCGGCTGCTGCGTCACTGAATTTCCACCGCCCACAGACCCCAAAGGAGCCACTTGTGGACTTGATTCGACCTGCCTCTCCGCTCACTGCAGACGCCGCAACTCCCCGGAACGCCAAGCGACGCGCAACCGTCATCGCCGCCGCTGCCATGACCGCAGGCCTGCTTCTCAGCGGTTGCGGTGGGGGAGCAGCACCCCAAGGTGCGGAACAAGCGGCAGCTGCCGATCCGGCGTCGGGCGCTAATGCCAGTGGCAACGTCAGCATCTGCGGCGTCAAGGATGCATCGGGGATCTACAAGGGCGCCGCCGAGGCGTTCACCAAGGCGAACGGCAAGGTCACGGCCAAGTACACGGAGATTGGCGCCACCACGGATGAGGCCCGCACCCAGATTGTGCAGCGGCTCGAAGGCAAGTCCACTGAATGCGACATCTTCGTCTCGGACGTCATCTGGACCTCCGAGTTCGCCTCCCAGGGCTGGCTGCTGGACCAGACCGAGCTGGTAGAGGGCAACAAGGACCGGCTTATCCCCTCCACGGTGGAAACCACTAAGTACCAAGACAAGTACTGGGCCTCGCCGTTCTTCACCAACGCCGGGTTGGTCTACTACCAAAAGGACAAGGTGGCCAAGCCGGAGACTTGGCAGCAGCTCTACGCGGAAGCAGCCAAGGCTCCCGGAAACGGATTCGTCTACCAAGGCAAGCAGTACGAGGGCCTCACGGTGAACTTCCTCGAGATGCTCTACAGCGCCGGCGGCGAAGTGCTCAATGAGAAGGGCGACGTTGCGGTGGACTCAAAGGAGACCCGCGAGGTCCTCGACTTCATGAGCAAGGGCCTCAAGGACGGCT
The DNA here is from genome assembly GCF_059383595.1 of Pseudarthrobacter sp. MDT1-40-2. Classification (NCBI taxonomy): domain Bacteria; kingdom Bacillati; phylum Actinomycetota; class Actinomycetes; order Micrococcales; family Micrococcaceae; genus Pseudarthrobacter; species Pseudarthrobacter sp. MDT1-40-2. The sequence goes on along the minus strand of NZ_JBWZCL010000002.1, from coordinate 546,587 downwards.
CTGCCGACCGCGCCGTCCTGACGTACAACGAAGACCCCGCCCGCCTCGCCTACGAATCCGGCGACTTTGGTTACCAGCGCAACTGGCCGCACGTGTACCGCCTGCTCAACGCCACACCGCTGGCCGGCAGCTTCGGCGTAGCCCCGCTGCCAGCATGGGAAGGCGGAAAGGCCTCCGGCGTTCTGGGCGGCTGGAACCTGGCGATATCGGCCCACTCCACCAACCAGGCCGGGGCTGTAGCGTTCATCGACTTCGCCACCACGCCGGAGTGGCAGAAGCACGTGGCAATGGATTACTCGCAGGCGCCGGTCAACGAGGCCGCCTACTCGGACCCGGCGGTCCTTGAAAAGATGCCCTTCGCTACCGAGCTCCTCGCTTCCGTCAAGGGCGCCAAGCCCCGTCCCATCTCCCCGGTGTACCCGCAGATCTCCCAGGCCATCTACAAGAACGTCTACGCAGTGCTTTCCGGGACTAGTTCCACCGAGGACGCCGTGAAAAAGATGACCGAGGAAGTCGCCACAGCCAAGGCGAGCTTCTGATCATGGCCACCAAGACTCTTTCTCCGAGCCGGGGCCGGAGCCCCGCACCGAACGCTCGCGACAGGGCGGAGCGGCGGCTCGCGTTCCGGATGACCGCCCCTTCGCTGGTCCTCATGGCTTTGGTGGCCGCGGTGCCCATTGGTTACGCGCTCTGGCTCAGCCTGAATCAGTACAGCGTCCGCACCGCAGGCCTCTCCCGCTTCGTGGGCCTGGAAAACTACATCACGGCCCTGAGCAGCTCCGAATGGTGGGCTGCGTTCGGCCAGACGTTCTTATTCGCTGGGCTGTCTGTCTCGCTGGAGTTGGTGCTTGGCACGGCCATGGCGCTGCTGCTCAACCTCGCGTTCAGGGGCCGCGCGCTCCTGCGAACCGTGGTCCTGTTGCCCTATGCCATCATCACCGTGGTCAGCGCGATCACCTGGCAAACCATGTTCCAACCCAACATGGGCCTGGTGACCAACGTCCTTTCCATGCTGGGGCTTCCCGGCGGAGACGCGGTGTGGCTGGGCGAGCATGGGTACGCCATGGCTGTGATTGTCCTGGCCGACGTCTGGAAAACCACGCCGTTCGCAGCGCTCATCATCCTGGCTGGCCTGCAGGTCATCTCCGCCGAGACCTATGAGGCCGCAGAGCTCGACGGCGCCAGCAAGTGGCAGACATTTTGGCACATCACCCTGCCGCTCCTGCGCCCCGCAATCGTCCTCGCAGCCATCTTCCGCACCATGGACGCCCTGCGCGTCTTCGACCTGCCGTTTGTCCTCACCCGAGGCGCCAACGGCACCGAATCCATGTCCATGCTGGCCTACACCCAACTGCGCGAAAACCGGTTGGTAGGAGAGGGCTCGGCGCTATCCATCCTGACCTTCCTCACTGTCATGGTGGTGTCAGTGATCTACGTCAGGTTCGCTGGCGGCAACATCCGCGAAGTCGCCAAGGAGGAGCAATGAGCACGCTAACCGCAGAACGTACGACGGCGGCACCAGCCACCGCATCCACGGCACCTAAGCGTCGGTTCCGTGGCAAGGCGAAACTGCACCCGCTGGTGTGGGTCTTCATCGTCGGCGTCATGGGTTTCTCGCTCATCCCGTTCTACTGGCTGGTGAACACCTCGCTGAAGCAGGGAGCCAGCCTGTCCAAGGGCGAACTCTTCCCCAGCCAGCCCACCTTCGAGAACTATCTGGTGGTCTTCCAAAACGCAGAGTTTCTCTTGGCCTTACGCAACTCGGTGATCATCGCCGTCGTCACCACCACAGTGGCTCTGGTCTTCGCATCCTTTGCTGCCTACGCACTGGCCCGGCTCAAGATGCGCCGCAAGGCGATGATCCTGACCCTGATCCTCTCCGTGACCACGTTCCCGGCCATCGCCATCGCTGCCCCGATGTTCTCCATCTGGCGCGAAATCGGCCTGTATGACACGCTGCTGGGCCTCATCATCCCGAAGCTGACCTTTGCGTTGCCGCTGGCGATCTATACGCTGACATCCTTCTTCAAGGAGATCCCGCGCGAGCTTGAGGAATCCGCATACATGGATGGCGCCACGCCATTCGTCGCCTTCCGCAAAGTGATCCTGCCCCTGGCTGTGCCCGGGCTGGCTACCACGGCCATCCTGGTGTTCATCTCGGTCTGGAACGAGTTCCTCCTCGCCGTGACCCTGACCACCTCCCCGGAGTCCCGCCCGGTGCCCGTTGCAATCGCGTTCTTCAGCGGAACCAGCGAGTTTGATCAACCGTTAGGCACCATTAGCGCCGCGTCCGTGATCATCACCATTCCGCTGGTGATTCTGGTTCTCCTCTGCCAGAAGCGCATCGTCTCCGGCATGACCGCCGGCGCCGTCAAAGGCTAAGTCACCCCACCCACAGTCCCCAACGTCACCACAGAACAGGAATATCGTGAGCATTCAGCAGCAGGCCCCGTCCGCAACCCTCAAGGTGGGAGTTGTAGGCATCGGTTGGGCCGGCCAGCAGCACCTCAAGGCCTACAGCACCATTGCCGGCGTCGAAATCGTGGCCGTGGCCGGAATGGAACAAGAGCTCCTCACCCAGCTGAAGAATCAGTACAACATTCCCCACGCCTTTGCCCGCTGGGAAGACTTGATCGAGCTTGAGGGCCTTGACGCCATCAGCGTCGCCGTCCCCACCTTCCTCCACGCCCCGATCTCCATTGCAGCTCTAGAACGTGGTCTGCACGTGCTGAGCGAAAAGCCGCTGGCGCGCAACGGCGAGGAAGGCCAGGCCATGGTGGACGCAGCCCGAAAAGCCGGCCGCGTCTTGGACGTAGCATTCAACCACCGCCGTCGCGGGGACATCCAAGCCCTCAAAGAAGTGATCGACGGCGGCACACTGGGCCGCCCGTACTACGCCAAGGCGTCGTGGCTGCGCCGCCAGGGCATTCCCATGCTGGGCAGTTGGTTCACCAATCCGGAGCTCGCCGGCGGTGGTCCGTTGGCTGATATTGGGGTCCACGTTTTGGACTATTCCCTGCACCTCCTGGGTGAGCCGAAGGTGGTGGCCGTCTCGGCGTCGACGCACTCCGAACTTGGCCCCCGCGGCCTGGGTGGCAACGCCCGGTACACGGCCACCAGCTCCAGCCACAAGTTCGAAGTGGAGGACTTTGCGTCTGCGTTCATCCGGCTCGAAGGAGGCGGCACCCTCATTCTGGAAGCCGGCTGGGCCAGTTACCGGGATGAGCGGGACCTGATGGATTTCACCGTTTACGGGACCGACGGCGGCGCGGAGCTGCGTTCGGTAGGGGCTTCCGAGAACCCCGTGGCGGACGTGCACATCTTTACGGAGAAGGACGGCGAAAACGCGGACTTCGAGGTGGTGGCTGAACCTGGCCGAGCCCACCAGGCCGTCGTCGAGGAGTTCATTGCCGCCGTCCGCGGTGGCGAGACCGTGTGGGGAATGCATGATGGGTCGTTAGCCCTGAGCCGAGCCCTGATACTCGATGCTTGTTATAAATCTGCCCTTGAACAGCGTGAAGTGAGGCTCTGACATGTCTGACAAAAAACTGAAAGTCGTCGTCTGGAACGAGGCCGTTCATGAGGCCCGCAACCAGCCATCCACCATGTCCGAAATGTATCCGGAAGGGATGCACGGCGCCATTGCTGCCGGGCTCCGGGGCTTTTTTCCGGATTCCGAAATTTCCACAGCTACGTTGGCGGACCCGGACCACGGGCTCTCCGAAGAAGTCCTTGAACGGACCGATGTGCTGCTGTGGTGGGGGCACATCGCCCATCAAGAGGTCAGCGACGAGGTAGTGGAACGCGTGCAGCGCCACGTCCTGGGCGGCATGGGGCTAGTGGTCCTGCACTCCGGACACTTCGCCAAGATCTTCACCAGGCTCTTGGGCACCACCTGCTCGCTGAAGTGGCGCAACGAGGGCGAGCGGGAGCTGGTGTGGACCGTCAAGCCCTCCCACCCCATTGCCGACGGCGTCGAAAGCCCCATCGTCATTCCGCAGCAGGAAATGTACGGCGAACTCTTCGACATCCCAGAACCCGATGACCTGATCTTCATCAGTTCCTTCGCCGGAGGCGAGGTGTTCCGCTCCGGGGTGACGTTCTCTCGCGGTAAGGGGCGGATTTTCTACTTCAGCCCCGGCGATCAGGAGTACCCGGTGTACCACCACCCACAAATCCAGCGCGTCATTGCGAACGGGGTTGGCTGGGTGGCCCGGCCTGGGCAATTCCGGGAAGCGCCTGAAGTTACCAACCCGGCGCGGGGCTGGTTCGAGGAGGCCTAGGGCAAATCCTGAAGCAGCCTAAAACCGTGCCGGTCCACCGGTGCCGACGCCGCGGATAGCAGCACGACTCCAGTCCCAGCCTCCCGGTCCATGCCCATCCACGAACGGAAGCCGCCGGTTGCTCCGTTGTGCCAGGTAATGGCCCGGCCCTTGACGTCGAGCGTCATCCAGGCGGCACCGATGCGGGCGGCTGGGCCCGCGAAGTTAGCCGCAGGATCCAGCGCCGCCATCCCGGGAGCCGTACCTTTCAGCAGCGCGAGGAGTAGTCCGCCCATATCCGCGATGTTGCTCCGCCACCCGCCCGCCGGAGCCAGGGCTTCGCCGGTCCAGGGTTGCATGGGCCGCCCGGATCGGCTGGTACCGGTCAGCGCGTTGACCCCCAGATCGTCGGGAGAGTACGCGGCGTTAAAAGAGCTCAAGCCGAGAGGTTCGGTGATCCGCCGGGCCACGAGGTCCCGGTAAGGAGAACCTGCTTTGGCGGCAATGCCGTGGCCCAGCAGCTCAAATCCCAGATTGGAGTAGCGCGGAGTTGGCGCGGACAACTTTGTGTTTCTCGCCTGGGCCAGCAACTCATCAAGGGACTCGCCGTAAGGGTTCTCACCCCGCAGCAACAACGCCACCGTCCGCTTGAGGGTGCTGCCGGACTCGGCCAGCCGAGGCAGGCCGGACGAATGCCTGCTGACCGATTCCACGGTGACCCCAGCAGCGGGGGAGTCCGCCGACGGCAGGAGCTCGCCCAACGTGGTGCTCGCCTGCAGCTCACCCCGTTCGAGGGCGTCCGCGTAGAGCAACCCGGTAAGCCCCTTTGAGATGGACCCTATTTCGTAGTCGGCGGCCAGTGGCGCGTTGACGCTCGCCGTCGTCAATACTCCGTCCCGCACCCTCGCGATGGCCGAGGCGCCAGGCTTGGACCACGGTGTAATGCGCGGCAAGCACGTCCTGAGCGCATCTTGCGCAGCCTGATCACCGTAGAAGCGAAGGTCCTGCCGATTGTTGACTGCGCCACCGTTTCCACCCATGACGCCCAGTATCGCAGAGCGCTGGTTAAGCCACGGTGTCCACTCTGCGAATAATTCGCAGCACCTCGAGACGTTGTCAGTGCGGTGCTGCACACTATCCCTATGACCTTTGCAAACGTGGGAAGCCTAGTAGCCAAACCCGGGCAGCGCGATGCCGTGGTGTCCATCCTGCTCCGCCCTAAGCCAGGACTGAAGGAGGCCGGCTGCCTGCTGTACGAAGTCGGGGTTAACGACGATGCGCCAGATACCGTCTTCGTTTCCGAACTGTGGGAGTCACCAGAAGCGCACCAGGCATCGCTTCAACTGGACAGTGTCCGGGCGTCCATCGCAGAGGCAATGCCGCTGCTGACCGGCGAAATGGGCGGCTCCCAATTCCGGGTGCTCGGCTCGCCCCTGCGTTAGACCGGAGTGGAGGCGGGGCAGAATGGGTCATAGGAACCCATAAGGAAACGAGAAACCCATGAGCCTTAAAGAACGCCTCAAAGAAGACGTTGTCGCCCACATGAAGGCGGGCAACAAAACCGCCTTGACCACAGTCCGGAACGTCCTGGGTGAAATCAACACCCGCGAGAAGTCCGGGAAAACCCCCGTGGAGCTGGACGACGCCCAGGTGACGTCCCTGCTGCAGAAAGAAGCGGCCAAGCGCCGCGACACCGCGCGCATCTATACCGAAGCGGGGGAGCCGGACAGGGCCGGCGCGGAAATCGAGGAGGCCGAGATCATCGAGGCCTACCTGCCCAAGGCACTCACCCGTGAGGAAGTTGAGGCAATCGTGGACGCTGAAGTCGCGGCGCTGAAAGCCGAAGGCCACGAGCTCTCTATGCGTTCCATCGGCACGGTGATGAAGCCGGTCACCGCCAAGGTAGCCGGCCGCTTTGATGGCAAGGCCGTGAGCGAGATCGTCCGCAGCCGGCTGGCTTAGTCAAGCCTGGCGCTGCCCGGAACCGGAAAGCGTCACGAAGCCCGCTTGGGACGAAGGCTCCGGGCAATCCACCGTAGAGCAGGAAGGCGGCGGCCGGTGGTGGGGCCGTCGCTGGTGCCGGCGCGCCAGCCGCCCCTCACTTGGTTACTTGGTGGATCAGGCGTGAATACGGTGCCCGCTGCCGGCGTTTGAGCACCCTCCCGTAGAGCCACCCGATCCATGACCGCACTGATACAGCGGTCGTAGAGCCTCGGAAAGAGGCTGTGGAAGGGGATGAGGGTCCGTTGGACCTGGCCCACCACCGTCACCCGCCGCGGCCGTTTTGCATTCTGCAATATTGCCCTGGCCACCCGTTCCGGGGACACCACGGGCGGTACCGGATGCACAGACTTGCCGGTGTAGTTCGCAGCATGCTGGTAAATAGGAGTGTCGATGGTTGCCGGAAGGACCAGGCAGACGTGGATCCCCGCGGCATTCCGCAGTTCTTGGCGCAGCACTTCAGTGAAGCCGCGCAGGCCAAACTTGCTGGTGATGTAGGGCGAAACGTAGGGCGAAGTCGCCTTTGAGTACACAGAACCAATAACTATCAGGGTGCCCCGTCCCTGGTTGCGGAAGTGCGGCAAGGCTGCCCGGGCCGTGTTGATCGTGCCAAACAGGGTTACCTCGATGACCTGGCGGAACACCTCCGGCGGCGTTGATTCGAAAGTTCCGTAACTGAAGACCGAGGCATTGGCCAGGCACACATCGATCCTTCCGAAGGTCTGAACCGCCGCATCCATCAGGGCCTTCACCTCAGGCTCCCGGCTGATATCGGTTGGCACCGTGACTACCTCGGCGCCGTAGCCCGCGCATTCGGCGGCCACTTCGTCCAGCGTTTCAGCGCTTCGTGCCGCCAGGACCAGCCGCGCACCGTCCTTGGCAAAAGCGTGGGCGGTGGCGCGGCCGATCCCGCTGGAGGCTCCGGTAATCACGACGACGGCTCCGTCTGGAAACTGCGCTGCTTTCTCGGGGTTTGGCATCGCACTTGTCCTTAAACGATTAGTTCCGGCGTAATTAAGGTTTGAGTATCACCTTGATGCAGTTGTCCTGCTTTTTCTGGAAGACCTCGTAGGCGGCGGGCGCGTCATCCAGCGGCATCTCGTGGGTAGCAAGGTCAGTAACGCCAAGCGGATCGGAGGGGTCCTCGACCAGCGGCAGGAGATCGTCGATCCACCGCTTGACGTTGCACTGGCCCATTCGCATCTGGATCTGCTTGTCGAACAGGGTCAGCATCGGCATTGGATCGGCCATCCCGCCGTAGACGCCGCTGATGGAAACAGTGCCGCCGCGGCGGACAGCGTCGATGCTGGAATGCAGCACGTTCAGACGGTCCACGCCTGCCTTTTCAATTGCCTTTTGCGCGAGGGAATCAGGCAAGAGCCCCGCCGCCTGCTGGGCGAAAGAACCTACGGGCGATCCGTGCGCTTCCATGCCGACGGCGTCCAGGACAGAGTCAGGCCCCCGGCCGCCGGTCATTTCGCGGAGCTCATCGCCAACGGTGTCACTGGAGTCGATGGTTTCGACGCCGTACCGCGCCGCCATGGTACGCCGTTCCGGAACGGGCTCTATCCCGATGACGCGGTACCCGAGGTGGATACCTGCGCGGGCCGCGAATTGTCCTACCGGACCCAGCCCAAAAACAGCCAGCGTGCCGCCGTCCGGAACGTCAGCGTATTTCAGTCCCTGCCAGGCCGTGGGCAAGATGTCCGAGAGGTACAAATAGCGCACGTCCGGCAGTTCGGAACCGACCTTGATGGGACCATAGTCCGCGAACGGCACCCGCAGGTATTCTGCCTGTCCACCGGGGACGGACCCGTAGAGCTCCGAGTACCCGTAGATGCTCGCACCCGTTCCTTTCTCCCGCACCTGGGTGGTTTCGCACTGGGACTGCAGGTTCATGCTGCACATGAAGCACTTTCCGCAGGCGATGTTGAACGGAATGACCACCCGGTCACCCACCGAGAGGTTTCGCACCGCGCTGCCCACTTCCTGGACGATTCCCATGGGCTCATGGCCCAGGACATCTCCCTTGTGCATGTAGGGGCCCAGCACTTCGTAAAGGTGCAGGTCCGAGCCGCAGATGGCGGAAGAGGTGACCTTGATGATCGCGTCCGTGGGCTCTTGGATAACAGGATCCGGTACCTCTTCAACGCTGACTGATCGCTTTCCCTGCCAGGTAAGTGCCTTCATGAATTAAAGCTCCCTCTGAAGATAAGCATGCTTACCAGTCCCAGTATGGTGATCTTTGCTCCGGAAGGAAAGCGCGCCGCGTCAACAGCGGAAAGCCCTTTGGCAGGTCTTAGCGGTGGTCGTAGGTCAAACAGTCGGCGTTGTCCTTGCCCGGGCCAACATGCACTTCTGCGGCCTGGCACATCAGGTGGTCGTTATGAACGCACTCGGTGCGCTGGCAGGCTCCAACATCAGCCAGCACCTTGGGCAGTCCGCCATGACTTCCGGTGTCGATAAAGGTGGCGCAGTGGGCGTGATTTTCAGCGCCGCCCACTGTGATGGCGGCTGCGTTGCAGTTCGTATGGTCGTTGAAGGAACATGCTGTGACGCTGCAATCGGCGACGTGCGAAGTCATGATGCGGTCCTTTCATCGGCGGCAGGAGTAGCCGCTCCGTGTTCACACGGTAGCCCTCCGGAACCGGATCAAAAAGACCCAAAACATTGACGTAATTCGTGGCCGAAACGTGGTGGGGGAACCAGGTTAGGCATTGGTGAACGTTCGACGGCGACGCATCACCATAAGCATGCACGCTCCTGCAAGTCCGATCGACAGCGTCACAAGCACCAGGGGTCCGGCACCGCCGTCCGGCCCGAGAGTGGCAGCCAGGATGTCCCGGCCCATCGCGAGCATCTCCTGGAAATCGCCCAACGTCGCCCTGGTGCCGAAGACATACCGGACCGAGATGAACAGCGCAGGAACCACCCACAGCAACAGCAGGTCCACGGCCCATACCCAGAGGCGCAGGACAGGGCGGAAGCCGCACCAGGCCAGTGCCACGCCCACTATGACGCCCGGTAGCCAGCGCAGCAGCAGTGGCACCAGGGGGGACGCGTTGGCGGCACCGCCGAGCATGCTGAACAGCCAGTCACCCAACCATCCGGCAAATGGCACGGCCATCAAGCCAATGCCAAGGGCCACCCGGGTAGGGGATCGGGAAGCCAGGAGCAGCAGCGCCACCAGGCTGGCGGCAAGGGAGGCAATAACTCCGGCGAGCAACCCCGCCACATAAATCCTTGACTCAGTTCCCAACGCCAGGCCGGAGGCTACCACCGAGAACGACTGCACCACGGCCGTAACCTGCACCATGAGAACCCCGGCTGCAGCACACCAGGTGGCCAGCCGCCGTCGTGCTGGTGCCCACAGGCGCACCGCGAATCCTGCTATTCCGCCGCCCACGGTGAGTAGCCCTACCAGCGTCGTCAGTTCGTACTGACTAAGGGGCAGGAGGGACAGTGGCATCTGCTCCGGCATGGTTCCGGTGGCCCAGAGGTTCTGCAATGGAAGCTGGGCGCCAGTGATCAGCCATGGCACCAGGCCAAGCACTCCGGCGAGAATCCCGAGGAGTACAGCCAGGGCGGCATCCCGGCCGGGACGGGTCTGGGCTGAAACTGCGTGGCTCACCTGCTGAATACTACACCGACTTGATTAATGTTCGTCTCCGCGTAGTGCGTCGAGCTCACTAACAGTGGTGGTAGCGGCCCAGCTGGCCAGCAGCTTCAGTCTCTCCTCAGAGGCGGAGCCGGGCTCGGCCGTGTAGGCGAACATCGTCCAGCCAGGGTTGGCAGGCAGTTCCATCGCTTCATAGCTCAGGGCAAGCTCACCCACCACAGGGTGGTTAATCCGCTTGAGGCCGGTTCTGTGAAAGCGAACATTCTGGGCTGCCCAACGAGTCCGAAACTCCTCGCTGCGCGTAGCCAGTTCGCCAATGAGGTCGGACAGGCTTCTGTCGTGCGGACGTCGGCCCGCTGAGCCCCGCAGCGTGGCAACAATGTCACTGGCATTTTGCTCCCACTCAGGAAAGAAGGTGCGCGCATCAGGATGCAGGAACATGTAACGGGCCGAGTTGGCCGGCTGGACCGGGTCAGCAAGCACCGGGGTGTAGAGGGCCCGGCCCAACGGATTGGCCGCAATGAAGTCCATGCGGTCATTCTGCAGCAAGGTGGGAGCGCCAGTGATGGCGTCCATCAGCCGCTGCAGGCTAGGGCGGAGTTCCGGTTGCTTCGCCGGGCGTTTGCGCCGTGCCGGTCCCGGCTGGGCAGCGCGGGCAAGCGCGAAGAGATGGGCGGTTTCGGCTTCGTCCAGCCGCAGGGCGTAGGCCACTGCATCAAGCACCTCATCGGACACCCCGCTGAGGTTGCCGCGTTCCAGCCGGGCGTAGTAGTCCACGCTGACCGACGCCAGCGTAGCCACCTCTTCACGACGGAGACCGGGCACCCGCCGGTTGCTGCCGACTACCAGATTCACCTGTTCAGGAGTGACTTTGGCCCGGCGCGAGCGCAGGAACTCGCTCACATCATTTCGACTGTCCATATGCTCAGGCTACGTCCGGCGGCCCGGCCGGAGGAGGGGCTGTCAATACACCCTTCACCGTAAGCGCCCGCAGCAGCGCTCCATAGGCGCAAAGGGTGGTCTGCCAGTACATGGAACAACAGGCACTCCCACCAACGCCCGGAAGATGATGTGCTTGAGGCAGCACATCCCCCAACATCAGGAGAAACCCTTGCTGACAGTGCGCGCTTACGCCGCCCCCTCCGCCACAGAACCACTGGCCCCCACCACCATCGAGCGCCGCGACGTCGGCCCGCACGACGTCCTGATCGAGATCAGGTTTGCCGGGATCTGCCACTCGGACATCCATACAGTGCGCGGCGACTGGGGACCGCAGTCCTTCCCGCTGGCCCCCGGGCACGAAATTGCCGGCATCGTCACGGAAATTGGCTCAGCCGTCACCAACCACTCCGTGGGCGACAGGGTTGGAGTCGGCTGCATGGTCAATTCCTGTAAGGAGTGCGCGAACTGCCTCAAGGGCGAAGAGCAATACTGCCTGCAAGGCAATGTCGGGACCTACGGCGCGATCGACCGGGACGGAACCGTAACCCAGGGCGGCTACTCCACCCACGTCGTCGTAAATGAGGATTTTGTGCTGCGGATTCCGGAAGGAATAGAGCTCGACGTCGCCGCTCCACTCTTGTGCGCAGGCATCACCACCTTCTCACCGTTACGGCATTGGGGGGCCGGCCCGGGAAGGAAAGTTGCGGTCATCGGGCTGGGAGGCCTCGGCCACATGGGCGTGAAGCTGGCCGCGGCGATGGGCGCCGAGGTCACCGTGCTCTCACAGTCGCTGAAGAAGCAGGACGACGGCCTTCGCCTCGGTGCCCAGCACTACTTTGCTACCAGCGAGCCCGAGACGTTCGAACGCTTGGCTGGCAGCTTTGACCTGATCATCAATACGGTCAGTGCCGCGATTGACATCAACGCTTACCTTCAGCTGCTGACCCTCGACGGCGCCCTGGTGAACGTGGGTGCTCCGCCCGAGCCGCTCCCGGTCAACGCGTTCTCGCTCATCACGGGACGCCGCTCGTTCGCCGGCTCCATGATTGGCGGCATCCGCGAAACCCAGGAAATGCTGGACTTCTGTGCGGAGCATGGCCTGGGAGCAGAGATCGAGGTCATTTCGGCGGACAAGATCAACGAGGCATATGAGCGGGTGCTGGCCTCGGATGTGCGCTACCGCTTCGTCATTGATGTGTCCACGCTGAACTGAATTCTCCGCAAAAGAGCGCGAGGGATGTGACGGCCGCCCGTCACATCCCTCGCGTTTCTGCTGTGCCTTCCTGCCCTATGGCGCCGCTTTCACCACCATGGCAGAGCCGCCACCACGGCGGAACGGCTCAGCCGCGGCCACCATGCTGCCATCCGGCATAAACTCAATGGCCGTTGCCGCTCCGATCTCCGCAGCGGAGGTGAAAGCGTCTCCCGCAGGCCTCAGGGTGTGCCCGAACGGCGCCAGATCGTCCGCGTAGGCGTCAATGAAGCCGGGCTCGGCAGTGACCGCCGCTGTGTTCCGCTGCGATGCCCGCGGAGCCGCAAGGGCCTCCGAAATGCTCATCCCCAGGTCCACACGGTTAAGGATGGTCTGCAGCACTGTGGTGATGATCGTGGAACCGCCGGGTGAGCCGAGTGCGAAGGCGGGCTCGCCGTCCTTAAGCACAATGGTCGGCGACATTGATGACCGCGGCCGCTTCCCGGGCTGGATCCGGTTGGGGTCCGACTCGTTGTACACCGTGGAGAAGTCGGTCAGCTCATTGTTCAAAAGGAACCCGCGGCCCGGCACCACAATGCCGGATCCGCCGGTCTGCTCGATGGTGAGCGTGTACTCCACCACGTTGCCCCACTTGTCCGCGACAGTCAGGTTCGTCGTCGAGATGTTCTCTGTATCCGTTTCCTCGGCGAGCGGTACCAGCCCCGCCGGGCACGCGCCGTCGTAGTTCTCCACGTCACCCGGGGCGACGGGCTTGGGTGCCGCCTGCAGCGGATCGATCTCGCACGCGCGCTCCTTGCCGAACAGCGGGTCCGTGAGTTCGGCGGTGGGAACGTCCACAAAGGCGGGATCACCCACGTACTTGCCGCGGTCCGCGAAGGCCAAGGCGCTCGCCTCAAGGTAGTGGTGGAGGGCGGAACCTGTCGACATTTCGCCCAGGTTGAACGGCTCCAGGATGTTCAGCGCCTCGCCCACCGTGGTGCCGCCGCTGCTGGACGGGGCCATGCCGTAGACGTCGTAACCGCGGTACTCCACGTGGGTGGGATCCTGGTCCAGCGCCGTGTAGTTGGCAAGGTCTTCAGTGGTCATGTACCCGGGCGGGACCGGGAGGGTGGTGGTCTCGGTGGTGGGCGGAGCCTGCACCGTTGCTGCGATTTCCTCCGCCAGCGGTCCCGTATAGAAACCGTCGGTGCCCTGCTTTGCAAGGAGCCGGTATGTGGCCGCGAGCCCGTGGTTCTTGAAGACACTTCCGACGGCGGGAGCGTCGCCACCGGGAAGGAACAGCTCACTGGTGGAGGTGAAGGCTTCGAAGCGGGCCTTGTTGTCCAGGGTCTGCTGGCGGAAGGTCTCATCCACCACAAAGCCGCGGTTTGCCACCTTAATGGCCGGCTTGAGGGCCTGGCCAAGGTCCAGCGTGCCCCAGCGTTCCAAGGCCCGTTCCCAGGTGGCCGGCGTTCCGGGCACGCCGACTGAGACGCCGCTGCTGACCAGGTCGCTGAAAGGATAGGTCGTGCCGGTATCCGGGTTGACGAAGGCGTCGTTGGGGATCGCCGCCGGGGCGGTTTCGCGGCCATCGATGGTGCCGACCTCACCGCTGGCGGCGTCGTAGAACACGAAGTAGCCGCCGCCACCGATTCCCGCGCTGTACGGTTCGGTTACGCCCAGGGTAGCCGCCGCGGCCACCGCTGCATCAGCGGCATTCCCGCCTTTGCGAAGCACCTCGATCGCGGCTGCCGACGCTTCCGGATCCACGGTGCTCACGGCCCCGCCATAGCCGGTGGCCGTCGCCGTCTTTTCCGTCGCGCGGGGGTCCGCGAAAGCAGGACTGACGACGGCGCCACTCGCCCCGCCCAATGCCAGGACCGCCGTTGCGGCAGTCAATCGACGAATTACCTTCTTTTTGCTGGCGATGAGCCTGGGCATAGTCACTCCCGAGTCGGTAGGCGAGTTGTGCGTGGGCGCTAGGCTACAACCGCGACTCATGGGCTGGCAACGGTCCCGAAGGTCGGGCCGGGGCCCAAATCACCCTTTTTTGGAGAATTCACCCCCGTATGCGCCGGGGTTTTCTCCATAAGAGGGGGATTTCCGGCCGGAACGGGCCAACGGCTCAGCGCAGGTCCAGACGCATCAACACCCGCGGGAAGCCGTTGAGCACGGATTCCGTGTCCGCGGCCTTGGTGAAGCCGGCCTGCTCAAAGAGCTTCCGGGTCCCTACGTAAGCCATGGTCAGGTCCACTTTGCTGCCCTGGTTGTCCACCGGGTAGCCCTCGATGACGGGTGCGTTGTAGCTGCTGGCCATCTCCACGGCCCCGGCCAGCAAGTGGTGCGCGATGCCTTTCCCGCGGTGTCCTGGCCGCACCCGGAAGCACCAGACGGACCACGCATCCACCTCGTCCACGTGCGGGATCTTCCGGTTCCGGGCAAAGCTGGTGTCCGCCCGGGGGTGGACCGCTGCCCACCCCACCGGAGTGCCGCCGTCGTACGCCAAAACACCGGGGGGAGGATCCTGGGAGACCAGTTCCTTCACCCGTTCACCCCGCTCCGGCCCGCGCAGGGACACGTTTTCCTTGGACGGGATGCGGTAACTCAGGCACCAGCAGACGTTGGAAACCGGGTTCTTGGGCCCCAGGACCGCCTGGACATCAGCAAAGTGGGTGGCCTGCCGGACTTCGATTGCCATGCCGCCATCCTGCCATCGCTGGCGGGCGTTGGGAACCGCGGTTAGCGTGGGGGAATGACGGCAAAATACAGGTACGACGTCGGCATCGAGCACCTGCTCATCTCGCCGGGGCATGCCTACTTTGGCCGTGCGCGGGATGGTGCCGCTGACGTCGCCACTGTTGATACCGAAAAGGCGGTGCTTGTGGCGGGGAAGGGCATTGTGGGGGACAGGTTCTTCGGCAAGGCAGCTCACATGGACGCTGCGGTGACCCTGATCGCCGCCGAAGCTGTGGAAAACATTGCCTTGGAGCTGGGGGTTCCGGCTTTTGACCCCCTCCTTACGCGCCGCAATGTGGTGATTCGTGGTGCCCAGCTTTCGCCGCTGTTGGGCCAGGAATTTGCACTGGAAACCGGCTCCGGTTCCGTGATCCTGCGCGGTGGCCGGCCGGCGCACCCGTGCGCGTGGATGGACCGGATGCTCGCGCCCGGTGCCCACGCGGCCATGCGGGGCCGTGGCGGCATTCGCTGCCAGGTGGTGGCCGGAGGTGAGCTGCTCCGCGGTCCGGCTGTGCTGGTTAGTCCGGTCCCGCTCGACGCGGGGCTGGCGGGGGAAGCTGTGGTGCTGCGTCCGTCGCGGCTCCCGTAACCCAAGGCATCCGCGCCGCTGTCGGCGGTCCTGGGTGCGGCGGCTTCGGCAGTCAGGCTGCGGGCTGAGTCTGGTTCGCGTCTTGTTGCCCGTTACCGCCCTGGCCGGTTTTCTCTTTCTGCCAGGGCCACCGCCCGGTGATCTCCAGTTCCAGCGAGAAGCTCAGGAAGGTTCGGATCAACACGATGATGGCCAACACCCCAACGCTGTCGAAGGTGGGTGTTACGGCCACGGTGCGGATGATATCCGCCGCAACGAGCAGTTCAAGGCCCAAAAGTATCGACCGGCCCAGCAACTGCCGATACTGCCGGTAAACCGACATTTGCCCCTGCCTGCCCTGATGCTGGGACGCCTTCTGGCGACGCAGGGCCATTGGAACGGAAATGACGGCACCGATGACCATGACCGCCACCCCCGCGAAGTCCATATACTCGCCAAGGACCTCAATCACATGCCGGAAATCCATTCGAAGGCTCCTTCCGGCCTCGGCCGCCATAGCTGTTCCTGTTGACAATAGCCCTCGCGTTCCCGGCGCATCAACAGCAGGAAAATGCACCACGCCGGGCAGCTTCGGCAGCTGCCCGTTCCTTGCCTGTTAGCCTGCTGCCAAGTCATCCCTCAACGATGAGGACGGCCATGTGTGAAGACCACAGCGCAGGATACAAACTTAATCCGAGCAGGCGAGCGATTCTGGGCGTACTCGGCTTATCCGCTCTGGGCGTCCTGCCGGGATGCGCGGCTCCGAAAAGCGCCAACGCAGACCTGGAGCCGCCGCTGACCCCACCCCGAAAGCCCGGGGTTTCAGCCAGAGCCCGTCCGCCCCGGATGACTTTTGTCCCGGATTATCATTTGCCGCCGATCGTTGATGGTCATGCGCCGGTGATCAGCAAAATCGAGACAGAGCATCCGGTGGTTTTCCTGACCATCGACGATGGCAACGTCAAGACGCCTGAAACAGTCAGCCTTATGGCCGAATACGACTACCCGGCGTCCCTTTTCCTGACCCGCAATTCCATTGCGGACAACCCCGCATACTTCAAGGCGTTCGAGGAGCAGGGAAGCCTGGTGGAGAATCACACGGTCTCCCATAACGTCTTCATGGTCCATGAGTGGGGCTACCAGCAACAGCTCAACGACCTGGCCGGCATGCAGGATTACTGTGTCCAGGAGTACGGGCGCAGGCCGAGGCTGTTTCGGCCCCCGGGCGGCTCCTATTCAGGCGTCATGCGCGAAGCTGTTGCGGCGGCAGGGATGGACGCAATTATTCACTGGGAAGTCGAAGTGATTGCCGGTCACCTGAACTATCAGGTGGGCAACTCGCTCAGACCCGGTGACATTGTGCTGATGCATTTCCGGCACGAGTTTGCCTCAGACCTGGCGGCTTTTCGCGCGGCGCAGTTGGCGGCCGGACTGGATGTGGTGCTTCTGGAGGACTTCCTGGGCGTCGCGTGAACCCTGCCCGCCCACTACGGATAAGCTCTGGCCATGCCGGAAATTACCCTGCCGCTGCGCACCGAGCGCCTGGTCCTCCGCCGCTTCGAAGCGGCAGATCTTGACGCCTACTTCGCTTACCACTGCCTCCGTGAGACCGCCCGGTTCCTGCCCGGGGAAGCCAAGAGTTACACGGAGTGCATGGAGCGGGTGGGCGGCTACGCCAATTTCAGCTTCGAAAAGCCCGGCGACTGGGTGGTGCTGGCCATCGAGTCCGCCAGCTCCCCGGGAATCCTTGGCGAGGTAGTGCTCAAGTGGCTTCCCGGCAGTGGGCAGGGCGAGGTGGGCTGGAGCTTGTCCCCGGAAGCCCGCGGCAAGGGCTACGCCACGGAGGCCGCCGACGCCGTGCTGCGGCTGGGCTTTGAAGAGCTCGACTTCCACCGGATCTGCGCCACTCTGGATGCCCGGAACACGGCATCCGCCGCCATTTGCACCAGGTTGGGCATGCGTGAGGAAGCGCGGCAGATCGACAAGTGGCACTACAAGGGTGAGTGGGCCACCGAAGTCATTTTCGCCGTGCTTGCCGACGAGTGGAAGGTAGCGAAGGACTTGGCCGCGACAAAGCCCGGTACTCCTTAAACATTTCCGCATCGTGGACGAATCCTTCCGGAAACATCGGAGCCCTACCTTGGTGAACGAACATGCGGACCGGCCGCACCGTCATCCAGGAACCGATAGGCACGCCCATGAATCCCGCCACGCCCGTCCACGCAGCTCCTCCTAAGAGGAAGCCGCTGTATTCCTCGCTCTTCTTCCAGCTTCTGATCGCCGTTGTAGCGGGTGTGCTGATCGGGCACTTCTGGCCAACTATTGGCTCCGCCCTCAAGCCACTCGGGGACGGCTTCATAGCCCTTATCAAGATGATCATTGCACCACTGATCTTCCTCGTTATTGTCACAGGCATCGCCGCCATCAGTGACGTTAAAGCCGTGGGGCGTGTTGGCGTGAAGGCTCTGATCTATTTCACCGCCGCCACACTGTTTGCCCTGGTTTTCGGGCTGATTGTGGGGAACGTAGTCCAGCCCGGTGCGGGCCTCAATATCGACCCGGCTTCGTTGTCCCAGGATGCGCTGGCGGCCAAGACAACCACCGCTCCGCCCGAGAACGTCGGGCAGTTCCTGCTTGGCGTCATCCCCACCAGCGTCATCGGCGCCTTTGCCAGCAACAACCTCCTGCAGGTCCTGTGCTTTGCGGTGTTCTTCGGTGCGGCGATCGTCGTCGTCGGCCGAGAGCGTTGCCGGCCGGTGCTGAACCTCCTGGATACGGTACTGGAACTGTTCTTTAGAATCATGTCGTGGGTGATGCGCGTAGCCCCTGTAGGCGCGTTCGGAGCCATGGCGTTCATCATCGGCCAGTACGGACTCGGCACGCTCAGCACCTATGCCCTGCTGATCGGTGCCTGCTACGGCGCCGCAATTGTGTTCATCGGCCTCCTCTTTGTGGTGGCCTGGGCGTACCCGCGGGTGCCTCTGTGGCAGTTCATGAAGTACAGCCGGGAGGAGTTCCTGTTAGCGTTGGGGACCGCTTCCACGGAGTCCGTGCTGCCCCGAATCATGACCAAACTGACCAATGCAGGCTGCTCCCGGGCGACCACCGGGCTGGTCATCCCCACAGGTTATTCGTTCAATCTGGACGGCGCCGCGCTGTACCTCTCGATATCGCTGCTCTTCCTGGCGCAAGCTTTTGGTTACAACCTGGATCTTGGCCAGCAGCTGGCCGCCCTGGGAATCCTGATGCTGACGTCCAAGGGCATGGCAGGCGTGCCCGGCTCGGCCTTCCTTGCACTGTCCGCAACGGCAGGGGCGCTCGGGATCTTCCCGGTGGCTGGCGTCGCGCTCCTTCTGGGAGCTGACCGGCTGATGGATTCGATGCGCGTGGTGGTGAACCTCCTGGGCAACTGTGTGGCCACGTTCGTCGTCGCCAAATGGGAGGGTCAGTTCGACCGTGACGCGATGCTCCGCGCCTTCGCGGGCGAGGACACCCTTGAAGGTCCGACGGCGGCTCCCGGCGATGCTTCTACCGCAGCGGCGGTGCCGGTTGGCGCAGCCGCGGCCCGCTAGCGGTCAGTCGACGACGGCGGCAACCGCCTCGATCTCCACCAGCTGGCCCGGGTAGCCAAGGACGGTAACGCCAAGCAGTGTGCTGGGGGCGTCGTGGTTCCCGAAGGCGGCGCGGACAACGTTCCATGCCGTCACCAGGTCCGGCTGGGACATAGATGCCACCAGCACGCGCGTGTTCACCACGTCTTCAAGGCCGGCTCCGGCGGCCGCCAGCGCAACCCCGAGGTTCTCCATCGCCTTGGCGGCCTGAGCAGAAAAATCACCCGGGCCCGCGACGGAACCGTCCCGCTCCAGCAGGCAGGCTCCGGCCAGGAAGATCAGGCGCGCGCCCTTTGGTGCGGTGGCGGCGTACGCGTACTGCACCGAACCGGCGAGGTCCCCGGACCTGATGAGGGAAACTGAGGTAGGCATGGGACTCAGGCTATCCGGTGGACGGCGGGACGGTTGGGTGCCGCCGTCGAACTGCACTTTCGCTACTCCGCAGCTGCGCACCGACGACGCAGGCGGCCGCGGAAGCGTTAAGAGCTGGCATCGGACCGGCCAGGTCGGGTGAAGGTCTATGTCGCCGGATCACGTTGAGCCGTTTCTTCCAATTCCCCAAGTATTCCCAAACCGCGTTTCGCCCAGGCAATTTCCTGCTCGGCGCGGGCCAGTTGGCCTTCATAGGCGTAAATTTTGAAGCGGACGATCTGCTCCTGTTCCTCCTTGGCGTATCGGGTAAGGCGCCTTGCAAGCGTGGGATGTTCACGTTTTTCGAGAGAGTCGATCATCTCGAGAGTCTGGACACGCTGCTGCTCGTAATGTGCAATATGGGCATGCAATTGGGCCGCCGCCGCTCCAGGGGGCGCCCACTCAAAGTAGGCGGCCTTGAGGCGGGCAGGATCCCGTTCCTGGACGTAGGTCAGTGGCTCATCTTGCCACTGCCTGAGAGCCTCCTCCCCGGCCGGGGTGAGCGCGTACTCCGTTTTGGTGGCCCCCTTGGTGCCCCATGGTACGGGCCGGCTCGAGAGCAGGCCCTCTGCGTGCATCTTCCGCAATTCGGGGTAAATCTGCGAGTCGGGTGCGTGCCAGACATGGCCCACGGAGGAGCTGAACTGCCTGACGACGTCGTAACCCGTCAGTGGACCTGAGGACAGCAATGCCAGCAGTGCCGAGCGCAGGGTCACAGGAAATCCTTCAGATCGAAGTATGCGTTGCCATCCAGCCTAGCTTTACCTGCGACAACAGTTGCCAACCACTATCTCCATAGGTAGTCTGTGGTGCACACCACTAAATACCTATCTAGATAGTTATTGATCAACCACCCGGCACCCTCAACGACGAAGGACCGTTCATGACCGTCTCGGCCACACAAGCCACTAGTACTGCCAAGCTTCTGTCCTATCCGCTCAACGCATGGTACGCGGTGGGATGGGACCACGAGCTTACTGCCAAGGGCATTCTCGCCCGCACCATCGCCGGCCGCCCCCTGGCCCTGTACCGCACAGCGGACGGCAGACCTGTCGCTTTGGCCGACGCATGCTGGCACCGCCTGGCCCCGTTGTCGCAAGGCAAGCTGGTAGGCCGCGACGAAATTCAGTGCCCGTACCACGGCCTGCGCTACAACGCCGCTGGCCGCTGTACCTCAATGCCGGCCCAGGAAACCCTGAACCCCTCCGCTACCGTGCCGTCCTTCCCGGTGGTCGAGCGGTACCGCTACGTGTGGGTGTGGCTGGGCGATCCCACTAAGGCCGACCCGGGCCTTCTGCCGGATATGCACCAGATGGATAGCCCGGAGTGGGCGGGGGATGGCGAGACCATTCACGCCCCGTGCAACTACCAGCTTGTCCTGGACAACCTCATGGATCTCACACACGAGGAATTCGTGCACAGTTCATCGATCGGGCAAGAGGAGCTGTCCGAGTCCGAGTTCGAGGTAACCCATGACGAGTCATCGGTGACGGTGACCCGCTGGATGCGCAACATTGATGCGCCGCCGTTCTGGCTGAAAAACATGAGGGACAAGTTTCCGGGCTTTGAGGGCAAAGTGGATCGCTGGCAGATCATCCACTACTACTTCCCGTCCACGATCTGCATCGACGTCGGGGTCGCGGAGGCCGGGACCGGGGCGCCTGAGGGCGACCGCTCACGTGGAGTCAACGGTTACGTAATGAACACCATCACTCCCGAAACCGACCGCTCCTGCCACTACTTCTGGGCATTCATGCGCAATTACCGGCTCGAGAGCCAGCTCATAACCACACAGTTGCGTAACGGGGTGCACGGAGTCTTCGGGGAAGACGAAGCCATGCTCCAGGCACAGCAGGCTGCCATCGACGCCAATCCGGACTACGAGTTTTACAACCTCAACATCGACATGGGTGGCCTGTGGGTGCGGCGACTCCTGGAGCGCGCACTCGAAGCCGAAGGCCGGCTCGCCACCCTGCCGACCGCCTGAGTTGAAGGAGGCGCATCGTGGCTGATTCCCACCACATTCTCTGGCAGCAGGCCGTCGTCGGCTCGGTATCCGACGTCGCCGAAAACATCCGCCGTGTCGTCCTGCGTCCGGAGCTCCCTATGCCTGTACGGCCGGGCGAGCATATAGACGTACGTACGACCATCGGCGGCGGGCAGCACGTCCGTTCCTACTCCGTAGTCGATGCTGCGGAAGACGGCACGCATCTGGCCCTCAGCGTCTTCAAGACGCCGACGTCCCGCGGAGGGTCAGTGTTCATGCACACACTCCAGCCCGGGCAGGTCCTCGCAATCACCCAACCGTTGCAAAATTTCCCGCTACGGATCGGGGCGTCCTCCTACATCCTCCTTGCCGGCGGCATCGGCATCACCGCTATTGCCGGTATGGCCGCACTCCTGCGACGCTTGGGCGCGGACTACCGCCTGGTCTACGTGGCCCGTTCCCGTGAGTCCATGGCCTACCTCGATAACCTCGCCACCCTGCACGGGGACCGCCTCGAGGCGCACATTGACGCGGAGGGTACCTCTTTAGATGTGAAGGCCCTCGTAGGCTCAGCGTCTGAGGATGCCGAGCTGTACATGTGCGGGCCGATCCGGCTTATGGACGCCGTGCGCCGCGCCTGGATGGAACGGGAACTTGAGCCAACGAGCCTACGCTACGAAACCTTTGGTAACAGTGGCTGGTACCAGGCTGAACCCTTTACCGTCCGGATACCGCGGCTGGGGGTGGAGGCCTCTGTTGGCTCGGACGAATCCGTGCTCGAGGCCCTCCAGCGCCAGGGCGTGGAGATGATGTCAGACTGCCGCAAAGGCGAGTGTGGCCTGTGCCAGGTCAAGGTTCTTGAGCTCGCCGGGCGGATAGACCATCGCGACGTCTTCTACTCCGATCGGCAAAAGGAACCCAACACAAAGATGTGCTGCTGCGTTTCACGCGTGGTTGCCAACGAGCCGGGCGCAAATCCGGCTCACCGCCCCGCTGTCCTCACCATCGACGTCCCCTGAGAGGCATCAGTACCATGGACATCCGAAAGCAGATCGACACATCCAGAATGTCGTCGTACCAGTGGTTCATCATTGCAGTGACCACATTCCTCAACGCCCTCGACGGCTATGACGTGCTGGCCATGGCGTTCACAGCGACGTCCGTCACGAAGGAGTTCGGACTATCCGGCGCGCAGCTCGGCTGGCTGCTCAGCGCGGGCCTCATCGGCATGGCTGTTGGCTCGCTCGTCCTCAGTCCTCTCGCCGATCGTTACGGCCGGCGTAAGATCCTCATTGTCGCGTTGGCCATCAACGCCTTGGGCCTCTTCCTATCAACCACGGCACATTCCGCCGTTGAGCTTGGACTGTGGCGGGTCATCACCGGGCTGGGCGTAGGGGGGATCCTCGCCTCTGCCACGGTGATCACGAGCGAGTACGCAAACGCCCGCCGCCGCGGGTTGGCCGTCAGTATCTTCACCGCCGGCTATGGGGTCGGCGCCACCCTGGGCGGCATGGGAGCCACCCAGCTCATCCCGGCCTTCGGATGGCGCTCCGTGTTCCTGGTCGGTGGTCTGTTGACCCTTGTGGGGATAGCCCTGGTTGTAGTCCTTCTGCCGGAGTCCGTTGACTACCTTCGCGCCCGGCGTCCCCAGGATGTCGTCCAGAAACTCCAGCGCATTGCCCGGCGCCTGCGCCTGGAGGGCCACGTGGAACTCGGTTCCGCACCCGTCAGCTCTGGAAAGCAACAAGGCAGCGTAGCTAAACTCCTAAGCCCCCGGTACCGCACAGCCACCATCCTGCTGTGGATCTCCTTCTTCGTCCTCATGTTCTCCTTCTACTTCGCCAACTCCTGGACGCCGCGCCTGCTGGTGGAATCGGGGATGACAGAGCAGCAGGGCATTATCGGCGGCCTCATGCTCACCATGGGCGGTACCCTCGGCTCGCTGCTCTACGGCGCCCTAACCACCCGCTGGGACGCACGGCTGACCCTGATAGCCTTCACGGTGCTCTCCTCCGTGACTCTGGTTTTGTTCATCACGACCACCTCCCTGCCCCTGCTGGCCTTCTCCTCCGGCGTGGTAGTGGGAATGCTCGTCAACGGATGCATCGCCGGTCTCTACACCGTGGCTCCCGTGACCTACGAGCCCGGTGTCCGTACTACAGGTGTGGGCTGGGGTATTGGCGTCGGAAGGGTGGGGGCAATTCTCGCTCCGATCGCCGTCGGCGCCCTGCTCGACAACGGATGGAAGCCCCTGCAGCTCTACATTGGCGTAGCCGTGGTGGTCCTTCTTGCCGCCGTAGCGCTGCTCCGGCTACGCCCCTACAGAGAAGCTGAATCCCAGGCAAACGAAATTCCTGTGTCTAAAACGACGGCGGGATGAATCACGGTGAGTGCCGTCCCTGGCACCGGGGACGGTGCTCACGGGCAGGCCGGGCGCGGGAGACAGCGTCCGTGTTGGTTGGGGGTGTAGACGGAGCAACCCTAGACGGGCTGGCGCCGCCCATCGGCCACAAGCTCCGAAAGCCGGGTGCCGACGTCGTGCGCTGATCCGTTGGCGTCCATCACGGTGAAGTTCCGGTATTCGGGCAGCTGCTGGTAAGCAGAGCGGAGCGCCGTGAGGTCCGCCAGCGATTCCTCGTCAATTCCACGGTGGTTGATGCGCTGGTAGGCGGTGGCGGGCTGGACGTCGAGGTGGAGGATGGCGTCCGGCGCGGGAAGTACCTGGAGCAGCCAGGGCAGTAACCATCCGCGCGGAAGGCCTTTTGTAACGCGCAGGGCAAGCTGGCAGTGCAGGTGCCGGTCCATGACCACCAGGCCGTCGAACCGGGAAGCCCGCAAGTGGGAGAGCAGGACGTTGAAAACGCGGATGCTGGTTTCGATGGTGTCCATGAGCCGGAGCGGCAGCCGGATACCGGTCCTGCCGCTCCATCCGGTGATGGTGCGGCGGCCGGCGTAATTGGCCAGCAGCAGCACGTCCTGGCCCCGTGACCTGGCGGATTCGACCACGGCCTGTGCCGCAGTGGACTTCCCGGAACCGTCGATTCCGGTCAAAACTATGATCACAGTGGCCTCCCTCCGCTACTTATACAACGCGGCGGAGGGAGGGATTGTGCCGGGGTGAGAGCAGGCTCACATTCCGCTAAGACGGCGGATAGGAACCATTGTCCCCGGCTATGCGTTAGGCGGTCCCTCGGCGCTGGATAAGAACCACGGCGTCGTCGAGCGTGGCTTCCGTACCGTCCGGGCCGGTGGCTTTACGGGCACGAACCTCCGCGATCCTCACCTCCCACAGCTCGCTGTCGAGTTCCAGCTGGGCGATCTCCTCTTCTGGGGTGAGGAAATGGTGGTTCTGATGGGCCTCAGCGGGTGCCCAGGGCGGAACGGCTCCGTGGGACACGATGAGCAGGTGGCCGCCGGGAGCCACGCAGGATGCTCCGTTGCGCAGGATTTTTTCCCTGGTCAGGGCCACGGGGGAGTGGAAGAAGGACGCGGTCACCAAGTCGTACTCGTCCTGGCCAGCCCAGATTTCCAGGTCGACGGCGTCGAACCGAACGTTCCCGGGCATCGGGCCGGCGGCGCTGGCTGCGGCGGTTGCCCGGCCAATGGCGGTGCGGGAAAGGTCGAGGCCGAGCGCGTCCCACCCTTGCTGCGCAAGCCAGACCGCGTCTCCACCTTCACCGCAGCCCAGATCCAGTGCCTTCCCCGGCGAGAGCCCGGTGACGACGTCGGCCGTGGTGGCGTTTACCCGCCCGGACCAGATGGTCCCGGCTTCCTGATAGCGGTTTTCCCAGAAATTTACAGGGGTGGTGTGACCGGCGACGCGTCCGCCATCAGTGGTCACGTCAGCTTGCTTGTTCTTGTGCATGAGAACCTCCTGGAGCAAGCTTTCCTACGCACAGCCGAGAAGGCAAACAATCTTGCCACTTCAGCAAATTGATCCAGCGCTGCCCGCTTGGAAACAGAAACGCACGACGCCGGAACCTCCCGCCGTCGTGCGTTCCCGTCTGTCTTGGTGGGGCTCAGCCCGGCAGCGGGGAACCGGTGAGGCGGACCTGGCGGTTCATGTCCTTGTACAGCAGGTAGCGGAACTGGCCGGGACCGCCGGCGTAGCAGGCCTGCGGGCAGAAGGCGCGCAACCACATAAAGTCCCCGGCCTCTACCTCTACCCAGTCGTTGTTGAGCAGGTACATGGCCTTGCCCTCGAGCACGTACAGTCCATGCTCCATCACGTGGGTTTCCGGGAACGGGATGACGCCGCCGGGCTGGAAGGTGACAATGTTGACCTGCATGTCATGGGCCAGATCGTTGGAGTCCGTGAAGCGGGTGGTCTTCCAAACGCCGTCGGTGTCCGGCATCGCGGTGGGCTCCACGTCCTTTTCGTTGGTCACGAAGGACTTGGCCTCGTAGCCCTCAAGCCGCTCGTAGGCCTTGCGGATCCAGTGGAAGGACACGATGTCCTCGGAAACGTTCTCCACTCCCCAGTCGGAACCGGCGGCAAGGTATGCGTAGCCGCCCTCTTCGAGCTGGTGCAGCTCGCCGTCAAGGGTGAGGTTGACCCGGCCCTTGGTCACGAAGATCACGCCTTCGACGCCGGCCTCGAACTCCGCCTTCGGGGCACCGCCGCCGGCAGCAATCTCCACGATCAGCTGGGAGAATGTGGTCGCGAAACCGGAGATGGGGCGGGCAATGATCCAGGAGCGCGTGTTCGTGAACCCCGGCAGGTTGCTGGTGACGATGTCCGTCATCACACCCTTGGGAATGACCGTGTAGGCCTCCGTGACAATCGCGCGTTCGGTGGTGAGGTGGGTCTGCGGCGGCAGGCCGCCCTGCGGATAGTAGTAATTGCCCATCAATGGATCCTTACGTGGAAGTGGACTGAGCCAGCCGCGGGTGCGCCAGGACAGTCAGGGAGGAAAGTTCGACGCCGGCCATCGCCTGCACCTCTTCGTCGCCGATGGCTCCGCACTGGACGCCGCGGAGAATGAAACCGGCAAGTGCACGGGCGGTGGCGGGCTCATCCATCACCCCGCCTTCGGTACGTTCGACGTAATTGCGGAGCCGGGTTGCCGCAGCCGGAAAACCCTCACGGTAGAAGGCGTAGGAGGCTGCGAAGCGGCTGGGCAGCTGGGCCGCGTGCAGGTCCCAGCCCTGGTAGTAGCCGCGTTCCAGCGAGCGGCGGACCAGCCGGCCGTGCAGCTTCCAGGCGTTCTCCACGTTCTCACCTACAGGGATGATGTTGGTGGAACCGTCGGAGAGCCGGATGCCCGTCCCGGCCACTGCCAGTTGCATCACTTCTTTGGCGAAGTCCGCCACAGGATGCTCCATGGACTGGTACTCGGCCGATATCTGCAGCGAGGCGCTGTAGTCGTAGGTGCCGTAGTGCAGGGCACTGATCCGGCCCGGCACCACATGCGGCAGCTGGGCTACCGGCGAGGTGCCGTCGGGTCCCAGGATCAGCTGGGGCGTTTCCACCTGGACCTCGAAGCGGAGCCTGCCCGCTGGGAGTCCCAAAACCTCCTCCAGCCGGGTCACGGCGTCGTCCATTGCCTGGACCTGCGCCACCGTGGTGACCTTGGGCAGGGTGAGGATCAACCCGGCGGGCAACTCGCCCAGCCGGGCCAGCGTGGACACGAACAGGTCCAGCGTACGGAGGCCGCGGGCCCGGGTGGGGGCCTCGAAGCACTTGAAACGGATGCCGATGAACGGCGGAGCGGTCCCGGCTGCGACCGCAGCGGCAACGGCCTGCGCGGCAGCAACGGCGTCGGCGTCTTCCGCTGCATCACCGCGGTCCCCGTAACCGTCCTCGAAGTCCAGGCGAAGATCCTCGATGGGTTCCTCGGCGAGCTTCCGGGCCACGCGGACAGCGACGGCGGAGGCCAGCTCCGTAGATTGGCCCAGCAGCGCGCCGAGCTTCTCGAGTCCGCCGTGGGCGTCTGCCGCCGCCAGCGCTGTGGCGCCCCAGTCGGCCACGAACGACGGCGTAAACCGGTCCGCGGGAACATAAACCGTGTGGATGGGCTGCCGGGTGCCGTCATCGCCCGGGTAGTTGCGGTCCAGGAGCTGGTCCGTAGCCTCGAGGGCGGCGTCGATCCGGGCGAGGTCCGTAGGCGTCAGGGAAGTTCCGGCCACGGCTCAGCCCAACAGCTCGTAGGCCGGCAGGGTGAGGAAGTCCGTGTAGTCCTCGGAGAGGCAGATGTCCGCAATCAGGCGGGAGGCGGGAGCGTAAAAGCTGGTGAAGGCTTCCTCGCCCACTTCACCGCGAAGGCGTTCGGTCTCCTCGGCCAGGATTTGCTCCACCAGTTCCGGCGTGACGGTGGCGCCGGTGTCCGCCAGTACCGCCTTGTTCCGCAGTTGCTGCCACACCTGCGATCGGGAAATTTCCGCGGTGGCGGCATCTTCCATCAGGTTGTGGATGGCCACGGCGCCGTTGCCGGAGAGCCACACCGCTGTGTACGCCACGGCCACATACAGATTGGCGCGCAGGCCGGCCTCGGTGACTTCTCCGCCGGCGGAGGTGACGTCGATCAGCTGGTCAGCGGTGACGTTGACCTCGGGGCGCTGCTTGTCCAGCTGGTTGGGCTTGCCGTCCAACACCGTATCAAACACTTCCCGGCACGTGGGCACCAGGTCCGGGTGCGCCACCCAGGAGCCATCGAAGCCGTCGTGGGCTTCGCGGGTCTTGTCCGCCCGGACCTTCTCGAAGGCCGCAGCAGTGACGTCCGGCTGCTTGCGGTTGGGGATTACGGCTGCCATGCCGCCCATGGCGAAGGCTCCGCGGGCGTGGCAGGTCTTGACCAGCAGTTCGGTGTAGGCGCGCATGAACGGCGCCGTCATCACCACGGAAGCGCGGTCCGGCAGCAGGAACTGCTCCCCGGCGTCACGGAAGTACTTGATGATGCTGAACAGATAGTCCCAGCGGCCCGCGTTCAGTCCTGAGGCGTGGTCGCGGAGCTCGTAGAGGATCTCATCCATCTCGAAAGCGGCCGGAATGGTCTCGATCAGCACTGTGGCGCGGATGGTGCCCTGCGGAATGCCCAGGTAATCCTGGGCGAAAACGAATACGTCGTTCCACAGCCTGGCCTCCAGGTGGCTCTCCATCTTGGGCAGGTAGTAGTACGGGCCATGGCCGTTTTCCAGCAGCTGCTTGGCGGTGTGAAAGAAGTGCAGCCCAAAGTCCACCAGCGCACCCACGGTGTTTTCGCCGTCGAGCAGCAGGTGCTTTTCAGCCAGGTGCCAGCCGCGCGGGCGGGTGACGACGACGGCGAGCGGTGCGTCGGTGCGCAGCCGGTACTCCTTGCCCTCCGGGGAGGTGAACGAAAGAGTGCCGGCTGCGGCGTCGCGCAGGTTCAGCACGGATTCGACGACGTTGGCCCAGGTGGGGGTGCTCGCGTCCTCCATATCGGCCAGCCACACTTTGGCTCCCGAATTCAGGGCGTTGATAGCCATCTTGGCTGGCGCCGCCGGGCCGGTCATTTCCACCCGGCGGTCCTGCAGGGCCGCCGGGGCAGGCGCAACCTTCCAGTCGCCGTCGCGCACGTCCCGGGTCTCCGGCAGGAAGTCCAGGCGGCCGGTGCGGGCCACCTCGTCGCGTTTGGCAACGCGTGCCTTCAGGAGCTCGGCCCGGGTACCTGCGAAGCGCTGGTGCAGCTCCTCGACGAAGGCCAGCGCCTCCGCGGTCAGAATCTCCCCTGCCCGTTCGATCGGCTGCGGATCGGTGACTGTAAGAGCCATGGTGTGGTCCTTTCGTAGGGCTGCGGTCTAGGCGGTTACGGCTGTTGCTGCTGCCGCGTTGGCGCGTGCTGCGTTGGCTACAGCGGTGGCGACATCGGCGGCCACGTGCGGATCGAAGACGCTGGGGATGATGTAGCTGGCGTTGAGTTCATCATCCGCTACGCGGTTGGCGATGGCTTCGGCAGCGGCAACCAGCATGTCCGGCGTGATGTCCGATGCTCCGGCGTCCAGCAGGCCGCGGAAGAACCCGGGGAATGCCAGCACGTTGTTGATCTGGTTGGGGAAGTCCGAACGTCCTGTAGCAACGACGGCCGCGTACTTGGACGCGAGGACGGGATCGACCTCGGGCGTGGGGTTGGCCATGGCGAACACGATAGCGTCTTCGGCCATGGACGCAAGCTGTTCCTCGCCGATGATGTTCGGTGCGCTGACGCCAATGAACACGTCAGCTCCCTTCAGGGCCTCGTGCAGGGTGCCTGAGAAGCCTTCTTCGTTGGTGTTGGCGGCAATCCAGGTGCGGTGGTCGTCATCGTACTTTTCGCCGGAGTGGATGGCTCCGGAACGGCCGGCGGCAACGATGTGTTGCGCGCCCTGGGCCTTGAGGAGCTGGATGATGGCCGAACCCGCGGCGCCGACGCCGGAGACGACGATCCTGACCTCCGAGAGCTTTTTGTCCACAACGCGAAGGGCGTTCACCAGGGCTGCCTGCGTGACGATCGCAGTACCGTGCTGATCATCGTGGAACACCGGGATGTCCAGTTCTTCACGCAGGCGTGCTTCGATCTCGAAGCAGCGGGGTGCGGCGATGTCTTCAAGGTTCACGCCACCGTAGACCGGGGCCAGGAGCTTGACCGTGCGGATGATTTCTTCGGTGTCCTGGGTGTCCAGGCAGACAGGCCAGGCGTCGACGCCGGCGAACTGCTTGAACAGCGCAGCCTTCCCTTCCATGACGGGCAGGGCAGCGGCGGGGCCGATGTTTCCCAGGCCCAGCACGGCGGAGCCGTCGGTGACCACGGCAATGGTGTTGCGCTTGACCGTCAGGTTGCGGGCCGCGGCGGGATCCTCGGCGATGGCCATGCAGACGCGGGCGACGCCGGGAGTGTAGGCGCGGGAGAGATCGTCGCGGTTGCGCAGGGCGACCTTGGGGACAACCTCAAGCTTCCCGCCCAGGTGCATCAGGAAGGTGCGGTCCGAGACGTGCTGGACCGTGACGCCGTCCAGCGCGTCAAGGGCATCTTTCACGCGGGCAGCGTGGGCGTCGTCAGTAGTGTTGCAGGTGACATCAACCACCAGGGTGTCGTGGTGGGATTCGGTGACGTCAAGGGCGGTGATTGCGGCGCCGGCCTGGCCCACGGCCGCGGCAAGTTCGCTGGTGGCGCTGAAGCTGGACGGGGCTTCTACGCGCAGGGTGATGGAATTTCCGGGATTAGGGTTCGCCATTGAATGTTCCTCCTGGTTAGGACCCGTCGCCGGGCGGCCTGCTGAAACTGAATGTTTTCGTATTATGGATATTATTATCTACGTAGTGGAATTACAAGCTGGGGCGGCAATAGCTGCCCCGCACCTCTTTGAGGTATGTTGGGGTTCTAAGGACTTTCACGATGTGGATATTGTTTGTCGCCCTGAGTCCACATCCCACGTCCCCGGCTGATGCACAGGAGAACCGGTTATGGCCGAGAAAGCCAATGGAGGCGTTCAGTCAGTGGAGCGCGTCTTCGAACTGCTGGAGCTGATTACCGACGCCGGCGGAGACGTCACGCTGAGCGAGCTTTCGTCCTCCACGGAGCTGCCGCTGCCTACCATCCACCGGCTGCTGCGCACACTGGTCTCGCTGGGTTACATCCGCCAGCTGCCCAACCGGCGCTATGCGCTGGGGCCCCGGCTGATCCGGCTGGGTGAAGGCGCCAACAAGCAGCTGGGCGCGTTGGCGCGCCCGCAGCTGAAGTCCCTGGTGGACCGGCTGGGGGAGACCTCCAATATGGCCGTGCTGGATTCGGACATGGTGATCTACGTGGCTCAGGTTCCGTCACTGCACTCGATGCGGATGTTTACGGAAGTGGGCCGTCGCGCACACACCCATGCAACCGGCGTCGGAAAGGCCATCCTGGCCCAGCTGGAAGACGACGTTGTCCGCGGCATCGTGACCCGCGCAGGCATGCCCACACCTACCGACAAGAGCATTGGCGACGTCGACACCCTGCTGGCGGACCTGAACCTCATCCGTGAGCGCGGTTACTCTATTGACGAGGAAGAGCAGGAGCTCGGCGTCCGATGCTTCGCAATGGCTGTGCCCAACGCACCCACGCCCACGGCAATCTCGGTTTCCGGCCCCGTGTCCCGTGTGGACCAGGGCTTCGCTGACCGAGCCGTGCCGCTGCTCCGCGAAGCGGCCCAGACCATCTCGCAGGAGCTCAACCAAAGCTGACCCTTCCCCAACTAGGTAGCAGCAGTTGCCGTTCAGGGCGCTCTAAACGGCAACTACTGCTACCTACATTGGGGTGCCGTCAGGTGACGGTCGCCGCCGGTGGTAGCGTGACGGCTATGCACCTCATGTCCGACTCGAAGCGAGCCTTGACCGCTTTAGGACAACGGACCTCCACCTCCGTATTGAACCCCGTTTCCCGCAATGTCCGCAGGACGCTCCAGGCGCTGTCACCGCGGCATCCGGCCCAGATCATTGTGCTCGGATTCGTGGCCGCCATTGCTGTGGGAACCGGGCTGCTGATGCTGCCGGCCGCTAAACAGGGGCCGGGAGGGGCGACGTTCCTCGAAGCCCTTTTCACGGCTACGTCCTCGGTCTGCGTTACCGGCCTGATTATCGTTGATACTCCTGTTTTCTGGACCGGCTTCGGCGACGTGGTGATCCTGGCCCTGATCCAGGTGGGCGGATTTGGCGTGATGTCCTTCGGCGCGCTGTTGGGCGTGCTGGTTGCCCGGCGGCTTGGCCTGCGTTCAAAGCTTTCCGCTGCCGCCGAGACTAAAAGCGCCGGGTTCGGAGATGTCCGCCGGGTCCTGCTGGGAGTCCTGAAGTTCAGCTTGGTGACCGAGGGCGCGCTGGCCATCATCCTGACCCTCCGTTTTATGGCGGGCTATGACTATCCGCTGGGCCGGGCCCTGTGGGAAGGGGTCTTCCACTCGATTTCGTCCTTCAACAACGCCGGATTCGCGCTCTATTCGGATAGCTTGATGGGCTTTGCCACGGATCCCTGGATTTGCCTGCCGATTGCCGCCGCCGTGATCATCGGCGGACTGGGCTTCCCCGTCCTGTTCGAACTGCACCGCCAGTACCGCAGGCCGGTCCACTGGAGCATGAACACCAAGCTGGTGCTCGTCGGCTCGGGCGTGCTGCTGTTTTGCGGAACTGTATTCATCACGCTGGTGGAATGGAGTAATCCTGCGACCCTGGGTGCCCTCCGGCCCGGTGAACGCATCCTGGCGGGCTTCTTCCAGTCCGTCATCACCCGCACCGCAGGCTTCAACAGCATCGACATTTCCCAGATGCACCCCGTGTCCTGGATGGGCATGGACATCCTCATGTTCATCGGCGGCGGACCCGCAGGAACGGCTGGCGGCCTGAAAATCACCACCTTCGCCGTACTGTTCTTCATTCTGGCCACCGAGCTCCGTGGCGACACCGCCGTGAACATCTTCGGCAAGCGGCTGTCCCGGGCCGTGCACCGCCAGGCCATCACCGTGGTGCTCCTGGCCATCGCCCTGGTGACGGTGTCCACCATGTTCCTGATGCTCATCACGGACTTCGGCCAGGAGCGGATCCTGTTCGAGGTTGTTTCGGCCTTTGCCACGGTGGGACTTTCCACAGGAATCACGGCGGCGCTGCCGCCTGCCGGCCAGGTTGTACTGATCCTCCTGATGTTCATCGGCCGGCTGGGCCCGGTAACCCTTGGGGTTGCGCTGGCCATACGCCCCCGTCCCGTCCTCTTTGAATACCCGAAGGAAAGGCCGCTCATTGGCTAGGAACATTTTCACCCGCAGCGCTGAGCATGGTGCCCAGGCGGATTCCGTCGTCGTCATCGGCCTTGGCCGCTTCGGCGGCGCTCTTGCCCTGGAACTGGAGTCGCAGGGCACGGAAGTGCTGGGCATCGACGCCCGGGAGGACATTGTGCAGTCCTTCAACGGCCTCCTCACCCACGTGGTCCGTGCTGATTCCACCAAGGAAGAAGTGCTGCGTCAGCTGTCCGTCCACGAATTCGACCGCGCCGTGGTGGGCATCGGCACCGACATCGAGGCCAGCATCCTGACCACGTCCCGCTTGCTCAAATTCAACGGTCCGCAGATCTGGGCCAAGGCAATCAGTGAGCCGCATGCGGAGATCCTGGTCCAGCTTGGCGTCGAACATGTGATCCGGCCTGAACATGACATGGGCAGAAGGGTGGCTCACCTGGTCCGCGGATCGATCCTGGACTATGTGGAGTTCGAAGACGATTTCGTGATGGTCCGGGCCAGCCCACCTGCAGTAGCGCGGGACAGGCCGCTGGGAGTGCTGGGGCTGCGCGACAAGTACGGGATCACCATCGTGGCTGTGAAGCGCCCCGGCGGAAAATGGGGGCACACCACCGCCCAGACAGTTCTCTATGACGACGACCAGATCCTCGTGCAGGGGACCAAGAGTCTGGCCGAAAAGTTCAGCACCCTGCCTTAGCCCCAGGGAAACCGGGGGGCGGGTGTCCGTCGAGCCTATGCTTGGGGAATGGAAAGTGAAGGCGCGTCGCGCGAGACGGCAAAGGCGATTGATCACCGGGCCCTCGCCGTGTCGATCATGGACATTTCCTTCGAGGTACGGCGGAAAACGCATGAGGAAACCGGCGTGCTTCCGCTGTCCGGCAGCGTCCTGGACGTCATCCGCGTCATCGAACGCCATCCCGGAATCACCGTCGCCGAGGTGGCTGCGAGGCTGGGCCGCCAGCTCAGCAACACCAGTTCCCAGTTGCGGGAACTGGTGGACCGGGGGCTGGTGACGCGGACCCGCAGCGAGTCGGACAAGCGTTTTGTTGCCCTGCATCCAGCCCCCGAGGCGATCCGCATCAAGTCGCTTTTGGAGGGTGCCTGGGAAGACGCAGTAGTCTCGGCCGGTTCCAGGCTCCTGCCGGCGGAACGCAAGCAGTTGGTGGCAGCGCTGCCGGCATTGGAGCGGCTCGCGTCCATCCTGGCAGAACCGGAGTGAGCAAAAGCACGTCAGGGCTCTCAGCAAAAATAGTTATACTTTTATAAGTAATTCTATTGAAAGTGGAGACCCTGCGTGGAAACACAAGTGGCAAGTGCCGAGACCCGGCCGGCCGAAAAAAGCACAAGCATCGGCGCAAACAGGAGCGCAGGCAGGGGCAAGTGGACCGCCTTGGTGTTCCTGGCGCTGGCCCAATTCATGGTGGTGCTGGACGGGACCATCGTGAATCTGGCCTTGCCGCGCCTGCAAATCGACCTGGGCATCAGCGACTCGACCCGGTCCTGGGTGGTAACGGCCTACGCCCTGGCTTTCGGTGCCCTGCTGCTGCTCGGCGGCCGGATTGCAGATTTTTGGGGCCGCAAGCGAACGTTCATTGTTGCTTCGGCCGGTTTCGCCGTCGCTTCCCTGATCGGCGGCGTGGCACAACAAACCTCCGAGTTGATTGGCGCCCGGGCCCTGCAGGGGCTTTTTGCGGCATTGCTGGCTCCTGCCGCATTGGCGCTCCTGACGGTGGCCTTCCCTGGCGGTAAGGATCGTGGCACCGCCTTCGCGATTTTTGGTTCCATCAGCGGAGTGGGCGCCGCTATCGGCGTGTTGCTCGGCGGGTTCCTCACCGACTACGTGTCCTGGCGTTGGTGCTTCTTTGTGAACATCCCCATCGCAGTCATCGCCCTGGCCGGCGTGTGGGCGAAGGTGCGTGAGAGTAAAGCCGAAGGTCCCTCCAAGTACGATTGGCCCGGCGTCGTACTGGCTGCTTCAGGACTGGGCTCCCTGGTCTACGGCTTTACGAACGCCGAACACGGCTGGGACTCCCCGGAAGCCTGGGGATTCATCCTCGCCGGCACGGTGCTGATGGTGCTGTTCATCGCCGTCGAGAAGCGCGTGAAGCACCCCCTGCTCCCGCTACGGGTGGCCACGGAACGCAACCGTGCGGCCGGCTTCCTGGCAGCGTTCCTGTCCGGTGCGGTGCTGATTGGCGGCATCTTGTTCATCAACTACTACATCCAGATCGTGCTGGGCTTCGCGCCGTTCATGGCCGGGCTGGCTTCCTTGCCCATGACTGCGGTGCTGATTGTGACCGCCGGAGTGGTGGCCAGGAACCTGCCCAGACTCGGAGCAAAGATTCCGCTCGCCGTGGGGCCGCTCTTCCTGGCGGCAGCCATGCTGTGGCTCACCCAGGTCAGGGCGGACAGCAGCTACGCGGTCATTATGCTGCCGGCCCTGGTCCTTATGGGTATCGGGCTTGCGCTGGTGTTTGTTCCGACCCAGAATCTTGCGCTCTTCGGGGTGGAACAGAACGACGCCGGTGTGGCCAGTGCCTTGGTGAATGCTTCGCAGCAGATTGGCGGTTCCCTGGGCATCGCCCTGTTCAGCACCATCGCCGCAGCAGCGACTGCTGCAACGGCCGGCCCCAGGCTGGAGGCGCTGACAGCCGGTTACGCGGCCGTTTTCCTGTGGGCGGCAGTGGCTGCTGTCCTGATCGCGCCGCTGGGCCTGCTGCTTATTACCATTTCCAAAAAGGCGTTCAGTGACGGTGACAATCGCCCGCAGGTCCACCTGGGCTGACCCGCTGGCCCGGGTGGGAGCAACCGCCATAATGTGACTATGGCCCCTACCGACGGTTCCAGCCCCAACGAGCCGGTTCCTGCCCTGTGGCGGGAGCTGGCCCCGCTGTTGCCGGCAGAGATTGAGCTTGCGCATTGGTCCGGACCGCGCTGGTGGTGGGCTGGCCCTCTCGATGTTGAGGGCCTGGCCTTGGGCTCGCTCCAGGCGCTGGCCACGGCCGTGTCGGCGGCGTCGGCGTCGGGGATAAGGCCTTCCATCTCGCTGGCGTCCGCCGGGGTTGCTGCCGCCTTCGCTTCCTTTGCGCACCTCCGGATCAACGGTGCAGCGCTGGTGGGATTCGCCCCGCTGTCCGGATTCCGGCGCACTGCAGACGGCTGGGTCCGGCTGCACGCCAACTATCCGCATCATGAACGTGCGCTGCTGCAGGCCCTGGAAGTGACAAGAGCGGACGACGTCGATGCCGCCTTGCGCGATTGTCCCGCCATCGCGGTGGAAGAGGCAGTAACCGCACGGGGCGGGCTGGCGGCGGTGGTCAGGTCGCCGGAGGAGTGGGCAGGATCCGCCCCCGGCCGGTCGCTGCTGGACGAGCCGTGGATCCGGACTGAAACAAGCCCCGCCCCGCAACGGCCAGGGCGTAGGTGGACTGGCAAGGGCGTTCTCGACGGTATTCGCGTGCTGGACCTGACCCGCGTGATCGCCGGCCCGTCCGGCACCCGGATCCTGGGTGCGCTGGGCGCCGATGTCCTGCGGGTGGATCCGCCGGAACTACCCGAACTGGCTGACCAGTACGTGGACACCGGATTCGCCAAACGCAGCGCTGTTGCTGACCTCAAACAAGCCGGCACCCTCAAGCGGCTGCGGTCGCTCCTGGCTGAAGCCGACGTGGTGGTGACTGCCTACCGGGGCGGGTCGTTGGCACGTTATGGGCTTGACGCCGCGTCACTGCGGGCAGACTTTCCCGGGCTCGCGGTGGTTTCCCTCGATGCCTGGGGAGACCGCGGCCCGTGGGCAGGACGGCGCGGCTTTGACAGCATTGTGCAGGCGGCAACGGGCATCTCGCAGCTTTATGGCAGCGGCGAAGGCGGGAACTGGCGGCCCGGAGCACTTCCGGTCCAGGCTCTGGATTATGCCACCGGCCTGGGAATGGCTGCGGCGGCCATGGCACTGGTATCCGCCCGTGCGCAAGGAATCAGCGGGTCCGCGCACCTCTCCCTGGCGCGCACCGCCCTGGAGTTGATGCGCTCTCCTGCGCCGCCGCCCGGCATGGAGCCAAAGGACCTGGACGTTTCCCTGCGCAGTTGCCCCAGCGATTATGGTGACCTCACCTTTGTCCCGCCGCCGCTGCTGGTCGACGGCCGGCAGCTCGAATACGGCTCGCCGCCGCAGCGCTATGGCAGCGCCTCACTATCCTGGCGCTGACCTGCTTTGACGACTGACAGGAAAAGGTACGACGGCGGCACTTTGGTGAGTGCCGCCGTCGTACCTTTAGTTCCTGCTCAGTTTGTGGTCGTTCCTGCGGGCTATCAGTGCTCCGATGTGGTGGTGGATGCGACGGGGACTTCGTTGCCGTCGCAGTCGATCAGCTTGCCGTTTTCGTAGCGGTCGCCCTCGGCGAGGCACTTGAGGTCCTCTTCACGCACGGCGCGGCCTGTCCCTGCCACGAAGACCGACTGGTTCTCCGAGTTCCCGGCCTTGAGGTGGTTGAACAGGAGGTTCAGGAGGATGGCCATCACCGCTGCGGAGCTGATGCCGGAGTGGAAGATGGTGCTGAACCAATCCGGGAACTTGTCATAGAAAGCGGGTGCGGCGATGGGGATCATGCCGAAGCCGATGGAGGTGGCCACGATGATCAGGTTCATGTTGTTCTTGTACTCGACCTTGGCAAGCGTGCGGATACCGCTGGCGGCGACAGTGCCGAACAGGACGACGCCTGCCCCGCCCAGGACAGAGGTGGGCACGGCTGCGACGACGCGGCCAAGGACGGGCAGCAGTCCCAGTACTACGAGGATCACGCCGCCGGCGGCCACAACGTAGCGGCTGCGGATACCCGTGACGGCAACCAGTCCCACGTTCTGGGCAAAGGCGCTTTGGGTGAAGGAGCCGAAGACCGGGGCTACCAGGCTCGAGCCCATGTCCGCGCGCAGGCCGGCTGCGATTCGCTTGGAATCAACTTTGGTTCCCACAATCTCGCCAACGGCCAGGATGTCGGCCATGGTCTCCGTCAGGATCACCAGGACGACGATCGTCATGGAGATGATGGCGGCTATTTCGAAGGTCGGGGCGCCGAGGTGGAAAGGCGCGGGGAAAGCGACGATGGGGCCGTCCCCGACCTTGGAGAAGTTGGCCATCCCTGTCACAACCGCCACCAGGGTTCCGATGACCATGGCCAGCAGGATCGAGAGCCGGGAAATGGTGGCGTTGCCGAGCTTGCTGAGGACCAGGACAAGAGCCAGAGTGATGGCGGCAAGGCCGATGTTTTCCAGGCTTCCGTAGTTCTCCGCCGTCCGGTTTCCGCCCATGGCCCAGTTGGCGGCGACGGGCATCAGTGTCAGGCCGATGGTGGTGATGACGGTTCCGGTGACTACAGGGGGAAAGAACCTGATGATCTTGGAGAAGAACGGGGCGATCAATAAACCTATGGCGGCGGAGGCGATAACAGCGCCGAAGGCGGACTGGATCCCTCCAGGGCCGGTGACAATGGCCACCATCGTTGCCACGCTGGCGAAGGACACGCCCTGGACCAGCGGCAGCTGGGAGCCGAAATACGGAACGCCGATGGTTTGCAGGAGGGTGGCCAGGCCGCCCATGAACAGGGCCGCCGCGATCAGGATTCCAATGTCCCCGCTTGGCAGGCCGGCCGCCTGGCCAACGATGAGGGGGACGGCAATGATGCCGCCGTACATGGTGAGGACGTGCTGGAATCCGTAGGCAAAGGTGCTTGCGATCGGCAGCCGCTCGTCTTCCGGACGGGCGGGATGCTTGCCTTTGCGGGCAGCGGCCGGGGCCGCTTTCTTCTTGATGTTCATGGCAGACTTTCTTGGTTCATGGCAGACGCCTTCGTCTGGCTAACGTTGTCTGGCTAACAGGTGGGTTTTTTCAGAGGGGCGGGCCCCTCCGGATGGAGGGGCCCGAAAACGCCGGCTCGGGCCGGAACGTTACTAGCAGAAGCCGGCAATGCCGTTCCAGGCGGCGCTGGCGGGGGCGGCGTCGTCGCGAAGGACCGTTGCTTCGATGAGCCCGTAGGGCCGGTCCGCCGCGAAGAAGACCTCATTGGGGTTGTCCAGGCCGAACGGCGTGAGGTCCACCAGGAAGTGGTGCTTGTTCGGCATGGAGAACTTGATCTCGTCGATCTCGGCGTGTGCCTCAAGTACTTTGGTGCCCATGTCGAACAGCGTCTGCTGGAGGGCGTGGGAGTAGTTCTCCGTGAAGCCTTCAAGCAGGAGCCCCTTGACGTCGTCGTAGTTCTTGTTGAAGTCAAGGGTGCTGAAATCTGTACCGGTCTTGAAGCGCCAGCGCGCGGAGACGTCGGTGGCCAGAATACGGTCGGTTGTCTCCGGCAGCGTTGTGTACTTGTCCTTGGGGTAGCCCACAAAGCCGGATTGGGTGGATTTGAGGACGGTCAGGTCCTTGAGCCCGGAGATGAGGTGCGTGGTGGCGCCGTCGCGGACCAGGACCGCGGTGCGGACTTCCTGGCCGTTGCGCACGAAGGAGTGGTCGTGCGCGGAGCCCTGGGCCTGGATTCGGTCCCAGCTGTAGGACTCTGCTTCCCAGCGGCCGCCGGTGACCCAGTCGAAGCTGGACGTGAAGTGCTCGCCGAGTCGGAGCAGGAACGCTTCGGGTGAGCCCACGCCTTCACGGGCGAAGGCGTACACCGTGTTCTTCTGGGTGTCGGTTGCCACCACGTGGGCATTGTTGCCTTCGAGGTGCGCGGCTGCGAAGTCTCCCCGCAACTGAGAGGTGACGTTGAGGTCTTCGATTTCGTGGCGGTCGGTGTCGCGGGTGATCTTGACGACCCGGACCTCGGCCTTTCCGTACTGGTTGTCGCCGAGGATGATCTTGCTGCTCATGGTCTGTTCCCAACTTCCGGTAAGTGGAACCTAGGTTCCATCACTGAAATTAAGCGCGCGTTTCAAGCG
This sequence comes from Pseudarthrobacter sp. MDT1-40-2, assembly GCF_059383595.1. NCBI lineage: Bacteria > Bacillati > Actinomycetota > Actinomycetes > Micrococcales > Micrococcaceae > Pseudarthrobacter > Pseudarthrobacter sp. MDT1-40-2. The sequence goes on along the minus strand of NZ_JBWZCL010000002.1, from coordinate 506,643 downwards.
CGTTTCCGGTGGCGCCGACCCAACAAAAAAGAGCCGACATCCATTGATGCCAGCTCATTACAACCCTGCCTGCTGCTCCCAGGTTACGTGACGTGCGCCACGAATTAGCAACTAGCGTAGCCCACGATGCCAGTGAAGTGCATCACAATCTGAAAAATCCGATTGTGACCGGGGGCCTCGCGTCCATTGACTGCCACGGCTGACCGTTCTAGTCTTATTTCATATTACAAAACTTCTTTTTCACATTACGGAATAACTTTGCCGAGCGAAGCCACTAAGGAGGACCAGATGGACCAGCAGGATAGGGCGACCGTTGTACCGGCCCAGCAAGCCACCGCGGCAGCACAGGAGTTCTACCTGCCGTTGGGAGGCGGCACCGATCCGGATTTTCATTTGCCGGCAGACCGCGTCCATGTTCCGGGGCGCTTCTCCCGCTGGATCCACGGCCTCCCAGGCTTCAGCCGCCCGCAGGCCTAGGCGGGCGGCGGTGGGGGAAGATGCGGAAGGCCACTATGGCCATAAGCGCAGGTACGCTCAAGAAGATGAGCGTCGGCGTAGTAGGAGCAACGGGTCAGGTTGGGACCCTTGTCAGGCAGCTACTCAAGGAACGTGACTTCCCTGTATCTGATGTGCGCTTCTTCGCCTCTGCGCGCAGCGCCGGTACCTTTCTTCCCTGGGGTGATGACGAAGTCCTCGTTGAGGACGCCGAAACCGCAGATCCAGAAGGGTTGGACATCGCGATCTTCTCGGCCGGCGGAGCCACGGCACGAGCCCTGGCTCCACGCTTCGCTGCTGCCGGAGTTGTGGTCATTGATAACTCATCGGCGTTCCGAATGGACCCTGATGTTCCGCTGGTGGTCAGCGAAGTGAACCCGCACGCGATCAAGGACGCCAGTAAGGGCATCATCGCCAACACCAACTGCACGACTATGGCTGCGATGCCGGCGCTAAAAGTCCTCGATCGCGAAGCAGGACTGCAGCGCCTTACTGTCAGCACATACCAGGCCGTTTCCGGTGCCGGGATAGGCGCTGGCCCCGCGCTGGTCCGGGAAGTCGCTGAAGCCTCAGAGCAGGGCCTGTTGAACTTACTGCACGACGGTGACTCTGTCGATTTCCCTGCCGAGAAGATGTTCAGGGAGACGATAGCCTTCAACGTCATCCCTTTGGCAGGTGACCTCGTAGATGATGGGTCCTTTGAAACCACTGAGGAGCAGAAGCTGCGTTATGAGAGCCGGAAGATTCTCGAACTGCCCGATCTGCTGGTCAGTGGCACCTGTACCCGCGTCCCTGTCTTTACCGGGCATTCGCTGTCCGTCAACCCGGAGTTCGCCGATCCACTCTCTGTAGCCCGCGCAATGGAGCTCCTCAGCGAAGCGCCTGGCGTGGTGCTGACGGACATTCCTACGCCGTTGAAAGCTACCGGACTCGATGTCTCCCTCGTTGGACGGCTCCGAGCGGATGAAGGAGCGCCGAAGGGCAGGGGCTTGGCAATGTTCATCAGCGGCGACAACCTCCGCAAGGGCGCAGCCCTGAACGCTCTTCAGATCGCTGAACTCGTAGCAGCGTCAACCCAGTAGAACAATGACGAGCAGAACAATGACGAGCTGCCTCGAAGCAACACGCCCCGGGATTATGAGGATTGGCGGATGACAAGTTCCGTGGGGATGGTGATGGCTGCAGGGCGCTTGCCGTTGATGACGTCCAAAAGCAAGCGAACCATTTCCTCGCTGATCCGCTCGAAGGGTTGGCGCACGGTGGTCAGCGCGGGAGTGGCAGTGGCGGAGGCGCTGATGTCGTCGAAGCCCACGACAGCCACGTCCTCAGGTATCCGCCGCCCGGCTTCGTGGAGGACGTCCAAGACCCCCAGCGCCATAAGGTCGTTCGCGGCGAACACAGCGTCCAGGTCCGGTACCCTCTCTAGGAGCTCCCGCATTCCTTTGGCACCGCTCTCTTTGCTGTAATCACCGTGCACAATGAGTGCCTCATTGATGCTGTCGCCCTGGTCGTCACGGTACGCCTCGAGCCGGCGGATGCCGCCGGAGGTGTCCTGCGGCCCGGTGATGGTGGCAATCCGACGGCGTCCGGATTCGTACAGATAGCGCAGGAGGTCTCTGGCTCCTTCGTAATCGTCGGCCGCCACGTAACCCATCTTTTTCTCGAACCCGAGTGGGATTCCACAGGAAATGGCAGGGATCCCAGCGGAAATGATGTCGGAGATAATTCCCTTGCGGGTGGCGTGGGAAGAGACCAGCAGAACTCCGTCCACATGGCCGGCAGTGAGGAAGTCCGTGGCGCGGCGTTGTTCGTCGTCGGTGCCGGCCATTATCAGGACCAGCGGGATATCGTGGACGGCCAGCGCATCCGCCGCGCCGCGCATGAGGACCGCAAAGTTGGGGTCCTCGAACAGGCGGTCATGTGTTTCGGTCAGCAGGAACGCCACCGAGTTCGCCCGGTTGGTGGCCAGGTTTCTGGCGTGAGGGTTGACGCGGTACCCAGTCTTTTTGATGGCGGCGTTGACGGCTTCCAACGCTGACGGGCTGACCCAGTGCCCGCCGTTGAGCACTCGGGAGACTGTGCCGCGCGAGACGCCGGCCTCTTTGGCTACGTCGTCGATCTTTGGCCTCGGCCTGGAGGTCGGTTGAGTCATGGTGCAAAGCCTATCTAGGACTAGGCCTTGACTGCACCGGCGGCGAGGTCGACCCGCCAGTAGCGCTGCAGGAGCAGGAACAAGATGACCAGCGGAACGATCGACACCAGTGCGCCGGCCAGGACCAAGGTGTACAGGGCAGGCGCTGATGCCCCCTGGTTGAGCAGCCCGTTGAGTCCCACCGTGATCGGGAACAGGTGGTCGTCCCCGAGCATGATGTACGGCAGCATGAAGTTGTTCCAGATGGCCACAAATTGGAACAGGAAGATGGTTACCAGGCCAGGCAGCATCATGGGGGCCGCGATCCGGTTGAAGATGTACATTTCCCTGGCACCTTCGGTGCGGGCGGCTTCGATCACATCGCCTGGTACCGATGCCGCGGCATAGATCCGGGCAAGATAGATGCCGTAGGGGCTAATGATCTGAGGCAAGAGCACAGACCAGTACGTGTTGGTCAGCCCGGCCTGGGCGAGCATCAGGTACTGCGGGATGGCAAGGATGACGCCAGGCACCAGCACACCCATGAGCAGCACCTTGAAAATCCCCGTCTTGCCCGGGAAGTCAAACTTCGCAAGCACGTAACCGGATAGCGCGGAGACCCAGGTGGAGACGATGGCGCCCACGCCGGCGTAAAGAGCCGTGTTGGCCATCCAGCGCCAGAACAGCCCGTCACGGTATTCGGTGAGGGCAACGATGTTGTCCCACAGGTGCGTGCTGGGTGCGAGCGTGAAGGTGGAGAACAGCTCGTTGCCGTCTTTGCTGGCGGCGGCCAGCACCCAGATCACCGGGAACAGGCAGTAGAGAGCGCCCAGGATCAGGATTCCAGTGGACAGGTAGCTGGGCTTTTCCCGGACGGAGTATGCACGCGCGGCGGTGCGCGGGATTTTTGCATTGGTGGCTGGTCCGGGGACGAGGGCTGTCATGGTTTAGTTCTCCTGTCCGAAGGCCCGCTTCTGCACTACGCGCAGGAACAGGAAGGAAATGATGAAGGTGGCCGCGGCGATCACGATGCTGGTGGCGGCTGCTGAGTAGGCGTCGTTGCGGGTGAACGCGTCGCGGTAGACCAGCATGAGCGGGGACCAGCTCGTGGACAGGCTGTTAGCCAGGGGGCGCAACGTGGTGGGCTCGGCGAAAACCTGGAGTGTGGCGATCATCGAGAACAGTGCGGTCATCACCAGGGACGGAGCGATAATGGGGATCTTAATCCGCAGGGCCGTCTGGATTTCGGAGCAGCCGTCCAGCTTTGCGGCTTCGTAGATTTCGCTGGGCACTGCCTTCAGCGACGTGTACATCACAATCATGTTGAAACCCACGCCTCCCCAGAGCGCGATGTTGCAGATAGCGAAGGTGACGAGGTTTGGGTCCAGCAGCGAGGGGAGCGCAATGCCGAACTGGCGGGCCAGGAAATGGAAGGGGCTTACGCCGGGCAGGTAAAGGAAGCCCCACAACAGTGAACTGATGACGGCGGGCACGGCGTAGGGGAGAAAGATGGCGGTGCGGGAGAAGCTGCCGGCTCGGGTCCGCCGGGAGTCCAGCAGGAGTGCGAACAGCAGGGCGAAGCCGAGCATCAGGGGAATCAAGATCAGGCCGTAGAGCAGCACGCGAAGCACGCTGCCCAGGAACTCCGGATCCGTCAGGGCGCCGGCATAGTTCTCGAAGCCGGCGAAAACCTGGCTTTGGGCGCCTTTGCCGAGGCCCAGTCCGCTGACCTTCTTCTTCTGAAAGCTCAGCACCAGCGTGTAGACGATGGGGGCGGCCATAAAGACGAGGAAAAGGATGATGCCCGGGGCGAGCATCGCATAGGGGACGAGCACCCGGGATTTGAAATTCTTCGCCCGCCTTGCGGGGCCGGCTGCGGTGTCTACAGCCGCACCGGGTTTGGTCTCGGTCATTGCCACGGGTGCACTTCCTTGTGGATTTGGAGCTTGCCTGGATTCGAGCTTGTCTGGTTCAAGTGGTGCCGGGTCCGGGAAGGGCCTGGCGGATGCCCCTTCCCGGAACCGGAGCCTGCTGCTGCTTGCCTGAATTACTTGACGGTGAAGCCGGTTTGCTTCAAATCCTCAATGGTGACTTGCTGCATGGATTTCACTGCGTCGATAAAGGCGCTCTTCTGCTTGGCCTGGGCAGCCTTGGCGAACTGGTCGTTGTAGGCGTTGAAGGCAACGTTGACGTTCGGTCCGTAGCTGAAGGAACCCACGTTCTGCGCGGCGTCGCCCACCACGTCATAAAAGTCGGGCTGGTTGGAGAAGAACTCCGGTGCAGCAGTCAACGCGGACTTGGCGCCTGCGTTGTCGGCGGGGTAGACGCCCGTTTCCTGGACCAGGGCCTGGACTGCTTCGGGGTCGGTGTTCAGCCAGGTGGCGAACTTCGCGGCGGCTTCGACATTTTTGGACTGCGTGGTCACTGCGGTGGAGGATCCGCCCCAGTTGCCGGTAGAGGGTTTGGCGGCATCCCACTGCGGCATGGGTGCCACCTTCCACTGTCCGGCGGTGGCGCCGGCGTTGCCGGAGAGAACGCCCGGACCCCAGGCTGCGCTCAGCCAGCCAACCTGCTTGCCAGTGTTAAGGGCGGTGTTCCATTCCGGGGTGTACATCGGCTTGTTGTCGATGATGCCCTCTTCCACGAGGCCGCCCCAATACTCGGCAACCTTCCGTGTGGGGTCCTCGTCGATGTTGACGCTCCAGGCGTCGCCGTCGACACCCCACCAGGAAGCGCCGGCCTGCTGGGCCATGCCGGTGAACCAGCCGGCGTCGTTGGAGGAAAAGGTGCCCAGATAGGCCTCGGGGTCAGCGGCATGGACGGCCTTGGCGGCCTGAGCGTACTCCTCCCAGGTGGTGGGAACGGAAAGGCCGAGTTTCTCGAAGATATCGGCGCGGTAGTAGAAGACCATGGGGCCGGTGTCCTGCGGAACAGCGTAGAGTGCGTCGCCGCCGAGGGTTACGTCGTTCCAGACCCCTTCAGGGAAGTGGCTTTTGGTCTCGTTGGCTTCAGTACCGGAGAGGTCAGCGAGTGCGTCGGCTGCGACCAGGGTAGGGATCTTCTGGTATTCGGCCTGAATGAGGTCCGGGGCCCCGCTGCCGGCCTTGACAGCGGTGAGCAGCTTGGTGACGGCGGGATCGCCGCCGTCCTGCTTGTTGACGGTGACGTGGATGTTGGGGTTCTTCTCGTTCCAAACCTCAACCACCTTGTCCAGGTTGGGGGCCCAGGCCCAGTAGGTCAGTTCCACCTTCTGGTTGGGATCATTCGCTGAGCCGGCGTCGGTACCTGAAGTACCGGAGCATCCTGCAGTGAGCATAGCGGCCGCGGCGAGCATGGCGACGGCGCCTGCACGAAATGACTTGCGCATTTCGTCCTCCTTGTCGAAAAGCTGAATGGGTCTGTCTGACGTCACCGCTCATCCGAACCAACGCCGCATGACTGTGAGCGGTTCCAGTAGTTCACGGAAATGTGGGCTCTGTCAACAGTAACTTGGGGGTAGTACCGGTTCGTCACCCTGTGATAGAACTGGGACCGCACACAGTTCCTAAGGAGATCTCCCATGACAGACGTCCTTCACCGCGCGGTGACGCAGACCGCCGCGGCACCAGAGCGATCGATTGCGCCCTGGGTCCAGCGGCCTGCGGGCCTCTGCTACGGCGGGGACTACAACCCCGAGCAGTGGTCCCGCGAGGTTTGGTCGGAGGACATTGCGCTGATGAAGGAGGCCGGCATCAACCTGGTCAGCATCGGCATCTTCTCCTGGGTGTTGCTGGAACCGCGCGAAGGCGAGTATGACTTCGAATGGCTCGACCACCTCATGGACCTCCTGCACGAAGCCGGGATCAGCGTGGACCTGGGCACGCCCACGGCGGCTCCTCCGGCATGGTTCTGGAAGAAGTATCCGCAGGCCCGCCCCGTCACGCGCGAAGGCGTCACCCTGGGCAACGGGTCCCGCGGAATGACCAGCCCAAGCTCACCCGAGTACCGCCGTGCCGCGGCCAACATCACCGAACAGCTGGCCCGCCGCTACGCCGCCCACCCTGCGCTGGTCCTGTGGCATGTGCACAACGAGTACGGCGCGCCGGTCAGCGAGTCCTACGATGACTGCTCCGTTACCGCGTTCCGGAAGTGGCTGCGTGCCCGGTATGGCACGTTGGAAGAACTTAACAGGGCCTGGGGCACCCTTTTTTGGGGCCAGAAGTATGGCGAATGGGACGAGATCGATGCCCCGCGGCTCTCCGCCAGCGTCAGCAACCAGGCCCAGCGCCTGGATTTCCGGCGCTTTACCTCCGACGCGCTCCTTGAGTGCTACATCAATGAGCGAGATGTCATCCGGCGGTATACCCCGGACGTTCCCGTTACCACGAACTTCATGGCCACGAACTGCCTCGCGGCGGACTACTGGAAATGGAGCAGGGAGGTGGACATCGTGGCCAACGATCACTACCTCGTGGCCGAACGGACCGACAACCACATCCTGCTCGCCATGGACGCGGACCTTACCCGGTCACTGGCGGGCAACAGGCCCTGGATGTTGATGGAACATTCCACCGGTTCGGTGAACTGGCAGGGGCGGAACGTGGCGAAGCGTCCCGGTGAGCTGGCGCGCAACAGCCTATCGCACCTGGCCCGCGGTGCGGATGCAGTCATGTTCTTCCAGTTCCGGGCGTCCCGGTTCGGCGCGGAGAAGTTCCACTCGGCCATGCTTCCGCACGCCGGTACTGGGACGCGGATCTGGCGCGAAGTGCTGGACCTGGGCGATGACCTGAAGAAGCTCGCTGCCGCCAAGGGGTCCGTTGTGGAGTCCAGGGTGGCCATCCTTTGGGACGTTGAGTCATTCTGGGCGCAGGACCTGGAATGGCGTCCCAGCAGCGACCTCAACCACCGCGAGCGGATCGAGGCGTACTACACCGCCCTCTGGCAGGAAGGCATCAGCACCGACTTCGCCCACCCTGAAGCGGACCTTTCCGGATACGACCTGGTACTGGCACCTGCCCTCTACCTCGTGACGGAGAAAGCGGCAGCGAATATCAAGGATTACGTCCGCGGCGGCGGCAACCTGCTGGTGTCCTACTTCTCGGGCATCGTGGATGCCAATGACACTGTTCCGGCCGGCGCATCACCTGGCGCCTTCCGCGACGTGCTGGGACTGGAGATTCACGAGTTTCTACCGCTCCGCGAGAATGAGACAGTCACCCTCAGCAGCGGCGCCGCGGGGAGCGTGTGGGCCGAGGAGATTCACCCCGGCACCGCGACCGTCCTCAGTCGATACTTGGACGGCCCGGCCGCTTCACGTCCCGCTCTCACCCGCAACACCTTCGGTAGCGGAACCGCCTGGTACGTCTCCACCAAGCTCGACGGCGGCGACCTCGCCGCCGTGGTGCTCGACGCCGTCGAAACCGCCGGCATCAGAACGGCACTACGGCCGCCGGCCGGACTGGAAGTCGCCTCCCGGAGTAACGGGACGGACACCTTCACCTTTCTCATCAACCACTCGGAAGCTGACGCCGAATACCCCGCTACCGGCCGCGACCTCCTCAGCGGCGAGGCCGTTACCGGCACGGCCGACGTTTTGGCCGGGACTGTGCGGGTTATCCAAAACACCACCAAGGAACAGGTTCAGGACGTGTCCTAAGCGATTGCTGAAACCGTCGGGTTTCCGGGTGGACAGTGCGTGTGACATCGGAGAATCGGTTAACCGCACCTGCAGGAGGCCGCGCCTGCCGTTAAGGACAGGCGCGGCCCGGCGGCAACTCAGCGCAACACGACTGGATCCGCGGCGAATTCCTGGAGCGCCGGAAGAGCGCGCCCGTCGAAATCAAACATGGCCTGGTTTTCCCATGCATTGCCGCTGGTGGGGTCTGCAGGGTCCCAGCCGTTGCCCGGAACTGCCGTCCAGGCCGGCTCCCATGACACGACGCCAAGGCCGCGTCCGCCTGGTGCGGACGCAACCACGTCCTGCACCGCCCGGAAGTTGGCCGCCTGTCCCTCAGGGGTCGCCGGGTAGCCGGGAATGAGCTGGTTATCCAAAGCTATGACGTTTTCCCACGGGTCAACGGGATTATCCGCCAGTGTGAACGGGTAGGAGTTCTCGACGACGATCACGTCCCGGTCATAGCGGGCAGACAAGGTAGTAATGGCTTGCTGCAGGTCAGCCATGGAGCCATGCCAGAATCCGTAGTAGGACAGCCCGATCGTGTCGAACTGTACGCCCCGTTTCGTGACCTCGTCATACCACCAGGTGAGGCCGCCGATTCCGTTGTTGATGTTGGTCAGGTGCAGGATGACATCTGTCTGAGGGCTGACGTCCTTCGCAGCGCGGGATCCGGCCGTGAGGAACAACGCCAGGTTGTCCCACTGCGCGCCCTTTACATTGTCCGCCGGATCTACGTCCCAAGTCTGGCCCAGGGGCCAGAGCATGCCCGGGTTGATTTCGTTGCCCACCTGGACCGAATCCGCCGTCGCCCCGGCGTCCCGCAAGGCAGTCAGTACTTCAAAGGTGTGCGCATACACCGCATCCGCCACTTGCTGCGGGGTCAGGCCAACCCAAGCGGCGGGCATTCCCTGAGCACCGGGGTCCGTCCAGCGATCGCTGTAGTGGAAGTCAACCAAGACCTTCATCCCTGCGGCCTTGGCGCGCTTGGCGGTTGCCACCACCTCGTCGGTGGTGTTGTAGCCGTCGGCAGGGTTCACCCATACCTTCAGCCGTACCACGTTGGCACCTGCGTGCGCGAATGCCTCAACGGCGTCCACTTGCCGGCCCTTCGCGTCAAAGTAGACCGCTCCGTTGTCCTCGTTCTTGACCAAGTTGGAGAGGTCGGCGCCGCGAATTGCGCGCTGGACCGACCCTGGGGTGAGCGTGACGTCGTCGACGGCTGCCCAATCGCCGGCTTGCCCCCGGGTCTCGATGACAATCTCGCACGCGCCCTTCGTCACATAGGCATCGGCCGAGATCTGCAGCCACGCACCGTCCTGCGCCGTGGACGGAAGGACCGTCTCGCCGTCCACCCCGCAGTTCTTCAGTCCGATCCGTGAAGCGCCAAGTGTCCCTTCCGCTTTGACCCGCGCCGAAACCGTCCACCAGCCCTCAGAAAGGCTGCCGGTTTTCTGACGCAGGCCCACCGTGCCCGTAGCGTCAAGTCGCTGGCTGAGTTGTGCGTTGCCGGCCTCAACCGCGGTGTTGGACGAGGCAAGGTTTCCGGTGACCTTCCAACCCGCCAATCCCTGGGTGAAATCACCATTGACGACGGCGCCCACCGGCTGAGCGCGGGAGCCTTCCGCGGCGGCGGAAACAATTCCTGCGGGCAATAACACCACCGCGAGGAGCGAGGCTGCTACCACTGTTGATCGTCGCCTGGGCCCCCTTGGGCGGTGCATCATCGAGTCGTACTTTGTCATGTCGTCCTCCTTGACGGAATAAATCGGGGAAGGCCGCCGCCTTGAAGCAAGCTAGGCCGTGTGCGCTCCCAGTTCTAGCACATAAATAATCGGCTGAATAGAGCCAAAAACTGACTGAGTTGCAAGCTCAGGCGGCTAGAACACTGTGATCGCTCCCAGGTGCGCGGCCGACTCCCAAGGTCTGGGATGCCTGTCCATCCACGGGTCAGAAGCCTTCGATCAGCAGACGAGTCCGGCGGCGATGGGAGCCGGTTTACGGGGAGGAGCTAGCGAGGAGAATATCAGCGACGGCGTTGCTGAACGCATCAGGCGCCTCCTGGGGCACATTGTGGCCTATTCCCGGCAGCCTGCGGATTTCGAAAGGCCCGGCGAAATGCTGCCGATCCCGCTCAGAGTCATCGGGCCCGAACCCGTCGGCCAGAGCATCAAGTGAAATGGTCGGCACCGAAATGGGCGGCGACGTTGCGAGAAATGCCTCGAGCCCGTCGAAGCGATCGTCGCCAGCCACGGCACCATGTCGATGACGGTAGGAATGCACCGCAACATCAACGAAGTCGGGGTTGTGCAGGCTGGGGCTGGTGGAGGTGTAGGCATCGTTGGCCCCGGCCCATTCCGGTGACCACAGTTGCCAGAGCAGGCGGCACAATTCATCGCGGTTTGTTTGGAGTCCGGCGCGTCCGCGATCGGTGTTCAAGTACCACTGATACCAGTCCCGATACTCGTCTATAGGGGCCGCCGGCTCGACCGACGCTGCGATGTCCTGGATTGCGTAACCTCCGACAGTTACCAGACCGGCCAGGCCCTGGGGGCGCACGGCTGCCGCGATGCAGGCCGCCCGGCCGCCCCAGTCATAGCCGGCCACCACTGGTCGCTTCAATTCGAGGGCATCGATGAGATCCAGCACATCTTGTCCGACGGCCGCCTGCTGGCCGGACCGAAGCGTCGCAGCCTCGCGGAACCGGGTCCGACCGTAACCGCGTAGGTACGGAGTTACGGAGCGGATCCCGCGCTTTGCCAACAAGGGGACAACGGACTCGAAGCTGAGAACGTCGTAAGGGAACCCGTGGAGGAGCACGGCGGCCGGTCCGTCAGCCGGGCCGCCGTCGTAATACGCAATCTCGAGGTCCTCGGTCATCGCGGTGCGCAGTTCGCCCATGGTCATAGTCCAGTGAACCATCATTCGTCGCCCCCGGACCTCGTCACAACGGCACCGGAAAACCACTGAGTCGTTGACAACTGGCGTGGTGCTGCCGCGGCCAGAACGGGCGCCGCGACGGGCTGGGCGTCGGTTTTCCGCCTGGCTACTCGATGATGGACTCGACGGACCTTGGGCGATCCTGACACCGCCACGCCCGGTAAGTCCAGCCCTTTTGGCCAACCCGGCGGCTGGCTACAAGGTCAGCTGTTGACCGACTCCAGCGAAGCGGACTTCGGTGCGCCGTTGAGGCTGAAGGTGTAGGTGTTCGGGCCGCTGCAGGTGACGGCGATGTTGCCTTTGCTGGTGTTGTGACGGGCGGAGAGCTCGCTCACCAGGGAGTCGATGGTGTGGTTCATGGTTGACCGGTCCCAGATCTTGAGGGTCACGGCTTCAGTTTCAAACGTCATCGTTTTTTCCATTCATGAAAATAGGGTCCCGCGCCTATGCGGAACCGCCTGAATCCATGGTGCCCAGCGCGTTGCCGCCGCTTCAAGCTGGAAACGGTTTGTTGCGAGTGAGTCTCATCACAGCCACCAAGAGCTGGCCCATTTCCGGCACCGCGGCCCACCTTGAGTCAGCGAGGCAGGAATTTCACATCACGAAATTAAACTTCCAAAAACTATGGCGCAGCTCACATTGAAGTGCTAATGTCGAGATTGCCAAGGCGGGCGCCCGGATCTCCGGGAAGCTATCTACCAGGCGCAACTGAACCTTCAAATGCACATGCTGAAGCCTGGTAAACGCCGTACCGCTTGTTCTCCTCCGTGAGCCCCTGTCCGGTTTTGCTGAGCTTCCGCCATTCAAGGGAGTCGCATCATGACCGCCACGGATCAACACATTCCGTCCCAGCAAACCACACTGCCGGAAACCCAAGAGGCCCAGCAGTATCTCGCAAGGGCTATCCAACTCGCCACCGCCAACGTCCACAACAGCGGCGGACCGTTCGGTGCCGTCATCGTCACCGCGGACGGCAGGGCGTTCGACGGCGTCAACCGGGTCACTGCCAGCAATGACCCCACCGCGCATGCCGAAGTTACCGCCATCCGCACAGCATGCAGGGAACTGGGCACCTTCGACCTCAGTGGAGCGACGCTCTACACCAGCTGCGAACCGTGCCCCATGTGCCTGTCCTCGGCCCTCTGGGCGCGGGTGGAGCGCGTGGTCTTCGCGGCAGACCGGCATGACGCCGCGTCGGTCGGCTTCGACGACGCCGTGTTCTACGAGTACTTCGAAAACAGCAACCGCGACGCCCTCATGCCGGTTGGCCGGTTGCACCTTACGGCGCAGGATGCGCCGGAAATCCTGGAACCCTTCAACACCTGGAACTCGCTCGACTCCAGGATCGATTACTAGGGGAGGTGGCAGGGATGACACTCCTGAAGCCTGATCCGGCAGCAGTTGAGCCCGCACCCGGATCCACCCCTCCGTCCAGCTCGTTCCTGGACAGCTTTTTCTCCATCACCGCCCGTGGCTCCACCCTTGCCAGGGAGTTCCGCGGCGGCTTGGTGACCTTTTTCACCATGGCGTACATCGTCATCCTCAACCCGCTGATCCTGGGCGGCTTCGGCCCGGACAACGCACCCACTGACGTGGCCGGCGGCTGGTTGTCCGCAGCGCAGGTAGGAGCCGTCACCGGCCTCACCGCCGGGGTGATGACCATTGTGTTCGGACTGGTGGCCAACCTTCCTTTCGGCCTGGCCGCCGGCCTCGGCATCAACTCCTTCCTTGCTGTTTCGGTGATCCAGGATGTCACGTGGCCCGAGGCCATGGGACTGGTGGTGATCAACGGCCTGCTGATTGTCCTGTTCGGTGTCACCGGCGCACGGACCGCGATCTTCCGCGCAGTTCCCAAGGAACTCAAGGCCGCCATCACGGTGGGAATCGGCCTGTTCATTGCGTTCATCGGCTTCGTGGATTCCGGCTTTGTCCGTCCGACGGCGGGTGGTCCACCCGTTCAGCTGGGCACCGATGGCTCCATCACCACGCTGCCCACGCTGGTCTTTGTGCTCGGGCTTCTGGTCATGGGCATCCTGGTGGCCCGGAAGGTCCCGGGCGGGCTGCTGATCGGAATCGTCGCCTCCACCGTGCTGGCGGTCGTCGTCGAGGCGGTCTTCAAGGTCGGTCCCGGCGGACCGGATAACCCGGGTGGCTGGCACCTGAACACTCCCGTGCTGGCCAACCAGTTGGTGTCCATCCCGGACCTGTCGCTGGTGGGCCAGTTCGATATGTTCGGCTCGTTCGGCAGGATCGGGGCGCTGGCCGCCACCATGCTGGTCTTCACCCTGGTGTTCACCAACTTCTTCGACGCCATGGGCACCATGACCGGACTCGCCAAGAGCGCCGGACTTGCCCACAAGGACGGCACGTTTCCACGCCTGAAGTCCGCCTTCATTGTGGAAGGCATCGGCGCAGTGGCCGGCGGTGCGACGTCGGGGTCCTCCAACACCGTCTACATCGACTCCGCGGCGGGAATCGGCGAAGGTGCGCGCACCGGCCTGGCGTCGGTGGTGACGGGCGTGCTGTTCCTCGGATCCATGTTCCTGACCCCGCTCACCAGTGTGGTTCCGCTGGAGGTTGCGGCCTCTGCGCTGGTAGTAGTGGGAGCCATGATGATGGCGCAAATCCGCGAGATCAAGTTCAGCCGGTTCTCCGTTGCTCTGCCCGCGTTCCTGTGCATCGTCACGATGCCGCTGACGTACTCGATCGCCAACGGAATCGGCGTCGGCTTCATCGCCTGGACAGTGATCAGCGCGGCATCCGGCCGGGCCCGGAAGGTGCATCTGCTGATGTGGGTGGTCTCTGTTGGCTTCCTGATCTACTTTGCCCGCGGTCCGATCAACGTGCTGCTTGGCGCCTGATACCGCTGCTGCCGCAAGCGCGACGCTTTCGGACATCCGCACCGGTAATCCCGGTTGCGGATGTCCGGATGCGCAGCGCATTCGCCGGCCGAGAAAAAGGAGTGCAGCAATGCTTGATTTGATGCCGTCCCTGGGCGGGTGGCAGCCCGTTGTCCGGGGCCAGCGATGCGCCGTGGCCACCGTGGTGGCAGCAGGTGGCTCGGTTCCCCGGCCTGTGGGCACCTCCATGCTGGTATCAGAGGCCGGCGAGACGCTGGGCAGCCTCTCCGGCGGTTGCGTGGAAGGCGCCGTGGTGGAGGCGGCACTGGAGGCAATTGACGACGGCGTCACGCGCCGCAGCTTCTTCGGCTACAGCGCTGCGGATGCCTTCGCAGCGGGACTCACCTGCGGAGGCGAACTGGAAATCCATATCGAGCCATTGACCCTTTCCCCACTGGCCGCCGGGGGACCCCGGCCAGCCACGGCGAACGGCCTGGCACTGATCCGGAGGGTGGACAGCGGCGGCCAGGGCGCCGTCGTCGTGCCTGATCCTGGAACGTTCATTCCCGACGGTTCGCCCGAACTCGCCGTGTTGCTGAACGGCGATGCGGCCCTGATCCGTTCTGCGGCGGCCCAGCTCGGTCCATTGCTGCGCAGCGGGGGAGCGGGGCTGGTGCGCCTGGCGAGCGATGCGTGCCGCAAGCAGGCCGGCAAGGCGGGGGAACGTGTGGAAGAACCGGTGGAGCTGCTGGTGGAGAGCCGTCGCCCGGCGCCGCGCTTCCTGATTTTCGGCGCCAACGACTTCGGCGCAGCACTGCTGCCGGCCGCTCAACTCCTGGGCTACCACGTCACACTGTGCGATGCCCGGCCTGCCTTCACCGGGCAGGAAAGATTTGCGACGGCGGATGCCCTGGTCAGCGACTGGCCGCACCGCTACCTGGCTGCTGAGGCCGCGGCCGGACGGCTCGATCCGCGCTCCGTGGTGTGCGTCCTGACCCACGATCCCAAGTTCGACATCCCGCTGTTGTCCGCCGCGCTTGCCCTGGACCTGGCCTATGTGGGTGCCATGGGATCGCGGCGCAGCCATTTGCAGCGGGTCTCCGAACTGCTCGATGCAGGTGTGGCGCCAGGGCAGCTGGAAAAGTTGCATTCGCCGATCGGCCTGGACCTGGGCGCGGTGACGCCTGCAGAGGTCGCCGTCTCCATTACCGCGGAGATCCTGGCGTCCCGGGCCGGTGCCACTTTGGCGGGAGCCGACTCGCTCAAGGACGGCCACGGTCCCATCCACGCATCAATTCACGCCGGGGAGCAACCATGGACATGAACACCATCGAGGCCGTGCTCCGCACCACAAATCCTGCCGACTTCCAGGACGGCGATGCCTGGCTGGCCGGTGGCACCGTACTTTTTTCCTACGGCAGCTACGCCTTTGGGGCCAAGCCGTTGCGCCGCCTGCTGGACCTTGGCGATTCCGGCTGGCAGGCCGTGACCGTCAGTGACGGCGGCATCGAGCTCGCCGCCACCTGCACCATCGCCGAGTTGTATGCCCTGCCTGAATCCTTGGGCGCATCCTCGGGTTTGGCTGTCCGCAGCTGGCCCGCCCTTGACCTGTTCCGGCCCTGCTGCGACTCTTTCGTGGCGTCTTTCAAGGTCTGGAATATGTCCACCGTGGGCGGGAACCTTTGCACGTCGCTGCCGGCCGGGCCCATGATCTCGCTCTGCGCCGCGCTGGACGGGACGGCCCTGATAGTCGGTCCGGGTGGGTCCAGCCGGACAATTCCGGTGGCGGAGTTTGTTACCGGAGATGCCCGGAACTCCCTGGCACCCGGCGAGCTCCTGCGCAGCATCCACCTCCCGGCGTCGGCACTGGCTGGGCGGGTAGCTTTCCGCCGGCTCTCGCTGAGCAACTATGGCCGGTCCGGAGTGCTGCTGATCGGCAGGCTCGCGGATACCAACGAAGGCACCACCGGGACCGTCCTGACCGTGACCGCAGCGACTAAGCGGCCCGTGCAGCTGCGGTTTGCTGCCCTGCCCACCGCAGACGAGTTGGCTGAGGCGCTCGCGGACGCCATTCCCGAGGACCTTTATCACGACGACATTCACGGCCACCCGCAGTGGCGCAAGGACATGACGTACCGGCTGGCGGAGGAGATCCGCAGGGAACTGGGCACCCCCGCTGCTTATGGCATCGACGCCGGGGTGCCCGTGTCCGGTGACTTCTGGCCACCCGCAGCTTCGCCGGCAGTTATCCGGGCTGTTACAAAAGGAAAGGCCTGATCATGGGCATCGAAATCAACGGAGCCAGCACTGATTCCCGGCCGCGCCCGGGCCAGTGCCTGCGGACCTTCCTGCGCGAAGAGGGCAACCTGGGCGTCAAGAAGGGCTGCGACGGCGGCGATTGCGGAGCCTGCACCGTCCACGTGGACGGCAAACCCGTCCACAGCTGTATTTATCCCGCGGTCCGTGCGGAGGGCCGATCCGTCACCACGATCGAGGGTCTTCCGGAGGCGCAGCCCGGGTCGCCGGACAATTCAGGCGCAGATAGCCTGCACCCGATGCAGCAGCAGTTTATGGAACGCCAGGGCTTCCAGTGCGGGTTCTGCACCGCCGGGATGATCATGACGGCGGCAACGTTCGACGACGGCCAACTCGCCAACCTGCCGCGGAACCTCAAAGGAAACCTTTGCCGCTGCACCGGCTACCGGGCTATCGAGGATGCAGTCTGCGGGCACGGCGGCCACGCCGCAAGCAAGGACAGTGCGGCGGACCAGGTTGGCCAAAGGGACCAGGCCAACCCAACGCGGCAGGGGACCTCAGCAGGCGCACCCATCCACGGCCAGGCCGGCGATGACGTTCCGGCACCGGCCAGCCGCGCCATCGTGACCGGCAAGGCCCGCTATACCCTGGACGTGCCGGCGGAGGAACTGCCGGGCCTTCTGCACCTGAAGCTGGTCCGCTCACCGCACGCGCACGCCAGGATCATCAGCATCGATACCCAGGCAGCCCTGGAAATCCCGGGCGTGGTGGCCGTGTTCACCCACGAGGACGCGCCGGACCAGCTTTTCTCCACCGCCCAGCATGAGCTGTTCACCGACGACCCGGACGACACCCGCGTGCTGGATTCCGTGGTCCGGTTCAGGGGGCAGCGGGTGGCCGCCGTGGTGGCGGAGTCGGTGCAGGCGGCCGAAGCGGGAGTCCGGGCCATCAAGGTCCAGTACCAAACGCTCGACGCCGTCTTCTCACCCCAGGAAGCAATCGCCCCCGGGGCTCCTGCCCTCCACGGTGACAAGGACCCGGCGGCCAGCCGGATCATCAACCCGGCCGGCAACGTGGTTGCGGAACTGCATTCGCACCTGGGCGACGTGGAGGCAGGATTCGCCAGTGCCGACGTCGTGCATGAACAGACGTACCAGACGCAGCGGGTGCAGCATACGGCGCTGGAAACGCACGCCGCGATTGCCCACCTGGACGAGGCCGGGCGGCTGCAAATCCGCACCTCCAGCCAGGTTCCCTTCCTGGTCCGCCGCACCATCTGCCGGGTATTCGGGCTGCCGGAAGACCAGGTGCGGGTAGTGGCCGGCCGGGTGGGCGGCGGTTTTGGCGGTAAGCAGGAAGTGCTCACGGAGGACATCGTGGCGCTCGCGGCCCTCAAACTGGGACGGCCCGTGCAGCTGGAGTTCACCCGGACCGAGCAGCTGGTGGCCTCGACGGTCCGGCATCCGTTCACCATCAAACTCAAGATGGGCGCCACCCGGGACGGCCTGCTCACGGCGATGCACGTGGATGTGCTGACCAACACCGGCGCCTACGGCAACCACGCCCCGGGGGTGATGTTCCATGGCTGCAGCGAATCGCTGGCCGTGTACAAGTGCGCCAACAAGAAGGCTGACGGCAAGGCGGTGTACACCAACACGATTCCGTCCGGAGCGTTCCGCGGCTACGGCCTGAGCCAGATGATCTTCGCGATCGAGTCCGGCATGGACGAGCTGGCGGCGGAAATCGGCATGGACCCGCTGGAATTCCGGCGCCGCAACATGGTCCGTGAGGGCGATGACATGCTCTCGACGCACGCGGAGCCGGAAGAGGATGTCCATTACGGCAGCTACGGGCTGGACCAGTGCATCCGCCTGGTGCAGGACGCGCTGGACCGCGGGGCGGAACGCTACCGCCAGGCCGGCCTGGACAACCTAAGCCCCGACTGGGCGATCGGAGTAGGAACGGCACTGTCGATGATCGACACTGTTCCGCCGCGCGGGCACTTTTCCCACTCGCACGTCAGGCTCCTGCCGGACGGAACGTACGTGGCCGACGTCGGAACGGCCGAATTCGGCAACGGCACCACCACAGTGCACGCCCAACTGGCCGCCTCGGCGCTCAGCACCACGGCGGACCGGGTGCAGGTGCGCCAGTCGGACACGGACCTGGTGGAGCACGACACCGGTGCGTTCGGCTCAGCCGGAACGGTGGTGGCCGGGAAGGCGACGCTCGGCGCTGCGGAGGAACTGGCCGTCCGGATCAAGGCTTTCGCTGCCGGTATCCGGCAGGTCCAGGCCTCCGGTTGCGTTCTGGAGCCGGACGCGGTGGTGTGTGAGGGAACGCGGGTACCGCTGGCGGAACTGGCGCAGGCGGCGGCGGACGCCGGCATCGAACTTGCTGCAGAGGGGCGCTGGGGCGGTACTCCGCGGTCCGTGGCGTTCAACGTGCATGGTTTCCGCGTGGCCGTGAACCGCGCCACCGGCGAGTTGCGCATCCTGCAGAGTGTGCAGGCGGCCGACGCGGGTGTGGTGGTGAACCCCCGGCAGTGCCGCGGGCAGATCGAAGGCGGCATCGCACAGGCGCTCGGTGCCGCGCTGTACGAGGAAGTGGTGGTGGACGGTTCCGGCAAGGTCACCACGGACATCCTGCGGCAGTACCACATTCCCACGTTCGCGGACGTACCACGCAGCGAGGTCTATTTTGCGGTCACATCCGACTCATTAGGCCCGATGGGGGCAAAATCGATGAGTGAGAGCCCGTTTAACCCGGTGGCTCCGGCGCTGGCCAACGCCATCCGGGACGCAACCGGGGTTCGGTTCAGCGAGTTGCCGATTTCGCGGGACCGTATTTACCTGGGGCTGAAGGCTGCTGGAGTGGTGGCCGTCGGGGCCAGGTGAGAACGATGCTGGGATCTGGCTGCCAGGGCCCCGCCTGAACTGGAGGAAAAATGCATGAGTGAAGCTGCCGGCGTCGTCACTGGATCAGAGACACCGCGGGTCGTCGCCGTGGTGACCGGCGCGGGTTCCGGGATCGGCAGGGCCGTGGCCCAGCTGATGCTGGCGGAAGGTTACCGTGTGGTGCTGGCCGGCCGCCGTGAAGAGGCGCTACTGGAGACGGCACGGATGGCGGGGCCCGTGGTGCACCCGGAGGCGCTGGTGGTGCCCAGCGATGTGACGCAACCCGACGACGTCGAGCGCCTGTTCGCCGCCGCCACCTCGCGCTGGGGGAGGGTGGACGTGCTCTTCAACAACGCAGGCGTGTTTGGGCCGGCAGGTTCCGTGGACGAGATCAGCCTGGCCGACTGGAACGCCGTGGTGGCAGTGAATTTGACCGGGTCCATGCTGTGCGCCGCCGCTGCCGTCCGGGCCATGAAGGCCCAGACGCCGCAGGGCGGCAGGATCATCAACAACGGCTCCATTTCCGCCCATTCGCCGCGGCCCCGCACCGTAGCCTACGCGGTGACGAAGCATGCGATGACAGGCCTGACCAAGAGCATCGAACTGGACGGCCGCGGCTTCGGGATCACGTGCGGCCAGATCGACATTGGCAACACCGCCACGGACATCATGGACACCATCGGCGTGGGCGAGGGGGCGTTGCAGGCGGACGGCAGCCGCAAGGTGGAGCCCACCTTTCCTGTTGCCGACGCCGCCAGGGCTGTGCTGCTGATGGCTGGAATGCCGGCCACCGCGAGCGTCGGCTCACTAGTGGTGACGGCCGCGGGCATGCCGTTTGTGGGGCGGGGCTAGGCTCTGACCGGCGCTTGAAGTTGCGCTGGCCGGTGACGCTGCCGAGTTAGCAGGAAGCTCAAAGTCACGGGGGCCGGTTGCCCACACAGAGTATGTGGCCACTGTCGATCCCGGCGGCCGCCAGGGCGTCCAACTGCCGGGTGAGGTCCTCCTCGTGGTTGATACGTGTGGATCCCAAAGTCCATCCGTGAACCCTACCGAAAGTTGTCACCGTGACGGTCGTTCGTGGCGGGAGTTTTGGGACGACATCTGTGACAGCCAGGTTAGGCGTGTTTATGCGGATCTGGATCGGCGGGGGGTGTCCCAAGAGGGGTGTCCCGCTTCTAAGGAACTGGGACACTTGTCTCTTCAGGAGCTGATTGCACCGAATGTTCCGAAGGCCCGGAAGACGAAGGGAGAGGGCGTACAAGTTCAAGCCCAGCGCACCGGGCTAGGTCGCCGAAGTCGCTGAAAAAGCAAAGTAGGTACCGGCAGTGCTGGGTTTTGCAGATGCCGGTACCTATTAAAGAGGACGATCCGTTTTACTGATTCATTTCGTGCTGCGTCATATTGAGCTTCCGACGCTGTGCGCTGCGGCCGACGAAAAATACTGTGCAAAGCGCGACGGACAAAACTGCAAGCGCGACGGCACGCCAGGCAAAATCTTGCGCGTTGGTTACGTCTCCTCTGCTCTCAATCTCCTGAGCAAGGATCGAAGTAAGGCCAGCGAGTAGCAGCGCCAAGGCTCCGCTGGCGATGGCACCAATAAGAGATAGTCTCAGCCAGTTTCGCTGTTTGCTCATTAGATATGACTCCTCATGATCACGTTTCAATGGAGATTTGCTGTTTCCCAGTTGCAATGGTGGAAAGCCACGCCGTTGGTCCAGACAGTTGTGCGATCCGGGCGGAACCGCAGCCCGGGAGCGTCCCACCAATTTGTGCTCAATCGCGGTGCACCGTCACGAGCGTGACCCTGCTCAGCGCTCCTCCATCCACCACCGCAGTCATGAAGGTGCATGCAGGCTGCCGCCGCCGGTCAGTCGGGGAACCGGGATTCAGTAACCGCAGCCCGCGTGGAGACGTGCTGTCCCAAGGTATATGGCTGTGTCCGAAAACCAGCACGTCGGCATCGGGGTAGAGCGCTTCGCACCGCGC
Organism: Pseudarthrobacter sp. MDT1-40-2; assembly: GCF_059383595.1. Lineage (NCBI taxonomy): Bacteria > Bacillati > Actinomycetota > Actinomycetes > Micrococcales > Micrococcaceae > Pseudarthrobacter > Pseudarthrobacter sp. MDT1-40-2. Next base: position 485,445 of record NZ_JBWZCL010000002.1, on the reverse strand, counting down.
TTCCCGCCCCTTGGCTGCTCCTGTCTCGTGCACCATGGCAAACCGGACGCCCTCCAACGTGGCGACCGCCGTCGCCGGCAGCCGGCCGCGGAGGCCAAGACCGTCATTATTGCCGTGAACACCCACCAGGCTGCGGCTGCGCTGCAGGAACGCGTCCAGCAGTTCCTCCGTTACCCAGTCGCCCGCGTGGAACACCACATCGGCACTTTCGACGGCGTTCCACACCTGCGGGGGTAACTCCCTGGCGCGCTTGGGCACATGCGTGTCGGCAACCAGCACAAGGTTTAGCGGCATACGCACATCCTGCCACGCAAACACCAGGAAGCCGGGGGGTTCACTTGCTTAAGGCAGGTCGGAGATTGATTCCAGAAGCCAATGCTCAGACCGGGGATCGCGGCGCAGTTCGAAGATCCTCAACGGTGAAGACGCGGACCCGGCATGAACCTGCACCCGCCAGTGCTCCACGCTGACCAGGTCACCGCAACCGAAGGGTGCACGGCGGCACTCGGACGACGAGGCGCGCCCGCCGAACCAGTGCACAGGCTCACCGGCGACAGGCCACACCCGGCCGTCGTACCGGACGGCGAGGGGAGTGCCGTTACCGGTGAACCGGACATGCACCGGGACATCCGGGTTTGTTGGTTCCGGTGATGCTGCGCAGGGTTGATCGGCATGGCGCCGCACCGGGTTCGGGCGTTGTGTGGGGGCTTCGGGGGTGGGAGTCATGTCCAGGGTTCTTTCGTTGGTGCTGCAGTATTTCTCAGGCGGCTTTGACGAGGGGGAGTTCGTCCCAGTGGGTGGTGTATCTGGGGGAGAGCATGTCCCGTTTCATGGTCCAGTCCGGGCCACCCCGGATCCCGCCCTGGCCCAAACCTATGGAGCCGCGGCCGTAACGTTTGGTGACGTCTTCCAGGAGGGCCCCGACGCGGCGTTCCTCGTGCGGGTTCTCGAACAGAGATAGCGGGGATTGGTTCCCGGAAGGGCGCAGGTCTGTGACGATGATCCCGGCCCGTGCGTACCGGACGCCGTCGTTGATGAGCGGCAGCAGCGCGTGGGCTGCCTTGGTCAGGATGACGGGATCAGCGGTAGGCATGGGCAGCGGGATGCATACCGAGGGAAATGAGGTGTCCCGCGGGTTGAAGTGGGAGGTGCCGGCGAACGCGGTAAGGACTTTGGCTTGCTGTCCGTGCTTGCCGAGCCTCGCTGAGGCCTGTTGGCCGTAGACGCTTAGTACTTGCCGCATATCCGCTGCTGAGGTGATGGGTTTGGCAAAGGAGCGGGAGAAAATCAGTTGTTCCCGGCCCACGCGCTCTTCCTCCATCGGAATACAGGGCGTTCCCTGCAGCTCGAGCACGGTGCGCATCATGACGATGGAGAACCGGTCCCGGATCATCACTGGATCCGCCCGGGACAGGTCCAGGATCGAGTGGATGCCCAAAGCATTAAGCCGTTTTGTCAGCCTGGTGGCAACGCCCCAAATTTCGATGACGGACAGGGAGGCCATTAGCTTCTCCCGTTGCCCGGCCGGCACCGACTCCCAATGACACACTCCATTGAACGCCGGGTTGTTCTTCGCCCACTTGTTGGAAAGCTTCGCCAGTGTTTTCGTTGGGGCGATTCCGACGCAAACCGGGACACCAACGTTCCGCCGTACTGTCGCTTTCATAGTCCGGCCCAGGGCCAGCAGTTCATCGGGGCTGCCTTTGACGCCGAGGAAGGCCTCGTCGATGCTGTAGACCTCCAGCCAGGCCGAGTACCGGCCCAGCAGCTCCATGACCCGGGCGCTGATGTCTCCGTAAAGTTCGTAGTTGCTCGATTTCGCGATCAGGCCCCATTCCTTTGCCCTGGGAGCGAGCTTGAACCAGGGCTCACCCATCGGGATGCCCAGGGCTTTCGCTTCCGGGGAGCGGGTGACCGCGCACCCGTCATTGTTGGAAAGCACGATGACCGGCCTGCCCTCCAACGAAGGGTCGAAGGCCCGTTCAGCCGAGGCGTAGAAACAGTTCACATCCACGTGCGCGATCTGCGGCATGTGCCGCATCAGCGCCGGCTTAGACATGGTGCAGGCACCTGGTGGCCACGCCCCAGATGACCAGGTCAGACAGGGCCGGGACCCGGATATCCGGGTACGCCGGGTTTTCGGCCTGCAGGACAATGCCGGCAGCTGTCATCCGTAGCCGTTTGACCGTCAGCTCGCCGTCCAGGACGGCGATGACCACGCAGCCGTCCTTGGGTTCAAGTGCGCGGTTGACGATCAATTCGTCGCCGTCGCTGATGCCGGCGCCCTCCATTGAATCCCCGGACACCCTCACCACGTAGGTGCTGGTGATGTCCTGAATGAGGTGCTGGTTCAGGTCGATCCGGCCGTCAAAGTAGTCCTGGGCCGGCGAAGGGTAGCCCGCGGCGACCAGCACCGGTGAGATCAACACCGACAGCAAAGAAGTACCCGCATCTATCACACGGGGACCGACAACAACGCCCACAACACACCCTTATTCGAATATATGTTCGATTAGATCAGTGTACTCCCTGCCTCTGACGGTAGTCATTCTGCTGGATGGCACGTCCAGAGAAAGGTGCCGCGGGTTGTACCCGGTGGGGAACAGCTGTGAGCTGTGCGGAGGGCTCCACCTGCCCGGCAGTGAGCACGCCCTTAGCGGTGGATTCTGGAGCCTCTGGTGTCATACCCCCATGTGTACAGGACTGGGACGCGTGCCCGCGGAGAGCAATTCTCAGCCGCTATGAGAGGCGCCTGGCACGTTGCCAACCTGCTCAGACGACGGTTAAATCCCGAAGGCCTGACTCTGTTTCAGAGCAACGGCGCCGCAGCGTGGCAGGACGTATCCCATTTTCATGTACACCTAATCCCCCGATATCAGGGAGACGGCCTAGTTCGCCCCTGGGGCGATGGGCCGGGCCCGTTCGAGTCGGGTGGATACGCCGACAATTTGCATGCTCTAACCGCTGATCTGAAAGGAGCGAGCGGCTAGTGCTTTGCCGACCATCTCCTCGCCCAGGAACGGCCCGTAGACTTCGGCGACATCGAAGAACGTGATGCCCGGTCGTAGGCTGCACGGATGATTCGGATTGCCTCCTGATAGTCCGTCGGTGGGCCATACATCCGGCGAAGTTCTGGCAGCCCAGTCCCAGGGCGGAGCCTTCGAGGGAGCCGAGCATGCGCGTACCCGAAGTGTGCCTGGACTCCGCCGTATGACAGGAACGGTAGGCAGGATCCTTTCCTGGTACTCGCTCGTTCACCATTGGAGTTCAGTCGCGGGCTAAGACCAGGCGGTACGCTGCTCATCGGCTTCTTCGAGGGCCCCGTGTCGAAAGGTTCCCTCACTCGGTGGCCCCGGCATGCCAGTGGCCGCTGAGCGACCTCAGTAACGAACTAACCTCGGTCGGTTTTTGACGTGGTCGATACCGACGTCAGGAAGACCAAAGGCCAGCGGCCCCCAAGCGACAATCAGCGCTCGACGTTCCTAGCCGACAGTCACGAGAACTCCGGTCGACGTGTCCACCATTATTGGGGTCAGTTTTATCACGTGGACTTTATTCGGCAGCATGGAAGGGTTGTCGCTGGCGGGTTGGTCCCGCAGCCCCGTTACCGTAAGGAGCTTTTCCCATGCCGCATATGGTTCGCCAAGCAACTGCAAGTGACCTGGGGGTTGCGGCACGGGTACTTGCGGTTGCCTTCGAAACATACCCCTGGACGCGATGGTCGGTCCCTGCAGACAATTATGGTGAGCGGCTTGAACAGCTGCAGTATCTCTATCTTGGGCATGCGCTTACGCATGGAGTGGTATTAATCGATCAGCAACTTCTGGCCGTCGCTGCGTTCCTTCCACCTGGTGCCCCCGAACCTGCAGGCGATGTGCAGAACGAGGTGATGGAGCTTCTGGGCTCCCGCGCAACAGCGATGGCTGACCTCACATTGCCCCAGCCCGTAGCGCCGGCGTGGAACCTGGCCACCGTGGGAGTAGACCCCACCCATCAGGGCAAAGGGCTAGGGAAGGCAGTAATTTCGGCAGGCCTTTCCCTTATAGATCGAGAGGCAGGCACCGTTGTGCTTGAAACCTCGGAAAAGCGCAACGTGCGCCTCTACGCGCGCTTGGGCTTTGTTGTCACTGCTACGACTGTGATCCCGGACGGGCCGACGGTCTATTCAATGAGCCGGGCCCCGGAAGGCTGCAGCGTCCCTGGGTAGGCGGTGGCCAGGCTGAGCGCATCATTCAGCGGTCCAGTTCAATCCGGAGCGCCTGAGGCGTCAATGAGTCCCTGGAGCGACTTTCGAGTGCTGGCGAGCGAGGCGATTCGAGCGTCATAGTCGTTGAGGTGCTCCACAAGGACGGGGACAGCGCAGGGGTCCAGGCGGCCAGGCTCATGGATGCAGTCCATCAGGTCACGGATGACCCGGATGGGCAGCCCCACACCAAGCAGTTCACGGATGTGCAGGACCTGTTCGACGGCGCTGGTTTCGAACAGCCTCTGCCCGGTCGAGGACCGTTGTGCCGGAAGAATGCCTTGATTTTCGTAGTAGCGCAGCAGCCTGGCGCTGACCCCGGTGCGGGCTGAGAGCTCTCCCACCCGGAGCAAACCGTCGGCGCTTGCCTTTGCCACTAGTGTCAACTCCTACGTTGTATGCATGATCTCCAAAACGTACTTCAACGGTAAGCCTGCCACCATTGACGACCTTGCCCCACTGGCGTTCGCGGGGTATGCGCACTTCACCGCCATGCAGGTGCGCAATCGGGCAGTCCCGGGACTTGATCTCCACTTCGACCGCCTGCGCACCGCCAGCGAAGAGCTCTTCGGACGGCACCTGCCGGACGAGCACATCCGCGAACTCCTTTCATCCGCCGTCAGGTCCACGCCGCCCGACGTCTCAGTGACCGTCTTTGTCAGTTCACGGCCTGGCGAGTTCATGCGAAGTCATGGGAAGGCGGAGCTCGACGTGCTCATAAAAGTCACGGATCCCGTCACGCCGTCCACGGCCCCGCTATCCCTTGATGTCGTGTCTCATTCACGGCACCTTCCGCACGTCAAGCATGTAGGGGAAGTAGCGAAGACCCAGTTTCTTCGCCAGGCCAATCAGCGCGGCTTCGACGACGCCATGTTCGCAGATGCCTCTGGCTACCTCAGTGAGGCAACGATATGGAACCTCGCGTTTTGGGACGGGCGGTCAGTGATCTGGCCTCAAGCCGATGTGCTGCCCGGGATCACCATGCAGATCCTGAAGCGCCAATTGTCCGCCCGCACCGTTGAGCAAGTCACCCGCCCGATCCGCACTGCGGACCTGAGCGAAGGACTTGCTGCCGCAGTGATGAATTCGTGGAGTCCGGGCATCCCTATTGAACGCGTGGCTGACCATAAGCTTGCCGAGGCCCGTGAGCTGACTGACCTCCTGCACGAAGCTTATGCATCGGAGCCGCCCGTCAGTCTTGAGGAGCCGTGATGGAATGGGCCAATGATACGACTTGCTGAGAGCAATGATTTGGAGCACCTCCGGGACATCGAGGTCGCTGCGGGGGAGCTGTTCCGTGCCCTCGGGATGGATCCGGTAGCTGACGACGATCCGCCCGCCTTGAGCGTGCTTCGGTCCTATGCCAGTGCAGGACACGCTTGGGTTGCTGAAGGCAGTGCTGGCCACCCCGTCGGCTATCTCCTCGCCGACGTCATGGAGGGCGACGTGCACATCGAGCAGGTGACGGTACTCCCCTCATCTGCCAGGCAGGGGATTGGCCGGGGCCTCATCGAGCATTGTGAGCAGTGGGCAAGGAATTCCGGCGCCCGGCGGCTGACGTTGACCACTTTCAGGTTCGTCCCCTGGAATGCCCCGTACTACGCGCGGCTCGGTTTCAGTGAGATTCCGGAAACGGATTGGACGGACCAAATCCGGCGCGTCGTTGAGGCCGAGATTGCCCACGGCCTGCACATTTGGCCACGGCTGGTCATGGCCAAGGAGCTGCCGCCGGCGTCCGTTCCTCAGCTGCCGCGGTAGCTGGAGAACGAGAACGGGCTGAGCAGCAGCGGTACGTGGTAATGCGCTTCCTCGGTCCGCACGGCGAACGTCAGCACCACTTCCGGAAAGAAGGTTTCTGTTCCGAGCGCCTCAAAGTACGACGCCGTCTGGAACTCCAGGCGGTACGTGCCGGTTTCGAGCGCTTCCGGGCCGAGGTCTTTAACCCGGCCATCGGCATCGGTCACCGATGTGCCGATGGTCTCCCAGCCCGCTGAATTCCTGGCCAGCAGGGCCACGGGGACTCCTGTTGCGGGCTTCCCGGTGGTGGTATCCAGGATGTGGGTGGTGATGAATGAAACGCTCATTCGCTGATAACTCCTTCCAACCGGAGCAGGGCAATTTGCCGTAGCTGCTCCTGGATAATGGGTTCTTCCTCGGCGGGCGTGTGCCCCAGCCGTTCCTGCAGGGCCTCCAGGATTTCAGGCTTGCTGCGTCCGGCCGCGCGGATCAGGAAAACCTGCCCGAACTTCTTTTCGTACTCAGCATTGCCGGCAGCGAGGGCGGCCATGGTTTCGGCGCTCGCCTCACCCAGGCTCTGCTGTTCCTTCTGGGAGAACTTGGCTTCGGCGCTGCTGCCGGCTACTTTTTCACCGATGCGGGGGTGGTGGGCCAGTGCTGATTCGACCTCGTCAAGCGTGAAGGGCAGGGCGGCATCCGCGGCGGCCGAGCGGAGATCGGCCACAGTGCCAAACGGCCGGGCGTCCACCACCTCGTCTATCCAACGCTGGATATCGAGGCAGGGACGCAGGACGGATTCCGCGGCGGCGCGGTCGGCCTGGTTGAATTCGGCGAGCAACATCGGGCACCCTTCTTCGGGACATCTCCAGCAGAGTATTTCATATAGCGGAATTAAAATTCCGAATACCGTAATGTTACTGGACTCGGTATGTCCTGCGTCAACTGCGCCACGATGCGGTCCATCGTAGACTGGCGGGATGCGGTTGGTAGCGAGTGACATGGACGGAACGATTCTGGGGCACGACGGCAGAATCAGCAGCCGAACCATTCGTGCCTTCCATGCTTGCCGGAGGGCGGGGATCCAGCTGGTGTTCGTCACCGGGCGGCCGCCGCGTTGGCTCAAGCCGCTCGAGGAGCAAATGGGGCATACCGGTACGGTCATCTGCTCCAATGGGGCAGTGGTCTGGGACTTCGATGCGGAGCGCGTCATCTCGGCGGAGCTGATGGCCCTGGACGACGTCATGGAGATACGCCGCGTCATCAAAACGCTTCACCCGTCAGCCCTGTTCGCAGCCGAAACCTTGACCGGCTTCCACCTGGAGCCCGGCTTCATCGAAAACGACTCCAGTGAGCTGCTGGCCCAGTTCACCCCGGCACCCCTGGCCCAAACGCTTACTGCTGATGACGGCGTCGTGAAGTTCCTGGCGGTAGTCCGGGAGGGCAGCGCGGATGAATTTCTCGCAAAGGTGGCTCCCGCCGTCGGGCATCTGGCTGCAGTGACGCATTCGGCGCCAAACGTGGCCATGCTTGAGATCTGTGTGTCCGGCGTCAATAAGGCCGTTGCCCTGGCAAAGTATGCGGAGTCCCTGGGCATCGACGCCGCCGACGTGGTGGCGTTCGGAGACATGCCCAACGATATCGAGATGCTCCGCTGGGCCGGCCACGGTTATGCCATGGCCAGCGGGCACCCGGAAGCCATCCGGGCGGCAGGGCAGCTGGCGCCCGCTTTTGACGACGACGGTGTGGCCCAGGTGCTTGAAGCCAGGCTCGCGGCGCTGGGCATCTCCACCGTTCGTAACTGACACCTGGGTATCACCTCGCGTTCACCTAAGGGAACTACGCTGAGCCTCAGTTCAAGCGCGACGACGAAGATTCCGGGGAAATCATGGGACGTAAAACAAGCCGAAAACTGCTGGACGCACCAGAACACCTGGCCCAGCCGGCCTCGCACTGGAAGAACCTCCGGCCGGGCGACCGCGTCAAGGTCCTCCTCGCTCCCGGGTTTGAAACCGGTGGCCTGGTGGAAGACATGACGCAGGATCACAGCACCGTCTGGGTCCATCTGGATGAGGGCCGCGGCCGCACCTTGCTGCACTGCAGCGACGGCGTGGACATTCTGCCGCACGGCTGAGCTGCGCGGAGTACGCTTCAGAATGTGACTGATCCGCTGCCGTTCTTCCACCCGCCGGGAACCATTGCCATGGCGCATCGGGGGTTTTCGCAGGAGGGACTGGAGAATTCGCTGGGCGCGTTCCGTGCCGCCGTCGAACTCGGGTATCAGTACCTCGAAACGGATGTCCACACCACGTCCGACGGCGTGGTGCTGCTTTTCCACGACAGTACCCTTGACCGTGTCACCGGTATGTCCGGAAAGATCGCGGAATTATCCAGCGCTGAGGTGGGAGAGGCCAGGATTGCCGGCCGTGAGCCGGTGCCCACACTCGTCCAGTTGGCGGCGGAGTTTCCTGACGTGTTGCTGAATCTGGACGTCAAGGACTGGAATTCAGTCGGGCCGCTGGCGCAGGCCATTGAGGAACTGGGCCTGCATGACCGCGTCCTGGTGGCCAGTTTTTCGGACCGCCGACGCCGGGCCGTCCTGCGGCGGCTCAGCCGTCCGGTAGCTTCCTCCGCCGGAGTGGTGACGAATGCCGTGTTTGTGCTGCTGGGGCCGCTGCTTCCGGCGGGCCTGAGGCGCCCGCTCATGTCACGGTTGCTGCGGAATGTCCATGCGCTGCAGGTGCCCGTGCGGCAGTGGTTTGTGCCGGTGGTTACCGCCGGTATGGTCCGCCGCGCGCACGAAGCCGGCCAGCAGGTCCACGTCTGGACCGTCAACGATCCTGCGGAGATGCGCCGGCTCCTGGACCTAGGCGTGGACGGGCTGGTCACGGACCGGGCCGACCTGCTCAGGGATGTGCTGCGGGAGCGCGGTGAGTGGGCTCGAGCCTAGGCGGACTACCCGCCGTCGTTATGCAGTGATCCCGGGGCCGAAGTGTCCGGTGCGCCTTCCTGCTGCCGCTCCTTGTCCATGGCGTTGGAGCCTTCGCTGAGCGAGGAGTGAACCTCGACGTCGTCGTTGGGGTCCGCCGGTTCCGGGACGTTTCCTTCCTTGCCGGCATTGTTCCCGCTCTTTGCTGCCTCCTCCGTCGGGGTGGAGGTTCCGGCCAGGTCCTCCATCGCGTTTTCGGCGGCCTTGCCGATGCTGTCTCCGATTCCCATTTGCGTACTCCTTCTCCGTAAGAGCCACTATCCTGGCACCGGGGTGGCCATCACCAGGATAATCAGTAGGCTTACGATTATTCCATAGCGGTAGGGAATTTGCCGCGATGATCTCCGCACCGAATCGACTCCCTGCCGAGCAAGGTGACGAAATATTGGGGCACCATTCGCCGGGGCAAACGCTTTCCCCGAGGCAGCTGGCAGGATGGACCCATGCGCATTCTTATTGCCCCGGATAAGTTCAAGGGCTCGCTTACCGCTGCCGAAGCTGCCAGTGCCATCGCCGAGGGTGCCCTGCGGGTGTACCCGGATGCCGTTGCCACCCAGTTCCCGATTGCCGACGGCGGCGAAGGAACATTGGAGGCGGCCGTCGCGGCGGGCTACGAAGAGCGGCTGAACGCAGTGGTCGGCCCGGTTCTGGCGCCTGTCGGAGCAGCCTGGGCACTCCGGAAGAACGACTCCGGTGCTGCCCGGGCCGGCGCCACTGCCGTTATCGAAACCGCGCAGGCCTCCGGGCTGGCGCACGTTGAACCCACCCGCGAAAACGCGCTCCGGGCCCACAGCTACGGCTGCGGCCAGCTCATTGCGGCCGCGCTGGATGCCGGTGCCACGGAAATCGTGCTGGGCCTGGGTGGTTCGGCAATGACCGACGGCGGCAGCGGTGCTCTCCGCGCGCTCGGCCTGAAACCGCTGGACGCGGCCGGCAATGTGGTGCCCCTGGGTGGCGGGTTCCTTGCCGACGTCGTGAGCCTCGACGTCTCCGGACTGGATCCGCGCCTTGCCGCCGTGACCTTCCGGATTGCGGTGGATGTCCGGAACCCGCTGTATGGACCGGATGGCGCGGCGCATGTCTTCGGACCGCAGAAGGGAGCCGACCAGGACGCCGTCGAACAGCTCGACGCAGGCCTGCGCAACTGGGCATCGGTCCTGCGTGAAGCGACCGGCCGTGACGTCAACGTCCCAGGAGCCGGCGCGGCAGGCGGATTCCCGGCGTCGTTCCTGGCCTTCACCAATGCCCGGCTGGAAGGCGGCTTTGCACTGGTGGCCGGCCTCACGGGGCTGGCGGAGCAGCTGGAGCAGGCCGATCTGGTGATCACCGGCGAAGGGTCCATGGATTCGCAGTCGCTGACCGGAAAGGCGCCCATTGCGCTGGCGCACGCTGCGCGCGAGCACGGCATCCCGGTGATCGTGGTGGCGGGCCGCATCCTGGTGACCTTGGAGGAGCTGGCGGGCCACGGGATCGAGGCCGCCGCGCAACTGCTGGACATCGCGGCAAGCCCGGATGACGCCGTCGCAAATGCTGCCGGTTATCTCACCCGGGCGACCACGCAGGTCCTCGAAGGAGCCTGACACGCCGTCCCACGGAGCGTCTCAGGCCGTGTTCCTTGACCCACTTACTCATCGTCAGTCCCTCCCCGGTGTGTCGGTGAACCATCGATGGTGGTCACGGCGCCCCTGCTGAGCCTGCTGGGCACATATACCATCATGACCAGCAGCACGGCCAGCAGGGTTCCTCCGGCGATGAGTCCGGCCGTCCGCCCGGCAACAACGTCAAAGACCAGCGCTGCCGTCCCCGTGCTCAGCAGGCCGACGCCGGCAAGGGCTACCTTGGTGAGGATGTTCGCGCTGGTCACCAGCTTTTCCTTGAGCCGCTTGCGGAACAACCGTCGGTGGATGCTGACCGGGACCAGGATGCATGCCGTGGTCAGGGAGGCGATCACTACGTTGGTGAGGTAAAGCCGAATCTGGAAGTCGTCCAGGGTGGTGAACCGTTCCTGGAAGGGGAGGGTCAGCAACAGGCCGGCGAGGATCTGGACACCTGTCTGGAGTACGCGCAGTTCCTGGAGGAGTTCGCCCCAGTTACGGTCCATCCGTTCTTCGCGCGTCTCGTTCCGGCCACTCTCCGCGTTTGCCTGCAGGTTCGACATCACCGCTCCTTCGCAGCCCGTTGTGACATTTCAGCCCGTCTTCGGTGCTCCAAACCTAGGCCGAAGCTGCAGCGCTTTCAATGATTTGGTAAGTTTACTGACTAAATTGATGGAAAGCATGGACGCGTGCCGGGGGCTGCGTTAGCGTCAAGGGAATGGCGAATCATGTGAACGCTACAGGAGGAATTATGAGCGAGAACCAGCAGCAGGAACCCGAAGAAGAAGTCGGCGGCTACGGCACTCCCACCGCAGAGCAGGAGGCGGGCGGCCAGCAATTTGCCCAGCCACGCGAAGAAGAAGACTTTGACGCCGCAGGCTTGAACCAGGACACATCCGACGGCGAGCGGTACCCCACTGCCGCGCCGACGCTGAGCCATTTTGATCCGGAGGAACAGGACAGCTCGGGTGAACCGGGAGCCGGCCGCTTTGGCGGGACCGATGACCAAAGCCACGCGGAACTGGACGCGGAAGAGCCCGGCTTTGAGCCGGCGCAGCAGGAATCTGCGGCGGACCAGGCAACAGGCCGGCAGGGATTTGGCGATGCAGGGGTGGAAGCCGGGGAACCCGAGGACAGCGGGGAAGACGTTGAGGACGAGGACGTCATCCTGCCCTCTTCCGATGCCGAAATGGACGAGGGCAACACCGAGGAACGCCCGCCAGGAGCTCCCTTTACATCGGAGCCCACGGAGGAATCGGCCGAGTAGCATCCGCCTCTGTGCGCCGTAGGGAACAGCATGCGGCCAGGGCGACTGGCAGAAAAAGGTCCGACGGCGGCACTTGCCACAGTGCCGCCGTCGGGCCTTTTAGTTCCTGTTCAGTTCGTGAATATTCCGGGGGGCAGTCAGTGCTCCGGTTTGGTGGATTCGACCGGGACTTCCTTGCCGTCGCGGTCGATCAGCTTGCCGTTTTCGTAGCGGTCGCCGTCGGCAAGGCATTCAAGGTCTTCTTCCCGGAGAACGCGCTCGGTGCCAGCCACGAAGACCGACTGGTTCTCTGAGTTGCCGGCCTTCAGGTGGTTGAAGAGCAGGTTCAGCAGGATGGCCATCACGGCGGCTGAGCTGATGCCGGAGTGGAAGATGGTGCCGAACCAGGACGGGAACTGGTCGTAGAAGCTCGGGGCGGCGATGGGGATCATGCCAAAGCCGATGGACGCCGCCACGATGATCAGGTTCATGTTGTTCTTGTACTCCACCTTGGAGAGCGTGCGGATACCGCTGGCCGCAACCGTCCCAAAGAGTATGACGCCGGCGCCGCCCAGGACGGGAGTGGGCACCGCCGCGACCACCCGGCCAAGAACGGGCAGCAAACCCAGGATCACCAGGATCAGGCCGCCGGCGCTGACCACGAAGCGGCTCTTGACGCCCGTGATGGCCACCAGGCCCACGTTCTGGGCGAAGGCGCTCTGGGTGAAGGAGTTGAACAGCGGGGAGATGGCACTGGAAAGCATGTCTGCCCGGAGCCCGTCGCCAATGCGTTTGGAATCCACTTTGGTGTCCACGATCTCGCCCACGGCAATGATGTCCGCCGAAGTTTCGGTGAGGGTTACCAGGATGACGATGAGCATGGAAATAATCGACGCGATCTCGAACACCGGGGCGCCGAAGGCGAACGGGGTGGGGAACGCGACGATGTCGCCCTGGCCAACTTTGGAGAAATCAGCCATGCCGAAAGCGAAGGCGATGAGGGTGCCCAGGACCATCGCCAGGAGAATCGACAAGCGCGAGATCGCGGCGCTGCCCACCTTGCTCAGCAGCAGGACGATCACCATGGTGGCGGCGGCCAGCCCGATGTTCGCCGTGCTGCCGTAATTGGGAGCAGTGCTGTTGCCACCCATGGCCCAGTTGGCCGCTACAGGCATCAGGGTCAGGCCGATCGTGGTGATGACCACTCCGGTGACTACCGGTGGAAAGAACCGGATGATTCTGGAGAAGAGCGGCGTGATCAACAGCCCGATCAACGACGCCGCAATGACGGATCCAAAGACGGCCTGGATGCCGCCGCCGCCATGGACGATGGCCACCATGGTGGAGACGCCGGCGAAGGAGACTCCCTGTACCAGGGGCAGCTTGGATCCAAAGAACGGAATGCCGATGGTCTGCAGGATCGTTGCCAGGCCGCCGACGAAAAGGCACGCGGCAATCAGCAGACCAATGTCCTGCGAAGACATGCCGGCCGCCGCGCCCACAATAAGGGGTGGTGCAATGATCCCGCCGTACATGGTGAGGACGTGCTGGAAACCATAGGCGAACGTGCTTCCGAGGGGGAGCCGTTGATCCTCCGGGCGGGTCGACTGCTGGTCTTTGCCGGCCGCGGCCGCTTTCTTCATGATGTTCATGGCAGACTTTCTTGGTTCAGGGCAGACGTCATTGTCCGGCCGACGGGGTCTGGCTAACAGTGTTTGTTACTGGGTGTGGCTGTAAAAAGAGCCGGCACCCATTGGCGCCAGCTCAGTGAACCTGTCTGCTGATCCAGGTGCCGTGACGTACGCCACGATTTAGCTACCAACGTAGCTCACGGTGACAGTGAAGCCCATCACTATGTGAAGAATCCGATTGTGACCGGAGCCGCGTATCAGTTGATCCGGATTGCCATCTGCGGGCAGGTCCACGTAAGGCTCCACAGGCCTAGCCGTTCACCAGCCGGTGCGCAGAGGCGGAGTGCCTGGCGATGAGTTCGGGAATGTCCAGTCCGGGGATCTGGCCATCCAGCACCCGCCACTGACCTGCCACCATCACCCGGTCCGCCCGGTCGGCGCCACAGAGCAGAAGCGCGGCGAGAGGATCGTGGCTGCCTGAGAAGCGCAGGTCATCGAGCCGGAACAGCGCCAGGTCTGCCTGCATCCCGGGTGCGAGCTGTCCCAGGTCCGGGCGCCCAAGAGCCGCTGCCGATCCCCGCGTGGCCCAGCCCAGGGCGCGTTCCACCGGGACCTCTGCGCCGTAGCGCAAGCGCTGCAGGTACAGTGCCTGCCGTGCCTCCAGGATCATGTTGGAAGCATCGTTCGACGCCGATCCGTCCACTCCGAGCCCAACCGGCACTCCCGCGTCCTCCAGTTCCAGGACGCGCGCCGTCCCCGAGGCCAACCGCATGTTGGAGGTGGGGCAATGCGCGACGCCGGTGCCCGCCGCTCCCAGTCGGCGGATCTCTGCATCCGTGAAGTGGATGCCGTGGCCCAGCCAGGTGCGATCGGTCAGCCAGCCCACACTGTCCAGATAATCCACCGTGCGAAGCCCGAACATCTTCCGGCAGAACTCCTCCTCGTCCAGGGTTTCGGCGAGGTGGGTGTGGAGGCGCACATCCAGCCGTTCGGCCAGGAGGGCGCTCTCGGTCATAATTTCTTTCGTAACGGAGAAGGGCGAGCACGGCGCCAAAGCGATGTGGATCATCGCCCCCGGTCCCCGTTCGTGGTACCGGCCCACCAGACGTTCACTGTCCTCGAGAACCACTTCCGGAGCCTGCACTGTCGACTGCGGCGGCAGGCCGCCGTCGTCCGCTCCCAGGGTCATCGAACCCCGGGTGAGGGTGGCCCGCATACCCAGCCGGCGGACTACCTCAACTTCCACATCGATGGCGTTTTCGAGGCCATCCGGAAACAGATAGTGGTGGTCCGCGGCGGTGGTGCAGCCGGAGCGGAGAAGTTCAGCCAGCGCCACCGTGCTCGCCAGCTCAAGGTCCCGGGGCGTGAGCCTGGCCCACACCGGGTAGAGGTTCTGCAGCCAAGGGAACAGCGCGGCGTTGGCGACCGGGCCCCACGCCCGCGTGAGGGTTTGGTAAAAGTGGTGATGGGTGTTGATCAGCCCCGGGAGCAGGACGTGGTTGCCGGCGTCGAACGTCGCGTCGCAAGGGGCCGAAGGCTGTTGCCCGGCAGCCAGGACTTCGGCGATTGTTCCATCACACACCACCAGCCCGCCGGAAGCGTCCAGCTGATTGGCGGTGAAGGCGGCCTGCGGGTTCCTGATCCAAAGACGGGAGGCGGAATTCTGGTGCATGGGGTTCCTTGCTCTGAGGTTGGCGGTGTTCTTGCCAGCTCAGTGAACCTGTCTGCTGATCCAGGTGCCGGTGCGCAGGTCAGCGGCTTGGGGACCACCCTAGAGGCATTGCATCCCGCCCGTCAAAGCGAGCCCAGTTACACAGTTACTTGCGGCGCGGTAACCGGGATTCCCGCACCCCTGATCAGCAGGTACTGCGGTACTCGCTGATCTGCAGGCTTATGGCAGGCGGCGGGCAGATGAACTGCTCGTAGCGCAGGTCGTCGTCGATAAAGCGCTTCAGCCACGAAATGCTGTGCTTCGCGATGGTGGAGTTGGAGCTGTTGGGAGCGAAATGGCTGGCGCCACGCAACTCCAGATATGCCTTTTCGGGCGCTGCCGTGAGCGACTCGTAGAACGGCTCAGAGTGCAATCTGACGGGTGCTGTCTGATCGTCCTCCGCGCCGATGATCAACGTAGGTGCTACTACTTCGGGCCAGGTCTTGTCCGAGTTGTACGGAGCGAGCGGGATTACTGCCTGCAGGGTGGGGTCGTCCTTCGCGGCCTCAAGTGATCCGCCGCCTCCCATCGAGTGGCCCATCACACCCAACCGTGCCGGGTCTATCCGATTGCGCACCGAACTGCTGGTGGTGAGGTAGCTCAGGGCGGCCCGAAGTTGATCACCGCGTGAACTCGGTTGGTCGGAGGTGGAAATGGTGTCGATGGTAAACACAACAAAGCCCTGCGACGCCAGGCGCGGCCCCAGCCAGGAAATACTGGACTGGCGTGCGGTGTATCCCGGCGAGATCGCGACTGCCCCGAAGGTGCCCGCGCTGGTGGTCGTGGGGTAGTAGATGGTGCCGCCTCCAAACCCGCTCACGGCATAGCGGGAAACGGTGGTCTCAGCGATGGCAAACGACCCACGGGTGGCTTCGATGCTCGCCGTGGTGGGCGCCGGACCGCGCTCGTAGGGGTTCGTTGAAGCATGCGCGGGTGCTTGGATGCCGAAGGTCGCAGCAATAACCACCGCAATCGCGGTCAATCTCACGTGGTGCTTACCCGTGTTTTTCAACATTCACTGTCCTTAAGAGAATCGGGCACGTGCCTGTATTCCTCCGCATGTGAGCTCGGCGCAGGGGCTGCGATGCCAGTTTTTGACGGTCACTGTGCACGCTACAGATGCTCTACCAACTGGTCAAGCTATTTTTTGCGAGCAGAAGCCGAACTGTCATCTTGGTTGGGTGAGGTCTAATGTCATTTCGGTGAACGAATCAATCGATGGCCGGCGGTTGCGGTATGCACACCGCCGCGCGGAGCTGTTGAGCGCGGCTACCGAGCACGCTCTCGAGTGCGGTCTGAGCGACCTGTCTTTGCGCAAGATTGCCGACGCCGTTGGGGTGAGCCACGCGACGCTCGTCCATCATTTCGAGTCCCGTGACCAACTCATCGCCGAGATCGTGGAGCGGGTGCTCACGGAGTCTTTTTCCTCTCCCGACCTCGTCGTTGGCGACGAGCACCCGCTACGCGCTATCTGGCAGCGCGCGGTGGCCCCTGAGGGACGGCGACACGTGCGCCTTTTCATCGCCATCACAGGGAGGAGCCTGTACGGATCACCCTTGTTCGCGGGCGCCGTCGAGCGTTCCATCAGGAGGCGCACGGAGCTCATTGCCGGTGCCATCGAAAGCACGGGCCGCTCGAAGTCTGAGTCGATGACCTCGGCTACCATCATCCTCGCCGTGATGCGGGGGTTGATGGCCGACCTGCTGATTACGGGTGACCAGGAACGGGTGACCGCAGCCTTTGAGGCGTTTTTGGATTCCGAGGAGCCGACCGTCCGCTAACGGTCGGCTCCAGAGTGTTCCTGGAAAAAGTCTTGGACCTCGGTTCCTTGAGCTTGAACCAACCGGACGAGGCAGCGACGCTTGGGGTCGAAAGACCAGCCCTCGATGTAATACTGCATTCCGATGCTGTCGTGCCGGCGGCGGGTATTACTTCTACCCGGGCGATGGTTGGCTGGTTGCTCATGCGCTGACCTCTGCGGGGAGGCCGGTTCCTGGGTGGCCCGGGTGATGAGTTCCTCACCGATGGCCTCGATGTTGTCCGCGATGGCGTCCAGGAAACCGGCATGGGTGTCCGGGTCGAGGGTGGAGAAGGAGGGGTAGGCTTCCGCTGCCGCGGTGGTGGCTGTGCGCGGTGCCCTATATCCGTTGTGATCGGTGATCGATGGACGGCTGTGTCAGCCGCGTGGACCGATGCTTGCCTTCACAGCAGTGACAGGGCACCCCGCTTCGAGAATGACTCGCTGCGCAGTGCTGCCGAGAAAAAGTTTTCCCACGGGGGACCGGCGCCGCACACCGATGACGACCAGTTCTACTTCCTCCTCGTAAGAGGCGTCGATGATCCAGTCTGCGGCGTCTATGCCCTCACCGGGCAGCAGTGAGGCCTCAACTCCTGACGCTGCTGCGGCCGCAAGAGCTGCCTGTATATCCAGATCCGCTTCCGAAGAACCATTTGCCGCCGCGGGGCCCAGAATCTGCAGGGAGGTCCTTCGGAGAGCGGCTTCTGCGACGGCGGCACTCAGCGCGGCCCGTCCCTCCTGGGTGGCTACATATCCCACTGCAACGCTCATGGCTGCACGGCTGTCAGAAGTGAACCGGTGTGCACGAAGGAGTGTAAATTCGCCAGTGTCAGCTCGGCCATTGCTGTCCTCGTCTCGTGGGTGCCACTGCCCAAGTGGGGCAAGAGGACCACGTTCTCCAGTGTGAGCAGGTCCTCCGGTACCTTCGGTTCGTCGGCGAAGACATCCAGGCCTGCTCCCGCAATTCTTCCTGCCAGCAAGGCCGCAACCAGCGCCTGCTCGTCCACCACCGAGCCGCGGGCGATGTTGATCAGATAACCTTCAGGACCAATGGCCTCGATGACGTCTGCATCCACCAGCCTGGCCGAATCCGGGCCTCCCGCGGCGGCAACAATAAGGACCTCGCACCCCCTGGCAAGTTCCAGAGCTGACGGGGCATATCGATAGCTGATGCCGGGCACCTCCTTGCGGCTGTGGTAACTGATGTCACAGTCGAAGCCCTCCAAGCGCTTCGCGATCACACGGCCAATCCTGCCCAGGCCTAAAATGCCGACACTCCTGCCGCTGGCCTTGGTGGCCAAGGGGAAGTTGCCTTTGCTCAGCCAGTCGCCACGTCGAAGGAACCGGTCCGCAGCGGTGACCCGGCGCAGAACATCCAGGTAAAGGGCGATGGCGGTGTCGGCCACGCAGTCGTTGAGAACGTCGGGGGTATTACTCACTGCAATTCCCCGCTGGAAAGCCTGAGCTACATCTGTGGTGTCGTAACCGACGCCGAAATTGATGACCGCGCGAAGATTGGGCAGGGAGCGCATCAATTCAGTCCCTACACCTACTTTCCCGGATGTCACGGCGATCTCGAACGAGTGGGCGTTCTTCTGCAGGAACTCTTCCCGTTCGGTGGCGGTATCAGGTAGCTTCACTGCCCGGAAGTCGCTGAGGAGGGAATCCTGTACGAGTGGCATGAGGGGCCCAACCTGCAGGACGGCGATGTTCTTCATATCTGCACACTAGGATTCCCGTACATCCAGGTCCAACACGTAAATGACATGGATCTATACCCGTACTGAATCGATGCTCCGAATGCCCGTATTTACGCGGATCCCGGACCGACGCAGCCCGTTGACTCTTCCGATCGACGATCGGCGGGCGCTGGTTGGGGGTGTTCGGGGGCCCAACGTTCTTGTGGGGCGGCTCACACCTCATTTAGCTTGAGTCCAGCCCCGCGCGAAAGCGTCGAATGCCAAGCGCAGGAACAACCTTCTGCCTTATGTGTCAATTTCGGAGGAACCCAATGACGTCTTCTTCAAAGCTCCCGTTCCCGGCTGCTGTCTTCAAATGGCCAGCCCTGGCATCTGTAGCGGTGCTGGGACTGAGCGGCTGCTCCGTCGCTAATTCCGAGGCCGGAGCAGAGACTTCCGATGCTGTCCGGATCGTTCTTGCCCAGGAACCGCCCACCCTTGAAGCTTGCGAATCCAACCTCACGTCCACCGGGGTGGTGGTGCGCTCGAACGTTACCGAGCCGTTGATCGAGCGAAACCCCCAGACGGGGGAGCTCGAACCGAAGCTTGCCACCGAATGGGAAGCTACCGGTGAAAAGGAGTGGACGATCACGTTGCGTGAAGGCGTGACCTTCCAGGACGGCACGCCGTTCAACGCTGAGGCTGCCGCCTTCACCATCGAAAGGGCGGTCAACTCCAAACTTGGCTGCAATGTGGAGGGCTATGTTTTCGGCGACGCCGACCTCGCGGTGAAGGTAAATGATGCAACGTCCCTCACGGTAACGTCGCCGGAGCCGGATCCCATCCTTCCGCTGCGCCTTTCCTTCCTGGAAGTCGTGCCGACGTCCACCAGCACAACGGAGAAGGTCCGGGAACCGATCGGTACCGGTCCGTACAAGATTGAACAGTGGGACGCAGGCCAGAAAATTACGTTGTCCAGCTGGGACGGATACTGGGGAGACAAACCCGCTTACTCCAAGGCCGAATACCAGTGGCGCTCCGAGAGTTCGGTCCGTGCCGCCATGGTCACGAGTGGCGAAGCAGACGTGGCCATGAGCCTCAGCCCCGATGACAACATCGGTGACCTCGGAGTGGACTTCCCCAACAATGAGACTGTCGCCCTGCGCCTGGATGCCAACGAGGCGCCGCTCAATGACATCCGCATCCGCCAGGCCATCAACTTCGCCATCGACAAGGAAGGCATTGTCAACTCCCTATACCAGGGCAAGCACCAAGTGGCGGCCCAACTGGTTCCTGAGGGCGTAGTGGGTCACAACGCCGAGCTGAAAGGCTGGCCCTTTGACCTGGACAAAGCCAAGTCGCTCGTTGCTGACGCTAAGGCCGATGGGGTGGACACGTCCGCACAAATCTCACTGGTAGTCCGCAGCGCCCAGTTCCCTAAAATCACCGAACTCGGTCAGGTCCTTCAGGAGCAGCTCAGCCAGGCCGGACTGAACGTGAAGTTGAAAATGCTCGAAACGAGCCAGCACCTGACCTATCAGGTCCGCCCGTTCGCTGAGGACGAAGGCGCAGTGGCGATGATGACCCAGCATGGCAACCAGGCCGGTGACGCAGCATTCACCGTGGACCAGTACATGCTCTCGAATGGAGCGCAAAGCTACTTCGGCACCCCTGAATTTGACGCGATGATCAAGGAAGCAGACGCAGCCTCGGGCGAGGACCGCAAGAGCAAGTTTGAGGAGATTTTCGTCTACCAGAACGACAAAATCACTCAGTTCGCCCACATTTCCCACCAGACCGGCATCCTCGGCAAGTCCAAGTCCGTGAATTACTCGCCCAACTCATCCACAGGCGATGAGCTGCGTGTTTCGGAAATGACGCCGGCAAGCTAACCGGGACCCCCGGAAAGAAGGGCAGCCATGCTGATCTACTTGAGAAAGCGCATTGTCTCCAGCGCATTGCCGCTGGTGGTTGTCATCGTGGGAGTGTTCGCACTCGCCAGGATGACAGGAAATCCCGCCAGCCTGTACCTGCCGCTGAATGCCACCCAGCAGATGCGCGATGAGTTCACTGCACGTAACGGTCTGGACCAGCCTTTGCTGGTCCAGATGGCAGATTACTTCGGCGGAGTGCTTCAGCTCGATTTCGGGCAGTCACTACGCACCGGGCAGGATGCGGCTGCCATGGCCCTGCGGGCCTTCCCGGCAACCCTCCAGTTGGCGGCCATGACCATGGTGCTGGCCGTGCTGCTGGCCTTGGTAGTTGGCTGTTGGGCGGCGCTGAAGCCAAACGGAATCGCGGACCGGATCTCAAGTTTTGTCTCCATGGCTGCAGCTTCCATCCCGGACTTCTGGCTGGCCATTGTGGGAATTTGGGTCTTCGCCATCACCTTGGGCTGGCTCCCGACATCAGGTGTGTCGGGAGCCGGTGCCTGGGTGCTGCCCATCGCCACGCTTCTTCTGCGGCCTTTCGGTGTGCTGGTTCAGATTGTCCGGGGTTCGATGGTCTCGGCACTCTCTGAGCCTTACATCAAACTGGCCCGCAGCCGTGGGGCAGGGGAACTCCGGGTGGTCACGCACCATGCGTTGCGTAACGCGGCCGCCCCGGCCTTGACTGTTGCCGGTGACCTGACCGTGGGCCTGGTCAACGGCGCTGTGGTGGTGGAGACCATCTTTGGTTGGCCCGGCATTGGCAAGCTCATGATTGATTCGATCCTGCAGCGGGACTTTGCCGTGCTGCAGGCGGCAGTGCTGCTAACCGCCGTCGCGATTTTCGCCCTGAACATCCTCATCGACATGGGCTACGCCCTGCTGGATGCTCGTGTCCGGCCCGTCACTGCCAAGGCTTAGGAGCAGTTATGAAAAGTGCATTCACTGAAAACGTGCTTCCGGAGCAGATCCCTGCCGGCACTGAGGGGAAGGGCACTGAAGACGGGAAGCTCAGCCTCTTCCGGCTCCTGCTCAAGGACCGCTTTGCTACTGCTTCTGCTTTGGTCCTGATCCTCGTCGGCATGACCGCCCTCATCGGGCCTGCGGTTGTCGGTGACCTGGCCACCAAACAGAACCTGCTGTTCGCGAACAAGGCACCGTTCACTCTGGCGCATGGCTGGGAGTATTTCCTGGGCAGCGATTCACTGGGCCGCAGCATGCTTGCCCGGCTGGTGGTTGCCAGCCGGACTACCCTTGCAGTCGCCTTGCCCGCTGTGGCGGTTGCACTCCTGGTAGGTTCCCTGTGGGGCGTCTGGGCCGGATACCACCGCGGCTGGCGGGAGAACGTCTCCATGCGCATCGCGGATGTCATCATGAGCTTCCCGTCGCTGCTGCTGGCCGTAGTGGTCCTCTACGTGTTCAGTCCCAGCGCCGCGAACATCGTTTTGATTCTGGCACTCACCCGCATACCAATCTACTTGCGCACTGCGCGGGCGGAGTCGTCCGAATTGCAAAGCAGGACGTTCGTGGATGCTGCCCGTACATTCGGCGCCAAGCCGAACGCAATCATTGTCCGGCACGTCATTCCTGTGGTGCTGCCCACTCTGTTGACGCTGGCCACTCTTGAGTTCTGCTACGTCATGCTTGCAGAGTCGTCATTGAGCTTCCTGGGCATCGGCATCCAGCCCCCGGACGTCAGTTGGGGGCTGATGGTGTCCCAGGGCAGGCAGTACCTCCAAACGGCCTGGTGGCTGTCCATCTTCCCCGGTGTCGCCATTGTGATCACCACAATTGCTGCCAACGTCCTCGCCGCCTGGCTCCGTATCGCCACGGACCCTGCCCAGCGCTGGCGGCTTGCCCTTCCCCGCAAGCGGCTCATTGCCCGCATTCCAGTCAAGGAGGCACAGCCGTGAAAGCAGCTGCCGAACAAGCACCCACTGCAAGTTCCCGTACCGACGCAGGAGCAGCGCACCTGCGAACGAAAGCCCATGACGTGGTCCTCACGGTCCGCGACCTGGCGGTGGATATCCGAACCCACCGGGGGACCGTTCGCGCCGTGAACAGCGTGGGTTTTGAGGCCCGTGCCGGCGAGACGCTGGCGTTGCTTGGAGAATCGGGTTGTGGCAAATCCATGACGGCGAAGGCGTTGGCAGGCATTATGGACCCCGTCTGCGACCTGGCCGGCGGCCGGATCGTCCTCAACGGCACGGACCTGGCGGCCCTCAGTCCCAAGGAACGGCTGAAGTTCGCCGGCCCTGAGCTGGGTATTGTCTTCCAGGACGCCCTCACAGCTTTGAACCCGGTCTATACAGTCGGAACACAACTTGGTGAGGCCTTCCGGATCCACCGGGGACTGAACGCCAAACAGGCACGGGCAGAGGCCATTGACCTGATGAAACGGGTGGGCATTCCAGAACCCGAATTACGGATCAATTCTTATCCGCACCAGTTTTCCGGTGGCATGCGCCAGCGCATCCTCATCGCAATGGCGGTAGCGCTCAACCCCCGCCTCTTGATCGCCGATGAGCCCACCACCGCCTTGGACGTCACCGTTCAGGCGCAGATCATGCAGCTCTTGAGGACGCTCCGTGAGGAGGGCCAGATGGCTGTCATCCTCATCACCCATGACCTTGCGGTGGTGGCCGAGGAGGCAGATTCTGTGGCCGTAATGTACGCAGGAAACGTCGTGGAAAGCGGGCCGGTGGCGGAAGTGTTCGCGGATCCCCGCCACCCCTACACCAAAGGGCTCCTTGAATCAGTGCCCGTGCATTTGGAACGTGGCGCCCAGCTGAAGTCCATTCCGGGCAGCCCGCCGGAACTTCACGACATTCCCGCCGGCTGCGTGTACCAGTCCCGCTGCCCCATGGCGCAGGAAATTTGCAGAGCTGAGCGGCCAGTGCTGCGTCCCGTCGTTGGACCGGGCAAAGGCGCACCCAAGACCAGCATTCCCGCGAGTGTTCCTCCCGGGAGTGACGGGCAGCCCGCCCGAGTCGCCGCCTGCCACTTTAGTGAGGAGATCACCAATGTCTGAGCCGCTCCTGAAGATCGATGGCCTCTCCAAAACGTTCCATGTGGCCAAGAGCGCCAGTGGTAATACGCGACTCAAAGCGCTGGACGGTATCAGCCTCACGGTGGGCCGGGGTGAAACCCTCGGGCTGGTAGGTGAATCCGGCTGCGGCAAATCCACCCTCGCGCGCACCCTGATGATGCTGGAAACGCCCGATGACGGAACTGTCACCTTTGAGGGAACAAACCCGTTCGGGCTTCGCGGCAAGGAACTGTTGAACTGGCGGCGGCGGGTGCAGATGGTTTTCCAGGATCCTTTCGCCTCCCTCAACGCCCGCATGAACGCAGGCGACATCATCGCTGAGCCCTGGGCCACCCACCGCAGCCTTTACCCGACGTCCCGGGAACGGGAAGCCCGTGTCCGCGAACTGCTGCATATGGTGGGACTACGCCCCTCCGACGCCCGAAAGTCACCGCAGGAGTTCTCCGGCGGTCAGCGCCAGCGCATCGGCATCGCCCGCGCCCTGGCCCTGAACCCGGACGTTATCATCCTGGACGAGCCTGTGTCCGCGTTGGACCTTTCGGTCCAGGCGCAGGTGCTCAACCTGCTCAACGAGCTGCAGCGGGAGCTGAACGTCTCCTACATCTTCATTTCGCATGATCTGACGGTGGTCCGGCACGTGGCCGACAGAGTGGCTGTGATGTACCTGGGCAGGATCATCGAGACAGGGGAAACTGAGGAGGTCTTTGACCATCCCCGCCACCCATATACTGCAGCCCTGATGTCAGCGTCGCCGAAACTCGATGTCAGCAGGGCCAAGCGGGACCGGATCGTCCTCAAAGGCGAACTCCCCTCACCGCTGGACCCGCCATCCGGCTGCCGCTTCCGCACCCGGTGCTGGCAGGCCCAGGACATCTGCGCCACCACGGCGCCGGAACCACACGTCGTCACAGCCCCTGACGGCAGGCGGCACGGCGCCGAGTGCCATTTCCCGCTTAGTTCTATCAAGGGCCTTGCCGGCGTCGCGGCCACAGCCTTGTGACGGGCAGCGAGTACGCAGTCATTGCGGGCGTGATCTTCCTGGCCGCATGCCTGCAAGCATCCAGCGGCTTCGGCATGGGCATGCTGGCCGCACCGGTGATCGCAATGGTGAATCCGGCTATGCTGCCGGCTTCGCTGATCCTCCTTGCCTTGCTCGTGACGATTTTAGTGACGGTCCGGGAGCGCCAAAGCCTGGACCTTCGTGGCACAGGGTGGGCCCTGGCAGGCCGGGTTCCGGGCAGTTTCCTCGGTGCGTGGCTGGTGGCGACGATGTCCAAGGAGGGGCTCGCATGGGTGGTTGTCGCCGTGGTGCTGACAGGCCTCCTGCTTGCGGGCCTGGGCTGGGCTCCCCGTCCACTCCCGGTCAACCTCGTAGTCGCGGGAGCAGCGTCGGGCATTATGGGGACAGCCACTTCGATTGGCGGTCCGCCCATGGCCCTGATGTGGCAGGGGCACAACGGGCCCAGGCTAAGAGGAACCATGAGTGCCTTCTTCATGGTTGGCTCATCCATTTCAATGGTGATGCTCTGGATTGCAGGGGCGGTGACCGAAGAAATACTGACGCTGGCCATGTGGATGGTCCCCGCCGTTCTGGCCGGCTACATCGCTTCCCGTTTTGCCAACCGCCACCTCACGGCAAAACGACTGAAGGCGCTTGCTCTCTCGGCCTCGGCGCTGGGCAGTGCCCTGCTGATTATTCAGCTGACTTTGATTCCCTGATAGCTGGAACGTCACGGTCCACCACGTTCATCAGCTTCGCGCCCCGGGCAAGCCGTGCGATGTTGGTGGCAATGTCGTTTGCCCGGCGTTCGATGGTTACCCGTGCGTGGCCGGAGTGGTGCGGGGTAAGGACCGTGTTATCAAGTGATGCAAACGGCAATGCCGACGAAGGGGCTGCGTCATCTTTTGGAGAGCCCCACCAGACGTCAACACCCGCACCTGCAATCCGCTGCTCCTTTAACGCGGTGTACAGGGCAGACTGCTCGACGACAGGCCCTCGGGCCACGTTGATCAGCAGGGCACTGGTCTTCATCGCCGACAGTTCGGCTATTCCGATCATCCCCTCCGTCCGGGCGTTCAGCGGGACTGTCACCACCACGACGTCGGACGTTGCCAGCAACGTGTGGAGGTCATGTTCCCCTCCGACCCAGTCCAGCTGCAGCCCGGCCGGGAGAGGCGCTTGGGGGTTTTGCCGCACTGTCTGCACCTTCATCCCCAATGCTCCGGCCAGCCGGGCCGTTTCCGCCCCGATGGAACCCAGCCCTACCAGTCCCATTGTCAGGTCCGTGAGGACGGGATGGAACGGCACGTCATCAGCGGTGGCGATGGTTCGCCATTGTCCTCGCCGTACGGCACGGTCCGCTGCGGCCACGTTCCGCAACAGCATCAAAGTAACCATGACGACATGCTCCGCGATAGGGCGTGCGTGATGAAAGGTGTTCGCAACCTCAGTTCCCGGAGCGAGGCCCTGCAGATAGATTTTGTCGTAGCCTGCCCCGGTAACGTGGACCAGGCGGGCGTTGCGCGCCACCTCCGCTTCCTCGGCGTTGAGGGAGGAACAAACTACGACGTCGGCACTCGCCAGCGCTTCAAGCTGGCGCTGGGAAGTCCAGTCTGCGGCCATGTCCCAATGGTGTGCGCCGCCGCCGGTCCGCAAATTGTCTTCAAATCGGCTGATGATGGCATCAGTGACTACTATCCGAAGGGATTCCACGGTATGGCCCTCAGCCGAAGATGCCGTTACCACCGCGGGCTCTGCAACTCGCAGGACGGGTGAATTTTTTTCATGTAGCCGGTGTCACCCAACCCCGAAATTCCTGAGTCGGTCTTGACTTCAACGATGGCCCGCAGGGCGAATGGCTCGTGGACGCCCACAGTATTAAGGAGTGGCGGATCCTTGAGGGCCGCTGGGGTGATAGAGACCGCTGTGATCTGTGCCTGGTTGAGGTAATGGTCCGGAAGATATTCCTTCGTCACGGCGTTGTGCTCCTGGGTGGTCGGTCTTGCCTAAGTGGTCCTGACCACCGACGATAGGGGAAGTCGTCCATGCAGGTCCAAGCTAATTTGTGCACTCAACTATCCAGTTAGGGTATGAATGTTTTCTTTGCTCCAGTTGGAGGCCTTTGTAGCCGTGGCCGAGGAACTGCACTTCGGCGCGGCCGCTGAGCGGCTCAATATGACGCAGCCACCCCTTAGCCGGCAGATCCAGATCCTGGAAAAGAAGCTCAACACTATGCTCTTCAGCAGGACCAGCCGCAAGGTGGAGCTCACCGCTGCCGGGGCTACGTTGCTGCCCAGGGCCCGGCAGATCCTAGACATGTGCATCAAGACGGACCTGGACGTGCGGAAGGTCTCGGCGGGCCAGTCGGGAACAATCACTGTGGGGTATACAGCCATTGCCGGGCAAAGTGCCCTCCCGGTCATGCTGCGAAAGGCTGCGGAGGGCATGCCTGGAGTATCTTTCGTCCTCCGTGAACTGGTTACCACGGATCAGATGGACGGGCTTGTGAAAGGGACGGTTGACATAGGCCTGCTGAGGCCAATTGTGGCCCGGCCGGGCGTGGTGTCCAGGCCCCTCATGCAGGACCGGCTGGTGGTGGCCTTGCCTGAAGGCAGTTCAATGCTGGGCAATACGGGAGTACCGCCGGGTGAGCCCCTGCCCTTGGGGTCCTTGGACAGGCGGCCGTTGCTGATGTATTCGACCAAGGAGGCCCGGTACTTCCACGACCTCGTGCTGCGGTTGTTTGCCACGGCAGGCGCCCATGCAAATATCACCCAATATGCAAGCCAGGTGCCGGCTCTTCTCGCATTCGTGCAGGCCGGACTCGGCGTGACTCTGGTGCCCGCCTCCGCCATGGCATTTGCTCCGCCGGGCGTCGAGTTCCATGAGATAGATGGACGGCACGGCATGAAGGAACTGAATCGCGCAGACCTAGAACTGGCATGGAATGAGCAGACGGCCAATCCAGCCGTGCTGAGGCTCCTCGCTTTGATCGAAGTGGCTACCCAGGAATCGGTTAACCCCTAAACGGGAACCTTCTCTGCTTCTTCGCCGGACTTCGTTTCTTCGCCGGGCACGGCCGCAGCGCCCGGCAGTGCATCCGGCGTGCGGTCGCGGCGTCCCTTGCCGTACCTGAAGTGGAAGAACACGTAGCAGGCAATGGTGAAGAGGGCGCCGAAGTACAGCGCCGGGGCCTGGGTGGGATCGAAGCCGATGCCGATCATCGAGCCCAGGCAGGCCACGAAGGCCAGGATCGGGACCAGCGGGAAAAGCGGCGCCTTGTAGGGGAGGGCGGAGAGATCCCCGCCGTTGCGGACGAAGGCACGGCGGTGGAAGAAGTGCGACGCCACGATGGACATCCACACGGCCACGGTGGCGAACCCGGCTACCGACGTGAGTATCAGGTACACGGTGGTGGGCGCCACCACGCTGCTGATCAGCGACGCAAGGCCGCCAAAGATGCTGACGACCAGGGCAAGCATGGGGATGCCGCGTTTGGTGAGCTTGCGGAACGCCTTGGGCGCATGGCCTTCGCTGGAGAGCGAGAAGAGCATCCTTGCGCAGGAGTACAGGCCGCTGTTGCCCGCGGAGAGCAGCGCCGTGATGACAACGAAGTTCATAATGTCCGCCGCATAGGGGACCCCGATGGTGGAAAAGACCGTCACAAAGGGGCTTTCATCGAGCCCGGCCTGCTCATAGGGGATGGTGGCCGCGATAACCGTGATGGCGCCGATGAAAAAGATGACCAGGCGCAGGACTGTGGTCCTCATGGCCTTGGGGATATTCTTGGCCGGATCGGTAGTCTCGCCGGCGGCGACGCCGATGAGCTCGGATCCGGAGAACGCAAAGAACACCACCAGTACCGTGACCAGCACTCCGGTGAATCCGTTCGGGAAGAGCCCCTCGCTGGTGGTGAAGTTCTCAAACAGGTGGGGGTAGTTCTTCTCTGCCATCGGGTGGAAGCCGAGAAGGGCCGCGCCGCCCAGAATGATCAGGCCGACGACGGCGGCAACCTTGATCATGGCGAACCAGAATTCGCTTTCGCCGAAGACGCGTGAGGAAATGGCATTCATCCCGAAAAGCACGGAGGCAAAGAGCAGGCACCAGATCCAGACGGGAACCTCCGGGAACCAGCGCTGCATCAGCAGGCCGGCGGCCGTAAATTCCGAGCCCAGCGCAACCACCCAGGTCAGCCAGTAAAGCCACGCCGTGGTGAAGCCGGTGGCCGGGCCAATTGAGCGGGCCGCGTAGATGTGGAAAGCGCCCGACACGGGGTAGGCGATGGCCAGCTCGCTGAGGCAGGACATCACCAGGTAAACCACGACGGCGCCAATCAGGTAGGCGATCACCGCGCCCAGCGGACCTGCCTGGGAAATCGTGTATCCGGAGCTGACGAACAGGCCTGAACCGATCACGCCCCCAAGTCCGATCATCACCAGGTGACGGGCCTCCATGGACCGCCGGAGACCCGGTTCCTGCGGACGAGCCGAGCCGCCGATTGGGTCTACTTCTTGGAGCGGGGCAGCGCTCATGGATCCTCCGTGAGGTTGGTACGTCGGGCAAAAATCGGGCGCGCGGAATCGCTTGGCTGATGCCGGATTCCGGCCTTCAGGGTACTCGGGGAGTTCCCGTCCGGACCACACGCGATGATCAAGTTAGCACGCACGGAGCGCCGCGTGAGACGTGGACCACATTGGCCAAAAACGCTCATCGTTGGGATGGGCTGGCGCGTGGTAAGTAACAGCAGCGCTAATGCTCAAGCGACTTTGTTGCAAGTATCGCTGGCGTGTGGTGGGTGCCGTTCCGGACTAAGCCTGTGACCGGGCCGGTTCCCGTACCGCACGGGCATCAACCATCTGCGCCCCGCTGGCCACGCCCGAGAGCCCACGCTTCCTGCTCAAAGGAACGGCAACGAATGCGGTAAACAGCACCAGCCCGGAGAGGGTATCGAGGACCGGCAGCGGGAGCACCGCGGCGAGGAACGCCAGCAGCGTGTAAAGACCTCCAGTGGCGCTTGCCCGGAGGAGCCGCCGGGGTGGCGTGCCCGCCTGCCACTGAGGCGTCAACCACACCGCACGCTGGCCCAAGGATGCTCCGGTTGCAAAGAATGCGGGCAGGTAGAACACCAGGAACCCGGGAACCAGGAGGGCGAGGACCTGCGTGGCTGGATCCTCTGTGGCGGGAAGCTCCAAGCCCAAGACGATCAGCGCTATGCGGTACAGCACCACAAACGTGAATCCCAGCAGGCTGAGCGCGGCGTAATCGATCACCATACCCAGCCACCGCCGCCACACTGTGACCGGCCGGCTCTGGCGCCGGGTGACGAGGAGTTCTTTCCGCTGAGGCATGAACCAGAGCAGGAATGGTGCGAGCACTGCGCCGATCAACGCCCCGAGGGTGTTGGCCATGAGGTCGTCCACGTCGCCTACCCGGTAGGCGCAGTCGTAGAGGCCCCACAGCCCGGTGTACTGCGTCAGTTCGATCACCAAGGACGCAGCAGCGCCGGAGAGCACTGAAACCGGCATGCCCCATGACAAGTACCGCCGGGCAATGACGCCCCAAGGAATAAACAAAATGACGTTGAACGCCACCTGCAAGGTGGCGTGGCTGGTCAGTGTTCCGGTGACGTCCAGTCCCGCCGTTTCCCGGCGGATGTCCGCGACAAAGGCGAAAGGAACGCCTTGGAACACGCTGCCGCCCGGCGGGCACACCAATGAGGCCGGGTCAGGTAACGGGAGCAGGGTGTAGGCAACCAGCCCTACCCCGTAGATGCTGAGGCTTGCGGCGCCGAGGAAACGAAGCAGGGTGAAGCGGCCGTACATCCGGTACTGGATGGCAACGAGCGGCACCATAAACGCAAGGAACAGCATCGCTCCGCCAACGACGCCTACGTACGCTGGCCAGACCCACTCGCCCATAGCTCCCCCGACTATTGCCGCACTTCAAACAGGTTTATCTTAGCGGTGACGAAACAGCGGCCGGCCTGCTGCTAGCGCTTCTTCCCGGCCCGCTTGGCCGCTGCGTTCACGGCCGACTCAACCGCCGGTGAACGGCCCTTGGTTCCGGATTCCGCTTCGGTTTCCGGCTCGGCTACGGTTCCTCGCGCCTTCGCTATGGCCTTCATGCCGTGGTAGATCACCAGGGCCGCCGCGGAACCCAGGGCGATTCCGGTGAACGTCAGCTCGCCCATGGTCCACGTGTAATCGGCAATGCCAATGATCAAGGCGACTGCCGCCGTCGTAAGGTTGATCGGGTTGGCGAAGTTCACCCGGTTCTGCACCCAGATCTTCACGCCAAGGATGCCGATCATGCCATACAGCATGGTGGCGGCACCGCCCAGGACGCCCGCCGGGACGGTAGCAATCAGTTCGCCGAATTTGGGCGAGAAGCTCAGCAGGATGGCGAAGATGCCCGCAACCCAGTAGGCCGCCGTTGAATACACCTTGGTGGCAGCCATAACGCCGATATTTTCCGCGTAGGTGGTGGTGCCTGAGCCGCCGCCGAAGCCTGCGAGTACGGTGGCGGCGCCGTCTGCCATCAGCGCGCGCCCGGAGACGTCGTCGAGGTTCTGACCGGTCATTGCCGCCACCGACTTCACATGTCCGATGTTCTCAGCCACCAGCACCAGCACCACCGGCACGAAGAGGCCCACCACGCCAAGATGGAACTCCGGCGTCTGAAACTGCGGCAGTCCGATCCACGCGGCGGCGTCCATCTTTTCGTAGCTGACTTCACCGCGCAGCATGGCCACAATGTAGCCCACCACCACGCCCACCAGGATGCTCAGGCGGCCCAAAATTCCCCGGAACAGGACGCTCACCAGGATGATCGTAGCCAGCGTGACCAAGGCGGTGACAGGGGCCAGGTCAAAATTGTTCTTCGCGGCCGGCGCCAGGTTGAGGCCGATCAGCGCCACGATCGCACCGGTAACGATTGGCGGCATCAGCCGGTTAATCCAGCC
Organism: Pseudarthrobacter sp. MDT1-40-2; assembly: GCF_059383595.1. Lineage (NCBI taxonomy): Bacteria > Bacillati > Actinomycetota > Actinomycetes > Micrococcales > Micrococcaceae > Pseudarthrobacter > Pseudarthrobacter sp. MDT1-40-2. The sequence goes on along the minus strand of NZ_JBWZCL010000002.1, from coordinate 453,881 downwards.
GGCGCCGAACTTGTGCACTACCGCACCAATCAGGGCCAGTACGACGCCGGCAAGCACCACTCCGCCCAGCGCACCGGCAACGCCGTACTGCTGCTGGGACGCCGCGATGGGTGCGATGAACGCGAAGCTGGAACCCAGGTAGCTGGGCACCCGGCCGCGGGTGATCACCAGGAACAGCAGGGTGCCGATGCCGGAGAACAGCAGGGTGGTGGCCGGCGGCATGCCGGTGATGATGGGGACCAGGAACGTCGCGCCGAACATCGCCACCACGTGCTGCATGCCGACGCCGATGGTCAGCGGCCAGGAGAGGCGTTCATTGGGTGCCACCACGTGGCCGGGCCGGATGGATTTGCCGTTGCCGTGCAGCTTCCATGTGGTTCCGAGCATGCTCATGGGCGGAGGCCTTTCAAAGTGGGGAGTGCAGCCGAGGGGCTTTAGCTTCGGTGCAACTTTACCGCCAGTGGGCGCGGTGCTGTGGCGTGTGCTCAATCTCACTGCGCGGAAGGGAAGCGGCGGCGGTGATACCGAGTTGAAGCCGGGGACAGCGAATCATCCGGCCAGCTCAATACTCGGCCCCACGAAAGGGACCCTCATGACCATTGCCCACGAAGAAGCCATCATCGATTCCGCCGCCGTAGACGCAATCTTTGCCCAGGCCCGCACTGCCAGTTCCTTCACCGGCGAGGTGACCGAGGACCAGGCCCGTGCCATCTACGAGCTCACCAAATTTGGCCCCACCGCGTTCAACTCCCAGCCGCTGCGCATCACTTACGTGCGGTCTGAGGAAGCCCGGGCCAAGCTGGTCGACGCCATGATGTCCGGCAACAAGGCCAAGACCGCTGCCGCTCCACTGGTTGCCATCCTCAGTTACGACACCGCCTGGACCGAACGGTGGGACACTTTCCTCCCCGGCTACAACGCCCCCAAGGCCATGTACGACGCCGCCCCCGACGTTGCCGCCCAGACCGGCAACAACAACGCCCATTTGCAGGCCGGCTACTTCATCCTCGCCGTGCGCTCGCTGGGCTTTGCCGCCGGCCCCATGACCGGCGCGGACTTCTCCGCCATCGACGCAGCCTTCTTCCCTGCGGGCGAGCAGAAGAGTTTCCTCGTGGTTAACATCGGCCAGCCGGGCCCGGACGCCTTCGGCGAGGCCAAGCCCAAGTTCGCCTACGAGGACGTTGTGCGCACCGTCTAACCGAAGACGACTAGCCGATCACGCCGTCCACCAGCTTCTTGGCTTCCGCCTGGACCTGCTTGAGGTGCTCCTCGCCCTTGAAGGACTCGGCGTAGATCTTGTAGACGTCTTCAGTGCCGGAAGGCCGGGCCGCGAACCAGGCGTTCTCCGTCACCACCTTGAGCCCGCCGATCGCCGCGCCGTTGCCCGGTGCTTCCGTCAGTTTCGCCAGGATCGCCTCGCCTGCCAGCTCAGTGGCAGTGACATCCGACGCCGACAGCTTGCCGAGTGCCGACTTCTGCTCCCGCGTCGCGGCAGCGTCGATCCGTGCATAGACGGGTGCGCCGAACTGATCGGTGAGGCCCTTGTACAGCTGGGACGGCGACTTGCCGGTGACAGCGGTGATTTCCGAGGCCAGCAGGGCCAACAGGATGCCGTCCTTGTCGGTGGTCCAGACGCTGCCGTCTTTCTTGTTGAAGGAAGCGCCGGCGGATTCCTCGCCGCCGAATGCGCCTTCGCCGGAGAGCAGGCCCGGGACGAACCACTTGAAACCGACAGGCACTTCAACAAGCTTGCGGCCCAGGCTCTCCGCCACCCGGTCGATCATCGAGGAGGAGACCAGGGTCTTGCCGACCACGGACCCGGGGTTCCAGCCGCTGCGGTTCCGGTAGAGGTAGTCGATGGCGACGGCCAGGTAGTGGTTCGGATTCATCAGCCCGCCCACGCCATCAATGACAGGGGTGACGATGCCATGGCGGTCCGCGTCTGCGTCGTTACCGGTGGCGATGTCGAACGCCGACTGTCCGTCCGGCGAAGCAGCCATCCGGTTGATCAGTGAGGCCATCGCCGACGGTGACGAGCAGTCCATACGGATTTTTTCGTCCCAGTCCAGGGTCATGAACGCCCACTGCGGATCCACAGCCGGGTTGACCACCGTCAGGTTGAGGTGGTGGCGCTCACCGATCTCACCCCAGTAATCCACAGCGGCGCCGCCCATGGGATCGGCACCGATCCGTACTCCGGCGTCGCGGATGGCATCCAGGTCCAGCACGGACGGCAGGTCATCCACATAGCTGCTGAGGAAATCGAACTTTCCGGTGCTGTCCGCGTTCAGTGCCTCGGCAACCGGAACCCGCTTCACACCGCGGAGGTCGTTCTCCAGGAGCTCGTTGGCGCGGTTGGCGATCCAGCCGGTGGCATCAGAATCGGCGGGGCCGCCGTGCGGCGGGTTGTACTTGAAGCCACCATCGCCGGGCGGATTGTGGCTGGGCGTGACCACAATGCCGTCAGCCTGCGGGGCTCCTGCGGCTGCCTTGTTGTTGTAGCTGAGAATGGCGTGGCTCAGGGCGGGCGTGGGCGTGTAGCCGTGCCGGGCGTCGATGAGTACCTGGACGTTGTTGGCCGCCAGGACCTCCAGGGCGGAGTTCTGCGCGGGCTCGCTGAGCGCGTGGGTGTCCTTGGCCAGGAACAGCGGCCCGGTGATGCCCTGCCCCGCCCGGTATTCCACAATCGCCTGGGTGATCGCGAGGATGTGCAATTCGTTGAACGATGCCTTCAGGCTCGATCCGCGGTGCCCGGAGGTTCCGAAGACCACCCGCTGGCCGGGATCGGACAGGTCAGGGCTGACGTCGTAGTACGCGTCAAGAAGAGCAGTGATGTCAACAAGGTCCTGGGGTTGGGCAACTGTGCCCGCTCGGCTAGCCATTGAACCAGCATGCCAGACCGGGCGCGGAGGAAAAACGATCGGCACCAATTCCCGCTCCTGTGACGTCACCCCCTGCTTGTTCCTAAAACCCGAGCTGGAATGCCACCTGAAGCAGCAGCAACTCCGATCCCGCCGGTCCAACAAGCTGGATTCCCATCGGCAGCCCAACACCGCGGGAGCCGCCGGTCCAGTACACCGGCAGTGTGATTGCCGGCAGGCCGCAGACGTTCACCATGGAGGACCACGGCGCGAATTCGCACTGCCTGCGGTAGTCGCCGTCGGCGTCGTGGGGCCACGCAGCGGCCGGCCAGGGAGCGCTGCTGTGTGTTGCCCCGGTGAACCAGCCCACCGGGCGCGGGGTCTGGGCCAGGGAAGGCATCAGCATCAAATCCCAGGCGTTGTATTGCGTGACGGTATCCCGCTCGAACTTCCGCAGGAACGCCAGTGATTCATTGAGCTTGGCGCTGCTGCGTTGCTGGGCACGACGCCGGAAGGTCCGGGTCAGCGGGGTCAGCAGCGCCTCCCGGTGCGGGCTGATCCGGGCATCTCCGACGCCAGCGGTCCAAGCCGTGGTGAAAGCATCCGGATAGCGGTTGTCATAGCGGATGGAGGTTTCGGTAACTGTGTGTCCGGCGTGCTCGAGCATTTCGCTGCCCTTCCGGAGCGCGGCGAGCGCCTCCGGCCCGGTCTCGAACGGGAACGAGCCGGCCCACGGACTGTCCAGGGTCACCCCGATCCGCAGTGGTGCCGGTCCGTGGTCCACGGCGTCCAGGAAACTGCCGTTGCTGCCCGGCCGGGACAGCACCAGCGCACCCATCATCAAGGCGGCGTCCGCTGCACTCCGGGCCAACGGACCGGCCACCACCAGGCGGGCGGCGTCGCCGGGACTCTCGCCGGCTGCCACCACGCCCCGGCCTGGCTTCAGGCCCACCAGCCCGCAGGCGGCAGCCGGAATGCGGATGGACCCGCCGCCGTCGGTCCCGGGTGCGAACGGAAGGAGTCCCGCAGCCACGGCGGCAGCACTGCCTCCTGAGGAACCGCCGGAGCTGCGGGCAGGGGAATAGGGATTGCGCGACGGCGGGGCTATCCGGTTTTCGCTGTAGGCAGTCAGTCCGAACTCCGGAACCTGGGTTTTGCCAAGGGAGAGAACCCCCGCGGCTTTCAGGGCTGCAGGCAGCGCCCCGTCGGCAGGAGCGGGTTTGTGATCCAGCGCAGCGCTGCCGTGAGTGGTTACAACTCCTGCGACGTCCGTTAGATCCTTGAAGGCTACCGGCATGCCGTGCAGGAGCGGCAGGCCGTCCCTGCCGCTCCTGGCAAGCCGGGCATCCGCTGCCGCAGCATCCGCCATCGCCTGCTCCGCCGTAACGGTCACGAAGGCACCCAGCAGAGGATTCTGCTTATCGATCCGGGTGAGGAAATGCGCTGTTGCCTCGCGGGCGGACAGCTCACCCGTCCGAAGCGCGTCCCTTAGCCGTACGGCCGGCATGTCGTGGATATCGGTCATGGGGAAGCCTAGCGTGTCCGCGGGTCCAGCATGCAGCTGTCGACGACCGACCAACGACCGACGGCCGGCGGTGCGCGGCTGGTACCTGAGGGCTTTGGGCTTAGCGGACTCCTGCCATGAGCTTCCGGATGGCCGGTGCTCCGGCTGCCAAGGCAGCGGCGAGCACCACGGCCGCTCCGCCTATGCCAAGGAAATACGGAAGTTCGTTGTCAGGGTTGTACAGGCCAGCCAGAATCCCGGCGAGCGTGGTGCCCAGGGAGACCGAGAGGAAGAACAAGGCCACCATCTGTGTGTGGAAGGCCTTGGGGGCAAGCTTCGTGCTCACCGACAGGCCGATGGGCGAAAGGAACAGTTCCGCGAGCGTAAAGAGGAACAGGATTCCCACCAGCGCCAGCAGCGGCGTCTTTCCGGCCCCCGACAGTGGGATGAACGCCAGGAAGGCCAGGCCCATCACGAGCAGGCCTGCGGCGAACTTAACGGGTGAGCTGGGCTGCTTCTGGCCCAGCTTGGTCCACAGGGCTGCCATGACACCGGCGAAGATAATGATGAAGACCGGATTAATTGACTGCACCCATGCTGCCGGCATCTCCCAGCCGAAGAGGTTCCGGTCCAGCTTCTCCTCCGAGTACACGGCGATGAACGTGAACTGCTGCTGGAACAGTGCCCAGAAACCCGCCGAGGCGATGTAGAGGGGGATGAAGGCGAGCACCCGGCTCCGTTCCACTGCGGTTACTTCCCGGCTGCGGAAGATCAGCGTGAAGTAGATGACCGAGGCGCCGATTGCCGCATAAGCCATGGTGCGGGCGAGGTTCTCTGCATGGACGATCCCCGTGACCAGAAGAAGCATGATGACGGCGATGATTCCCACGAAAATCAGGCCGTAACGCTTGCGGTCCGCAGCCGGCAGGGGATTTGCCACGTGGTGCGCTTCGGCCGGCAGTCTCTTGCGGCCCAGTGAGTAGATGCCCAGGCCGATAGCCATGCCAACGGCCGCCGCACCGAAGCCCCAGTGGAAGCCACGGCTTTCCTGCAGCCAGCCGGTCACCAGCGGTCCTACCAGACCGCCAAGGTTGATGCCCATGTAGAAGATGGAGAAGCCGGCGTCACGGCGTTCATCCTTTTCGCCGTACAGCGTGCCCACCAATGAGGTGGCATTGGCCTTCAGGCCTCCGGAGCCGATGGCCACGAGGATCAGGCCCGCGGTCAGGCCAGGGATGCCGGGCAGGAGGGCCAGAGCCACATGGCCCGCCATGATCATCATGGCTGAGCCGAACAGGACCCGCTCGGAACCAAATACCCGGTCAGCCAGCCAGGCTCCCAGGATTGTGGAGAGGTACACGCCGCCGCCATATGCGCCTACAAGGGTGGCAGCGAGGGCCTTGTCAATCGACAAGCCGCCCTGGTCTGCCGTGAAGTACATGTAGTAGAGGAGGATTCCCTGCATTCCGTAGAAGGAGAAGCGCTCCCACATTTCAACGGAGAACAGGCTGGCCAGCATCTTCGGGTGCCCGAAAAATGCGGAGTCGCCGTGGCTTTTGGCTGGGGCGACGGTGTCTTGGGAAGTCGTCATTTACCCCATGCTGGCATCGAGAACCCGTTATTGTCACATTTTTGCCGACCTTGGGCAACCAGTTTCCGATGGGTGGATGGGGGTCCATCAGAAGTTTCCGGCTTGGCAGCCTCGCTTCAGGTGCCCCGGCCACCCGCGTTCCTTGCTGCCGCGATGAGGGCTACGGGGGCAGGCTTCGGCTGTAGGCTGGAGAAAAGCAGAATTTCCGAGGGGGAACCATGACCGAACAACCGAACCAGCGCCCGGAAGGGTCCGGCCCGGCGGATACCCCGCCATCCTACGAACCTCCAGCTTTCGTGCCGCCGCAGGGCTCTGAGATTCCACCGCCCCCGCTGTATAACCAGGGCCAGTACGGCCAGGACCCATACAGCCCGACCCAGTTCAACCAGGGTTACAACCCGGGCCAGGCCGGGGCGCCGTACGGTCAGGAACAGTACGGGTCCACCCCCTATGGCCAGCCGGGCCAGTACGGTCCGCCCATGTACTACGGAGCGCAGCCACAGCCCAAGGGCTTGAGCATCGCCAGCCTGGTATGCGGCATCGTGGCCGTGGTTATGGGCATCATCATGCTCCCCCAGATTGCCGCCATCGTCACCGGTCACCTCGGGTTGAAGCGGGAACCAGCGGGCAAGGCACTGTCCATCACCGGCCTGGTGCTGGGCTACCTGTGCCTGCTCGGCTACGGCCTTTTCTGGGTGGTGGCTATCGTTGGCGTGGCAATCGCCAGTTCCACCTACAGTTACTGAAACCCCGTCTTCTTGGCGCCGGCACTGCCGACGCCAGGCTTAAAACAGGAACCCTGAGACCCCAGATTGAGGACTGCCATGAGCGATTTCGAGACCGTTAACGTCACCGGGCTGCCCGCCGATGCCACGCTTCTCGATGTCCGCGAGGACTACGAATGGGTGGCCGGCCATGCTGAAGGCGCCCTGCACATCCCCTTGGACCAGCTGCCGGCCCGCCTCTCAGAGCTGGACCCGGACCAGGACCTGTACGTCATTTGCCGCACCGGAGGGCGCTCGTTCCGGGCCGCCCAATGGCTCGTTGGGCAGGGCTACTCCGCGGTGAATGTTGCCGGCGGCATGGACCACTGGCTTGAAGCGGGCAAGCCGCTGGTCTCGGATAACGGCCTCAAGCCGATAGTGCTTTAGGCCCGCCCGTATCCTTCGCCCTCCAACCGGCGCCTAGCCTTCGCCGCCTGGCTGGGATCCCGCCGGCGCCCCCCTTGGCGCCCCGCCGGCCGGGGTACTTCCTTGGTCGTCAAACAATGCGTATGCTTACTTGATCCAAAGGGCGAAGGGCCCCAGCGAAGGGAGTGCGTCATGCCGGAGATGAGCATTGACAACAACGACGGCCAGGGAATCATCGTGAATCCCAAGCCGACGGCGGACAACCAGGACTGGGACGGGGACGAAGCCGACCGCGCCGACCGCCTTCGCTTCGAAGAGGAACAGGCCATGATCCGGGAACAGTCCGAGGCCCGCGCCGCCGCCAAAGCTGCTGCCGAGGAAGCTGCCAAGAAGGCGAGCTAGGATTCCCGGAGGCCTGGTGATTCCGCCCGTGCCATCAGCGCCGGGGCCACCACAGTGGGCTTCACCCTGATCAGCAATGACAGTGGATCGATAGTCACGGTGACCTTTGTGGCCTCACCATGGGGGTCACCGTCGAGTTGGGTGGGCATCGGCTCGGCACACTTGATGACGATCTTGCCGGAGCGGTAAACAGTCATGAACGGCAGTGTTCCGCCGTGCTTGAAGATGATCTTGAAGTACATGATGAGCCAGCCGGCGAAGCTGCGCGGACTCATCACCACAACGTCCAGCACGCCGTCGTCAATCATTGCCTGCGGAATGAAGTCAATACCGCCGGGGATCAGGCCGCAGTTGGCGAAGAGCACCGAGCGGATCTTCCGCACCTGCTCGGGGCCGTCGTCGAGTGTGATCGAAACCCTTTTCCGCCGGCCCGGCAGATGGCGCATCCCTGCTTCGGTGTAGGCGAGCCAGCCCACGGCCTTCTTCAGTTGCGCGTTGGTATCGCCCACCACCTCGGCATCCATCCCTATCCCGGCGATCACCAGGAAGCCGTGCTCCGACGACGTGCCGGTCCAGGCGTTTTCGATCTTTATCCGCGCGGTGTCAATAAAGCGCTGCTGGCCGTACAGGGCGGTCTGGACATTGGTGTGGAGGTCGTTCAGGTCCACGCCCACGTTCCGGGCCAGCAGGTTGCCCGTGCCCAGCGGAATCAGTCCCATGGCCACCTGGGTGCCTGCGAGGGCCTGAGCCACGGCGCGGACTGTGCCGTCCCCGCCGCCCACCAGTACGACGTCGGCCCCTTGCGCCAATGCCTTACGCGCCTGGGCATATCCGGGCTCCTGAGCCGTGGTTTCGTAAATGCGCGGTTCCGCCCACCCGGCGGACAGGCAGGCGCGCTGGATCAGTGTTTTTGCCTCGGACGAGCGGTGTTTGATGGGGTTTAGGATGAGGGCCACGCGTTGCGGCCCGGGCGCCTTCCCCTGCTGCAAATCCTCCTGCACGGCCTTGCGGGTGTGGCGGGCCTTAAGCCGGCGCACGCCCCACCAACTGGAGACGACGAACACCACGCCCCCAGCGATCAGAAAGATGATGATCCAGTCGCCCATGGTGGTTCAACACTAACCCGCCTACGGCACACGGCTGCCCTGGGCAGGTGGCGGGCGGCCGGCCGCTCCGGATTCGATACCCTTATCTGGTGATCGACGTAAAAGAACTCAGCGAAAACCCGGACAAGTTCCGTGCCAGCCAGCGCGCCCGCGGCGCCGACGAATCCGTGGTGGACGCGATCATTTCCGCCGATGCCGGCCGCCGTGCCGCGCTGATCCGCTACGAGAACCTTCGTGCCGAGCAGAACCTCTTCGGCAAGAAGGTGGCGCAGGCCAAGGGCGAGGAAAAGCAGGCGCTCCTGGCTGAAGTCCGGGAGCTGGCCAACGCGGTGAAGGCTGCCTCCGCCGAGGCCGACGCCGCCCAGGCCACCCAGGAGGAACTCCTGCGCGTGATCCCCAACCTCGTCGAGGACGGCGTTCCCGAGGGCGGCGAGGACGACTACGTGGTGGTCAAGACTGTTGGCACACCCCGCGAGTTCACCGACTTCGAACCGCGCGACCACCTGGAAATTGGTGAGCTTATTGGCGCAATCGACATGGAGCGCGGCGCCAAGGTATCCGGTTCCAGGTTCTACTTCCTCCGCGGCGTCGGGGCCCGGCTGGAGATGGCGCTGCTGCAGATGGCTATGGAACAGGCCATCGACGCCGGTTTCGTCCCGATGATCACACCTACTTTGGTACGTCCGGAGACCATGCAGGGCACGGGCTTTGATGTAAAGCACGACGCCGAGATCTACCGTTTGGCCGAAGACGACCTGTACCTGGTGGGTACCTCGGAGGTGGCCCTGGCGGGCTACCACGCCGACGAGATCCTGGACCTGTCCGCCGGTCCCGTCCGTTACGCCGGCCAGAGCTCCTGCTACCGCCGGGAAGCGGGCTCGCACGGCAAGGACACGCGCGGCATCATCCGCGTCCACCAGTTTAACAAGGTGGAAATGTTCATCTACACCACTGTCGAGGAAGCCGCAGCAGAGCACCAGCGGCTCCTGGCCTGGGAAGAGGAAATGCTGGCCAAGTGTGAACTGCCCTACCGCGTGATCGACACTGCCGCCGGGGATCTGGGCATGTCCGCCGCCCGCAAGTTCGACTGCGAGGCCTGGGTTCCCACGCAGGGCGCCTACCGTGAACTGACTTCCACCTCCAACTGCACCACGTTCCAGTCCCGCCGCCTGAACATTCGTGAGCGCACGGTCAATGCCGAAGGTGTCACCAAGGGCACCCGTGCCGTGGCCACCCTTAACGGAACACTGGCCACCACCCGGTGGATCGTGGCCATCCTGGAGCACCACCAGAACCCTGACGGCTCGGTCAACGTGCCCGTGGCCCTTCGGAAGTACCTGGGCGGGCTCGAGGTATTGCCGGTCCTGTAGCCGCTACTTTCGGTGAAACCATTTATCCCCCGGCTAGTGGAGGATTCCCTGCCGCGTACGCCGGTGAATTCTCCACTAGCGGGGGATTCGGTAACATCCACACTGTGGGAAGCCTGTGGGTATTAACCCGGAGTTCATGGCGGCAGTGGCCTGCGTCCTAGGCTCCGGGCAGGGGTTTCTGGTCTACTGGAGGCATGACTATTTTGACTGAATCCTCAGTCGCTGGCACCGAAGACCAGCGAAACACAGAAATCCGAACCGAGCGCAAAGCCGCCTTGAACGGCAACAGCGCCCCGCGGCTTATGGTTGCCCTGGATGTTGACGGGACCCTGGTGGACCACGACGGCCACATGTCACCCGCCGTCCGCGAATCCGCGCAGGCCGTTGTCGCCGCCGGCCACGAAGTAATGATTGCCACCGGCCGGTCACTCAATGCCACCCTGCCCGTCATCGAGCAGATCGGCATTGACCGCGGGTATGCCGTGTGCTGCAACGGCGGCGTGACACTCCGGCTGGATCCTGAGCTGGAAGCCGGCTACGAGGTCATCCACAAGGCAACTTTTGATCCCGCTCCAGCCTTGCGTGCCCTGCGGAAGAAGCTGCCCACGGCCAAGTACGCACTGGAGGACGAGGACGGCAACTTCCTGGCCACCGAACGCTTCGAAGATGCAAGTTTTGGCGTGGAAGCGATCGGTGTGGATTTCCAGACCATGCTGAAATCCACCGCCGTCCGTGTGGTGGTTTTCAGCAGCCAGAACACATCCGAAGAATTCCAGGAAGCTATCGCGCAAGTGGGCCTGGCCGGCGTGACGTACTCTGTCGGCTGGACGGCGTGGCTGGACATAGCCGCGGCGGGAGTCACCAAGGCAAGCGCCCTGGAATCCCTCCGGGTCCGGCTGGGCATCGATGCCGGGAACACTGTGGCTATCGGCGATGGCCGCAACGATATCGAGATGCTCAGCTGGGCTGGCCGCGGAGTGGCCATGGGCCAGGCGCCGGAAGAAGTCCTGGCTGCTGCGGATGAAGTGACCAAGTCAGTGTTGGACGACGGCGCCGCAGCCGTATTGCGCAGCCTCGTCTAAGCACTGCGCCAGGTAGCCCGGGAGGCAAGCAGGCCCGGTTAGCGGACCTCGAGGATCAGCGCCAGCAGTCGCGCAGCGGCCGGCCGGGCGGCATGTTCTTCATTCCACTGTGAGCGGGCCACGGCCTTACTGACTGCCTGGGTGCTGATTCCCAGCGCCTGTGCCACGGCCTTCTGTTGCCCGCGCACGCCGGGGGTGAGCAGGTCCAGCACCCGCCACTCGGCCTGGCTGCGGTCGCGCACGATGTGGCCCAGGAGCCGCAGCACGGCTTCGGCTTCGGTGGTCAGTTCGGGCAGGGGCCCGTCAACGGCGACGGGAACCCGGTCTTTGCCCTGCCGGAGCCGGTCCACTGCCCTGCGTGCGTAAATCAGGCCGTGCCCGGAGGCGTCCTTGATCTGGTTAGGCAGCGGCTCATTGAGGGGGCCCACGCCGATCCCTACAAACCATGCCCCGGCCCGCAGGGCAATCAGTGCAGCCTCGACAGTCTGGTGCGGGCAATCCAGAACTCCCTGGACCTCGTCCTCGATGGAACGGTCAAAATCCAGGCGTGCAGGGATGTGCCGAAGTTCCTTCAGCAGCCTGGGAACCAGGTCGCCATCGCGTCGGCTGTCCGTCTGGTTAATTGTCAAGGTGAACATTGTGGATCACAGACTACCGGCTGGTAGCGCTCGGACGGTATGGGGAGTCACGGCGGGGTTTCCCTCTGGCGAAATGATGTGATGCGATGGGAACACGCGCCATTGCCCACTCCGTGGAGGAACCCGATGACCCTTGATCCAGGCTCCACCGTCCCAGAAGATGAACTTAGCCTCGTGGACCGCTGGTGGCGGGCCGCAAACTACCTCTCCGTCGGCCAGATCTACCTGCGGAGCAATCCGTTGCTCCGCACCCCGCTTAAAGCCGAAGATGCCAAGGCCAGGCTCCTGGGACATTGGGGCACCACCCCAGGGTTGAACTTCGTCTACTCCCACCTGAACCGCGTCATCCGCCGCGACTCACAGGAGATGCTCTTTGTGGCAGGTCCCGGGCATGGCGGCCCCGCCGTCGTTGCCAATGCCTGGCTCGAGGGCACCTATGCGGAGATCTACAGCCACGTGGGGAACGACGAAGCCGGCCTGGCCGAGCTCTTCCGGCAGTTCTCCTACCCCGGCGGCATTCCCAGCCACGCGGCTCCGGAAACTCCCGGCTCCATCCATGAGGGCGGCGAACTGGGGTACGCCCTGGCCCATGCCTATGGGACGGTGTTTGACCACCCGGAGCTGATCACCGCCGTCGTGATTGGCGACGGCGAGGCAGAGACCGGGCCGCTGGCGGCAAGCTGGCACTCCCATAACTTCCTTGACCCGGAAGCGGACGGCGCGGTGCTGCCCATCCTGCACCTGAACGGCTACAAAATCGCCAACCCCACCGTGCTGGCCCGGATGCCGGAGGAACAGCTGGCGGAGCTGCTCCGCGGTTACGGGCACCGGCCGCACTTCGTGACCGTCAAGGACCCGCGGGATACCGCAACCGCGCATGCCGATTTCGCTGCCGCGCTGGATGCCTGCATGGCGGAGATCCGGGAAATCCAGGCCGAATACCGGGGCGGGGGCAGCCCCGGGGGTGGCGATCGCCAGGACCGCCCCGCTGCTCAGTGGCCCATGATCGTACTGCGCTCGCCGAAAGGCTGGACCGGCCCACAGGAGGTGGACGGCCTCCCTGTGGAGGGAACGTGGCGCAGCCATCAGGTGCCATTGACCGAGGTGCGGACCAACCCGGATCACCTCCGCCAGTTGGAGGAATGGATGCGAAGCTACCGTCCGGAGGAACTGTTCGACGACGGCGGGCGGCTGCGTGCCGACGTCGCGGCCAACGCCCCGGAGGCCGATTTGCGGATGAGCGCCACCCCGTACGCCAACGGAGGGGTCCTGCTCCGGGACCTCAAGCTGCCGGACTACCGCAAGCACGCCGTCGAAGTTTCCAGCCCCGGGGATGAAAAAGTGGGTCCGATGGGCGTCCTGGGCGGTTGGATGCGGGACGTGATCAGCCTGAATCCGGACAACTTCCGGCTGTTCGGCCCGGACGAAACGGCGTCGAACCGGCTGCAGGACGTGTACGACGTCACCGACAAGGTGTGGCAGTACCGGATTGACGACGTCGACGAACACCTTGCGCGTGCCGGCAGGGTGATGGAGGTCCTCAGCGAACACCTCTGCCAGGGCTGGTTGGAAGGGTACCTGCTGTCCGGACGGCACGGAGTCTTCAGCTGCTACGAGGCGTTCATCCACATTGTCGATTCCATGTTCAACCAGCACGCGAAGTGGCTCAAGGTGCACCGCGCCCTGCCGTGGCGGCAGCCCATTGCTTCGCTGAACTACGTGTTGTCCTCGCACGTGTGGCAACAGGACCACAACGGCTTCAGCCACCAGGATCCAGGCTTCATCGATCACGCCGTCAACAAGCGGGCAGAGGTAATCCGCGCTTACCTGCCACCGGATGCGAACACGCTGCTGTGCGTGATGGACCACTGCCTCCGGTCCAGGGACTACGTGAACATCGTAGTCAGCGGCAAGCAGCCTTCCCCCGCCTGGCTGAGTCCGGAGGAGGCATCGCTGCATTGCCAGCGCGGGCTGGGAATCTGGGAGTTCGCCGGTTCCGAGGTTGCGGGGGAGGAGCCCGACGTCGTTCTTGCCTGCGCCGGTGACGTTCCCACCGTCGAGACAGTGGCCGCCGCCAAGCTGCTGAAAGAAGGCGTGCCGGACCTCAAGATCCGCGTGGTGAACGTGGTGGACCTGATGCGACTGCAGGACTCCAGCGAGCACCCGCACGGGCTCCGCAACCGCGACTTTGACGGAATCTTCACGGCGGACCGGCCGATCATTTTCGCGTACCACGGCTACCCGTCGCTGATCCACCGGCTGACATACCGGCGCACCAACCAGGCCGGGCTGCACGTGCGGGGCTACCAGGAGGAAGGCACCACCACCACGCCCTTCGACATGGCGATGCTCAACCGGATCGACCGCTTCCAGCTTGCGATCGACGCCATCGACCGCGTGCCGGGCCTCGCCGCGAAGTGCGCGTCGCTGCGCCAGTCCCTGCAGGACCGCCGAATACTGGCTCGCGAGTACACGCGCGAGCACGGCGAGGACCCGGACTGGATTTAGCTGCTTGCGCGCGCAACGCCTGCGTCAGAAGCGGATCGCGTCGATGACCTTGACCCGCACGGCTACCAGCGCCGGGATTGCTCCGGCCAGGGCGCCCACCAGGATGGCTGCACCGAGGCCCAGCATGGCCGCCTCTACGGGGAACGGTGGAAACTCGGTCAGCCCCGGGGCGATCCTGGATTCAATCCATGGGTTCTTGACCACGGCCACGGCGAGCATCACACCGGCAATCCCGGCCGCCGCCGTGGCCACCACAGACTCCATCATCACGCCCACGAAGATCCGTTGGGACGTTGCCCCGAAACTGCGCCGGATGCCGATCTCACGTACCCGGTACCGCACAGTGACCATGGAGATGTTCAGCATGCCCACGGCGCCGAGAAGCATAACCAGCCCAGCAATCCCTGCCACGGCCAACTGGACCATGGCGAACGGATCCCCGTAGCTCGCGTAGTCCCGGCGATCGACCTGGGCCTGCATGCCGGGGAACTGCTGTTGGAGGTCCGCAGCCATGGCGGCTTTTAGTGCCTCGGCCTGGGTGTCCTGGACCCAGATCTCGAACTGACTGGGCATCCCTCCGCCGCCGGAAGAAACACCTGACTTCTCCGCGGCCCCGGTCAGCATGTAGGCCGACGGCGACATGTCCGGATACACATCCGGAACCACTCCGATGATCACGGCTGCTGTTTTCCGTGGACCGGCCAGCGTCACCACGGGATTTGTGGTGAGGTTGGGCCGTCCCGCGGCATTGTAGAAGTTCTCTGAAACAACCAAGGCGGGCGCGAACCGTTGCTCATCCGTGTCCTCGAACCAGCTGCCATGGGTGATGTCAACGCGGTGGATCACTCCGTACCCGGGGTCAACCACTTGAAGGCTTACTGGCTGGACGCCATGCGGAAACTGGAAATCGTGTTGGGTCTGCGCAACGTTGGAGGAGTACTTGATGCCGTAGCGTTCCTGGATGCCGCGGAACGCCTGGCTGAGCTGCTCAGGATCCGGCATCGTAGGGCCGTAGACGCCGAGGTTTAGTGTTGCGGAGCGGCCGCCACTACGTTCTGATGAGGCTTTGTAGCCCTCGCGGACCAGGTTTCCCATTCCCACTACCGTAGTCAGGGCAGCCACGGAAAGGGCCACGCCGATCAGCGCGAGCAGGATACGGGTCTTGTTGATCCGCAGTTCCTGCCAGGCTTCCACAATGGTGGACACCAGGCCCGTCATGCCCTCGCTCCTGCGGCTGCGCCGGCGGAAACTCCCGCTGGATCCGGGAGGGACGGAACCTTCGTTGCCGTCAGGACGCCCGCTTCCAGCCGGTAGCAGGCGCGGGCCAGGGCGGCCACATTGGTGTCATGAGTGATGGTGATCAGGGCGGAGCCGGATTCCGTTGCCACGGCGTCCAGCAAGGCCATCACCGTTTGCCCGGTTTCGACGTCGAGTGCTCCTGTTGGTTCGTCCGCGAGGATCAGCCGGGGCTTCCGGACCAGGGCCCGCGCGATTGCCACGCGTTGCTGCTCACCTCCGGAGAGCATATTCGGCATCACGTCCGCCCGGGCGCTGAGGCCCACCCGGTCCAGCATTTCCAGGGCGAGTTCGCGGCGGCGCCAAAAGTCGGCACCCCGGGCGTAGAGCAGTGGCGTGATCACGTTGTCCAGGGCGCTCCGGCCGGGAAGCAGGTTGAACTGCTGGAATACGAAGCCCACGGAGGAGCCGCGGAGCTTTGCCCGGGTGTTGCTGCCCAGGTGGTCCACGGGCTCGCCCAGGAACCGGATTTCACCGGTGGTGGGAAGGTCCAGCAGGCCGATCAGGTTCAACAGGGTGGATTTGCCGCCGCCGGACCGGCCGATGATGGCCGTGTGGTCGCCGGCGTGGACGGCGAGGTCGATGCCCTTGAGAATGTGCAGTTCCGCATCGTCGGGGAGCCTGACGGTCCGGGTCACTCCAGTGAGGGAAACCAGTTCCTCCATGGCTACCCTCCCATCGGGTAAGCCAGGCCGAACTGGGGCCCGGAAGGCACTTGGGCCGGGGCGCCCGGAATGAATTCGAGGACAAACTCGCCCTCTTCCAGCCCGGAAACAACCTCGACCCGGGAGCCGTCGTTGAGGCCCAGCTGGACTTTCCGTTCTTCGGACGGGCCGGAGGCAACTGATCCGCCGGGAACCCCCTTGCCGGGATCGCCCTCCACTGGACCCCCGGCTGCTGCCGTAGGGGGACCGCCGGCTGGCGCGCCGCCGTCGAGGATTGCTCCATCCGGGGCGGGACCGCCCTGGCCGGGACCGCCGGTGGACACCCAGACGATGCCGTCCGTGACGCTGCCCTTGACGGCGGTGAGCGGAACGGTGACGACGTCCGTGGACTGGCCGGCAGTAACGGTCATGGTGGCGCCCAGCCCCGCGAAGACCTCAACTCCGGTGGGGACGGCGCAGCTGATGGTTCCCGTGGGTGTACCGCTCTCCGGAGGGCCGCCACCCATCATGCCGCCCGATGGAGCGATTGGAACCCGGCGGCTTACCCCGCCGGCTCCGCCACCCCCGGTTCCTGCTCCGCCAGAGGCGCCGGCCGCGCCGCCAGCAGTACCGGCGAGGCTCTTCAGCGTTACGGCCGAACAGGTAAAGGGAGCAGGGCCGCCGACGACGGAGATCACCGCGGAGCCGGGTTTGGCCAGGAGCCGGTACTGCTGCGCGGCGTCGATCGAGCCGCTGACGGTGAAGGTTCCGGGGTTAATGCTTGCCGTCGATTCGCCGACGCCGACCTGCTGGTCGAGCAGGACCGTGAGGGTTTCCACCGTGCCGGAGGTGGGAGCGTAGACGTCCGTGTAGGTGTATTCCGGGGCGGTGCGGACGGGGATGGTGCGCGCGGATGCCGACGGCGCTTCGCCTTCAGCGTCCCCTGTCTGTGGCGCTGGAGCCCCGGCCGGCGGTTCGGGCTGGACTTCGGTGCGCACCTGATAAAGCGGCGCATTAGCGAGCACCTCATCGCCTGGTGAGACGTGCAGGTAAATGACGCTCCCCGCCGTCGTATTCTTCACGGGGATGGCGGGGTCGCTGTCCACGGTGGCCTCGACCTCTACGGTGTTGGTTACTGTTGCCCGGGTTGCCTGGACCACCGGAATTGCCACCTCCGCGGAAGGGCCGATGGCGTCCTGTTCCGTCTTCATGCCATCGATAAACGCGATCTTCACCAGTGCCACGGCAATCACGGCAAAAACCGCCAGCCACGCCACCGGCATCACAATGCGCCTGAAAATCCTCATACTGCCCCCATCAGTAACTCCCGTCAGACCAGCTCTGCGGGAGCGTGTCGCTCCACACCATATACTGAGTATGCATCCGGCGCATGTCACGGGAGCACGGCTTGGCCCGGCTACACCTCCCGGTACTCCAGCACGCCAGCAATGTCGCCCCCGGCGCCCAGGTCCCCGCCCCGCGCGAAGTCCGCCCAGATCCGGCGGACAGTACGCCCGGTGGCATCGATCTGCTCCCAGGACAATCCGGAAAGCAGCCCAACGCCTTCCCACGTGTCCCTGGTGCCGAAGAGCAATGGCAGGTCCACGGTGTGGGCGGCGCCGAAAAGGGTTCCCGGCGCGTGCCAGGTCAGGAGGTAACGGTGGGCTTTGCCGCCGGCCCTTGTATGCCGCTTGGCAAATTTCCGGGCGGCGTGGCCGTAGACGGTCTCCGTTACCACCCAGTTGACGGCCCGCAGCATGGCTGCGCCCACCACCGGAACCCGGTGCAACCTCATCAGCAGCGGACTCCGCGGCAGGAACAGCCGGGCCTCTTCGGACGTATGCCCGATCAGGACTTCGATTCCCGGCGCCGTGTGATTCCACGCGGCTTCAATTGCGGACTCCTCGGGCAACGGAGCATGCCCGTACTGCGTGCCGAAAGGCATGGCAGCCAGCATCCCGAACTTGCGCGACACCTGGGCTACGACCTGTTCCATGGCCACCACGTCCATGGCGGGCGTTTCTTCGGTGACGGCTTCCGCAGCGATGCCCATGGCGGTGTTCATTTTCACGCGGCCCCGCGCTATGCCCAGCGGAGCACTCTGGATGATGGCCCGCTGGAACAGTGAGGGTGCCTCCGGTGTCGCCATCAGATGGGCTACTGCGTCACCGCCCGCCGACTGGCCAAAGGCCGTGACCCGCCCGGGATCGCCGCCGAATGCGCTGATATTCCTTTGCACCCACCGGAAGGCCTCGAGCTGGTCCAGCAGGCCCAGGTTCCCGGGCCTGCCATGGCGGGTCGCCAAGTACCCGAACAGGCCCAGGCGGTAAGTCACCGAAACCACCACCACGCGGTTCTCCGCCACCAGCCGAGCCGGATCGAAGATGGCAAGATCCCCGGAGCCTGTGGTGTAGGAGCCGCCATGCAGCCACACCATCACGGGCAGGCGCTCGCCGTCGGCCAAGTCAGCAGGCATGGTGATGGAGAGGTTCTGGCAGTCCTCGCTGCCAGGAAGTTCCCCGTAGCGGGTGCCCAGGACGTCATCGAGGAAAGGCACCGGACCCTGGGGACAGGCCGGCGCGAGCGAGGTCGCAGCCAGGGGAGTGCTCCAATCAGGAGCGGGGACCGGAGGCTGGAAGCGGGCGGCAGTGGCGTAGGGAATTCCGGTAGCGCGCAGGACATCACCGTCCCGCCATCCGGTGACAGGGCCGCAGGGCGGAGTGAAGGCAGGGTCAAGGTGCGGGGCTGCGGTCATGGGCTTAACGATTCCACAATTGACTGACATCGGCCGTCCGGTACGCTTCCCTACGAACCACTGGCCCAGGCAATGAGTGCCCGCAGTTCTGAGGCAACCTCTTGCGCATTTCGCCCGTCTGTGTCTACCCGATGCACCCAGCGTGGCGTCAGGGAATCGAGTTCGCGCGCCCCGGCATTGCTGCGCTTGACGTGCTCCA
Source organism: Pseudarthrobacter sp. MDT1-40-2 (assembly GCF_059383595.1). Lineage (NCBI taxonomy): Bacteria > Bacillati > Actinomycetota > Actinomycetes > Micrococcales > Micrococcaceae > Pseudarthrobacter > Pseudarthrobacter sp. MDT1-40-2. The sequence continues at coordinate 434,795 of NZ_JBWZCL010000002.1, read as the reverse complement.
AGAACTCGTCCCCCTGGCTCCGGCTCCTCAGCCTTGCATGAGCCGTCGCGTCACTTGAGGTCAAAAGCACTGCCGTAATTTTGACGTCCTCACCCATGGCCGCCGCCAGCCGTTCTGTATACCTGACGCTTACGGTGTTGGTGTAGACCATCCGCCGGTATCCGAGGGCGCGGTAGTTTCTCCACACCGCTGACAGGTTCCGCTCGGCCAGGTGGTGTTCCCAGGGAGCGGGATGCGCGAGGTCGAGGGCATCGCCCTCGATCACGCAGTGCTTGACGTCCTGGTGGGAAAGCTGGGTATGGAGTTCAAAGGCTACGGAACTCTTTCCAACGCCGGAGCGTCCGCCTATGAAGAGCGCTTCAGTTTGTCTGTTCACCCACTGAGTATGGTCCGGAAGTTCCATCTACGGCGAGATCCAGGCCGCAGTAGTTGCCGGCGCGTCCTAACGTTTACTGCCCATTCATGCACAGTCTTCCGGGTGTTCCTCTGGCTGGGTCATAGTGGCCAGCCGGGCTGTTTATCGAATCGATAGCACTATGGCCCGTTTTTTGGCAGGCAGAGCTATAGGCTTGCCGGACATGCTCCGATTCCAGTTCAGAAACGAGTAAAGATCGTGCGTAAATTGCAGACTTTGGTTGCCGCCGCCGTCGCCGTCACCCTCCTGGCCGGATGCGGAGGGGGCACACCTTCGCCCGCCGCATCTGATGATACTTCCAGTGCCCCGGCGGCAGGAGGCGGCGAAACCCTGGTTGTCTACACCAACTCCAACGGCGAAGGCCGGGGAGAATGGTGGACCGCCAAGGCCAAGGAGGCCGGTTTCACCATCGAGATTGTTGGTGCCGGCGGCGCCGATGCCACCAACAAGCTCATTGCAGAGAAGAACAACCCCATTGCCGACGTTGCTTTCGGCTTGAACAACATGTATTTCTCCCAGATCAAGGCCGAAGATGCCCTTGAGCCCTACGAGCCCGTCTGGGCGGCAGATGTGGACGAAAAACTGGGCGACGGCGAGAGCTACTGGCCGTTGGTGAAGCAGGCCATCCTCCTTGGCTACAACTCAGACAAGATCTCCAAGGATGCCGCTCCCCAGGACTGGACGGACCTCTGGACCAAGGATGAGTTCAAAACCCGCTACGAGCGGGTCACCGGGATGGGCACCGCCACCGCACAGTTGGTGTTTGCCGGCATCCTCAGCAGGTACCGCGATGACTCCGGTGATCTTGGCATCTCGGACGAAGGCTGGCAGCAGGTGGAACAGTACTTCCAGAACGGCAGCCCCGCCGTCGCCAAGACCGACCTGTTTGCCCGGATCGCCTCCGGTGAAGTGGACATGGGCCAGATGCCGTCCTCGATTATCACCGAACGCGAAAAGACCTTCAAGGTGAACGTCGAAACAGTGATCCCCTCGGTGGGCGTTCCGTTGGCCGTAGAGCAGATCGCCTTGGTGAAGGGCACTGACAAGAAGGAACAGGCGCAGAAGTTCATTGACTGGTTTGGCAGCGCCGAGGTCCAGGGCGAGTTCGCAAAGCAGTTCAACTCCATGCCGGTGAACACGGTCGCGGCAGAGAAGGCCAACCCGGAGGTGGTGGACTTCTTCGCGGAGCTCAAGCAGCAGGATATCGACTGGGATTTCGTCCAGGAGAACATGGGTTCCTGGGTGGAGAAAATTGAACTCGAGTACATGACGTAACCCTCCTCAACCAGCCAGCCGCCCCACCAGACAGGTTTGCCATGATCCGCTTTGACAACATCGAAGTTTCATTCGGCGACTTCATCGCCATTCCGCAGCTGGATCTGCACGTGCGCCCGGGGGAGTTCTTCACTCTCCTGGGCCCGTCCGGCTGCGGAAAGACGACGGCGTTGCGTACCCTGGCGGGGTTTATCCAGCCTTCAGCGGGAACCATCCACGTGGACGGCAAAGACGTCACGCGGCTCCCCAGCGACAAGAGGCAGGTGGGCATGGTGTTCCAAAACTATGCCCTGTTCCCCAGCATGAGCGTGTACGAGAACATCGCCTTCGGGTTGCGGGTGCGGAAGGAAAAAACAGCGGACACCGACCGGATGGTGCGCGACATTGCCGCCCGGATGGAACTGAGCGATGAGCAACTGGCCAAGAACGTTGCGGAATTGTCTGGCGGGCAGCAGCAGCGGGTAGCTGTGGCGCGCGCTCTGGTGCTGCAACCCAAGATCCTGTTGCTGGACGAGCCCCTGTCCAACCTGGACGCCAAGCTTCGCCACCAGCTCCGGCAACAGCTCAAGGACCTGCAAAGCGAATTCGGGATCACCACCGTATACGTGACGCATGATCAGGACGAGGCCCTGGCCATGAGCGACCGGGTTGCCGTGTTCAACAAGGGCGTAGTGGAACAACTGGGAACGCCACAGGAAATCTACGATCACGCGGCAACCGAGTTCGTCTGCAACTTCATCGGTGACAGCTCCGCCTTGACCCCTGATTTCGTGGCGGAGGTGAACTTGAGATCAGGGGCGCAGCTCAATATCGTTGCCAACTCCTACCTGCGGGTGGAAAAGGCGACACTGACCGCGCCGGCAGAAGGATCCAACGGCGGCGTTGCTGGGGTGCGCGGCACAGTGGTTTCCCGCACCTACCATGGCCTGCACAGCCGTTACGTGGTGCGCAGCCACGGCGCCGATATCCGGCTGCTGGTCAGGGAGGACGGCGGCGTCCAGCCAGAACCCGGGACGGAAACCACCGTTTACCTCCAGCCGGGGCACATCCTGCAGTATCAGCCGGACACCGGCGTTGCCCTCCGGGAGCAGCAGGCGGCAGTCGCACCATGAGCAGCACGCCCGTCCGCCAAATGCTCCGCTCGCCCTTCGTTCTGATCGTCGGCGCGATCCTGACCTGGTTCATCGCTGCGTTCCTGGTGTGGCCGAACCTGAACGTCCTGCTGACCACGTTCTTCCCCGACGGGAGCTTCTCGGGACGCGCGGCGGAAAAGCTGTTGTCGTCCGAGCGCGCCATGAAGTCTTTGGGTAACAGCTTCATGCTGGCGGTGGCGCTGTCCGTCACGGTCAACGTTGTGGGCCTCTTCATTGTCCTGGTAACGCACTACTTCAAAATCCGGGGCTCACGGATCCTCTTCCTGGGCTACGCCACGACCTTTATCTACGGCGGGATTGTGCTGGCCGCCGGGTATAAGTTCATCTACGGCGATAAGGGGATCGTCACGTCCCTGCTGCTCTCCGTATTTCCGGGCATGGATCCGGCCTGGTTCTCGGGCTTTTTTGCCGTGCTGGTGGTCATGACGTTCGCCACCACCACTAACCACATGCTGTTCGTGGGGAACGCACTCAAGGGCATCGACTACCAGACCATTGAGGCGGCCAGGAATTTGGGGGCCTCAACGTGGACCATTCTGCGCCGCATTGTGCTGCCGACGCTCAAACCCACCCTGTTTGCCGTGACCATCCTGTCCTTCCTGACGGGGCTGGGCGCGCTGAGCGCGCCCCAGGTGCTGGGTGGCCGGGAGTTTCAAACCATCACGCCAATGATCCTGACCTTTGCCAACAGTGCCACCTCCCGGGACCTGGCTGCGCTGCTGGCGGTGATCCTGGGCCTGTCCACCATCCTGATGCTGGCAGTGATGTCCGGCCTGGAAAAGCGCGGTACCTACCACTCACTGTCCAAAGTGTCTTCGGTGCTGCAGAAACAGCAGATTTCCAGCCCTGCTGCCAATGCTGCCGTGCACATCGCCGCGTACCTTTTGTTCGCGCTCTACACGCTGCCCGTAGTGCTGATCGTGCTGTACTCGTTTGCGGACGGCGCCGCCATCCAGACGGGTCAGATCAGCTTGGGGAGCCTGACGCTGGACAACTATGTGCGTATCCTCACCCAGGAGTCAGGCCTGCGGCCCTTCATTGTCAGCGTCGTGTACAGCGCACTCGCGACCGTGATTGCCGTGGGCGGTCTCTTCTTTGTAGCGAGGCTTTTGCAAAAATACAGGAACTGGGTGGCATCGACATTTGAATACCTGCTGCATATCCCGTGGATCCTGCCTTCGTCCCTGCTGGCCCTGGGATTGATCATCAGCTACGACCACCCCAACCCGTTGGTGGGCGGGGCTGTCCTCACGGGGACCACCGTCATCTTGCTGATCGCTTTCGTGACGGTCAAGATCCCGTTCACCCTCCGGATGCTGAAGGCATCCTTCGCGTCGGTCAACACCTCAATGGAGGAGGCGGCGGCCATCATGGGCGCCAAGACCCTCTACGTCTTCCGGCGGATACTGCTGCCGCTGGTTCTGCCGTCCGCCGCAGCGATCGCCGCGCTGAACTTCAACACCCTGCTGGATGACTACGACACTGCGATCTTCCTGGCCCACCCGCTGGTCCAGCCGCTGGGCCTGGTGATCAAAGCGAACACCGACGGCGCCGAAGGGGTGGAGGGAGTGGCCAACACGTTCGTCTATACCGTGCTGCTCATGGTGATCACCGGAGTGACCATGTACCTGGTCTACGGCCGCTCCGTCAGGAAGGGAACATCCAAACGACGCCTGCCAGTGGCCGCCCCCGGCCCCGGCGCCACGCCGGTCGCCGGCTCCGCCCCGGTTGAGGGCAGCAGGGAGAACCCAACTCCGGTGCGCTGATCAGCGGTGGCGCCCGCTACCGGACCCGCCGTCGAAAGTTACCCGGCCAACTCCGCGGCCGGAACAATAGGGACTAGTGCCCTGCTGCCGGAACGTAGCGCTTGATGGACGCTTCCAGCTCGGCTTCTGCCGCAGCGCGGTCGCCCCAACCCTCGGCCTTGACCCACTTGCCGGGCTCCAGGTCCTTGTAACGGGTGAAGAAGTGCTCGATTTCCTTGATCAGGAATTCGCTGACATCGCTGACTTCCTGGATGTGGTCGAAGCGGGCGTCAACGGGAACGCACAGCACCTTGGCGTCGCCGCCGCCGTCGTCCGTCATGTTGAAAACACCGATGGGGCGGGACTCGACGATGACTCCAGGGTGGAGGTCGAAGTCCTGCAGGAGCACCAGAGCGTCCAGCGGGTCGCCGTCCTCACCCAGCGTGTTCTCGAAGAACCCGTAGTGGGTGGGGTACTGCATGGAGGTGAAGAGGACGCGGTCCAGGCGGACGCGGCCGGTCTCGTGGTCAACTTCGTACTTGACGCGCGATCCCTTGGGGATCTCGATGGTGACGTCATGCTTCATGGAATGCTCCTCGGCTAGTGCAGGGGGTTCGCGGCAACGATGACGCTTTTGCTAAAACAAAGGGCTGTCAGTGCCGCCGACTACTATTGAGGATATAGCGACCGCCCCCGGTTTCAGGAACTTGTGGGGAATTCAGGACTGAGGACCAGCAGCACTATGACGTCATCGAAGGGGGCAGGTGCCGGTCCGGCGCCGGGTAAGGTGCTGCGCGGCAACTGGCCTTTGGCCTTCCTCCTCGTCTTCGCCATTGCGCTTGCCGTTCCGGCCGGTGTTTCGCTGATCCCCGGCTTCAGCGGTCCGCCCGCTCCAGCCGCGGTGGAACCCGTCCCCACTCCTGCCTGGCAGCAGCTGCCCACGGCGCCGGCTACCCGCGGCGGAATATCCTCCTTGCAGGCCACCGCTCCTGTTCCGCAACCCGCAGTCCTCGCCGCTGCCCTGGAACCTTTGTTAACGCCCGACGGCGGAGGTGACTTCACGGCGCACGTCCAGGATGCGCTCACCGGCGAAGTCCTGTTCAGCCGCGGTGGAACGGAAGCGCGGGTGCCGGCGTCGAACACCAAGCTCCTGACCGCCGCGGCAGCCCTGCGGACCATGGACCCCGCACGGCGCTTCTCCACCACAGTGCTGCAGGGCGGCGAACCCGGAACGGTGGTGCTGCGCGGCGGCGGTGACGTCCTGCTCTCCTCCGGCGATTCCGCTGCGGAGCAGGTGATGGGCCGGGCTGGACTGGGCTCCCTCGCGGCGGATACTGTCGCCTCGCTGCAGGCCGCCGGGGTCACCGGTGCCGTTACCGTTCAGCTGGATGATTCACTGTTTTCCGGCCCCTCACTGAACCCAGCCTGGGATTCCGGGGACGTCGCAGCCGGGGAAATCGCGCCGCTCTACCCGCTCGCCTTGAACTCGGCCAGGTTTGATGCCTCCGTCACCACCGGCCAGCGGCCGCAGGACTCCGCGATGGCCGCTGCGGAGGCGTTTGCTGCATCCCTCCGCAACCTGGGTGCCGCCGCGGGACTGGTGGTGGCCGTCGACGTCGGACGTTCAGTTGCATCCACGGACGCACCAGTGCTGGCGGAGGTGCAGTCCGCGACCGTTGCGGAGCAGGTGGCACTCATGCTGGAGACCTCTGACAACTACCTTGCCGAGGTGCTGGGCAGGATGGCCGCGCTGGCCGCCGGCCTCCCCGGGAGCAACGACGGCGCCACGGCAGTTGTACTCGCCGAAGTGGAGAAGATGGGCATCGCCACGGACTCCATGGCGCTGGCGGACGTTTCCGGACTGACCATGGCGAACCGCGTCTCCGCGGCCCAGCTGACGGCCGTGGTGCTGGCCATGACGTCCGGCGCGGACAGCAGGTTGCGGCACGCACTGCCCGGCTTCCCGGTGGCGGCGCTGACAGGAACGCTGGACGGCCGCTATGGCGCCAGCCAGTCCTCAGCAGCCGGCGCCGGCCTGGTCCGCGCCAAGACCGGAACGCTGAACACCGTGCTCGCGCTCAGCGGGTATGTGGTGGACGCTGACGGCAGGCTGCTGGTCTTTTCGTTCGTCGGCAACGGGTTGACTCCGGGCGCGGCAGGGAACAAGCCGGCACTGGACCGGGCCGCCACTTTGCTGGCCGGCTGCGGCTGCCGCTAAGCCTGCTCCCGTTCGCCGGTCAGCGAACTTAAGGGCGCATGCACAGGCTGCTGTGATGTTATGGGGGTATGGCGACTCCCCAAGCTAGTCCTGTGCCCGCCCCGGCCCTCATCAACTGGGAGCTGGCCGCCTCCACCGCCGCCCGGCTGACTCCCGCCGGGCCACAGCTGTCCCCGCGGGAGATGGGTGACGCCGTCGGTAATCTTCGGCTGATGGCGGACCGCTCGGTGGGTTACGTCCACCAGATCACGCGGCTGGAGGCTGCGCGTGACCTGCGTGACTCCTCCGTGCTGGTGGTGGACCGCGCCACCTGGGCCAAGGCCAATACCCAGAGTTTCTCGGTGATGCTCAAGCCGGCCATCGAGAAAATGCTGGAGAGCCGTAAGGGTTCCGTAGGCCCTAGAGCGGCGGCCATCAGCGGCGCCGTGACGGGAAGCCAGCTGGGCGCCATCCTGGCGTTCCTGTCCAGCAAGGTCCTGGGCCAGTACGATCCCTTCGCCGCGCTCGCCGAAAACTCGCACGCCCCTGCCGCAGGCCGGCTGCTCCTGGTGGCCCCGAACATCATCTCCGTGGAACGCCAGCTCAACGTGAGCCCGGACGACTTCCGGCTCTGGGTGTGCCTCCACGAACAGACGCACCGGGTCCAGTTTGCCGCCGCGCCCTGGCTCCGGCACCATATGCTCGCCGAAATTGACGGCCTCAGCGGCCACCTGCTGACCAATGTCGACTCGCTCATGGAACGTGCCACCGCAGCGGCCAAGTCGCTGAAGGACCGCAACGTCGCCGGGGAGACTCCAGGCCGCGGAGCCATCCTGGACCTGTTGCAGGATCCCGAAGAGAAAGCCGCGCTGTCCAGGCTCACCGCGGTGATGAGCCTGCTGGAAGGCCATGCGAACGTGGTGATGGACGCCGTGGACGCCAGCATTGTGCCGTCCGTCAAAACCATCCGGCAACGCTTCAACGCGCGCGGTAAGGATCGTGGCGCCGTCGAGAAATTCCTTCGCAACCTGCTGGGCCTGGACGCCAAGATGAAGCAGTATTCGGACGGTGCCAGGTTTGTCCGCGCCGTGGTTGCCGTGGCCGGCATGGAGGGTTTCAACCGGGTGTGGGAGTCGGCCCAGAACCTGCCCAGCGAAGAAGAAATTCATGATTCCGCCCGGTGGATTGACCGGATGGGTTTGCGGTGACCGAAGGTTCTGCCGGTTCTGGTTCTGCCGGTGCTGCTGCAGGAGTGCCTGCAAGCGGTCGACGGCGGCCCGGCCGGTTGGCCCCGGTCGTTGGCACTGCGCGTAAGGCTCTGGCGGACGCTTTGGCGGCGGCCGGCTTTCCGGAGCGGGTCCTTGTAGCGTGCAGCGGCGGTCCGGATTCGCTTGCTCTGGCAGCTGTTGCCGCCTATTTCGCCCGCCGTGGCCATGTGCAGGGCCACGCGATCACCGTGAGTGCCGTGGTGGTTGATCACCAGTTGCAGCCCGGTTCGGCAGAAGTTGCCGCTTCGACTGCCCTTGCCCTGAAGGAACTTGGTTTGGACCCCGTGCTGGTCCGGGCCGTTGACGTTGTATCCACTGGAGCGGGACCTGAGGCTGCTGCCCGCGATGCCCGGCACGCTGCCCTCGAAGCCGCTGCCCTGGAACTCAACGCCGGCGCCGTCCTGCTGGGCCACACCCTGGACGACCAGGCCGAGCAGGTGCTGCTGGGCCTGGCCCGGGGTTCCGGTACCCGCTCGCTCGCCGGGATGCGCCCGGCCCGCGGGATCCTGCTGCGCCCCTTCCTGGGCCTGCGGCGGGCGGACACCCTGGCCATCTGCGACGCCGAGGACCTCGTTCCCTGGCATGATCCCACCAACTCGGACCCTGCATACGCCCGCTCCAGGACCCGGGTGGAAGTGCTTCCGGTTCTGGAGGAAAAGCTTGGCCCCGGCGTTGCCGAGTCACTGGCCCGGACGGCCGCCATCCTGCAGCTGGACGCCGATTACCTCGACGAGACTGCCAGCGAAGCGTACGAACAGCTCGCGGAGCGGCTGGATGGCGGGATCGACCTTCCTGAGGCCGCCTTGAGTGCACTTGCCCCGGCCATCAGGTTCCGGGTGATCGCCAAGGCCGCTGCCGACGTCGGCGGTCAACAGCCCAGTTACCAGCGGCTCCTGGCGGCAGAGGCGCTGCTTCGCCGGACCGGTTCGGCCGGTCCAGTGGAACTGCCAGGTGGCGTCAGGGTGTTCCGGCTCTCACTTGCCCAGCTGGATGCCCACTCCACGCCAACCGGCCAGGAGGGGGTTCCCCGGGGAGCCGCCCGCTGTGGGAAGCTTGTATTCCGGCCTCAAAAACCGCCCCAAATATAGTCCCCGCATCTACACAGGAGCCATTGGTGGATTCAAACGACGTCACGGCAGATCTCAAGCACGTTCTCTATACCAAGGAGCAGATCCAGCGGAGGATTACTGAGCTCGCTGCGCAGATCGACAAGGACTACGAAGGCCGGGAACTCCTGATTGTCGGCGTGTTGAAGGGTGCCGTAATGGTCATGGCCGACCTCGCCCGCGCGCTGCACAGCCACGTCTCCATGGACTGGATGGCCGTCTCCTCCTACGGCTCGGGTACCCAGAGCTCCGGCGTGGTCCGGATTCTCAAGGACCTGGACACTGACCTGATGGGCAAGGACGTCCTGATCGTGGAGGACATCATCGACTCCGGCCTCACGCTGTCCTGGCTCAAGACCAACCTGGAATCCCGCGGCACCGCCTCCGTGGAAATCTGCACGGCGTTCCGTAAGCCCACGGCCGCGAAGGTCCAGATTGACGTGAAATACGTGGGCTACGACATCCCCAACGAGTTCGTGGTGGGCTACGGCCTGGACTACGCGGAGAAGTACCGCAACCTGGACTTCGTGGGCACCCTGGCGCCGCACGTTTACGAGTAGGCCGCGTTTCCGTCCTTTTGGCTTAGCCTGATTTAGGCTTCCGGCTGCACTTCTGCACCACTTTGGGTCTTTCCGATCCGGCCAGGCTCCGTGAATCCGGGGGCGGGGGAACTTCTTTGTGGCCAAAGTGGTGCAAATCTGCGGTGTTTTTGGCCCAGGCGCCTGGTCTTGGGTCCAAGCCGGCGGCCTGAGGGAGGTTGCTAGCGCGGCAGTCGGGCGGGCGTTAATAGGGTTTGGGTGATCTGTGCCAGCATGCGCTCCGGCCGGTGCACCACATCCTCATATGCATACCTCAGTACCCTGTAACCCAGTGCGGCACCGGTGTTATTGCGTCGAAGATCCTTCTTGAACTGCTTCTTGTTGTTATGGAACGCAGCGCCGTCGATCTCCACGATCAGGCAGCCGTCGACCAAAAAGTCCACGCAGCCGATTCCCTCCAGGTACACCTGTGTCTCCACGTGGAGACCATGCCTCCGGAGCAGCACCCGCGCCACGGTTTCCAGCAACGAATCTGCGCCGGCCTCCACCAGGTCCAGGACATTTCGCGCCCGGCCGTTCCTGGCCCCAGGCAGCAGGCTTCGAAGGAAGGCCGGACTGGAGTCCCCGCGGTTGCACGCTGACTCCACCATCACCAGGGCTTCAATCTCCGGCAGGCATTGCAGCGCGTGGACCAGGACATCTCTAAGTGCCAGCACCGGTGGTTGGAGGGCCGTGGTCTTCCCGTGGATCCGGTGCGGGACATGGTCCGCGCTCAGCCGCCTGTGCGTAGCGGCGAGGTGTAGACAGCTGGCTGGTTGGAGGGTCCACAGCCCGTAATGATCCGCTGCGGACAGGCAGGTCAGCGCGGCGTTGGACGTCATGGCGGCAAGGAATTCCGGGCCGACCCCGGCCACATGATAGACACCCTGCCTGTTGCGAAGGATCCGGCGGGAGCGCAGTGCGGTATCAATGTGGTGCCTGGAGAAGCCTGCACTGCGAAGTTGGGCCAGCCTTCCCACTCCGCCTTGCCGTGCCAGTAAATCTGCAGCGTCCATGGCTCCCACCTTCGTGCAGTCCGCAGCGGGTCGGCAGCCCATCATCGGGCTATGTGGATAAAGCCAGCCTCCGTTTTGCACCACTTAGGTCCGGTGATGAAGCCGCGGTGCGCCATCGGCCCGGCTCGAGAAAGCCTGCCCGGGGCAGAGCCGGGCATAGCGGTGCAGAAGTGCCGGTGTCCGCCGGATCAACTGACTCCAGGCCGCGGCCTCACTACGCCCAGAGGGAACTTTTGACCTTGACTATGCGTGAACCAATGCGGACGGTGTATAGCTAGTAGCTGACGCAGCACCCCACGCGCGCTCAGAGGACGCGCCGTGCAGCACTACCAGGAGGGACGGGGCCAGCCCCCGATCAGATGAAAGCTAAGAGTTTCTTCAAGGGTCCGGGCATCTGGATTGTCGTTGTTATCGGCTTGATGTTAATTGCCTTTGCAACGCTTGCGCCCGGCGGTTCCGCTCAAATCGATACGGACCGGGGCCTTGAGCTTCTTGACGAGCCCGGGGCAGTGGAGCAGGCGAAGATCCTCGACGGCGAGAACCGGGTAGACCTGACGCTGAAGGACACTCTGGTGATTGACGACCAGGACAAGGGCAAAAGTGTCTACTTCAAGTTCGTTGATGCCCGCGGCCCTGACGTGGTCGAGGCCGTTACCAACGCCGAACCCGCGGAAGGCTTCACTGATCAGCCTCTGGAGAGCAACTGGTTCTCCGGACTGCTCTCCCTCCTGATTCCTGTCCTCCTCCTGGGAGCACTCTTCTGGTTCCTGATGACCCGCATGCAGGGTGGTGGTTCCAAGATCATGCAGTTCGGCAAGTCCAAGGCCAAGATGGTCAGCAAGGACATGCCGCAGGTGACGTTCGTGGACGTTGCCGGTGCTGACGAGGCCGTCGAGGAACTGCAGGAAATCAAGGAATTCCTCCAGGAACCGGCCAAGTTCCAGGCAGTGGGCGCCAAGATCCCTAAGGGCGTTCTGCTCTACGGCCCGCCAGGTACCGGTAAGACCCTCCTGGCCCGCGCTGTCGCAGGTGAAGCTGGCGTCCCGTTCTTCTCCATCTCCGGCTCGGATTTTGTTGAAATGTTCGTCGGCGTCGGTGCTTCCCGTGTTCGCGACCTCTTCGAGCAGGCCAAGGCCAATTCGCCCGCCATCATCTTCGTGGACGAGATCGACGCCGTAGGCCGTCACCGTGGTGCCGGCATCGGCGGCGGCAACGATGAACGCGAGCAGACCCTCAACCAGCTGCTCGTGGAGATGGACGGCTTCGACGTCAAAACCAACGTGATCCTGATCGCCGCTACCAACCGCCCGGATGTTCTGGACCCCGCCCTCCTTCGCCCGGGGCGTTTCGACCGCCAGATTTCGGTGGAAGCGCCGGACCTTGTGGGCCGCGAACAGATCCTGAGCGTCCACGCCAAGGGTAAGCCGATGGCGCCCGGGGTGGACCTGCGCGCAGTCGCCAAGAAGACCCCTGGGTACACCGGTGCAGACCTGGCCAACGTCCTTAACGAGGCCGCACTGCTGACGGCCCGCTCCAACGCCAACCTGATCGATGACCGCGCCTTGGATGAGGCAATCGACCGTGTCATGGCCGGTCCGCAGAAGCGCAGCCGCGTCATGAAGGAACACGAGCGCAAGATCACCGCGTACCACGAGGGCGGCCACGCCCTGGTGGCGGGCGCCCTGCGTAACTCGGCCCCGGTCACCAAGATCACCATCCTGCCCCGTGGTCGTGCCCTGGGCTACACCATGGTGGTCCCGGACAACGACAAATACTCGGTCACCCGCAACGAACTCCTCGACCAGATGGCCTACGCCATGGGTGGCCGTGTCGCTGAGGAAATCGTCTTCCACGATCCGTCCACCGGCGCCTCGAATGACATTGAAAAGGCAACCGCCACCGCCCGCAAGATGGTCACTGAATACGGCATGAGTGAGCGCGTTGGTGCCGTACGGCTCGGCCAGGGCGGCGGCGAGCCCTTCCTGGGCCGCGACGCCGGCCACGAGCGCAACTACTCAGACCAGATCGCGTACGTGGTGGACGAGGAAGTACGCCGGCTGATCGACCAGGCTCACGATGAGGCCTACGCCATTCTCACCGAGAACCGCGACGTGCTGGACCAGTTGGCTTTGGAGCTGCTGGAACGCGAAACCCTTAACCAGGCAGAGATCGCCGAGATATTTACCGACGTCCGCAAGAGCGACTTCCGCGAAGTGTGGCTTTCCAAAGAGACCCGTCCCGTGCAGAGTTCCGGCCCGGTGGAGTCCCGCCAGGAAAAGGCAGAGCGTGAGGCCCAGGAGGAAGCCCGGAAGGCACGCCTGGAAGAGCCATTGGATGCCCAGCCTCCGCATCCACAGGGAGTTCCGGACGAAGACGCCTTCCAGGCCCCCGGGAACAATCCTGACGACCAGCACGGATAAGCTGGTTCTGTGACTTCCTTCGACGACGACGACGACTTCCCCGCTGCCTTCCCGGGAAACGGGGACGTCTTTGCCCCCCAGACACCCGGGAACGGAGTACCCCTTACCCCGGTGGACCGGCCCCGGATCGAGGCGGCCGTCCGCGAAATCCTGCTGGCGATCGGCGAGGACCCGGACCGCGGCGGGCTGGTGGATACCCCCAAACGTGTGGCGAAGGCGTACTCGGAGGTGTTCGCCGGACTTCACCACGATCCGGCGGAAGTCCTGTCCACCACCTTTGACCTGGATCATGAGGAACTGGTCCTGGTCAAGGACATCCCGTTCTACTCCACGTGTGAGCATCACCTGGTGCCGTTCCATGGGGTGGCCCACGTCGGTTACATTCCGTCGCACGACGGCAAAGTTACCGGGCTGAGCAAGCTGGCCCGGCTGGTGGATATCTTTGCGCTCCGCCCGCAGGTGCAGGAGCGGCTTACCACCCAGATCGTTGAAGCACTGGTCAGCCACCTCAAGCCCCGTGGCGCCATAGTTGTCGTTGAATGCGAGCATATGTGCATGTCCATGCGTGGTGTCCGTAAACCTGGCGCAAAGACTGTCACCAGTGCCGTGCGCGGGCAATTGCATGATCCGGCCACCCGGGCCGAAGCAATGAGCCTCATACTCGGAAGGTAAGAACCAGCCCATGGATTCACTAGCAGCGGCGCCTGGAACCGGGCCCGCCACCAGCCCCATGCCCATTCTGCGGAAATCCCGCCGTCCGGCACGGATGTCCGATCTTCCCACCGACCGCACCCTGGTAATGGGCGTCCTCAACGTCACCCCTGATTCCTTCAGCGACGGCGGAAAGCACCCCACCGCCGACACCGCCATCGCCGCAGGCCTGCGGATGTTCTACGCCGGCGCTGACATCATCGACGTCGGCGGCGAATCCACCCGCCCCGGAGCCGAGGACGTCACTCCTGAAGAGGAACAGCGCCGGGTGATCCCCGTGATCCAGGCCCTGGTGAAGGCCGGCGCCCTGGTGAGCATCGACACCACACACGCCAGCACGGCGGCATCGGCCCTGGAAGTAGGAGCTACCATCATCAATGACGTCTCGGGCCTGACGATCGAGCCCGGGATGCCGGAGCTCGTAGCCCGCTCCAAGGCGCCCTACATCCTCACCCACCGCCGAGGCGATGCCCGCACCATGACCGGGCTGGCTGACTACAACGACGTCGTGGCAGACGTTGTTGGCGAGCTGTCCGGAGTGCGGGACAAGCTGTACGCCGCGGGCGTTTCTCCGGAACAGATCATTGTTGATCCGGGCCTGGGTTTTTCCAAGAACGAGGATCATAACTGGGAGCTGTTGCATGGCCTGGACTCGTTCCAGGCCATGGGCCACAAGGTGTTGGTAGCCGCCTCCCGCAAGCGGTTCCTGGGCAGCCTGCTGACGGTTTCCGGCAAGACTGCAGCCCCCGAGGAACGTGACGGGGCTACCGCGGCCGTCACCGCCATCAGCGCCTTCAAAGGCGCCTGGGCCGTACGGGTCCATGACGTCGGGCCCAGCCTCGACGCCGTTAAGGTGGCCGCCCGTATCGCCTCACCCCGTCCGAAGGACTGACCATGGACAAGATCACGCTGACGGGGGTAGCCGCCACGGGGAACCACGGCGTGTTCGAATTTGAGCGGCGGGAGGGCCAGCCGTTTGTGGTGGACGCCGTGCTGTACCTGGATTTCGGCAAGGCCGCGGCGTCCGACGACGTCCTGGACACTGCCCACTACGGCGAGGTGGCGGAACGGATCAAGGGCTGGATCACCGGCAAACCGTTCAACCTCATCGAAGCACTGGCCGTAGCCATGGCTGAGGACCTGCTGGCGGCGTTCCCCCTGCAGGCCGTCGAAATCACGGTGCACAAGCCCAAGGCCCCCATCGAGGTACCTTTTGGTGATGTTGCCGTGACCGTGCAACGGAGCCGGGCGTGAGCGGTTACACCAAGGCTGTCCTGGCGCTGGGGAGCAATCTCGGCGAACGGAACGACACCCTCTCCGGTGCGGTCGCAGACCTGGTTGATCCGCCGGAAGTGCGCCTGCTGGCTGTCTCGCCCATCGTGCAGACCAAAGCGGTGGGCGGCCCGCCGGGCCAGCCCGACTTCCTGAACATGGTGGTTACGGTGGAGACTTCACTGTCCCCCAGGGAACTGCTGCAGCATTGCCAGGCAGTGGAACACAAGCACCACCGCGTCCGGGAGGTGCGTTGGGGGCCGCGGACGCTCGACGTCGACATCATCGTGTACGGCAACGTCGCCAGCGATGATCCTGAGCTCACCCTGCCCCACCCGCGTGCCGCCATCAGGGCTTTTGTGCTCTACCCTTGGTCCCTGATTGAACCGGCAGCCACGTTGAATGGTGAGCGCATCAGCGAGTTGGCCGCCCGTGCCTCGGATTATCCGGACCTTGCCCCGTTTGATGGATTCGGGGATTTTGACGGATTGCCCACCGCAGGGGCGGTTGAATAGATTCATGAAGCCCATCGAGCCCGTACGGTTGCTCCTGGTGGGGCTGTCGCTTGCCCTGGCCGGTTGGTTCGCTACGGTCCTTACCAGCCGGTTCGGCCTGTCCACGCCCGTTCTGCCGGCCACGGCCCTTGCCACCATGGGCGTCATTATTGTGATCACGCTGCTGCTGGGCCTTCGCGTGCTGCGCTGGCGGAACAGCCTCAGGGACCGCCAGGCAAACGGCGGCAACGGATCCAACGGCATGAAGCCCGGCAACCCGGCCAAGCGGGGAGCCGCTGCCAAAAAGGCCATGCTCAATCCGCTCCTGGCCGCCCGTACCGTGGTCCTGGCCCAGGCCTGCGCGTATGCCGGCACAGTACTGCTTGGCTGGCATGCCGGAATCTTCCTGGATCAGCTGCGTGTCTGGAGCATGGGTGTCGGCGGGAGCATCATCTGGCTGGCCCTGGCCATGGCCGCCGGCGGTCTTGCCATGATGGTAGTGGGCCTGCTGGTGGAATGGTTCTGCAGGATTCCGCCGGACGATATGCAGGGGGACGATCCCGGGACTCCGGGGGAAACTGAGGGGGAAGGCGAATATGCCTATCGAGGCGATTGATCCGCACGGAATAGTGTGGCAGCGGGTGTCGCCGAAGTTCCTGAAGCTACGGCTGATCTCCTGGGCCATTGGCTCAGGCCTTGCACTGGTGCTGCTTTCCCTGCCATTGGTTTTTGTCCAGCTGGGCTGGTGGTCCTGGCCGCCGTTGTGGATCGCCATGGCCCTTCCGGTGCTCACTGCGGTCATCGCTGTCTGGGAGCTCTTGTTGATTCCGCGCCAGGTGCGGGCTATTGGCTACGCCGAACGGGAGGATGATCTCCTGATCCGCGGCGGCATAATCTTCCAGCGCACCATGGTGGTTCCGTATGGGCGGATGCAGTACGTGGACATCGGCGCGGGCCCCGTGGAGCGTTCCCTCGGCCTGTGCACTCTGAAACTGCACACTGCCGCTGTGGGTACCAACGCCACCATCCCCGGGCTTCCGGCCGCGGAGGGTGCCCGGCTGCGGGAGCAGCTCACCGCCCGGGGTGAAGCCAGGCTGGCAGGCTTGTGACGACGCCGGATCCCCGCGCCCCAGAGGGAACGGCAGAGGCAGTGGCAGAGTCGGTGCTGCGGCCTGGCTCCCCAGCGCCAGTGCAGCAGGGCGCCGAACAAAAAGCGGACGACGGCGAGTGGTTGCGGGTACATCCGGCGTCACCTTTCGTGCGTGGCTGGCTGGCGCTGGTGGCCATTGTGTTCTTCGTGGGACGGGATTCGTTCGAGAGGCTGCTGCAGGGCGGACCTGCGCTGGAAGACGAGCTGGCCCGGCGCGGACCGTGGCTGCTGGGCATCGGCGGAGGGCTGCTCCTCCTGGCGGTGGGCGGCTTTGTGCTGAGCTGGTACTTCACCCGTTATCAGGTTTCTCAAGGCCACGTGCGGGTCAACTCCGGTTTTATCTTCCGGCAACAGCGCCAGGCCCGATTGGACCGGGTGCAGGCAATCGATGTTGTGCAGCCGTTTATGGCGCGCATTTTCGGGCTCGCGGAGCTCAAGTTCGAGGTGGCTGACGGCGGGGAATCAGCCGTCCGGCTCGCCTTCCTGAAGATGGACCAGGCCAGGCAGTTGCGGGCCACGATCCTGGCCCGCGCCGCCGGTGTTCCGCAAAATCCCGAACAGCAAGCGGCCCAGGCACCCGAGGCGCCGGAACTGCCGGTGCTGACCGTACCGCCGTCGCGCCTGTTCGGTTCGCTGCTATTGGGTGAGCAGACCATCGGCATCATAGTGGGCGCCCTGGCCACGGTGGTGTTGGCGAGTCTGACCGGCAGCTCCGTTTTTTACCTCTACCTGGTGCCGGCGGGGTTGGGCATCGTGGCATCCTATTGGTCCGCGTTCAATAAGGGTTACAACTTCACGGCAGCCATTTCGCCCGATGGAATCCGGCTCCGGTACGGCCTGCTGGACACGCAGGCGCAAACCCTGCCGCCGGGCCGGATCCAGGCGCTCAAAGTGGTCCAGTCGCCGCTGTGGCGGCCGTTCGGTTGGTACAAAATCCACGTCAACGTGGCCGGCTACGGGATGGGTCCGGACAGTCCTTCCCGGACCACGCTTCTTCCGGTGGGCAGCTTTGAGGATGCCTTGCGGATCCTAGCCCTGGTGCTGCCCGATGCGGGCACCGACCGGCCCGGGGAGCTCTTTTCGGACGGTATGCACGGACTGGATTCCGACGGCGGTTTTGTCACCTCGCCGCGGCGCATCCGTCCGCTGGCTCCGCTGGGCTGGCGCCGCAATGGGTTCGCCCCGACGGAGACGGCGTTGCTGCTGCGCTCCGGCCGCTGGTGGCGGACGCTGGTGGTGGTGCCGCACCAAAGGACCCAGTCAATGGCGCTGCACCAGGGGCCGCTCGCCCGCCGCTTCGATGTGGTGGACCTGGTCCTGCACACCACTGCCGGCCCGGTTTCCCCGAGGCTGATCCAGGCGGATCGTAAGGTGGCCACCCAGTTGTTCGACGAACAGTCGGCCCGGGCCCGCGCAGCGCGCAGGAAGCAGACCAGCGAGCAATGGCTGGCAGCGGTGGGTGCGGGACCGGAACTGGCGAGGCTGGCGCAGGAGCAGGAGCAGGAGCAGGAGCAGGAGCAGGCGCTCGCGCAGAACCCGCAGGCTTCGCCCCAGACTCCGCCCGCAACACAACAGGCTCCGTACGACGATCGACAGGAACACATCAGCAATGGCTAAACCGGGACGGCTGGGCATCGGAATCATTGGCGCCGGCAAAGTGGGCGCCGTTCTCGGTGCTGCCCTGCGCGCGGCCGAACATGCCGTCGTCGGGGTTTCCGCGCTGAGTGACGCCAGCCTGGAACGGGCGGCCGCACTGCTGCCGGGCGTTCCGGTGATGGCCGTGGAGGACATTGTGGAGCGTTCCGAGCTGGTGATCCTCGCTGTCCCGGACGACGCCCTGGAGGGGCTGGTGGATGGCCTGGCCAGGCTCGGCGCGTGGCAACCGGGCCAGCTGGTGGCGCATACCTCGGGCAGGTTCGGCGTGGGCGTCCTCCATCCCGTGCGGGTGGCCGGAGGCATCCCGTTGGCGCTGCACCCGGCCATGACCTTCACCGGCATGAGCCTGGACCTCACCAGGCTGCCGGACTGCACTTTCGGCGTGACCGCCGACGCTGCCATGTTGCCCATCGCCCAAGCGCTGGTGGTGGAGATGGGTGCCGAGCCTGTTGCCATTGCCGAGGCAGACCGGGTGCTCTATCACGCGGCACTGGCCCACGGCTCCAACCACATGGTCACGCTGGTGGCTCAGGCGTCTGAGCTGCTCAGGACCGTGGGAGTCGAGGATTCCAGCCGGATGCTGGGACCCCTGCTCCGCGCCACCTTGGAGAACGCGCTGGCCTCCGGCGAATCCGCCCTGACCGGACCCGTGGCCCGGGGTGATGCCGGAACGGTCGCCGCCCACACGGCGGCCTTGACAGAATTCGACGACGGCGCGTCCGGGGACGTGCTTCAGGCTTACCGTTCCATGGCGGAAGCCACAGCCCGGCGGGCTGAGGCGCGCGGCCTCCTCAAAGCGGGGCAGGCGGAAGCCGTCCGCGCGGCACTGGGTCCCGTGGACAATCACAGTTTCGATGAGGGCGCCGGTGATGACGGTACCGGCGATGAGGGTACCGCGGGGCGTGGATCCGCTGATTCTCCCGGTCCGGACACACCCGAAGGGGAAGGGAATAGGTAAATGGGCATCAAGCTGGTTACCACGGCGGCGGAGCTGCGGGCCGAAAGCGCCCGCCTCTTGGCGGCGGCGGCGGCAGGAGAAGCAGGAGCGCCCTCCCAGGGGCTCGTGCCCACCATGGGGGCACTCCACGCGGGGCACGCGCAGCTGGCGCGTACCGCCGTCGAGCATAACGACGTTGTGGTGGCAAGCATCTTCGTCAACCCGCTCCAGTTCGGTGAAGCGGCGGACCTGGACCGCTACCCCCGCACCCTGGATGCTGACCTGGCACTGCTGGACGCCGAAGGCGTGGACCTGGCGTTCGCGCCGTCTGTGGATGAGGTTTACCCGGGTGGGCCGCCGCTGGTGCGGATCACGTCCGGCCCGCTGGGTGAAAAGTGGGAGGGTGCCTCCCGGCCCGGGCACTTCGACGGCGCGCTGACAGTCGTGGCCAAGCTGCTGCATTACGGGCTGCCGGGCCTTGGTGAGGCAGGCTATCGCGCCTACTTCGGCCAGAAGGATGCCCAGCAGCTGGCGTTGGTGCAGCGCATGGTGGCGGACCTGTTCTTCCCGGTGGATATTGTGGCCGTTCCCACGGTCCGGGACGCCGACGGGCTGGCGCTGTCCAGCCGCAACCGTTTCCTGTCAGCCCGGGAGCGGGACGCTGCGCTGGTGCTGTCGCGAGCACTCCGGTTGATCGGGGAGCGCGCTGATGCGCACCTGCCGCTTGACCTGGATTCGGCCCGGGCGCTGGTGGAGTCCCAGCCGTTGGTGGAACTGGATTATTTCGACGTCGTTGATCCGCTCACGCTCGAACCTCTCGCCGAGAACTGCCAGGACACCCCGTTCCGCGGCGAAGGGCTGGCGCTGATTGCCGCAAAAGTCGGTCCGGTGCGGTTGATAGACAACGTACCGCTGGAGTCGTAGGAGTCACGAACTAATCAAGTAGTCAGCTTGCTTATTACTTGCGGTTTTCCTAGTCTGTTTGCTGTCAGGCACAAAACTCTCAATCGAGTCTCGAACCGAGGAGGGACCATGACAGAGAACATTTCAGGCAAGAAAGTCGCCTTCCTGCTGACGGATGGTGTGGAGCAGGTGGAGCTCACCGGCCCATGGCAGGCCGTCACGGAAGCCGGCGGGCAGCCCACGCTGGTTGCCCCGTCCAGCGGGCGGCTGCAGGGGTTCAACGGCACTGACAAGGCGGACACCTTCCGGGTGGACCTCACTGTCGCCGAGGCCAGTGCCTCGGAGTTTGACGCGCTGGTGATTCCCGGCGGCGTGGTGAATGCTGACCACCTGCGTGTGGACAAGGACGCCCAGAGGTTCACCCGGGAGTTTTTCGAGCAGCACAAGCCGGTGGCCTCGATCTGCCACGGACCGTGGATGCTGATCGACGCCGGGGTAGTTAAGGGCAGGAGCGTCACCTCCTATCACACGCTGGCCACCGACCTGAAAAACGCCGGCGCCAACTGGACCGACCAGGAAGTGGTGGTTGACCAGGGCCTGGTGACCAGCCGCAACCCGGGTGACCTCCCGGCCTTCTGCAGTGCCATGCTGGAAGAAATCCGGGAAGGACAGCACGCCGGACAGACCGCCTAGTGCGGACAATGTTCCCCCAGGGTTAATAAATTTTCCTCGTAACGGAATTACTCCAGCGGGTAGAGTGTTGCAATCTGCAGCGACCACGCCAGAACACTCATCACAAATCTCCCTGGGGGAACATCCATGTCCACAGAAGTCTCTTCCGACACACGCGGTAATCCCGCGAAAGTATCGGAAGTTAAGCCGGCCGCATCCGGCAAGATGTCCCGCGAGTCGGTAACGATTATTGCCACGCTGCTGGTAGCCACGTTCGTCGTCATCCTCAACGAGACCATCATGAACGTGGCCCTGCCGCGCCTGATGGTGGACCTGGGCGTCGACGCACCTACCGTGCAGTGGCTGTCCACCGGCTTTATGCTGACCATGGCGATTGTCATTCCCACCACGGGCTTTATCCTGCAGCGGCTCTCCACCCGAGCCGTGTTCATGCTGGCCATGGGCCTGTTCTCGAGCGGCACCGCGTTGGCAGCCATCGCCCCGGACTTCACCCTTCTTCTCCTGGCCCGGATCATCCAGGCCGGTGGCACTGCCATCATGCTGCCCCTGCTGATGACCACCATCCTGACGCTGGTCCCGGTGGAACGCCGCGGCTCGGTCATGGGCAACGTCAGCATCGCCATCTCGGTGGCCCCGGCCATGGGACCCACCGTGTCCGGCCTGATCCTTGAGCACTTTACCTGGCGTTTTATGTTCGTCTTCGTGCTGCCTGTGGCAATTGCGGCCTTCGCCATTGGTGCCAAGTACCTCACCAACGTGGGCGAAACGGAGAAGGGAAAACTGGACTTCCTGTCCGTCATCCTGACTGTTCCGGCCTTCGGCGGCCTGGTTTACGGGCTGAGCCAGATCGGCGGCGGCCATGGCGGCCAGTCCGGTCCCAGCACCATCGCCATCGGTGCCTTGGTAGTGGGCGTTCTTGCGCTTTCAGCGTTCGTCGGACGCCAGCTGGGGCTGCAGAAGGGCAAATCGCCACTGCTGGACCTGCGGGCCTTCAAGTTCCGCATGTTTACAGTCTCGGTCCTGTTGATGATCGTGGCCATGATGGCGCTGTTCGGCGGCGTGATCCTGCTGCCGCTCTACCTGCAGGAAGTCCGCGGCCTGGGTTCACTGGAAACCGGACTCTCCCTCCTGCCCGGCGGCCTGGCCATGGGCCTGCTGGGGCCGTTCATCGGACGCCTGTTCGACAGGGTGGGTCCGCTGCCGCTGACACTCACCGGTTCCATCCTGCTGGTGCTGTCCCTGTGGCAGTTCTCCATGCTCGACGCCGGCACCTCGATTCCGTGGATCATCACCCTCCACGTGGGGCTGAGTTTCGGCCTGGCACTACTGTTCACCCCTGCCTTCACCACTGGCCTCAATCCGCTTCCGAAGCACCTGTATTCACACGGTTCGGCGATCATGAGCACCACGCAGCAGGTTGCCGGCGCGGCTGGCACTGCGCTGCTGGTGTCCATCTACGCGGTAGTTTCGGCGTCCTCCGGAATCGTCGCCGGCATGAACGCGGCCTTCTTCGCCGCAACCCTGATCTCGGTCGCGGCAATCGTGCTCTCGGCCATGATGCGCAAGACCGAAGGCGCGGGGCCGGGCCACGCCGCCCACTGACCCAACTGAGTAGCAGTAGGTGCCCTTTACAGACCTGTAAACGGCACCTACTGCTACCTACTTGGACGGGGCCGGCCCGGGGTGACGCGCGGGCGGGAAGTTACCCCGCGAAAAAGTCGCTTAGCTCAGTGATCAGTTTGTCCGGCGCCTTGATGACGCCGTCGTGGCCGTAGCCGGTCAGGATCGTGTAGCTGGAGCCGGACAGGACGTCGTGGATCTGGCCGCAGGCCACGCCAAAATGCGCCGGGCTCTTTTCTCCCACCACAATCAGCGTCTCCAGCGGCAGTTCCAGGAACGGCTCGGCCGGCATGTCCGCGGCAATAATTGCCTTGATTTCCCGGACCCCGGCACGCATCAGTTCGCGCATCTGCTTGCCCGCATGGGTTCCGGCGGTGAGTTTGTGCGCGATGGTCAGCATGGACAGCGGCATCCGGGCGAACGCTCCACCGGTTTCCAGGCCTTTGGTCAGCACGGCCAGTGCCCGGTCGTCGTCGCCGGCGGCCGTGGCGCGCTCGTAGTCGTCAGTCCAGTCAGCCTTAACGCTGTGATTGACGGAGACGGCCGGATCATAAACAGCCAGCCGTTCCACCGGGAGCGTGCGCGCCGCGTGGAGCGCAACGGCCCCGCCAAAGCTGTGGCCAAGAACGTCGGTGCTGGACGTGTGCTTCATGACGGTGTCCAGGTCGCGGATGTCAGCTTCCAGCGTGTAGTCATCCGTCTGCGGACTGGAGGCGCCGCGCCCGCGGCGGTTAAAAGTGTGCACAGGCCGGCCCAGTGCGGCACTGAGTTTTTGCGCGAAACGAGTGTAGTCGGCGGCCGTCACCATGGAGGCTGCCACTACCACGACGCCGGAACCTGCGGTGGCGAGTTCGGCGCCGGTCGAGAACAACTCCAGGGTGCCGCCGTCGGGTGTGGTGATAATCTCGCGGGTCATGCTCCGAGCCTAACCGAGCAAGCCGGGTGCCTGCACGACTGCATGGCTGGACCGCGCGAAAGTATCCGAAGTGTCACCGTCAGGAAACTGCGTTCAGGAACCGGGCCATCCGCATGGCCAGCCGCTTTCCGGGCCGGAGCGGTCCTTCGTGCAGCTGCCCGGGTACTACAGCGAAGTCCACCGCGGGGGAGATGGCCGCGAGCTGGCGGCCGGTATCGGCAAAGTATCCAGGACTCCAGCCGCCGGTGAGCATCAGTGTGGGTGTTGTCATTGACGCGAAGTCGGCGGCGTCCGCATCAGCATCCAGGACCGCCCGCATTTCCTTCACGGCAGTGGGCAGCAGCTGCCGCATCTCAGCGCCCAGCCGCGTGCGGGCGGAAACGATGCTCAGCATTCGCAGTGCGCCCATAGGGAGGTAGGACACCGGCCCGGCGGTGCCAAGCCCCTGTACCAGGTGCGCCCAGGCGTGGTCCATCTGGCCGGCGGTGACGGCTGCCTCCAGTTCCGGCCGCCACCGGTGGTGCAGGCTGCCGTCCAGGGACACCGCGGCGTCGTAGGTCACCAGCCGGCCGATTGGCAGGGTCAGCGCGGCCTGCAGCGCCACGAAACCGCCGTAGCTGTGCCCCACGACGTCCGTGGAACCGGTAGCCGCCATCACTGCGGCGAGGTCGTTAATCTCCGTCTGGACCGAATAGCCGTTCTCCTGCGGGCTGGATCCGGCGCGCCCGCGCCGGTTGTAGCAGTGCACCGGCCGGCCCAGCAGTACCCCCAGGTTATGCGCAAAGGGGCGGTAGAGCTTGTCCGTGACCAGGGTTCCATGAACCAGCACGACGCCGGGGGCAGAGGAGGGCGGTAGAGCCGCCGTCCTCTGGGCTTCCGCCTGTCCCCTGGATAGAGGCCGGCGCCGCACCGGGACAGTTTCAGGGCGGTTGAAGGAATGCAGCAGCAGCCGGCCGCCGTCTTCGGAATCGACTGTCCACGTCTCCACCTTTTGAGTGTAT
The DNA here is from genome assembly GCF_059383595.1 of Pseudarthrobacter sp. MDT1-40-2. Taxonomy (NCBI): domain Bacteria; kingdom Bacillati; phylum Actinomycetota; class Actinomycetes; order Micrococcales; family Micrococcaceae; genus Pseudarthrobacter; species Pseudarthrobacter sp. MDT1-40-2. Next base: position 410,268 of record NZ_JBWZCL010000002.1, on the reverse strand, counting down.
GCCCGCCGCCCCGGTCTCCGGGTAGGCCGGGCGTAATAGCCCCTCCGGCGGAGAAGGCCGGGGAAGCGCTACCGGTACTACCGGTAAACTTGGAAATTGTGACTTCACAAAACATCCCCGGAACGGCCCCTGCCCCGAAGAACGCTCCCGAGCCCGTTGATGCCAGCGAACAGATGCGCATCCGGATGGAGAAGCGCGCCAAGCTGATGGAGCGCGGTATTGAGGCCTACCCGGTGGGCGTTGACCGCACGCACTCGCTGGCTGAGATCCGCGAAAAGTATGCGCACCTTGAAGCGGACGACACCACCGGGGACATCGTTGGCGTCACGGGCCGCGTTGTCTTCATTCGCAACACCGGGAAGCTCTGCTTTGTCACGCTCCAGGAGGGCGGCACAGACGGCAAGGGCGCCCGGCTGCAGGCGATGCTCAGCCTGGCCAACGTAGGCGAGGAGCCGTTGGCGGAATGGAAAGCCCTGGTGGACCTTGGCGACCATGTCTTTGTGCACGGCGAGGTCATCTCCTCCCGTCGCGGCGAGCTTTCCGTCATGGCCGATTCCTGGGCCATGGCGTCAAAGGCGTTGCGCCCGCTTCCGGTACTGCATGCGGACCTGAACGAGGAAACCCGCGTCCGCCAGCGCTACGTTGACCTGATGGTCCGGGATGAAGCCCGGCAAATGGTTTACACGCGCGCGGCGATCACCCGTTCAGTCCGCGAGACCCTGCACCGCCACCATTACGTGGAGGTGGAGACCCCCATCCTGCAGCTGGTTCACGGCGGTGCCGCGGCGCGCCCGTTTGAGACCCACATGAACGCCTTCGACCAGAAGATGACGCTGCGCATCGCCACCGAGCTGTTCCTCAAGCGGGCAGTGGTGGGCGGCATTGATCGCGTCTACGACATGGGGCGGGTGTTCCGCAACGAGGGCGTGGACTCCACCCACAGCCCCGAATTCAGCACCCTTGAATGTTACGAGGCGTGGGCTGACCAGTTCGTGATGGCCGAGCGGATGAAGGAAATCATCCTCGACGCCGCCGATGCCGCCGGAGTGGGCCGCACGCTGCAGACGGAGGCCGGAGAAATCAACCTGGACGGCGACTGGGCATGGCTGCCGGTCTACCCGGGACTTTCGACGGCGGTAGGCCAGGAGATCACTCCGGACACCGGCGTCGAGGTACTTCGCGAACTCGCGGCGAAGCATGAGGTAAAGGTCGATCCAAAGTGGGACGCCGAAAAGCTGGTGGTTGAGCTCTTTGGGGAAATCGTTGAGCCCACCCTGTTGAACCCCACGTTTGTCTACGACTACCCGCCGTCCGCCCAGCCGCTGGCCCGCCAGCACCGCACCGACGATCGGCTCATTGAGGCTTGGGACCTGATCATCGGCGGCATGGAGCGCGGTACGGCATTCTCCGAGCTGATCGATCCGGTCATCCAGCGCGAACGGTTGACCGAACAGTCCCGCCGTGCTGCTGCCGGCGATGAAGAGGCCATGGCGCTGGATGAGGACTTCCTGCGTGCCCTGGAATACGGCGCCCCGCCCATGGGTGGCATCGGCCTGGGTATTGACCGCCTGGTGATGCTGTTCACGGGAGCCGGTATCCGTGAAACCATTCTTTTCCCCCTGCTGAAGCCTGAGGCTAACTGATCGTGGAATACGTAGCCGTGCTGCTGCCGTCACTGGTGGTTGGTTTGTTGTTCTGGTTTGCCATGAAGTCGATCTTCAATGCGGACAAGGCTGAACGCCGCGCGGAAGCCCAGGCCCAGGCCGAGGCCGATGGCGCGGCAAATTCCTCCAACGGTGGCGAAGCGGACGCCGGAAAATAGAAAACGTGCCATTGTTCAACGTGTTTCCGCAGCGTCCAGTGTTCACAGTGTCCATCCGCCCACTTTGACGTACCGCCATTTGCGGGACGATAATTCATAGGTAAAGCATCCAGCTTTTCTGACAGCTCAAGTTTCCAAAAGGAATAATTACATGGCACAGAAAGTAGAAATCATCCTTGTGGATGATCTGGATGGCGGATCTGCGGACGAAACTATTCGCTTTGGACTGGACGGCGTCAATTACGAAATTGACCTGTCTTCAGCCAATGCTGAACAGCTCCGCTCTGGCCTGGAACGATTTGTGGCAGGTGCCCGCAAGGCATCCGGAAGCAAAACGCCCCGCGGTAAAGCTGCCCCGGCGCGTAATCAGGACTCGGCACAGATCCGCCAGTGGGCCCGCGAAAACGGCTACACCGTGAACAGCCGAGGTCGAATTCAGGCTGAAATCCAAGAGGCTTACCAGAAGGCCAATTCCTAGAAGAACCGCTTTTTGGCGGTTTCAACCGAAAACACGGGTGCTTCGCCGCAAGGCGGGGCACCCGTGTTTTTTGTACTGACTTTATGCCAGTGGTTCCCGTACTACTGCTGCCAACAGAAATTGGCCATCGATCTTCCAATGGCCGGTCCACCTCAGTAGGGACAAGTCGCCCGGCTGATCTGGACGGATACGGATAGTGATGCTGAACGTGCCGTCAGTCCTAAGCCAGGCCGTGGCCTGGTTCATCGGCAACCAGGTCCTGGTCAGGGGAAACCACGCTTTGTAGGCGGCTTCCTTCGCGCAGAAAAGCACCGTGTCCCAGTGAACGCCCGGAACGTCTGATCGCAGCCGGTCTACCATGCGCCGTTCAGCCGGACCCGCGATCAGGTCAAGCACTCCCGCCGGCAGCGCCTGATGCGGTTCTGCATCCAGGCCTGCCGAACGGACGCGGTCGGACAGGCCCACTATCGCAGCCCGATAGCCGGCGCAGTGCGTCAGGCTTCCTGTTATTCCTGGCGGCCAGGCGGGCCCTCCGTGTGGCAGGCGTGGAATGGCAGCCGGAGGGTGGCCCAACGCCGCCATTGCCCGCCGGGCGCAGTCCCTGACCAGCAGTGACTGGTACCTGTTGACTGCCCACTCCGGGCCTACAAGATCCTCTTCACCGGGCCATGGAGCCGATTCCTCGTCCGGGCCCATATGCACGGCGAGGTGGAGCCCCGGCGGAAGGAACCAGCCGGGTTCGGTCCCGGACACCGATGCGGGGCCCGGGAGGGTTGGCTTCCGGGGAGGCCCGGAACGGGATATCGGGAAGGCAGCGGAACGAAAGGACGTGGCCGTCACGGCGCCACCACGGCCGTCCAGGAGAAGCACAGGGAGATGAGGGCAGCGAGCGCTATCCAGGTCCGGTGGATATTCCAGCGCGTCCATCTCCCTTCGAAGGAAGCCCTGGCCCGGCCCAGGTCACCGGCCCGCGCTTCCGCGTCCAGCCGGTTGTTCAGCGGGATATTGACACCCATGGTGATCCCCAGGGTGGTTGTGTACAGTGCCAAGGCCAGGGTTGCCGGCACGGCTGCAGCAAGGTTGTTGCTCCAGGCAAAAACGGAAGTGCCGGCCAGGGCCAGGAACGCGCCGAAGAAGCTGAGTGCGAACCACGGATTTTGGATAGCAGCGTTGATCCGGGTCATGGCACTGACAAAGGTGGCATCGTCCGTCCTGCGCAGGCCCGGCATTACCGAACAGGCGTAGGAATAGTAGAGCCCGCCAATTCCGGCGAGGGCCACAGAGGACGCGGTGAGAAGGATGATAAAAATGTGCATGGCTCCGGTCCTGTGCCGGGGGACGCAGTGCCCCCGGCGCTCTCGTGGTGAATAGCGGCCCTGCATGGCCCGCAGGTCAAGTGATGGAAACGCCGCCGTCGATGCTGATGACCTGCCCCGTCATGTAGTCCGCATCAAGGAAGAACCCCATACTGGAGGCTACCTCCGTGGTGGTTCCGAACCTGCCCATGGGACATTTGTCCCGAATGCCGTCCTTGACGCTATCGGACAGTGATTCAGTCATCCCGGTAATCATGAAGCCCGGTGACAGTGCATTGGCGGTGACGCCGCGGCGGGCGCATTCAGCGGCCAGGGTGCGCGTCATGCCGATGACTCCGGCCTTGGACGCGGAATAGGCGGTTTGGCCTGCGGTTGCAATGATTCCCGACGGCGACACAATGTTGATCACGCGGCCCCACCTTTGGCTCAACATGTGTGGGAGGCATACCCGGCTCACGTGGAAGGTTCCCACCAGGTTGGTGGCAATGACTTCCTGCCAGTCTTCAGGCGCCTGCATGGCCATCAACGAATCTTTCCGCAGGGCACCGTTGTTTACCACGACGTCCACCGGGCCCAGCCCGTTCTTGATTTCCTCGTAAAGGGCAGTGACGTCTACCCACGAGGCGATGTCTCCACCCACCGCCAGGGAGGGGTTCAGTAATCCGGCGGCGACTTCTTTCGCTGCCTGTTCCGAGCGGTTGTAGTGCACAGCTACCCGGCAGCCAAGCCGGTCCAGCTCAACGGCAAGGGCTCGGCCCAGGTCACCGGAGGCGCCGGTAACGAGGGCCACCGGCGATTCGGGGCGGCCTCGGACGGGTTTGCGCGGCGCGTTCATTTTCCGCCCCAGGTCATCAGCACGGAACCCCACGTCATGCCTGCTCCAAATCCTGCGAGCAGGAGGAGGTCGCCTTCACTCAGCCGCCCCGAGTCGAGGGCCTCGGATAGGGCGATCGGAATGGACGCGGAGGCAGTGTTGCCGTAGCGCTCCAGGTTGGTGAAGATCTGCCCCTGTTCAAGGCCAGTGTGGTTCGCGATGGAATTGATGATGCGAATGTTCGCCTGGTGGGGAATCACCACATCAACCTCACCAACCTCTTTGCCGGCTGCCTGCAGTGTTTTCCTGACCGTAGCCACTGTGAGGCGAACAGCGTTCAGGTAGATTTCGTTGCCGTTGATTTTGGCGTAGTGCAGGCCGTCCCGGATGGCATCTTCGGTAATGGGCATCCGGCTTCCGCCAGCCACTGCCTGCAGGCTTCCGGTGCGTGACCCATCAGCTCCGAGATCCCAGGCATGAAACCAGTCGGACTCTCCCGGGGTCAACACAATGGCGCCGGCACCATCGCCTACCAGGATCCCCAGGTCCCGGTCCGTGGGGTTGGTGGTGAGGGAATGAGTATCACTGCCTATGAGGAGGATGGGCCGCGGATCAATCTGCATCAGGGCCGAAGCCATGATCAGCCCGTAGACGAAGCCCGCGCATTCAGCATTGACGTCATGTGCACTGCCGGCTATTTGCAGCTCATGGTGAACGAAAGCGGAGGTAGCCGGGGACGGCTGCTCGGGAGTTGCCGTCGCCACGATGAGGTGTGCCACATCAGCTCCAGTCAGTCCTGCCCGCGCCAGGGCGCGGCGGCCGGCTTCGACTGCAAGCGAAGCGGTGGTCTCCCCATTTTGGACGTGCCTGCGCTCGCGGATTCCGCAGCGGCTCACAATCCAGTCTTCATCGACGCCGAACTTCTGAGCGATTTCCGCGCTCGTCACCGTATTGTCCGGGACAGAAGTGCCCCACCCCGTTATCTGTACGTAGGCCATCGGTCAGCGGGCTGAAACCGGAGCGCCGGCTACTGCCAGGAGGCGGTCGTGAACCAGCTTCAGGGTGGTCTTGCCATCCTCGTTCTCAAACAATGCGGCGTCTGCCTTGATGTCCGGGAAGTCGTTCTGGAAGCTGTAGAGCCATTCCATGAGGTCCATCGAATCGACGTCGGGAATCTGCATGAGGGGTACGTTCGGATCAATTTCCTGGGCGCCGGAAACGGATTCGAGCTGGCTGACCAGGTCTTCGAGGGCAGGAATGTTCATGGTGGTTCTCCTTGTGATTGGTTCTGTCCGTGGACGAAGGCCGGCCGCGGCACGTGGTACGGCAGCAGGTCCGGGACCAGCAAACTATCGGAGCGCAACGCAGGCGCAACGCCGCTTCCGGTGCAGCCTGCCGGGCCCGGCATGCGATGGCGTTGCGCTTCTCTTGCGGCGAGCCGTCAGCCTCTTCACAGGCCAGAGGGATGGAAACAGGCCATCCACCACAACGAGAGGCAAACCATGACGACGTACGACGAGCAACAGGCTCAGGGTGTCCTGGACGGAAACAGCACCGGAGGAGGTAACACTCCACATGTTCGGGTAGCCATTATCGGCGCCGGTTTCTCGGGCCTCGGCGCTGCCATCAGGTTGGAGCAGGAAGGGCTGGGCGACTACCTGGTTTTTGAACGGGCGGATGAGCTCGGTGGTACCTGGCGGGACAACAGCTATCCGGGCTGCGCCTGCGATGTGATGTCGCTGTTGTACTCCTACTCGTTCGCGCAGAACACCGAGTGGAGCACCACTTTCGGTAAACGCGACGAGATTTTCCAGTATCTTCTCGATTGCGCGCAGAAGTTCGGCGTGCGTGACCGGATCCGCTTCAACCACGCCCTGGAAGCTGCCCGCTGGGACGAAACAGCCCAGTTGTGGCGGTTGACAACGTCCAGAGGCGAGTACACCGCCACCCTCCTGGTGACAGGAACCGGCTACCTCAGTGATCCGGTGCTGCCGGATATCAAGGGCCTCGCCAGCTTCACGGGTGAGGTCTTCCATTCCTCACGCTGGAACCACGACCTGGATCTGACGGGTAAGCGCGTGGCGGTCATCGGCACTGGCGCCTCGGCCATCCAGTTCATTCCCAAAATCCAGCCGCAGGTGGCCGCTTTGGACATTTACCAGCGCACTGCGGCCTGGATTGCGCCCAAGCCGGACCGCAAGATCCCGGCAACGCAGCTGTGGATGCGACGCAACCTTCCCGGGTACCAGAACTTCCGGCGGAACTTCAACATGTGGGGCAGGGAGATCCTTGCGTTCATGATGGCCAGGCCCGCCATGATGCAGAAGACACTGCAGGGCTCTGCGCTGGGACACCTGCACAAGCAGGTGCAGGATCCGGAACTCCGGGAGGTTCTGACTCCCTCTTACACCGTGGGCTGCAAAAGGATCCTCTTCTCCAACGACTACTACCCGGCCATCACCCAGCCGAACGTGAGCACCATCGGCGGCGGAGTCGAGGAGATCCGTTCAGGATTGGTGGTCAGCGGCGGCAAGGAGCGGCCCGCGGACGTCATTATTCTGGCCACCGGCTTCCAGGCAGTGGAGCGGCCGGTTGCCAAACTCATCGAAGGAGCCAACGGAACGTCACTCGCCCAGGCCTGGTCCGAGCGGATGTCCGCCTACGCGGGCACCACTGTTTCCGGGTTTCCCAACCTCTTCATGCTGCTCGGGCCCAATACGGCGCTCGGACACTCCGCACAGACGGTTATGATCGAGGCCCAGCTTGAGTACCTGGTATCAGCAATGAGGACCATGGACAAGCGTGGTCTCAGCTCGGTGGACGTCCTGCCGCAGGCGCAGTCCCGGTACAAGGACTGGCTGAACAAGCGTTTCGAGGGAACAGTCTGGTCTGCCGGGAACTGCGTGTCCTGGTACCAGGACAGCAACGGCGAAAACCCCTCCATTTGGCCTACCTACACCTGGTTGTTCCGCAAGCACACCTCAACGTTCAAGGCGAGTGACTACCGCCTCACGGCCGGCGCCGGTGTCCGCCCGGCCGTCGTTGTGGCCGCTTCCACCAACTGACCCGCGCCGTTACCGCCTGCAGCCTCATCACCTCCCAACCAGCAAGCCATCTAAGACCAAACAGAAGGATTTCCATGTCAACCTCATCATTTGCCCGCCGTACCCTGCTCAAAGGTGCCGCAGTCGCCGTCGTGGGCTGGAGCGCCTCCCAGGCCGCCTGGGCCACCGACACCGCGCAGGCCTCGGACATTTCCCGGACACCGCCGCTGGACGGCACCCTCGAACTGTCCAACGCCGCCCGGTCCGGGTTCTCCCAGGACTTCGGCCGTTTCACCACGGCCCTTCCAGCAGCTGTGCTGCGTCCGGGATCTGTCCGCGACATCCAGCTGATGGTCCGCTATGCACGGGACAAGAGAATCAAGGTCTCTGTCAACGGCCAAAGCGGCGACAACTCGGAGACGGAATCCCACTCCAACTACGGCCAGGCGCTCACCCAGGGCGGCCTGCAGATTGACGCCCAGGGACTGTCCACCATCCACTCAATCTCGGGCAGCTCGGCCTGGGTTGACATGGGCGTCACCTGGGCGCGGCTGGTGGACGCGTCCCTGCCTCACGGCCTGACCGTGCCTGCCCTGACCGATTACCTGCACCTCTCCATTGGCGGCACCGTCTCGGTGGGAGGCGTAGGTGCCAGCGTGCAGCGCTACGGACTGCAGAGTGACATCATCAGTGAAATCGAAATCGTCGACGGCCGCGGTGATGTTATCCGGGCCTCCCGTACCCGGAACCGCGGGCACTTCGAGGCGGCAATGGCCGGCGCCGGGCAAGCAGGCATCATCACCAAGCTTCGGGTCGACCTGGTCCCGGTCAAGAGCACCGCTACCATCACCAACCTGTTTTACGACGACATCCAGGCCTACACGGTGGACCAGAAAACGCTCATGGCGGCACGCCTGTACGACCACCAGTCCGGCGAAGTGATACGCACCCCGGACGATTCGGGGTGGATGTACAAGATAGAGCTCGGCTCCTACCTGACCCCGCCGGAACAGGGCCCCTCAGCCGATGTCCTCGACGGGCTAAGCGATAACCGGGAACTCCGTTCATCTTTCTCCATGCCTTACCGTGACTGGGTTTTCCGCATTGACGAATTTGCCGGATACCTGAAGTCCGCGGGTCACTGGGAGCAGAAGAAACCCTGGTTGAGCCTGCTCATCCCGGGCGACAAGGTTGTGGAATTCATCAGCGCAACCATGCCGGAACTGACCCGCGGCGACCTTGGCGACGGATTTTGCCTCCTGTCCCCGCTGGACCCGGCCAAAATTGCCAGCCCCATGTTCGTATTGCCGCACAGCACGGACGGATCGGTCTTCTTCTTTGACCTGCTCAGCTTCCACGGCCCGGAGGTGACCGGCTTCGACGAGATGCTGGAACGCAACCGGCGTCTGTATGACCGGCTGGTCGCCATGGGCGGCAAGCGCTACATCATCGGCGCCATACCCCGGATGACGGCGGAAGACTGGCGCCGTCACTTCGGCAACAAGTTCACTCTCCTCCAGACCAACAAGAAGGCATTCGACGACAAATATCTCTTTGCCCCCGGCCAGAACTTCTTCGGCTAAGCAGGGTATGCCATGAGTGCCGAATACAACTTGACGGACCAGGCGGTCATCTCCGCGTCCCCGGATCAGGTATGGGATGCCCTGCTGGCGGAACTTGGCGGTGCCCGCCAGTGGTGGGCGGAGAAAAACAGCTTCACTCCGATGCACCTTGAGCCGTGGGAAGTGGGCGCCCTGACACAGATGGAGGTCCGGCCCAATGGTGCAGGCAAGCCAGGGCCGGTCCTGCGGTTTACTGGCAGGACCACGCAGGCAGTACCCGGCGAACTGCTCGCCATGGACTACGTCAGTGGCGCATTTTCCGGCACGGGTGTTTTCCGGCTTCGGCCGGATGGGAACAACCGCACCATTCTTGCCATGGACTTCGTTGCGAGCCCGCAGGGCTGGCTCAAGGCCCTGGCCAGGGTCAAGGACATTGGGGCCGAGCACTCAGCCGGAACCCTCCACGCCTTCCAGGTTCTCAACGGCCTGCTCAGTGGTTCCACCAGGACAGGAACGGAGGCCCAACCACCGTTCCTGTCCTGGGAAGGAACCGTGGAGGCCGACGACGGCGCGCAGCTGGCCGTGATGGACAGATGGCCTCACGCCGGGGACGCCACGTCACCGGTGCCAAGTGCCGCCGTCCTGCTGGTCCATGGCTGGGGCGGCAGCAAAGAGGCATGGGACGAAGTGTCCGGGGGGCTGCTGGCCGAAGGACACCGCGTGCTGGCGCTGGATTTGCGAGGCCACGGCGCCTCTACGACCGGCACCGCGCCACTGTCCTTGCACCGGCTGGCCGACGACCTGGCGGAGGTCCTTGCGTCCAGGGGCGTGCAGGACGTGGTCCTCGCTGGTCAATCGGGCGGCGGTCTTGCCGCCGTTTTGTTCGCAGCCAGGGCGGAACCTGCCGTTGAGCTGCAGGGAATGGTGTTGCTGGCGGCGGCAGTACACGGCCAGGAGGTAACCGGTCCCGAACTCGTCCTGATGGGCAGCGGATTGTTTTCCCGCGCCCTTCGGGTGCCTGCGCTCGCGGAGAGAATTCTGGCCGCCACCATGGGCCCCGGCACCGCGTTCACCGGGCGTACGGCTGTAGCCCGGTCCCTCGCCGCTGTTGATCCTGCGGTCCGACGCAGGTTCTTCAGCCTCATCCAGGGAATTGACCTCCGGGATGAAGCCTCCCAGCTGACCCTGCCCGTTGTCCTGATGGTGGGATCCGAGGACCGGGTGGTTCCGCCGTCGATCATGCGCAGTGGTGCCGCCAGCTTCCTCCAGCCGCATTTCATCGAGGTCCCCGGGCGGGGACATATGGTGCACGTCGAAGCTCCCGGCGTGGTTGTGGAAGCCATTGTGGAAATGCTTGGTAAACGGCCGGCCAACGCCATGGCCGGCGTATACGGGAGCGAATGAAAGTGAGTGGACAGCGTATGTCAGGCGGAGCTAGAGATTGGTTCGATGGAGATATGGAAAACAACCAGCCCAGTGCGGCAACTGACCAGACCAATAACGGCACCATCCTCGTCATCGGCGGAACGGGCAAAACCGGCCGTCGCGTGGCCGAACGCCTCACCGAAAAAGGTATCCCTGTCCGGATCGGTTCACGGTCCGGCAACCCGGCCTTTGATTGGGACCAGCCCGCCACCTGGGACGCCTCATTGGAAGGCATCACCGCCGCCTATGTGACGTACTACCCGGACCTGGCCTTCCCCGGCGTTTCCGAGCTCATTGCCGATTTCTCCGCGGCTGCAGTGGCCCACGGCGTCAAGAAACTTGTGCTGCTCTCCGGTCGCGGAGAGGACGGGGCCCTCGCCAGCGAGGAATCAGTCCAGAATTCCGGGGTTGCCTGGACCATCGTGCGGTGCAACTGGTTCAACCAGAACTTCAATGAGAGTTTCTTCCTGGGACCGGTCCTGGAGGGTGTCATTTCCATCCCCGCCGGAGACGCTGTGGAGCCGTTCATCGATGCGGACGATATCGCCGACGTCGCGGTGGCTGCTTTGACTGAACCTGGCCACGACGGCCAGGTATATGAGCTTTCCGGCCCTCGCCTCCTGGGCTTCCATGAGGTGGCCCGCGAAATCAGCATCGCTTCCGGCCGGGAAGTCATCTACAGCCCCGTAACGGCTGCTGAGTATGAAGTCATCCTGGCCAAGGAGGGGCTGCCCCGCGACTTCGTGGATCTGTTCACCCTGATTTTGGACGGGCGCAATGCCTCCCTGACTGACGGTGTGCAGCGGGCCCTGGGACGCGAACCCAAGGACTTCAGTGAGTTTGCCCGCGAAGCGGCAGCCACTGGTGTCTGGGCTACGGCCGACGAAGCAGTAACGGCCGGATCTGCCAGCCGCTGACAATGGATACCACCCTGAGTTCGGGAACCATGCTCCTGGCCGGCACCGACCAGGCTGGACTCCAATGGCTCACCGCCCAGCTGGGCTCCTTCACCGGAGCCCGGCTGGGCGCGGTTGTGGAAGCCGGCCCGGAACAGTTGCCCGGACAGGAGCTGGCGTCAGCACATTTCGATACCAGCTTCGATGCCGTGCAGGCGGTAGAACGTTTAATGACCGCAGCCTCGGAAGATGGCGTCGCGGCCTGCTTTGCCGTCGCAGCCTATGGCTGGGGGAGCCAGGGGGATCCAGCGGACGCAGCCGCCGCAGCCGGTCTGGCCTGCGCCCTTCTGGTGGCGGCACCCTGTGGATCAGCAGTTATCTGCGGCTCCACCGCCATGGTGGCAGGCCCACTGCTGACCCCGGGCTTCGAACTGATCCTCACCCAGGACACCGTAACCGGGCATATCGGTCCGGTCTTCCGGATCCAGGCCCGGCCCGGTGACGGCAGATACCACTTTTCGCCGTGCATCGAATGGGCCCGCCGGCATGCTTCCCAGGAGGGCTCGCGCGGAGTCGGAGATGCCGCGCCTGCGGCCAGCCGGTTTCCCCGGCTGGCGATCGCTGCGGCTGGTCCCGGCTCCATCGAATCTGCCATCGCGGGGCTGGCGCTGCAGGCCCATGCGCGGGGCGGAGTGGTGCTAAGGGCAGACCGCAGGCGCTCCGCCACCCCGGGCGGCATCGTGCTGCTGGACCTGATGGCCCAGTTGGACCCCGCCCACGGTTGGCGAGGCACGGGAGCTTCCTGGCAGCCGGCGGTGGCGTCCGGATTTGCCCGCATCGATGAACTCGAAGCGTGGTTGCGGTCCATCGCCCGGAAAGGTCCCACCACCATCGTCGTACCGGATCCCCGGGCTTTGGACGATATCAGCCGGGTCCTTATCGAGCGGCTGCTGCAGGACGACTCACTTCCCGGCTTCTCAGTTATTACGTCGCAGCCGGAGGCAGCAGTATCGGAGGAACTGGGACTCTTGATGTCCAGGGTCCGCCGCGTAGACACGCTGCGCCTGCAGGTCAGCCCGGCTGCATCTGCACACCAACGGGCACAGCACCAGCAAGACCGGCAGGCGCGTGATCCAATGATCCGGAAGGCGCATAACCGATCGGTCCCGGCTGACGCACCAGCCGGGCGGACTCTGCAAGCAGGGCCTCGATAATCCGCCGTTCACCTGGCCTCCCACGCATCTGCAGCGTGGCGGCCAGTTCCAGTTGCGCCCGGGCCACCCACGGCCGGGCGGACACGGCGGACAGGCTCGCGATCGATGCTGTAGCCAACTCCTGGGCCAGATCCAGATCTTGGCTGATCCTTGCCAGCCGGGCCAGATGGTAGGAGACCGGACCGGCGAAGCTGAACACGCTGTGGCAGGCCGCGAGGTTGCGCAGGGGAGAAAGCAGGCCAAATATCCGGCTGGCAGCCACCGGGTCCGCCAGTTCCGCGGCGGTGATGGCCATGACCGCCAGTGAGTGCATGGCCTCGTCACTGTCCGGGGCGGCCAGTGGTGCAAGAAGCAGCCCGCGAAGCCTCAACCTTGCAGTTCCGAATTCGCCGTCCAGGACGTTGCGGAGGCAATGGTCGGAACGGTAACCGGGAGGGTCATCCGGATGAGGTGTTCCCGGTTGGGGCGCTGCCTCCTGGCCCGCGCCTGAATTTCCGAAGGGGGCATGGAGCCACCTGGCAATGAGCAGTTGACGGCCGGGCCCCGGTCCGCTGCCCGCTAAGCCGTCCGAGCCGGGCCTTACAGCATATGAACCGGACCCCGCGTACCCCGGCCGACTCCGGACACCAAGGGAAGCACTTCCGTTGGTCACCTGCATCATGAGCGCCAAGCCATCGGTCAGGTACCTGAATTCCTCGGGGTCGCTGTGGCTTGCTACGGCATCGCGGAGCCGGCCTGACCAGACAGCCAGGTCACCCGGCATGCCCAGCGTGACGGCGGCGGCCGCACCGTGCTCTGCAGCAAGGAGCTTTCCCGAATCACAGCCCGCGTCGGAGGCGAGCTGCCACAGGTCATCGGCAAGCGCAGCTCTGTTCGTAACCCGTTCCGGGGCAGCCGCGACCGCAAGCTGCCTGCTCAGGGCTTCTATGGCGCGCTCCACCAGGGCAAGCGGCGGGCGCCGTGTTCCCCAGACGCTCAGCCTGGCCATAAAGCGTCCCAGGACCTGTCCCATGGCCGCTGATTCCAAGGACTCGACCGGCAACCGGGATAGGTCTTCGGCGACGAGATCAGCGAGCGCTGCGGCTTCGCCCCGCAGGTGCGGAATCCCTGCCAGATGGTCGGCCAGGTCGCAGGCCCCGGCCAAAGCCGTCTCGATCGCGCCGCATTGCAGGGCCAGGAGCGTGCCGTCACGCAGGTTCTCAATGCCGTCGGCAGGTGAGGAAATGAGTTCGAGTCTGCCCAGGGCGGTCAGGGTGTTCGCCCTTAACGGGGTGTCACTGCGCCCTGCCAGCCCCAGGGCCTGCCGGTACAAGCGGACGGCTTCACTGCTGTGGCCACGTTTCGCCGCCGCCGCAGCAGCTTCCCGGCACGCATCTGCGGTCTCCAGCAGGCGGGATGCCTGGCCCTCCCTGCCCAGCCGGTTCTTGGCCAGCAACTGATCAGCCAGTTCGCGGATCCCGCCCTCAGGGTCGTCGCGGTGCACTTCCCGAATGATGCCGATCAGCCGGGTATGGATTTCAAAGCGCTCCGCCGTGCTGAGGCTGGCGTAGACGGCTTCCCGCAGGATCCCATGCCGGAACCTGTACCAGTGCCCGTCCCGTTCCGCGGCCTGGTGGCTGTCCACGTCATCCACCAGGAGGCCGGACCGCACCAAGGTTCCGATTGCGCGCGCGGCAGTTTCGGGAGATCCGTAGGCTTTGGCAACAACGTCAAAGCCGAAAGCTGAACCGTGGGCCGCTGCGTAACGCAGCAAGGCGGCAGAATCGGCGTCGAGACTGTCCGTCCGGGCATGGACGTAGTCAATAACCAAAGGGGGAACGCCGGCCTCTGGCGGACCATCCGCCCGGTGGTCGGGAAGCAGAGCGGTCAACAGGAAGGGGTTGCCGCCGGACTGGTCCAACAGGTGTCCAATGCCCGGCAGCGCCCGCGATCCCTGGATGGGCAGGCTGGAAACCAGCTGGTGGACCTCGTAGGGGGTGAGCGGCTGCAGTTCGGTGACTGTGCACGAATTTGGCTGCGGCAGTTCGTGGCCGTGGCGCAAAAAACTGGCTGCACTTCGGGGCGAGGTAGCGGCCGCCGCCAGGGTCAGCCGCACCTGCCTGCCGGTGTGGAAGATAAGCCGGCGCAAGACCTCCAGGGTGGTTGCGTCTGCCGCATCTATGTCATCGAGGACAAGTACAAGGGGCTCACTCGCGGCGACCTCCAGTACCATTTCCGTCAGGGCCGCAGCAAAACCGGCCGCCCGGTGGTCCGGCTCCGGTTCACCGGCGCCTTCGGCAATGATCTGCCCGAGGCGCTTCCGGGTGCGGGCCTGGACAGAGCCGGGTTCCGCGGCGTCTGCCGCGTCCGCCAGGCTGCTGGCTAACGCACATCGTGTCTTTGCATAGGCCTGGCAGTGAACAGGAATCACGGCGACGTCGGACTGGCTGAGATGCCGGCCAAATTCGTGCAGCAGCCGGGATTTTCCAATCCCCGGCTCTCCGGTGACCAGAACCAGTTGCACCGATCCTCCGCGGCTGGCCTTGACGGCCCGGTCCAGCGTTTTCATCGCCTCGCCCCTGCCAATGAACTGACGACGGCGTTGGGCAGCTTTTGGAGGTGTTCCGGCAGGTGCCGGGGCAGATCCGAGCACCTCGTAGTACAGCTGCTGGGTTTCCTTGGAGGGGTCCACGCCGAGTTCATCCCGAAGCAGCCGCCGCAGCGCGGTGTAGGCGGAGAGAGCGTCACCGCGGTTTCCCGCCGCCAGACTGGCGCTCATCAGGCTACGGTAGGCACTTTCACGAAGCGGTGCCCGGCTGATGAGTTCGGCCGAGTGTGAAACTGCCGCACCGATTTCATTCGCCAGCAGCGCGGCGCGGGAGGCAAGCTCCAGGGCGTCGTTCGCCCGGTCTGCCAGGTGCTGACGGACATGCGCTGCCCAGTCGCCTTCCCGGTTGGCAAGAAACGGGCGGCGGAAGCAGCGGACGGCGTTCTCTGCCTGCCGCAATGCACGGGCGGGATCCTCCTGGTCCGCCCCGCTGCCGGCTTGGGCCAGTTCCTTCTCCGCCTGCTCAACATCCACGCTGATCGCCGCCGGCAGCTGCAGGTAGTACCGGCCGCCATGGGATACGAGGTCTGCGCCCGGGACGGCGGACATGGACAGGAATCTCCGGATCCGGCTGACAACACTGCGCATGGCCGAGGCCCAGGTGTCAGGGAGTCCTTCGGGCCAAATGACGTCGGCCAGCTGTTCGCGGGTAGTGCCGTTGCCGTGCCGGTCCATCACCAGCCGCGCCACTGCGGCCTGTGCTTGCGCACTGGCAAGACGCACCGGCTGCTTGCCGGCGGCCACCAGGCACACCGGACCGGCAAGCCTTAATTCTGTAACGGACTGGTCCGATCCGTAGTCAGCTGACCTGCTGCTGTCTTTCATGTTGCTGGTGCTGAAGTCCATGTGTGGATCCCTCATTTCCACTGCCGGTGAACCGCTCAGGCATCATTTCCGGCCGGCGGCCGCAGCCGCTGCCGAGGCCACCGCCGTCTGCGAGGTGGCGCGGTGTTGGCCCGCTGCCGACAGCAGCAGGGCACCGGCGGCGGTTACTGACAACGCTGCCCGCACATGGTTGCCGGCAGTCCATTCGTTAAGGAAGCCGTCCCAGGACGCAGCAGCTGACGGCGATGCGGGGCCTAACTGCTCCAGCGCGTTGTTCCGCGGCACGTGGTAGGCGATAGTGAGGAGAAACCCGCCAAGATACAGGCCTGCGCCTGCGGCCCGGAGCTTGGACCCTGGGGCGGTACCGGTTCGCCCGCCTTCCTTGGCCAGAACGTAGGTGCTAAGGGCCGCGGTGCCAAAGAACAGCGACATGAACGGCCACAGCACGGCATTGCGGTTGAACTCCTGCATCCGCTCGATTGCCTCAGCGGCGGGCAGCTTGGCCAGCGCGGGCATCACGTTCAGGGAAAAGACGCTGTAGACGGCGCCCACTGCGCAGGAGCCAAGTCCTGCGGTCAGCGCTATCAGGCGGGGCGTGCGTGCCATGCTGCCTCCTCGTTAGTCATCAGTTGGTTCTCAGATGTGCCACGGGGTGCGCGGCGTCCGTCCCACCTAAGCGTGACGTGGTTAACGGAGACTTTCCATTATCTGAACAGTCAGTTTCATAACTGACAGTCTAGAATTGGCCTATGGATCCCCTTTCAGATTTCCTTGACGGGCCCCGCGCCCGCAACGCGTTCCTGCTCCAGGTCAAGATGTCACCACCCTGGGCCATTCGGGTTGAGGACGATGCCCCGTTGACGGTGGTGGCCATGCTCACGGGGTCCGCTTACTTTTCCCAGCGCGGCGGAGACCCGGTGCTGTTGGAAGCGGGGAGCCTGCTGCTGATCCGGGATTCTTCAGCCTATGTGCTCGCGGACCAGCCGGAGGAACGGCCCGGCTACTTCATAGGTGTGGACCAGAACTGCTCCGGCGCCAATGGTGAGGACCTCGCCCAGGACCTCAGTACGGGACTGCGATCCTGGGGCAACGACGCCGCAGGCCGGGATTCGATGTTGGTGGGAACGTACCGGAGCAGCGGCGAGGTGGGGGATATCCTGCTCTCGTCTCTGCCGCCACATGTGCTGGTTAACGCCGCCGGGAACCCCATCGTGGACGTCCTGAGGCAGGAAGTCCACCGGGACGGTGTTGCCCAGGCCAGCGTCCTGGACCGGCTGCTTGACCTGCTGCTCATCAGCGCCGTCCGCACCTGGACGGCCGGAATATCCGACGCCGAGCACAACTGGCTGACCGCGGAGCGGGATCCGGCCGTACAGCAGGCCATCCGGCTCATACACAGCTCACCGGACAAGGCCTGGACCGTGAGTTCGCTCGCCGGAAGTGTTGGCGTGTCCAGGGCATCCCTGGCCCGGCGTTTCCACGAACGTGTGGGCAAACCTCCCATGGCCTACCTGAATCAGTGGCGGCTGGCCAAAGCCGCAGACCTCATGACGGATCCGCAGTTCACGCTGACCACGATTTCCCGGCAGGTAGGGTACGCCAGCCCGTTCAGCTTCAGCACCGCGTTCAAGAAGCGCTATGGCGTGAGCCCGCAGGAGTACCGCCGCAAGCAGCCTGTGTCCGTTGGGGTGGAAGGAACGCCCGCCAGCCTCTGAACAAACACCTGTTGCGCTCGCGTTGCGGTGACTGGCCTACAACAGTCATAACCGCAAACACCGGCTCTGCCCGGCCCGGACTCATGGTCCCGGCCCCGCTTGTCCGGTCTCAACAGGAGGACACACGCGATGACTGCAACCCTTGCATCCGCATCCAGGGACAAACTCGACGCAAAAGTCCAGGGCACCCGCCGGCGCGTGAAGGAACTCGAATCCGAGCCCAACCGCCGCAACAGCTTCATGCCGTACGTGCCGGTGGCGGGTACGCCGTTCGTGGATCTTTTTGGCGAGCGTCTGCTGATGATGTCCGGGTACAGCTACCTTGGACTGAACGGCGATCCCCGCGTCAACGAAGCGGCCAAAAAAGCGCTGGACACCTACGGTACCGGCGCTCATGGGGTGCGAGCACTGGCCGGGACCACTCCGCTCCACGAGGAGCTCGAAGCTGAAATTGCACGCTTCAATGGCCGTGAATCCGCGCTGGTATTCAGTTCGGGCTACGCCGCCAACGTCGGTACCGTGGGCGCCATTTGCGGCCCCGGTGACCAGGTCTTCATCGACAAGTACGACCACGCCAGTATTGTGGACGGCTGCCAGCTCAGCGGCGCAACGGTAACGCGGTTCCGGCACAACGATCCTGAGCACCTGGACCGGCGGCTCCGGGACGCTCCCGCCACCGGAGTCAGGCTGGTCATTGTCGACAGCGTGTACTCCATGGACGGGGACATCGCACCACTGCCTGCACTGCGCCGTGTCTGTGACGAACACGGCGCGCTGCTGATGGTGGATGAAGCCCACGCCATGGGCGTTATCGGCGCTACGGGCCGGGGAATCGAGGAGCACTTTAACTACGAGGTGCGAGCAGACGTCAAGCTCGGGACCCTCTCAAAGGGCATTCCCTCCATGGGCGGCTGGGTGGCCGGAACGCCCGAGTTCATCTACCACCTCCGCTATGCGGCACGGCCGTTCCTCTTCTCAGCATCGCTGGGACCAGCCCAGGCCGGAGCGGCCTTGGAAGCGGTACGCATTCTGGATCTGGAGCCTTGGCGGGTCAGCCACATCCAAAAGGAATCGGCGCGGTTCAGGACCACCATGTCCAATGCCGGAATGCAGACCGGGGCAAGCGAGACAGCCGTTGTTCCGCTCATCATCGGCACGGATCTCGAGGCTTATGACTTTGCCACGGCCTGCCGCGATGAAGGGATCGTTGGTTTGCCTGTGGTCACCCCGGCCGTGCCCGTAAGCACTGCCCGCCTGCGCATCGCCATCACCGCCAGCCACTCACCGGAAATTATCGATGAGGCCGCCCGCGGTTTCCTGCGCGCTGCCCGGCGCTGCGGCCTGATCGGCGGCTAAGCGGATCATGGGCAGCCAGACCATCGCGGTGACGGGCATAGGCCTGGTTACCCCCGCCGGCAATACGGTGGACTCATTTTGGGACGCATTGCTTGCCGGAAAGTCCATGGCGGGCTACCTCGACGAGCCCGCCTTCGCCGGCCATGCCGTCAGGCTGGCCTGCCGGGCAGAAGAGCCTGCCGTTCCGGCCGGGATCTCCGCCAAGGAGTTGCGCCGTCTGGATCCGTTTTCACGGTACGCCCTGGTGGCTGCCATGAACGCGTTTGATGACGCGGGATCCCCGGAAACGGATCCCGTCCGCACTGCTGTGGTAGTCGGAAATGCCGTGGGCGGCCGGCATACCAGCGACCAGCAAAGCGGCATGTTCCACGCTGCCGGGCCGCAGGGGGTCAGCCCACTGATGCCCCTGATGACCATGCCGAATGCGGCAGCGGCCATGATCTCGATGAAGTTGGGCATCATGGGTCCCGCCCTCACCATTGCCACAACCTGCGCCAGTGGTGCCGATGCAATCGGCCACGCCATGGCCTTGCTCCGCGCCGGCGTCGTGGACGTTGTCATCGCCGGCGGCTGCGAGGCAACCGTAACGCCGGTCACCCTCGCGGCCTTCGCCAATCTTGGTGCACTGTCTTCCCGCAACCACAGCCCGGGCGAGGCATCACGGCCCTTCGACGCAAACCGGGATGGTTTCGTGATGGGAGAGGGTGCGGCGTTCGTTGTACTGGAACGCCAGGAGGACGCCAGGGCCCGGGGTGCCCGGGCCTACGGTTCGGTGCTGGGCTACGCCTCAACAACGGATGCCCACCACCTGGCCATGCCCCATCCCGAAGGTCTTGGCGCCCGCAAGGCGATGCAGTTGGCACTTGCCGGTGCCGGCGTCGGACCGGATGAGATCAGCCATATCAACGCCCACGGGACCTCCACCAGGCTGAATGACCGCATAGAGGCTGATGCCTTGAACGCCGTCTTTGGCGAAGACGTACCGCCGGTCACTGCAACCAAAGGGGTCACCGGGCACCTGCTCGGCGCCGCCGGGGCAGCTGAGGCTGTTGCTACCCTCCTGGCGCTGCGTCACGAGGTTGTACCGCCAGTTGCCAACCACACCATCACCGACCCTGGAATCGAGCTGGATATCGTGAAAACCCAACCACGGAAAATCACTGCGCTGCCTGCCCTGTCCAATTCCTTCGGCTTTGGCGGACACAATGCTTGCCTGGTGCTGGCGCCATGAGCATCCTGGCAGCAGAACAAGCAGCAGGACAGGAAACAGCAGAGCGGGAAACAGCTGAGCGGGAAACAGTGCCCGGAACTATTCCGGGCGTCGTCACCGTCACCGAAATAACCGGCGAGGACATCCGCGCCTACCGGGCGGCTGCCCGGACCTTGCTGTTCAACAGCGGAGACGGGGCCGCAAGCCCGGTGCACGGTTTCACGGTCTCCCACCCCGCTTTCAACCAGCTCATCGACCAGCTGGTTCCCGGCCCCAAGAGCATTGTCCATCTGCAACAGGAACTGCGTGCTGTGCGTCTCATGGTGCCGGGTGACGTTATCACCACCCGGGCTGATGTGGTTGCCGTGCGCGCCGAACCCCAGGGTTCGCGCGTCACCATCAATTGCCGCCAAACGGACGACGCCGGCGCAACAGTGACGGATCTGAGGGCCACAGTGCTCGTGGTTGGCTACCAGCACCCCCACTCCTTTGGCGGAAATCCCGGCCAGACGCCGGTGGCCAAACCACTGGCGGACCGGGAGGCCTTTACTTTCGAGGTGACGCCTACGGAAGCCTTCGTGGCAGCGTACGCCAAAGCCTCTGGCGACCATAACCCGATCCACACAGACGCTGCAGCCGCCCGGCAAGCCGGATTCCCGGGCCCGATCGCCCACGGTATGAGCAGCATCGCGGTGGGCTGCGAAATTGCCGCTGACCACTACGGCGCCGGGGACGCGGGCAGGATCGTTGACCTCGGGGCAAGGTTCTCCACCCCCATCCTGCCGGGCGAGCCGCTGCGGTTCTCGTACCGGCCCACGGTCCAGGATGGCACCTTCACCTTCTCCTGCAGCACGCCACACGGTTTGGCCGTCAAAGCGGGATGGCTCCGCATTCTTCCCTTGGACGGGCAGCACGTATGAGTGCCCTTGCACAGCAAATTCTTGGGCACGCAACAGCATGGCCGGAAGAAGCAGCCCTTGTGGAAGGCGGCGCCACGATCACTTACGGCGAGCTGGTGCTGTTGGCGGACGGAATGACGGAGATGTTGACCGGGACAGGACCGGTGGCAATCCTGGCGCACAAGGGCAGCGAGTCCATCGCGGCCGTGCTGGAATGCCTGCGGCAGCAGCGTCCGTTCCTGCTTGTTTCACCCCTGCTCCCCGCGGCCACCAGAAACCGCCTCCTGGCAGGCTCGGGATGCACGGCCATCCTGGATCCACAGACGCGCAGCATTGAACTCCTGGCTCCGGAGCGCCGGCCGGCTGTGGCCCCCACCACTTGCTTCATGCTGACCACCTCGGGGTCAACGGGGTTGCCGAAAATCGTGCCCCTCGACAACGAGGCTGTTGATAAGTTCACCGCCTGGGCCGGCGCTGCCTTTGGAATCGGACCCGGCACCCCGGTCCTAAGCCTGGCGCCTTTGAACTTTGACCTGTCACTGCTGGACATCTGGACTACCCTGGCCCGCGGCGGGACCGTAGTACTGGTTCCCCCGGCCAAAGCGGTGGACGGGGCCTACGTCCTGAAGCAACTTGTGGACCACCGGGTAGAAGTGGTGCAGGGCGTCCCCATGTTTTTCCAGCTGGCGGCGGATGCCGGGCAGGACAGGGGCAGCCTGGCTTTGCGCCACCTGATCCTGACCGGTGATGAAGCCCCGCAGCACACCCTGATAGCCATGCGCAGGCTCTTCCCGGCGGCCACCCTGCATAACGTGTACGGCTGCACAGAAACCAACGACAGCCTGATGCACAGCGTCCGGCCGGAAGAGGAACTGCCCATTCAGCTGCCGGCCGGAGCGCCCATAGCGGGAGTAGACGTCCTGCTGCTGGACGATGCCGGTTACGAAGTAACGGGTCCGGGAGAGGGCGAGCTTCTTGTCCGCACGCCCTTCCAGGCCGGCGGCTACGTTGACCCGGCCCTGACAGAAGGGAAATTCGTCCGTCATTTGGGGCGCCCCGGGACGTTCTTCCGTAGCGGCGACCTCTTCCGCCGCGACCCCGACGGCGGGCTGAAATTGCTGGGCCGGACCGATCACCAGGTCAAAGTCCGTGGCGTGGCAGTCAACACTGCCGAGGTTGAGCGCGTCCTGAAGCTGCATGCCGACGTGGGTGCAGCTGCCGTGATGACCGCTCCGGATCCGGTCGGCGGGAAGCGGCTGCTCGCCGTCGTCGAACGCAAACACGGATCTGCAGTGTCCGGACTGGAACTGCGCAAGCACTGCGCCAGCCTTCTTCCCAGAACTGCCGTGCCCTCACAGCTGAGGGTCACAGACGCGGCCCTTCCACTCACCACCACCGGCAAGATCAACAGGCTGCAGACCCAACGGGAGTACTTCCCGGAAACCGTCAACGCAGCCAGCTGAATACCTGAACCAAGCAACCCATTCAAAAAGGAGCACCACCATGAACGCCATCACCGAAATCCGCACCTACGTCATCGAAGAATTTTTGCCCGGGACGGACCCGGAAGAGATCACCGAGGAGATGGACCTGCTGAACAGTGGAATCATCGACAGCCTGGGCCTCTTGAAAATGATCGCCTGGATCGAGACCACCTTCGACGTGTCCGTTGGGGACGAGGACCTTGACCCGGAGAACTTTCGGAGCCTGGCCACCATGGACCGCTTCATTACCGCGGCCGGCCTTAAGGCTGCCGCCCTCAAGTCAACGGTCTAGCAATGTCCGGTCAGGTTCTGGAAACCCTGGTACGCAGGCAGGAGAGCGTTTCCGCGGAGGACTGGTCTTCTCTCTGGGCTGCGGTGCACGCCGGCCGCGCCCACCAGGCAGAAGTGGTGGGCATCCTGGCGTCCGCGGCCACCTGGCTCCCGGATACGGCAACAGTCCTGGCGTTCATCGAAAGCCTGGCACCGGAACCACGGGACACCCCCGGCTGGGACGCAGTGAACATCGTGGGAACGGGCGGCGGGCCGGCCACCATGAACATCTCGACGGCGGCCGCGTTCGTTGCCGCGGGCACCGGCGCGGCAATCATCAAGACAGGCTCCCGGTCCTATGCCAGCACCCTCGGCTCCGTGGACCTCCTGGGCAGGGCCGGAATCGTGACCGCGTCGGACAGTGCGGAAACGGAGCGGCACCTGGACACGTTCGGGCTGGCTTTCGCCGGGCAGTATGTCTATCCGAAGGAACTGGCCAGGTTGGCACGGGTCATTGTGCCGGTAGGCATGAAGACGTTTGGAAAGTTTCTGAATGTGGTGGGCCCGTTCTTGGCCGACGTTCCTGTACGCGCCCAGCTGACCGGAGTGTCGGCCAGGGCTCCGTTGGCCACCATCCGCGAGCTTGCCCAGGTCCACCGGCCACACCCGGTCTGGGTGACGTCCAATGATCACGGCGTTGATGAACTGTTGAGCTTCGCAGCGAACAGCGTCTATCGCCCGGACGGCACCGTGGAACACCTCGAGCCCGGTTCCGTGACTGAAGCAGGCGGGCACCTTTCGGACCTGGAACCGGTGGCTGCGGACGCCGCCGTCGAACATTTCCTGGAGGCCCTGGGTGGCAACGTCAACCCGACCGTCACAAACACCATCTGCCTGAATGCAGCCGCGCTTTTACTGGCCGGCGGCAGGGAACAAAGCTGGCGGGCCGCGTTCGATGGGGCCATGGACAGTGTCCGGTCCGGGCTGGCACTGGCCCTTGCCGGCCGGATGACCCTGGAAAACGCGACGGCCGGGCAGGGGATCAGGCGATGACGGGCTTTTTCAGCAACACCGGCAGCAGCCCGGGAACCGTGCTGTTCCTCAACGCCGGCGATCCACCCCTTGACCAGCTTCGGGACCTGGTGCTGGACATGGACAGGGCCGGCATCGACTGCCTGGAACTGGCTGTGCCCTTTCCGGATTCGTTTACTGATGGCATGGTGATCCGGAGGTCCGCCAGCCGGGCAATCGACTCTGGCATCACTCTGGCACAGGTGCTGGGCTTCATCACTTCGATCAAACCGGATCTGCACAGGCTGAAGATTGTACTCCTGGCCGACTGGAGCCACACGGTCAAAGCCCCCGGCATGGCCGCCTTCCTGGCAGACGTTGCAGAGTCAGGCGCAGACGGACTCCTGATCCACGCCCTGCCACCCATCCTGCGCAAGAATTACCTCGAAAGTGCCGCACAGGCAGGGATACCCGTGGTGACTACGTGCTACAGCATTGTTTCCCGTCCCGGAACCTTGCGGGACGCAGCAGAGGCAGCCACAGCCTACGTGTACCTGGTGGCCAGGTACGGACGCAGCGGGAGCCGGCCCGACGAAGGCTATGCGGCGCTGCGGGAAACTGTTGCTGAACTGCGCTCCTACGGCCCGGCCGCGATCGCAGTGGGCTTCGGGGTGAGGGACCGGGCGGATATCGACCAGCTTGGCACCATCGGTGCGGACGCCGCCATCATTGGCACGGCAGCGGTAGCTGCCGTGGAGGACGGGCTGGCCACCGGCCGGCTGCGGCCGGTATTCAACGCTTTCCTCAACAAAGTCTCACCTCCATCAATCAATCACACTGAAGGGAACTTCCATGCTCATTCGCAGACGTGAAGACGTAAACACCGTCAATTGGGGAAACGGCACCAGCAGCCGCCTTCTCGTGGAAAACGACAGCATGGGCTTTGCCATTGCCCACACAGTGGTGAAAGCAGGAACCAATTCCATGCTGAAGTACTCGCGGCACCTGGAAGCCTGCTACTGCATCTCCGGATCCGGAGCCGTGGTTGAAGTTGACGGTACCCGCCACGAGATTGTGCCAGGAGTGCTCTACGCGCTCAACGAACACGATGCCCACCACCTCCAGGCATCGGAGCATGAAGACATGCAGCTGATCTCCGTGTTCAATCCGCCCATCCGCGGGGACGAGACGCACAACCTCGACTCTTCCGGCTTTTCTGCGTATTAGGAACCAACCATGACAGCAATTGCAGAGCGGGCCAATCACGTCGGCACCGCAATCCGTGCGCTGGGCGACCAGATCAGCGAAGGCCACATTGAAAAGGACCGGTTGGGAACCTTCAACCGTGAGTCATGGGACGCGCTAAGGGCCACCGGTTTGCTGGCGATGCCGTTTGACCCGGAGTACGGGGGAGCCGGGCGGTCCATCCGGGAAACCATGGACGCCCTGGAAATACTGGGCGAAGTGTCCCGCGACAGCGGCCTGGCATTTTCGGCTGTGACCAGCATGGCCAGTTCGGCCACACCCCTTAACGACTTTGCCGGCGCCGAACTCAAAGGAAAGTATCTGCCCGGACTGTGTTCCGGCGAACTCATTGGCGCCCATGCCATCACGGAACCGGAGAGCGGCTCAGATGCCCTCAGGATGAGCGCGACGGCGGTACGCGACGGCGGGGATTACGTTCTGGACGGCCGGAAGTGCTTCATCACCAATGCCGGGCTGGCTGATGTGTATGTCATCTACGCCAAAACGGCAGAGAACGCAGGCCCCCTTGGCATCACTGCCTTCCTGGTGGAGGCGGGTACGCCGGGCCTCAGCACCGGGAACCCCGTGCAAAAAATGGGCTTGGGCACGTCACCGATGGCCGACGTCGTTCTTGAATCCTGCCGGGTGCCGGCCGGAAATGTACTGGGCCGCGTGGGTGGCGGCTTCCTGGTGCTGGACCACGTGATGGAACGGGAAATTCTGTATTCCTTCATCGTCAACGTCGGCGAGATGGCCAACAGGCTTGCGAGGTGCGTCGACCAGGCCCGCACCAGGCAACAGTACGGCCGGGCCATTGGCGGTTACCAGCAGGTCTCACAGAAGATCGTGGACATGTCCATTGGGGCCTCCACCTCCCGGATGTGGCTGCATGAGGCCGCGCGGCTGATTTCCGAGGGCAAGAGGGCCACCCGCGAAGTGTCAATCGCCAAGCTTCTGACCAGCCGCTACAACCTCGCGTCCAGCCTGGATGCCGTACAGGTGTTTGGCGGACGCGGCTACGTTACCGAATACGGGCTGGAGAAAGAGGTCCGGAACTCCATAGCCGGATCAATCTACTCCGGAACCAACGAGCTTCAATACAACCGCATCGCCTCGATGATCGGCCTGAAATGAGCACCGTCTTCCAGTTGAAGGCCTGTGGTGCCACCTCCAGCAGGGAGCTCGATGCTCTGCGTGACGGTGGTGCCACTCTGGCAGGTTTGTGGTGGCGGATTTCCGGCTCGGACCGGTCCCTGGCAGACGAGGAACTGGTCGAACTCGCAGAAGCCTGCCGAGGGATCGACGGACTGCAACCCTGCCTGGTCACGTTCACCGCCGACGCAATGGAATTGGCTGCAGTCATGAACCGGGCAGGCATCCGATGGGTGCAGCTCCACGCCTTTCAGACGCCCAAAATGGTGGCGCAGTTGCGGAGCCTGCTCCCAGCCGACGCGGTGATCGTCAAGGTCCTGCATTTCCAGGGGGCCGTCTGCCTCGAGAAGCCGTACTACGGTGCCTACAAAAGGGCAGGAACAGACGTCGCGATCTTTGACGCAATGTCTCCCGACGGCAAGGTGGGCAGCACCGGGCGCGAGGTTCCACCGGACGCCTTGCTGGCAGCTGCCCTCGAGTTGAATTTGCCCTTCCTGGTGGCAGGCGGGGTCACTGCGCGCAATGCGGTGGCCCACGCCGACATCCGGAACCTGCCGACGTTCCGTGGGGTGGATGCGGATTCCGCCACGAGGGGCCCGGACGGAAGCTTTTCCGCCCTGAACATCGGATCCATCGGCGCGGCCTGGCTGGGCACCGGTGCCCGGGTGCCCGCGGGAGCAGCGCTGTGAACGCCTTCATGGACGCCGTGCTTGCCGGTCCCAGCCCGCTCATCATGGAAATCAAGAGAAACGACGCCGCCGGTACTGACCTGCTGCATGGCCGGTCAGTGCCGGACGTTGTAGCCGCTTACCACCACGCCGGGGCGCCGTGCCTCTCCGTGGTTACCGGCCGCTGGTTTGGTGGTGACCACGACCTCCTCCGTGAGGTCCGGGCGATCACTGACCTGCCCATCCTGCAAAAGGACTTCATAACCCGGCGCGGTCAGCTGGAGTCCGCCCGGAAGCTTGGCGTCTCTGCCGTGCTGCTGACTGCCCAACTGCTGCCCGCGAAGGGTCTCAACAGCCTGGCGGACCAGGCTTTGGAACTGGGACTGGTGCCTTTCATCGAGGTGGTGTCGGAACAGGAGATTGGGTCGATTGAGAATGCGGCGGACGTGATCATCGCGGTGAACAATAAGGACATCCGGGGCAAGGAAACGGGCGGTGCGGATTTTGCCCGCAGTGAAAGGCTGATCGAAGCAGTTGTGGCTGCCGGTTGCAGCTGCCCGGTCAGTGCCAGCGGGGTGGATTCACCCGCGGCGGCGATGCGGTTGCTGGCCGCCGGCTATAGGGCGCTCCTGGTGGGCACTGCCTTGCTGGCCGGGCACGACCCAGCGGCCTGGAAAGCGGTAACCAGCGGCGGCCTCCGCAGTGGGCAACCGGCATGATCGTGACCGATACAGCCACCCGGGAAGGAGCGGCATCACCGGTTGTGTTGTGTTTGCCGCCTGCCGGAGGATCAGCTGCCACCTTCCGTCCCTGGGCGCAGGCGGCAGGGGCGGCCATGGTGCTGGAACCGGTCAACGTCAGGCTGATCCAGGCCCAACTGGCAGAAAAAGGCGTAACGGTCACGCTGGAAAACCTCGCCGCTGCCATCGCCGACCGGCTGCCGCTGGACCGGCCCTTCATTCTGGCCGGTCACAGCCTGGGCGGTTTGCTTGCCTACGAGGCCGCTTATGAATTGCTGCGCAGGGGCGCCCCGCTGCCGGAGTGCCTGCTGGTCATGGGCAGCAGGCCACCCCACAATTCTTCGGCGGACGTTTTCGCCCCGATTATTGAGCTCGGTGATGAGGACTTCCTTGACGCCCTGGAAGCGGTGGGTGCAGTTAATTCGGCGTTGCGCAACAGTCCCATGCGCCCTCTGTTCCTTCCCGCCTTGCGGAGCGACCTGCGCATCATCACCACTTACCGACCGAACACGTCAACGCGCCGGGACTTCCCGATGCCGGTACCGCTGGTGGCCTGGGGTGGTACAGATGATCCGTTGGCGCCGCCTGCCGTGGTCCGCGGCTGGCAGGAGTACTCCGACTTTCCGGAGTTCCGCACCTTCCAGGGTGGGCACTTTTTCCCCTTCGAGGAAGCTCAGCAGTGTCTGCCCGCCCTGGAATTACTCCTCAGGGTTTCCCCTGTGGCGAACACGCTCCACAACTCGAAGCCAGCCACGTAGCATCAAAGTACGTCGTAGCTAGGAGTGTGGCGAAATGTTTGAGCGATTTACGGACCGTGCCCGTCGCGTAGTTGTGCTTGCCCAAGAAGAAGCACGCATGCTGAACCACAATTACATCGGAACCGAACACATCCTGTTGGGTCTTATCCATGAGGGTGAAGGCGTTGCGGCCAAAGCTCTGGAGTCCTTGAGCATTTCGCTTGACGGCGTCCGCGAGCAGGTACAGGAGATTATCGGACAGGGCCAGCAGGCGCCGTCCGGCCATATCCCGTTCACACCGCGCGCTAAGAAAGTGCTGGAGCTCTCGCTTCGCGAAGCCCTGCAGCTGGGCCACAACTACATCGGCACGGAGCACATCCTGCTGGGACTCATCCGCGAGGGTGAGGGTGTTGCGGCGCAGGTGCTGGTCAAGCTCGGCGCTGACCTCAACCGGGTGCGCCAGCAGGTCATCCAGCTGCTCTCCGGCTACCAGGGCAAGGAAAGCACCGGCGCAGGCGTCGGTTCCAGCCAGCCCGAAGGCACCCCCGCCGGTTCCGTGGTGCTGGACCAGTTCGGCCGCAACCTGACCCAGGCAGCGCGCGAAAACAAGCTGGATCCTGTGATTGGCCGCGAACAGGAAATGGAACGCGTCATGCAGGTCCTTTCCCGCCGCACCAAGAACAACCCCGTCCTGATCGGCGAACCCGGCGTCGGTAAGACTGCCGTCGTCGAGGGCCTGGCGCAGGCGATTGTCCGCGGCGATGTTCCTGAGACCATCAAGGACAAGCAGCTGTACACGCTGGACCTCGGGTCCCTGGTGGCCGGCTCCCGGTACCGCGGTGACTTCGAAGAGCGCCTGAAGAAGGTCCTCAAGGAGATCCGTACCCGCGGAGACATTATTCTCTTCATCGATGAGATCCACACCCTGGTTGGTGCCGGCGCAGCGGAAGGCGCGATTGACGCGGCCTCCATCCTGAAGCCCATGCTGGCCCGCGGTGAACTGCAGACCATCGGCGCCACCACGCTGGATGAGTACCGCAAGCACATCGAGAAGGACGCAGCGCTGGAGCGCCGTTTCCAGCCCATCCAGGTCAAGGAGCCCTCGGTTGCACACGCCATCGAGATCCTTAAGGGCCTCCGCGACCGCTACGAGGCACACCACCGCGTAACGATCACCGACGGCGCCCTCGCCTCGGCCGCAAGCCTCGCCGAACGCTACATCTCGGACCGCTTCCTGCCGGACAAGGCGATCGACCTTATCGATGAGGCCGGCGCACGGCTGCGCATCCGCCGGATGACTGCTCCGCCGGAGCTGAAGGCCATGGATGAGCGGATAGCCGATCTCAAGATGGAGAAGGAGTCCGCAATTGACGCGCAGGACTTCGAAGGCGCCGCGTCGCTCCGCGACAAGGAACAGAAGCTGATCACCGAGCGCTCCGAAAAGGAACGCCACTGGAAGTCCGGCGGCATGGACGACATCTCCGAGGTTGATGAGGATCTCATCGCCGAAGTGCTCGCCAACTCCACCGGTATTCCGGTCTTCAAGCTGACCGAGGAAGAGTCCTCGCGCCTGCTGAAGATGGAAGAGGAACTGCACAAGCGCGTTGTCGGCCAGGACGAAGCCATCAAGGCCATGTCCCAGGCTATCCGCCGCACGCGTGCAGGCCTGAAGGACCCCAAGCGTCCCGGCGGCTCGTTCATCTTCGCCGGCCCCACCGGCGTCGGCAAGACCGAACTGGCCAAGGCACTCGCGGAATTCCTCTTCGGTGAAGAGGAAGCCCTGATCACCCTGGACATGTCCGAGTACTCCGAGAAGCACACGGTCTCGCGGCTCTTCGGTGCCCCTCCGGGCTACGTTGGCTACGAGGAGGGCGGCCAGCTGACCGAGAAGGTCCGCCGTCGGCCGTTCTCGGTGGTGCTGTTCGATGAGGTTGAAAAGGCCCACGCTGACCTCTTCAACTCGCTCCTGCAGATCCTGGAAGACGGCCGCCTGACCGACTCCCAGGGCCGCGTGGTGGACTTCAAGAACACCGTGATCATCATGACCACCAACCTGGGTACCCGGGATATCTCCAAGAGCGTTGCCACCGGCTTCCAGTCGGGCACGGACACGCAGACCGGCTACAACCGGATGCGCGCCCGCGTCACGGAGGAACTGAAGCAGCACTTCCGTCCCGAGTTCCTGAACCGTGTTGACGACGTCGTGGTGTTCCCGCAGCTGACGCAGGACGAGATCATCGAGATCGTGGACCTGTTCGTAGGCCGGCTGGAAAAGCGGCTCAAGGACAAGGACATGGGCATCGAACTCACCACGGCAGCCAAGCGCCTTCTGGCCACGCGTGGCTACGATCCTGCAATGGGTGCCCGGCCGCTGCGCCGCACCATCCAGCGCGAGATCGAGGACCAGCTCTCCGAGAAGATCCTGTTCGGTGAGCTCCACGCCGGCGACATTGTGGTGGTGGACGTGGATGGCGAAGGCGACGACGCCAAGTTCACGTTCCAGGGCAACGCCAAGCCGCGTATCCCCGAGATAGCCCCGATCGTGTAGTAATCCGCAACTGCGGCAGTAACCGCAAAAGGCGTCCCCGGCTGGAAACAGCCGCCGGACGCCTTTTGCGTTTCCGCCGTCCATGGCAACCATAGGATAGGCGTGTGACTGATTCCTTCCGTATCCGCCCTGCCCGTACCGGCGATGTCGCCTCCATCAAGGAACTCGTGGCTCCGTTGGCCGAGCAGCGGATCCTGATGGCCAAGGAGACAGTGGCCTATTACGAGAGCCTGCAGGAATTCCGGATCGCCGAGGCCTCTGACGGCACGGTCATCGGCTGCGGCGCCTTGCATGTGATGTGGGAGGACCTGGCGGAGGTCCGCACCCTGGCAACGGATGAGTCCTGGCGCGGCAGGGGTGTGGGGCATGTCCTGGTGGAACGGCTCCTGGAGGAGGCCCGGCTGCTGGGGGTCTCGCGGGTCTTCTGCCTGACCTTTGAGGTGGAATTCTTCAAGCGGCATGGCTTCGAGGTCATGGCCGACCAAAGCGCTGTGGACCCAGTGGTGTACTCGGAACTGCTGCGCTCCCATGACGAGGGCGTGGCGGAGTTCCTTGACCTTGCCCGGGTGAAGCCCAACACGCTGGGCAACACCCGGATGATCCGCCAGCTGGAAGGTTGAGAACAAACCCGGACCTTCCGCGCTGCCGTGTCCGGGTAGTAGGGTCAAGAGCACACTCTCCAGGAAGCCAAACGAAGCCCAGGAGCACCATGAAAAAGCTCATCAATGATCCCAAAGCCGTGGTCGACGAATCCGTTGAAGGATTCGGGATGGCCCATCCAGACCTCGTGACCGTCAACACCACTCCTGCGTTTATTACCCGCAAGGATGCGCCGGTGGCCGGCAAGGTGGGGCTGGTGTCCGGTGGCGGCAGCGGTCATGAACCGCTGCACGCCGGTTTCGTGGGACGTGGAATGCTCGACGCCGCCGTGCCCGGGGCGGTGTTTACCTCGCCGACGCCGGATCAGATCATTCCCGCCACCCTGGCCGTCGATTCGGGTGCCGGCGTGGTGCACATCGTAAAGAACTACACCGGTGACGTCCTGAATTTCGAGACTGCGTCAGAGATGGCCGAGGCCGAAGGCGTGCAGGTCCGCACCATCCTGGTCAACGATGACGTCGCGGTGGAGGATTCGCTCTATACCGCCGGCAGGCGGGGTGTTGCCGGCACCGTCCTGGTGGAAAAGATCGCGGGAGCGGCCGCGGAGCGCGGTGATGACCTGGATGCAGTGGCCGCAGTGGGCGGCCGGGTCAACAACAACGTGCGAAGTATGGGCGTTGCCTTGTCCGCGTGCATCGTCCCGCATGCGGGACAGCCCAGCTTCGACCTGGAAGAAAACGAAATCGAGATCGGCATCGGGATCCACGGTGAGCCAGGCCGGCACCGGATTCCCATGGAGGGCGCTGATGGCATCACGGACCGCCTTCTCGAGCCCATCCTCACCGATCTCGGTGTCAAGCAGGGGGAGAACGTCCTGCTCTTCGTCAACGGCATGGGCGGAACGCCGCAAAGCGAGCTGTACATCGTCTACCGCCGGGCCGCCAAGGTCCTGGAAGAGCGTGGCATCACGGTAGCGCGTTCGCTGGTAGGCAATTACATCACCGCCCTGGAAATGCAGGGTTGCTCCATTTCCGTCCTCCGGCTGGATGATGAACTGACCGAACTTTGGGACGCGCCCGTCCGCACGGCCGCACTGCGTTGGGGAGTGTAGGGATGGGGCTGGATACCAAGTGGACTTTAAAGTGGCTGGAACTCTCAGCTGAGGCCATGAAGGAAAACCGTGGCCGCCTGATCGATCTGGACAGGGCCATCGGCGATTCCGACCACGGCGAAAACATGGACCGGGGATTCCAGGCGGCAGTGGCCAAGCTCGCAGAGGCACCGCCGGAGAGTCCCGCTGCAGCACTGAAGATGACTGCCATGGCGCTGATGTCCAGCGTTGGCGGGGCCGCCGGTCCGCTTTACGGGACCGCCTTCCTGCGCGCGTCCACGGCGCTGGGTGACGCTGCCGACGTCGAACCCTCGTTGTTGGTGGACGCGCTGGAGGCGGCCCTGGGCGGCATCGTGGCCCGGGGCAAAGCCGAGCCGGGGGACAAGACCATGGTGGATGCGTGGACGCCGGCGGTAGAGGCCGCCCGGAAGGCAGCCGACGACGGCGCCGCGCCGCAGGACGTCCTCCAGGCGGCTGCTGACGCTGCCGCATCCGGAGCAGAAGCCACGGAGCCCCTGGTCGCCCGCAAGGGCAGGGCGAGCTATCTGGGGGAGCGCAGCGCCGGGCACCGCGATCCCGGGGCGGAGTCCAGCGCGCTGATCCTGCGGGCGGCGGCAGAGGCCGCTCGGTGAGCGTGCGGCTGGTAGTGGTGTCGCACAGCGAAAAGATCGCCGACGGCGCCGTGGAACTTGCCGGGCAAATGGCTCCTGACGTGCAGATCCTCGCAGCCGGGGGAACCGGTGACGGCAGGATCGGCACCAGCCTGGAGAAGGTCATGGAGGCCTTGGACAGGGCAACCGGGGATGAGGGGACCGTGGTGCTGGCCGATCTTGGTTCTGCGGTGATGACGGCCGAATCCGCCATTGAATTTGCCGAGGAGGCCGGTGAAATCCTGCTGGCGGACGCCCCGCTGGTGGAAGGACTCGTGGCGGCTGCTGTTGCCGCGCAAAGCGGAGCCGATGCCAAGGCCGTCCGGGAAGCGGCTGAAGCCGTTGCTGCCACATTTGCCGGTGCCGGGCGGACGCAACCAGGGGACCCGGCAGTTGAAACAGGCACAGCGAATGGCGCGGCCGATGCCACGCCAGACGCAACAGGGGACTTCGAACTGGTAAATCAGGCTGGGATGCATGCCAGGCCGGCGGCGAAGATCGCCGGCGGAATTTCCTCGCTGGATGCCGAAGTGAGCATCAACGGCGTCGACGCCTCCTCGATGACAGGGCTGATGACCCTCGCCGCGGGGAAGGGCTCCGTGCTGCGGGTTGAGGCGTCCGGACCGGATGCCGGGAAGGCCGTGGAGTACGTGGGCGACCTGGTGCGTTCAGGGTTCGGGGAGCCGTGAGCTGAGGCCGTCAGCGCCAAGGGTGACCGAGGCGGATATGAAGCGGCCGCATTGTTCGCCGTAGGGCGTGGACACGACGGGGGTAATTGTGAGGGTGCGCAGGGGCAGCGGCGCGCCGTCACTTCCCACGCCGGTCAGGGTCACATCCACTGGCGATTCGGTCAGCGGCTCCAGCAGCAGCATGCCCCGCAGTGTCCCGTCAGGAGAAGCAGTGGCCGAGCAAACGCTGTCCGGACCCCCATGGGGATCGCATTCCCCGCCCACACTTACGGAGCCCGGCTGCAGGTCCAGCGGGCCCTCGGTGCAGGTTCCGTCCTGGCAGGCCTTCAGATGCAGCGACCGGACCTGCGGCACGTAGTCGCGGTCTACGGTTACGGATACTGCGGGCACGGCCGCAATGGCCGGGCACCCCGCTTCCTGGGATGAACACGCGGCGGTGAGTAACGCCGTCGTAGTTGCCATCAGCAGTACCGCGGCCCTGGACATGGCTCCATGGTATTCCCGGGGCGCTGATCAGGCACCGGTTATTCCGGGAAGATGCCGATGAAGAAGTAGAACGCCCCTGCAATGGCGGCCATAAACGGAATGGCACAGCCAAGGGTCTGCCTGGGCTTAGCTGACTGGTGGAAAGACTGGCCAGGATTGGCCGGGTTGTAGGCCACCTCGATGACGCTTCCCGGGACGGGGATCTCGCCACCTGGAATCTCCGACTGGCCTACAAAGAGCGTGCCGTGGGAGTCAAGGTACTGGTAGGCGGGGAAGAAGCGGCGGTTCCTGTTGGCCCCGCCTGCACCCCTGCTCCAACCGGCGATATGGCCCGTAACGGTGGCATGCGTCCGCGGCCAGTGGGCGGTTTCCCGCTCGTGCTGCCGGTTCTTGCGCACCATCTGGATGGCCGAGAGCACCGCGACCACCACAAACACGGCCCACGCTACGTACATCACGGTTCTCATGGTTTGGCCACGACCGGAGTTCGGGGTGAAACAGCGGGAGTCTCAGTCACCCAGCAAAGTATGCCTGTTGTTCGGGGGCGGCCCTGGCAAAGGTGCCCGTCATGACGGCAGGCTGTAACCGGCGTCGGACATCTCTGCCAGGCCGTCAGAGAGCAGTCCCAGCAGAGCGCGGTCCAGCTGCTCCGGTGGCGCGTTGAGCCGGTGCAGGGCTGCCAGCGGAACGGCCACGCCCTCCGGCCCCAGTCCCAGGTCCGCGGGCGGCGTCAGGAACAGTTCCGCGGAGACGGGGGAGTCCGCTTGCCGCAGTACCGCCATCACGGCTCCTCGAACCTGCCTGTCCGTGCCGTGCCACGCCTGCCCTTTGGGAACGTACGACGGCGGCGGCTCGCCTGCCAGCCGCCAGGCACAAACGCTCCGGACCGGGCAGTCCGCGCACTTGGGAGCGCGGGCCGTGCAAATCACGGCGCCCAACTCCATGACGGCAGCGTTCCAGCGGACCGACAGCCCGGCGTCGGCAGGCAGCAATTCGGCAGCCAGCCGCATCTCCGCTGCGGTCAACGCCTGCGCCGGGAGGGCTGTCCCGCTGAAGAGCCGTGCATGGACACGCCGGATGTTGGTGTCCACTACTGTCTGGCGGCGGCCGTATGCAAAGGCGGCGACGGCGGCAGCGGTGTAGCTGCCCACGCCCGGCAGGGACAGCAACGCTTCATAGTCCCTGGGAACTTTGCCGTGGTGGGTGTCTGTGATCGCGACGGCGGCGGCGTGCAGCCGCAGTGCCCGGCGCGGGTAGCCCAGCCGGCCCCAGTGGCGCACCGCTTCGCCTGCGGCTTCGGCGGCCAGGTCCGCGGGAGTGGGCCAGCGGGACAACCAGTCTTTCCAGACGGGCAGCACGCGGACCACAGGGGTCTGCTGCAGCATCACCTCGCTGACCAGGACTCCCCACGGTGTGCAATCCTCCAGGCGCCAGGGCAGATCGCGGGCTTCGGCAGCAAACCACTCGGTGATGGCTCGATGGATGGCAGGCGTGACCGGAAGTGCCTGGCGAGAGATAGGAGTGTCCATCGACGGGGCGGGAGGTATGGCATTAGCTTTGATGCACACACTGTAGTTGATGCGCCGGACAGGAGGCGATGAACGTGGCA
Organism: Pseudarthrobacter sp. MDT1-40-2; assembly: GCF_059383595.1. Lineage (NCBI taxonomy): Bacteria > Bacillati > Actinomycetota > Actinomycetes > Micrococcales > Micrococcaceae > Pseudarthrobacter > Pseudarthrobacter sp. MDT1-40-2. The sequence continues at coordinate 374,105 of NZ_JBWZCL010000002.1, read as the reverse complement.
AGGACACCGGGAGCAGCACCACTACTGGCCAGAGCACTGGCCATTGTCCTGGGGACGGACCAGATCCCTATCCGGCTGCGGGCCTGGGACGGCTCGGAATCCGGGCCGGAGGGTGCACCGCTTGTTGAATTCACCTCGCGGCGGGCGTTGCGTCGGATCCTCTGGTCACCCGGGCAGCTCGGCCTGAGCCGGGCGTATGTTGCAGGCGAGATAGTGGCGCACGGAGACATCTTCGCCGCCTTCGCAGCCTTGCGTTCGCAGGGCAAGTTCGCGGAGCCGGGCCCTTTCAGCAAGCCAACGGTCGCGGAGCTCCGTACGCTCCTCACCACCGCCATCGGGCTCGGCGCGCTGGGGCCGGAGCCGGCACCGCCGCCAGAGGAAGTGAAGATCGAAAAGCACGGCAGGAGGCACTCCAAGAAGCGCGACGCCGCGGCAATCTCACACCATTACGACGTCGGCAACGACTTTTATGCCCTGGTCCTCGGTCCGTCAATGGTCTATTCCTGCGCAGTCTTTGACAGTGCGGAGACCTCGTTGGAGGCTGCCCAGGAAGCCAAACTCGATCTGGTCTGCCGGAAACTGGGGCTGAAGCCGGGAATGCGGGTGCTGGATGTGGGCTGCGGCTGGGGCAGCTTCGCCCTGCACGCCGCGAAGCGCTACGGCGTGAAGGTCGTTGGCGTCACGCTGTCCGGGGAGCAGGCGGACAGTGCACGCAAGCGCGTGGCCGATGCCGGCCTGACCGAGCACATAGAGATCCGCGTCCAGGACTACCGGGACGTGATGGACGGGCCCTACGACGCGATCAGCTCCATAGGAATGTCAGAGCACGTCGGCAGGGCACAGCTCGCCCGCTACGTCTCCCAGCTGCACAGCCTGCTGCGCCCCGGCGGCCGGCTGCTCAACCACGCCATCTCCTGGAATGCCGGCCCCACCGCAGAGGACCCCGATTCGTTCATTCCCCGCTACGTATTCCCCGACGGAGAGATGCTCAGCCTCTCCGACATGGTGGTTGCCCTGGAAAGCGGCGGGTTCGAGGTACTGGACGTCGAGGCCCTGCGCCGGCACTACGCCCTGACCCTCCGGGCATGGGTACGGAACCTCGAAGAGAACTGGGACGAGGCGGTACGGTTGACCTCTCCCGGGCGTGCCCGGGTCTGGCGGCTGTACATGGCATCAAGTGCCGTGGGCTTTGAAGAACGGCTTACCGGTGTGAACCAGGTGCTCCTACAAAAGCCCGGTGGCGAGGAGCCGCCGCTGCGCCGGAGGGCGTGGATCTAAGGGTCCGTTACTGCGTTCTTCGCGCCGCACATCCTGTGTTCCGTGGCACCGTTGGCCCGCTCCCCGGCGTGGGATACCCGCGCAGACAGTGGGCGTCCTTAGCCTAGGAGAATGGTCAGGCAAGGCAAATCCTCAAGCGGCAAGTCCCGCCCCGCAGCAAAGCGGCCCGTGAGCGCGGCGGTGTACAGGCGTCGCCGGCTGGTTGTAGGTGGTGCCTTCCTTGTGGTGGTGGCCATGCTGCTGGCCATGCTCGCTGCCGCCGGCGCCTTCAGCGGATCCAGCCAGCCGGCGTCGTCCACGCAAAGCACCTCGCCGGCTGCCGCGGAGACCGCGCCAGCCGTGGACCCACGCTCGGCCCCCAGTGCAGAGCCAAGCCCCACGGCGCCGTCCACGCCCACCTGCGACCAAAGCCTGGTGTCGGTAGCCGCGGCTACGGACAAGACCACCTACGCGGCGACTGAAATGCCTATGCTGACGCTGCAGGTTACCAACGGCGGAACGGTTGCCTGCGAAGTGAACATGGGAACGTCGCAAATGGAGTTCCTGATTACCAGCGGCACGGACAGGATATTTTCCTCCCGGGACTGCCAGGCAAAGAGTGAGGACCTGGTGAAGGTAATCCAGCCTGGCCAGAGCGAGAGTGCCAATTTTCCGTGGCAACGGAACCGCAGCGTGGAGGGTTGCGCGCCCGTCGCCGCGGTGCCCGGAGCCGGTGGAGCGTACTACGTGTATGTGGCCAAACTGGGGGCCCGGACCAGCCAGAAAGCGGTCTTCCAGCTCGAATAGCCAACTGGCTGGCCTGCAACGCGTGGAAACGCGTTATGATTGCGCTGGATGCCAGCTTGGTTGAGGCTTACAGGAACCGGTCCAGCAGGCTGGCTTCTGCCATCCGGCTGAGGCCTTCGCGGACCGTGCGGGCGCGTTGGTCGCCGATGCCGTCCACGGTCATGAGGTCCTCGATGGTGGCAGCCATCAGGTGCTGCAGGCCGCCGAAGTGGTCCACCAGCCTGTCCGCCACGGCCTTGGGCACGGCCTTGAGGCCGGACAGCAGCCGGTAGCCGCGCGGCTGGACCACGGCTTCGAGGCTGTCCACGCCGCCGGCGAAGCCAATAATCCCGGCAATTTTGCCAAGGTCGATCAGTTCAGTGGGGCCCAGGTTCACCAGGGCGCTGACCGCGGCGTCGATGTCCTCAGGGGAAGCATTCGGGCCGGCGTAGTCGCGAATGATGACGTCGCTGCCCGGTCCACGGCCCACCGTGAGTTCGTCCAGCTGCAGGGACAGGAGGCGGCCGTCCTCGCCAAGCTCCAGGACGTACTGCGAGATTTCCTCGGAAATCCGGCGCACCATTTCGTGGCGTTGTAGGGTGACGGCGACATCACGGACGGTGACCATGGCTTCGATTTCCAGCGCGGACAGCGAGCTGGTGACCTGGTCCAGGCGGGACCGGTAGCGCTCCAGTGTGGCGAGGGCCTGGTTGGCGCGGGCCAGGACTTTTTCGGAGCCCTCCAGCACGTGGCGCAGGCCGTTGACGTACAGCGCGATGATCTGCATGGACTGGCTCACGGAGATCACGGGCACGCCCGTCTGGATGGCCACGCGCTCAGCAGTGCGGTGCCGGGTGCCGGATTCCTGGGTTTCGATGCTGGAATCGGGGACCAGCTGGACCGCGGCGCGGAGGATGTTGCCGGCGTCCCTGTCGCAAATGATGGCCCCGTCCATCTTGGCCAGCTCACGAAGCCTTGTGGGGGAGAAATCGATTCCGATGTCGAAGCCGCCCGAACAGATGGATTCGATGGTGCGGTCTGAGCCAAGGACGATCAGCGCGCCGGTCCGACCGCGGAGGATGCGTTCGAGGCCATCGCGCAACGGCGTGCCGGGAGCCACCCTGCCCAGAGTCGCCTTGAGCGATTCTTCGGGGCTCCGAGCCATGCTTGTTTCCCTTCAATGGTGCAGGCCCATGCCTGCATAGATGCCGTTTCCGGCGGTGTGTCGGCGGGAGGCCAAAGTGCACGTTTTCCCGCAAGCACCATGATAGAGGTAAAGAACGCCAACTTCCGCACGGGCAAGCCCCAAAGTGCCCCGTCGGGGAGTTTCGAGACCGCTGCGGGAACCGGCTTCGACGGCGGCCGGCCGGCGGGCATTTTGCGTGTCCTTCGACTTCGACGGTGAGAGGTGTGACCGGCGCCGTTTCAGCGGACTGCGTTGGATCCCACTGCGAGCGGATGGACGACTGCCAGCGGCAGCTGCCCGCAGGGCAGTACCAGGAGCTCCGCGCCTGCGTACCAATCGCCTCGTGGACGGACGGTCCGCCCTGCAGCCAAAGTGTAGGGAGCCAAAAGAGTGCCCGCGGCCAATTGGGCATCCGCCGAGACCACCACCCTGCCAGCCTGGTTGACCAGGCTGGCAGCCGGGTGCAGCGCCCTCAGCTTTGGGAGGAGGTGGTGTTCCAGTGACTCAACGAACACATCTGCACCTGCCACTCCGACCCTTCGGCCTGCTGCCGCCACTGGCACTGTCATGGTCACGGTGTATTCATCCGTGCATAAGAAATCGACATATGGCCCGGTGACGTGTGACTGCCCGGTCTCCATCGGCCTGGTGAACCATTCGCGCCGCATGTAGGTATCTGAAGCTGAAGTCGCTGACAGCAGTACCAGCGGTTCCATGGCTTCGCCTTGCCACCAGGCCATGTGCCAAGCGGCATCGGCCAGTGCGTCTTCTGCGGCCACGAATCCAGCTCCGGCTATGGGCGAGCGGCGGCCTTTCACCAGGGCGGCTGCCAGGGGCCGCGTGACTACATTGAGCTGTTTGGCCCGCGGGGGATGACCAGGATCATGAAACAGGTCTGCCAGCACAGGCACCCAGCCTGAGACTTCAGCGAGGATGTCCTCGAAAAAGCCCGTTACTTGGCTAAGCGGACCCACCGGACCTTCCTCGGCCCATTCGGTCACGGGGTTCATCCTGTCCTCCTTCTGGTGTCATCCGGTTGAGAGTCAACAAGCCGGGCGTGTTCGTTGATAAGAGCTGTCAGGCCGGTTCGGATCTGGGTAGTCACAGCCTCGCGTGCGGCGGCGGCATCTGCGGAGGCCACCGCGTCGGCAATACGTTCGCACAGCTGAACCATGGTGGCGTCGAAGTCTCCGTCTTCCTGCAGCAGCAGTATCAGTGGACCGAACTCTTTGTGAAGCCGGCCGAACTCACGCGTCAGCCGCGCAGACTGGCTCAGCGCCGCCAGTTCGAGGAAGAATTCTCCTACCGCGGCTCCCCCGAAGCCGCGACCGCGTAGCATCCCGTGCAGTACTCCGGCATCCTCGGGTCCCGCGAAGTCGGCTGCGAGTTCGGCCGCTGTCGCTGCAATAGCCCGGTAGTGAATCGCGAGGTCGCGAACCTCTACCCGGCTCATCCCCCGAAGCCGGGCACGTACCAGTTCGGCCCGGCGCCCGGCAGGGACAGTGACATAGGTGCCGCCTTCACGTCCTCGGCGGGTCGTTACCAGCCCGTGCGACCTAAGTCCGACGAGGGCCTCCCTTGCCGTGACGGTGGCGACGCCCATCATGGAAGCCAATTCAGCTTCGCTCGGGAGGCGATCACCGTCCCGCAGCACGCCGGCCGCGATGCCCTCAACGATCCGGTCCTGCACCCGCTGCGCCTTGCCCGCTTCACCCAGCGGGGCAAAGACGGTAGAGAGCATGCGCTGACGCGGCGACGAGTTCTGAGGCATGAGTTCAATCCTTCCCGAGTCGCCGCCACTACGTGCACATTCGCAATACCAAATTTACATGGTGTGATGCTCTTTACATATAGCCTCTGGTTCCATATGTTTAACGACCTGATGTGTAGCCCGCATCACAGTCATCGTTGGGAAGGACCTTCGCCGTGCAAGCCACAGCATCCCCCGCTGCTTCCGCAGCCTCAGCCCAGGAAACCCCGGACCCCGCTGGCAGGCCCGCAATTGCGATGCGCAATGTGGTGAAAACCTTCGGGGAGTTCTCTGCCGTCAAAGGCCTGGACCTGGATATCCGGAAGGGTGAGTTTTTCTCATTGCTGGGGCCTTCGGGCTCCGGCAAGACCACCGTGCTACGTATGATTGCCGGCTTTGAACTGCCCACCTCGGGCCGGATCGACCTGCGTGGCCGCGACGTGACCCGTCGCGCACCGTTCGAGCGCAACGTCAACACTGTTTTCCAGGACTATGCTCTTTTCCCCCACCTGAGCGTGGCGCAGAACGTGGAGTACGGACTCAAGCTGCGCAAGACCCCTCGAGCAGAACGCAGCAGGCTGGTCAACGAGGCGCTGGAGATGATCCGGCTGCCACATGTGGCGGACAGACTGCCCTCGCAGCTTTCGGGCGGCCAGCGGCAGCGTGTGGCCCTCGCCCGCGCCCTGGTATTGCGCCCGCAGGTGCTGCTGCTCGATGAGCCGCTCGGCGCCCTGGACAAACAACTGCGCGAGCAGATGCAGGTCGAACTCAAACAGATACAGCGCACCGTGGGCATCACCTTTGTTTTCGTTACCCACGACCAGGAAGAAGCGCTCACTCTTTCTGACCGCGTTGCGGTCTTCAACGAGGGTGTTGTCGAACAAGTGGGCACGCCGGAAGACCTCTATGAAAGACCCCGCACCCGCTTCGTCGCTTCCTTTCTGGGCAGTACCAACCTGGTGGAAGGTGAATTGGCACGGCAACTGACAGGTTCCACAGCTCTGCTAAGCATCAGGCCGGAGCGGATCCAAGTCCGGAACCTCAATGACTCTTCACCTACTGCGGATCAAGTCTCCAGTCTGGAAGCGGTCATCGAGGAGATCGTCTACACGGGTCCGGCTACGCGCTACATGGCACGCACCGACGGCGGGCAAACCCTCATCGTTCAGGAACAGAACAATTCCCGTGCGTCCGGAGCAAGCCGTGGCGACCGCGTCCGGCTCCAGTGGCCGTCCCGCTTCAACTACACCGTCTAGTTCTTCACCACCTCTGTCATCACCACGCACCACGAAAGAAGGTACCCATGAATACGACCAAAGCCCTGCCGCTCGCAGCACTGGCCGCACTCTCCCTGGTTCTGGCCGGATGCGGGGGCCCGACACCCGCGGCATCAAGCGGCGGCATCCAGGTCCCCGACATTCCAGCTGCCACTGAGGTAGGGGCGTCCGAAGGCGAAGTCAACATCATTGCCTGGGCCGGTTTCGTTGAAGATGGTTCCACCAACCCCGACGCGGACTGGGTGACCGAGTTCGAGAAGCAGACCCAGTGCAGCGTCAACCGGAAGGTCGGCGCAACCAGCGATGAGATGGTGCAACTGATGCGCACCGGTGAATATGATCTCGTCTCGGCATCCGGGGACGCATCCCTGCGCTTGATTGCGGGAGGTGATGTTGCCCCTATCAACACGGATCTGATCCCCAACTTCGGCAACATCGTCGATGGCCTCAAGGGCCAGATTTACGACACCCTTAACGGCAAGAGCTACGGAGTTCCCATCGGGCGTGGTGCAAACGTGTTGATGTACAACACAGAAGCGGTTCCGGAAGCTCCGGACTCGTGGGAAGCCACCTGGGATCCGAACAGCGAGTACGCGGGGAAGGTCATGGCCTACGATTCCCCGATCTTCATCGCTGACGCTGCCGTCTACCTGATGGCGACCCAGCCGGACCTGGGCATCACCAATCCCTACGCGCTGGATAAGGATCAGTTGGCTGCGGCGGTTGATCTGCTCAAGTCCCAGAACAAGATTGCCGGAGAGTACTGGAACGACGCCCTGAAGGCAGCCTCTTCCATCTCATCCGGTACCGCTTCACTGGGTACCGGATGGCAGGTAGTGGTGAACATCGCCCAGGCCGACGGCGGCAAGGTCGGGTCTGTTTTGCCTAAAGAAGGTGCTACCGGGTGGTCCGATACCTGGATGCTGTCCTCAAAGTCGAAGAACGCCAACTGCGCGTACAAATGGATGGACTGGGCCTCCAGCCCGGAAGTAAACGCCAAGATTGCCCAGAATTTCGGCATGGCCCCGGCGAATGCGCTCGCCTGCGAGGGTTCCAAAGAGAACGAGGAACACTGCGCCACCTTCCATGCCACTGACGAGGACTATTACAAGCAGGTCTGGATGTGGACCACTCCGGTCGAGCAGTGCATTGACGGCCGAACCGACGCAACCTGCACCAACTACCAGGAGTGGACCAAGGCCTGGACAGAGGTCAAGGGCTAGAAGCATTTCGTCTGCTTCCCCATTCAGGCGGGGGGAGGGTGGCGCGCTGCGCCACCTTCCGCCCGCAGTCAGCACCCCACTCCGAAGGAGGAACGGCGGGTAACCCGTCGAAAACCCCCATGGCAGCATCTACGATCGAGCCGGAGGTACTATCCGGCACCCCCACGCCGGACGGTCATCACCGCCGACGCGGCGACGGTATCTCCAGGCTCCTGTACGCCAGGCCGAAGCTCAGGCTGACTGCGTTACTGACCCTCCCGCTGGCATGGCTTGGCGTGCTGTACATAGGGTCGCTTGTCCTGTTGTTTGTCACTGCGTTCTGGACAACCGACACCTTCACCTCGAAGGTGATCCCGGCATTCACCCTGGACAATTTCCTGGAGATCCTCACCGTTCCCGCGTATCAGCTCACTGCACTGCGCACGATCGGAATCGCGTTTGCCGTGACCGTCCTGTGCGCCGTGGTGGCGTTGCCGCTTGGCCTGTACATGGCAAAGGTGGCGTCTCCAACCGTGCGTGCCGTGCTCGCAATCGGCATAACGCTGCCACTTTGGGCAGGCTACCTGGTGAAGGTGTTTTCGTGGCGGATCACGTTCATGAACGGTGGTCCGCTCGATTGGCTGCTGGCACCGTTGGGTATGACCGGACCCGGCTACGGTACCCCGGCCCTGATAGTGACTTTGGCGTACTTGTGGTTCCCTTACATGGCCGTTCCTGTGTATTCGGCGTTCCGCCAGATCCCGGACAACCTTTTTGACGCCTCTTCAGACCTGGGTGCGAAAGCCTGGGCAACTGTCAGGACCGTGGCTATCCCGCTCCTCAAGCCGGCGTTCATTGCCGGGTCCATCTTCACCTTCTCCTTGAGCCTGGGAGACTACATCGCGGCGCAGTTCGTAGGCGGCAAGACGCAGGTGATTGGCACGGTAATCGCCTCGAACATCAACTTGAACCCTCCGCTCGCGGCCGCATTCGGCACGGTGCCGATCGTCGTCGTTGTCCTGTATCTTTTCCTGGCCCGCAAGTCCGGCGCCCTCAAGCAGCTTTAGGAGCCCGAGTCCATGAGATTTTCATCCTCCGCCAAACTTTCATTGCGGCTCTTTGCCGGACTGATAATGGCAGCCATTTACCTGCCGTTGATGCTGGTGGTCCTGAACTCTTTCAATGCCTCAACGTCCGGCACGTTCCCCATTACTGACTTCACCACCCGTTGGTGGAGCGCCGCATTCCACAACGAAGGCGTCAGGGAGGCCCTCTGGACCTCCCTGCGTGTTGCCGCACTGGCTACGACCATCGCACTGGTGTTGGGGACCATGATCGCCTTTGCGCTCTCGCGCTACGAATTCTTCGGCAAGAACACTGTGAATCTGTTGGTTGTACTCCCCATCGCATTGCCAGGCATCGTTACTGGGGTCGCTTTGAACAACACCTTCAAGACGGTGCTTGAACCGATCGGCATTGGGCTGGGACTGTTCTCCGTGATTGTGGGGCATGCAACATTCTGCATCGTGATGGTCTTCAATAACGTGCAGGCCCGGCTGGGCCGAATCAACAGGGGCCTGGAAGAGGCGGCCATGGACATGGGCGCCAACGTAGTGAAGACCTTCTTCACGGTTACCTTCCCGGGCTTCCGGTCCGCTTTCGTGGCGGGTGGGGTGCTGGCGTTCGCGTTGAGCTTCGATGAGATCGTCGTAACTACCTTCACGGCTCCTCCCGGGACGGAGACCCTGCCGATCTGGATCTTTAACAACATGGCCAGGCCCAATCAGGCGCCGGTCGTCAACGTGATCGCTGCCCTGCTGATTCTCGCATCCATGGTTCCGGTCTACCTCAGCCAGCGTATGACCGGAGACCACAAGAAATGACTCAGCGTCAGGACCGCAAAGGGTGCGGGCAGCGGGATGGCGAACAGGCTCAATGAGCCTCGCTGACCATCATGATGTGCCAGGTCAGGGCCGCTGACCCGCCGCCCGCCGGCGCGACAGCCGCTCGAGATCCCTGCGGACCTCCTGCAGGGAAGCAGCGCGGTTCTCCAACCGGTGCGTCTTTTCCGGCCTGCGGGTCAGGGCCTGAGGAGCATCCGGCGCAGGCTCGCTTTGGGCGGCCGGCACTTCTGCACTCACTACCGCCGGAACAGCGGCGCCGGACGAAGCCAGTGGATCAAAGAAAAGGCCTGAAAGGGCGGCGATGGACATGGCGGATCAGTTCCGTTCCGAACGTGAAAAAACCCCAATAATTGTGCTCACGGGACCAAACTACCCGGCGGATATTTCGCCGTCTTGAATTCAGCGTTTCGTCCGGGTTAAGTGGCGCCTTCGGCCGTAGGCAAGCCCTGCGATAAACTGGAACTTGGCTTGTCAGCCGATCCGTTCGTGCCAAAGCCTCCCAGAGGCAATACTGATGCAAAGTCAGATGCAAAACCCAGCCAAGCGCCCCAACAAAGCGGCAGGTCCCCCGCCGCAGCGAAAGTAGCACCGTGTCCCAAGATGTCCTGAGCCCCGCCCGAGTCCACGAGATTCACAAAGAGGCGGCCCGGCGTCGGACCTTTGCTGTTATTTCCCACCCGGACGCCGGCAAATCCACACTTACCGAGGCGCTGGCACTGCACGCAAAAGTCATCGGCACGGCCGGCGCATCCAGCGGCAAGGCCAACCGCAAGGAAACTGTTTCGGACTGGATGCAGATGGAAAAGGATCGCGGCATCTCCATCAGCTCCGCGGCCCTGCAGTTTTCCTACCGGGACACCGTGATCAACCTGCTGGACACCCCCGGGCACGCGGACTTCTCGGAGGACACCTACCGGGTCCTGGCCGCCGTCGACTGTGCCGTGATGCTGGTGGACGCAGCCAAGGGACTGGAAACCCAGACCATGAAGCTCTTCGAGGTCTGCAAGCAGCGCAACCTCCCCATCATCACCGTGATCAACAAGTGGGACCGCCCGGGCCTGGACGCGCTGGCGCTGATGGACGAGATCACCGAGCGCACGGGCCTGCAGCCCATGCCGCTGACCTGGGCCGTAGGCATATCCGGCGACTTCCGTGGCGTCTGGGACCTGAAAAACGATCGCTTTGCCCGTTTCGAGCGCAATAACGCCGGGGCCAAGATTGCCCTCACCGAGTACCTGACCCCGGAAGAAGCCGCGGCGAGCCAGGGCAGCAACTGGACGGACGCCGTGGATGAAGCCGGCCTGGTCATCGAATCGAACCTGGAGTTCGACGTCGAGAGTTTCCACGCAGGCGAGGCCACGCCCATCCTCTTCAGCTCTGCCGCGCTGAACTACGGCGTCAAGGAACTCCTGGATGCCTTGGTTGACTTCGCCCCTCCGGCCGCCCCCCGCCCGGACATCGACGGCGAACCCCGCCCCGTTGAGGCCCCGTTCTCCGGCTTCGTCTTCAAGGTCCAGGCCGGAATGAACAAGGCCCACCGCGACCACGTAGCGTTTATCCGCGTCTGCTCCGGCGTTTTCGAGCGTGGCATGGTGGTCACCCAGACCCGCACCGGAAAATCGTTCGCCACCAAATATGCGCAGCAGGTGTTCGGCCGTGAACGCGAAGTAATTGACGAGGCCTACCCCGGCGACGTTGTTGGCCTGGTGAACGCGTCCTCGCTGCGTGTAGGGGACAGCCTGTTCGTCGAGGAACCCGTGGAATACCCGGCCATCCCGCTGTTTGCCCCCGAGCATTTCCAGGTGGCACGGTCCAAGGATCCCAGCCGCTTCAAGCAGTTCCGCCGCGGCATCGAGCAGCTGGAGCACGAGGGCGTCATCCAGGTGCTCCGCTCCGACGTCCGCGGTGACCAGGCACCGGTGCTTGCCGCTGTTGGCCCCATGCAGTTCGAAGTGGTGGAGGACCGCATGGCGCACGACTTCAGCGCCCCCATGCGGCTGGAGCGCCTGAACTACTCCATGGCAAGGATCACGACGGCGGACGCCATGCCGGTGCTCGCCAACGTCCAGGGCGCTGAGGTGCTGCTGCGGTCCGATGGCGAGTACCTGGCCCTGTTCAATGACGTTTGGGCGCTGCGCCGGATCGAGAAGAACTACCCGGACCTCAGCCTGACGCCGATCGGCACGCACAACCCCGCGAAGTAGGAAGCATCCGCGGCAGAGGTCATGGCGCCAGCAGCCAGGCGACCGCCAGGAGTGCTCCGCCGCTTAGCAAAGTGGTGCAGAGTATGACGTCCCGGGCCATGGTGGTTCCCCGGCCATACGGGGACGCGAACAGGAAAACATTCTGGGCTGTGGGTAGTGCAGCCAGGATCACCATTGCCAGCAGATGCTGGCCGTCGAGGTCAAAGACGAACTTCCCGAGAAGCCACACGATGAGGGGCATTCCCGCTAGTTTTACGGCAGTAGCCACTAATGCCTCGGTTCGGCCGGCGCCCCGCTGCAGAGGAGCCTTGCCTGCCAGGGAGAGGCCAAATGCCAGCAGTACCATGGGCACAGCAGCGTCGGCCAGCATGTCGATGGGTTCTTGCACCAGGTCAGGGGCAGTCCAACCTGTGAGGGAAACGACAACTCCCAGCGCTGAGGCGATGATCATCGGGTTACTGAAGGGTTGAAGCAGGATCTTCTTCCAGGACAACGTGGCCCCGGAGGCCAGGCCCATGACGGTGAGGTAGAACGGTGCCAGCACCACCAGCTGGACCAGCAGCACCGGCGCCACGTGCTGCGCGGTACCTACGGCATACAGGGACACCGGGATCCCGATGTTGTTCGCGTTGGCATAGCTGCTTGCCAAGGCACCGACGGCTGTTTCAGCTGCGGGCCGGCGGAAGAAGAGGAAACTCAGCAGCCAATAAAGAAGCCCTGCCAACGCTGCGGATAACAGCGCAAGAGGAGCGTCGGTTCCCAAAGCAGCGCGGATGTCGCTGCCGGCCAGAACGGTGAACAGCAACGCGGGGTTGGTGATGAAGAAGGCAGTGCGGGTCAGTGCGTCCTGGACTTCGGGCCCGAGTATTCGAAGTCGGGCGGCGAGGTATCCGACGGCGATGACGACCGAAACTATCAGGATTCCGGAGACAGCCCCGCCCATACTGTGCCCTTCTTTAACTGTGGATTCCCGCCGGCCGGCCCCTGCGGGGATGCCGGCCGGCGGGTTTTTTGTGGTCTCCGGTCTTAGCGGACGAGGCAGGGCCGTTTCGGATCGAAGGACCAGCCGTCGATGTAGTACTGCATTCCGATGCTGTCGTCGCGGGCGTCGAGGCCGTGCTCAAGGTACAGCTGGTGTGCCTTGTCCAAGGCGTCGCGGTCCAGTTCGATTCCTAGGCCGGGAGCATCCGGGACCGCTATGGCGCCGTCCTTGATCTGCAGCGGCTCCTTGGTGAGGCCTTGGCCGTCCTGCCAGATCCAGTGCGTGTCCAGCGCCGTGATCTCACCAGGAGCGGCAGCACCGGTGTGCGTGAACATGGCCAGGGAGATGTCGAAGTGGTTGTTGGAGTGGGAGCCCCAGGTCAGACCGAATTCGTGGCACATCTGGGCTACCCGGACGGAGCCGTGCATCGTCCAAAAATGCGGATCCGCGAGCGGGATATCAACGGCGTTGCTGCGTATGGCGTGGGACATTTCCCGCCAGTCCGTAGCGATCATGTTGGTTGCCGTCTTGAGGCCGGTGGCGCGGCGGAATTCAGCCATGACCTCGCGGCCGGAGAAGCGCCCTTCAGCACCGCAGGGGTCCTCGGCGTAGGCCACGACACCCTGCATCCGCTTGCCCAGCCGGATGGCCTCTTCCAGGAGCCAGCCGCCGTTGGGATCCAGCGTGACGCGGGCTTCGGGGAAGCGCTCGGCCAAGGCCGTCACCACATCCACTTCGTCGTCGCCGGACAGCACCCCACCCTTGAGTTTGAAGTCGCTGAAGCCATACCTTTCCTGGGCAGCCTCGGCGAGGGCCACAATGGCCTCCGGGGTCATGGCTTCCCGGCGGCGTAGCTTTTCCCAGCGGTCCGACGGCGCGTCCTCCACCAGGTAGGGCAGGTCAGTCCGGGCATGATCGCCGATGAAGAACAGGTAGCCGAGCATTGGCACGGAGGTCCGCTGTTGCCCGTCGCCTAGGAGTTCAGCTACCGGGACTCCGAGGAACTGTCCGTGCAGGTCCAGCAGGGCTGATTCGACGGCGGTTACTGCGTGGACTGTGGTCCGGAGGTCGAAGGTCTGCAGGCCGCGGCCACCCGCATCCCGATCAGCGAATTCCGCGGCAACTTCACGCAGCAGGGAGCGGTAGCGCGCTACCGGCCTGCCTGCAATCAGGTGTCCGGCTTCTTCGATGGTGGTGCGGATTTTCTCGCCGCCGGGAACCTCCCCCAGCCCGGTCCTGCCGTCGGAGTCGGTGATGATCACTACGTTGCGGGTGAAGAAAGGCCCGTGGGCGCCGCTGAGATTCATCAGCATGCTGTCGTGCCCGGCGACGGGTACCACCTCTACCCTGGCTACGGTTGGCTGGTTGCTCATGCGCCGACCTCTGCTTTGTCTTCCGCTGCCAGAACCGTGCTGCCGTCGATGAGGCGGCTGACGTTCCAGGGGTTTCCGTCCTGTAATGGTGCGGGAAGGAGTTCGTGGGGGATGTTCTGGTAGGCCACGGGGCGGAGGAAGCGGTTGATGGCGAGGGTGCCGACGGAGGTGGTGCGGGAGTCCGACGTTGCAGGGAACGGGCCGCCATGGACCATAGCATGGCCAACTTCGACGCCGGTGGGCCAGCCGTTGACGATGATGCGGCCTACCTTCTGTTCCAGTGCGGGAATGAGAGGCGCCGCGGTGGGGTAGTCCTGTTCGGTGAGCTGCAGCGATGCCGTGAGCTGGCCTTCCAGCCCGCGGATTGCCTCGAGCAGGTCCTCGGAACTGGTGTAACGGATGACCAGGGACGCGGCGCCGAAGATCTCCTCGTGCAGGACGTGGTTGGTCACGAAGTCGCGGACCTGGGTGCCGTAGATAGCGGGCGCCGGTGCGTTCTTTGTGGCCCCGTCCAGTCCCTTGCCGATGAGGTCCACACCTTCTGCGCTGCCCAGCGCGTCGGTGCCTGCGTTCCAGGAGCCGGCGATGCCTTCGGTGAGCATGGTCTGTCCCGGGCAGGCAGAGATGGCACGGCCGACGGCGGCGGCGAACCTGTCACCTGCCTCGCCTGACGGGGCAAAAAGCAGGCCGGGGGAGGTGCAGAGCTGGCCGGAGCTGGCCGTCACGGAGGTGATGTACTGCTGAGCCAGGGCGTCGATTTCCTCGGGGGAGCCGTTCAGTGCACCTTCAAAGACGAAAACCGGGTTCAGTGACGACATTTCCGCGTAGACGGGGATGGGTTCGCGGCGGGCGGCGGCAGTTTTCATCAACGCGATGCCGGCGCTCTGGGAACCGGTGAATCCAACGGCTTTGATGGCGGGATCGGCGACAAGGGCCTGGCCGATGCTGGCACCGGGGCCGTAGACCAGGGAAAAAACACCGGGGTGCAGGTTGAAGTCCTGAACAGCCTTCACCACGGCCTGGCCCACCAGCTCACCGGTGCCGGGGTGTGCGTTGTGGGCCTTGAACACAACCGGGCAACCCGCGGCCAAAGCTGACGCGGTGTCTCCGCCTGCGGTGGAGAAGGCGAACGGAAAGTTGCTGGCGCCGAACACGGCGACGGGGCCGAGCGGAATCTGGCGCTGGCGGATGTCTGCCCGGGGCAGGGGCGTGCGCTCAGGGATGGCGGGATCGATGCGCACTCCGCGGAAGTCACCTGTGCGGACGACGGCTGCGAAGAGTCGCAGCTGGCCGGTGGTCCGCGCCCGTTCACCCTGGAGGCGGGCTGCGGGAAGGCCGGTTTCCTGGCTTGCCCGTGTGATCAGATCCTCACCGATGGCCTCGATGTTGTCCGCAATGGCCTCCAGGAAACCGGCATGGGTCTCCGGGTCCAAAGTGGAGAAGGAAGCGTACGCTTCCGCAGCCGCCGCGGTAGCTGCCTTGAGCTGGTCTTCCGTAAGGAGGGAGTAGGCAGGGTCGAGGGCTTCGTTGGTGGCGGGGTTGTAGCCGAAGGCTGATTTTCCTTCGCCAATAACG
The DNA here is from genome assembly GCF_059383595.1 of Pseudarthrobacter sp. MDT1-40-2. Classification (NCBI taxonomy): domain Bacteria; kingdom Bacillati; phylum Actinomycetota; class Actinomycetes; order Micrococcales; family Micrococcaceae; genus Pseudarthrobacter; species Pseudarthrobacter sp. MDT1-40-2. Next base: position 358,609 of record NZ_JBWZCL010000002.1, on the reverse strand, counting down.
GTTTGTCCGGCGATCAGGGAGTGTCCGGTGAGGGTCATGATGTTCCTCCTTGTAGAGGTGGTGGATCAGGAGACGGTGGCGATGAGGGCTTTGAGGTCCGCGAGGTCCTGCTCTGCGAGGTTCTGCAACGGCGGGCGTACGGGTCCGGCAGAACGACCGATGGCATCAAGCCCGCCTTTGACGATCGATACCGAATAGCCTTTCACCCGGTCCCGGATGTCCAGGTACGGAATCACAAAGTCGTTGAGCTTTTTGTTGACGGCGACGCGGTCGTTGTTGCGCACATCCTGGTAGAAGTCCAGGGCGAACTGCGGGACGAAGTTGTACATGGCGCTGGAGTAGGTGCTCATGCCCAGCTGCAGCAGGGGGAGCGCAAAAGTTTCGGCTGTGGGCAGACCGCCGAGGTAGAAGAGCCGGTCGCCGAGTTTGGCGTAGACACGGGCGTCGTGTTCGAGGTCGCCCACCCCGTCCTTGAATCCGATGAGGTTCTCGTGCCGGTCCGCCAGGGTGGCCACCGTGGTGTCCTTGTAGATGGCGTTCGCACGGTTGTAGATGATCACACCCAGGGACGTTGCCTTGCAGACGGCGCTGACGTGTTCGGTCAAGCCGGCTTGATCCGCTTCGGTGAGGTACGGGGGTAGAAGGAGAATGCCCTCTGCGCCGGCGGCTTCGGCAGCCTTGGCGTTCTCTATTGCCTGGACCGTGGACCCGCCGGCTGATGCCAGAACAGGCACCTGGCCGCCGACCTCTTCAACCGCGGTGCGGACAACACGCTCGGACTCGGACGCAGAAAGGGAAAAGCCTTCACCGGTCCCCCCTGCGGCAAACAGACCCGCTACCGGGAAGCTCGCCTGCCAGGCCAGGTGCTTGCGGTAGTTTTCCTCATCGAACTGCAGTTCTGCGTCGAACGAGGTGACGGGGAAGGACAAAAGGCCTTCCTTGAGAGTGTCCGCCAGTTCCTGGGGTGAGTACTTTGCCACGGTTGGGTCCTCTGGGTAATGCCGCTGGGGCGTAGTGGTGGGTTATGTCTAGGGTAGGCAGGCGGCGTGATGCCTGTCCAAGAGTTTTCGGGTATTCAATGATGCCTAAAAGGCATCATTGATGTCTGCTTTCAGGGACGGAGAAAGGGATATGCGGTCGAAAAGTCCAAATCTTGCAACAGCCTTCGAAGCGCCGGGTTTTCGGCGCTCTTCATCCATATGGCATGCAGTTCCACCGGCTTCTCTCCCTGGGTTTGCAGGGGGAGGTACCGCACTCCCTCAAACTTCAGCTGCGCCGCGGACGCAGGTACCAAGGCCACACCGCGCTTGGCGGCCACGAGGGAGACCATGGTGACAATCTGGCTGACGACGTGACCCACGTTCGCATGCCGAATGGGAAACATCCGAACGACGAGGTCGTAGAAGTACCGGGCTTCTGTTGGTGAGTGCATAATAAGCGGCTCGTTCTTGAAATCTTCGTGGCTGAGTTCCCTGCCCGCTTCCGTGAGCGGGTGCCCGGAAGGAACGGCAAGCAGCACGGACTCCCGGTGAAGCAGCCGGGAGTCAAAAATCTCCTCGTCGAATGGCGGGCGGGCGAGGCCCATATCCAGTTCGCCGGTGAGAAGGCCGCTGATCTGCTTGCCCGTGACCAGTTCCGAGAGTTCGACGTCGACGTCGGGTAAAAGCCTGCTGGTCTCCCCAAGCAGTGGCCCCAGAACGTTCAGAGCACTGCCGGCTGTAAAACCGATGCGCAGGTGACCGGAGCGGCCCGAGGCGATCCTCCGGGCAGCGGTGGGTGCCCGTTCGGCGAGGGCCAAAAGACGCCTGGCCTCGTCCAGGAAAGCCAAACCGGCCGGTGTCAGCTGTACATTTCTGTTGGTCCGCTCGAACAGAGGGGTTCCTACGATTTTTTCGAGTTTTTGTATCAACCGGCTCAGCGGGGGCTGCGTCATTTCCAGGCGTTCAGCGGCACGGCCGAAGTGAAGTTCCTCAGCGACGGCGATAAACCCGGCGAGCTGGTCAAAAGTGAACATGTAGCCTTTCGAGCCTTCCTAGGCTTTTACGGCGAGTACCGGGCAGTTGGCTTCAAGGAGTATGCGTTGGGCATCACTTCCCAGGAGCAGCTTGCCCACCTGGGAACGTTTACGGATGCCGATCACTATCATCGCGGTGTCCTCGTCCGTCGACGCCTCGATGAGGGCGTCGGGGCCGTCCTCGTGGGGATCCCTCTTGACGTGGGCCGTAACACCCTCCCGGGCTGCGCGGGCCACGAGTGCCTCGAGGTCCGGATCAGAGGCTAGTTTGGGATCGATGTGGGAGTGCCTGCTGCTGCTGTTGATGATGACGAGTTGTTCATTCAACTGCGTGGCCAGGGACAGGGCTTTGGCGAAGGCGGCTTCACCGCGCTCGTTGGGAACGAATCCTAGAACGATGGACATGGCTTACTTCCGTTCGGGTTGAGGCCGGGCAGGTCAGTCTTCATAGCCTCGGCCGTGGGTGTGCAGGACGGTCTCGGCTTTGGCCTGCTGGCGGCGCAGAATCCAGGTCATCACGGGGGCGGCCGCGAGGGCGAGGAGGATAGTGATGGCCAAGGTGATCGAGATGGGACTTGAAACGAAGATACCCATGCTGCCCTCCGAGAGCCGGATGGCCTGACGGAACGACGTTTCCAGGAGTCCTCCCAGTACGAAGGCAAGGACGAGCGGGCCCGGGGGGAATCCCAGCTTCTTCATCAGGTAACCCACAACACCGAAGATGATGACCAGGAACATGTCGAAGACGCTGTTGCGCACCGTGTAGACACCGATCATAGTGATGAGCACGGTCAGGGGGTTCAGGATGGTTGCCTTCACTGACAGCAGCTTGACGAAGATGCCGATCAGCGGGATCGACAGCAGGAGCAGGAACACGTTGCCGATGTACATGGAATCGATGACCCCCCAGAAAATGTCCGGGTGGTCGTTGATCAGGCCGGGCCCGGGCGTGATTCCCTGCAAGAGGAGCGCACCGAACATGATGGCCATGGTGCCGTTTGCCGGGATGCCCAAGGTCAGGAGCGGGATGAAAGAGCTGGTGGCGGCTGCGTTGTTTGCGGTTTCCGGTCCGGCCACCCCCTCAATTGCTCCACGTCCGAAGCGCTCCGGGTTCCGGGAGAACTTCTTTTCAGTTGCGTAAGCCACCAGGGAGGCAATGGTTGCGCCGCCTCCAGGCAGGATTCCCAGCGCGAAGCCGGAAACCGAACCACGGGCAATGGCCCCTGATGACTGCTTCAGGTCGCTGCCGGTGGGCAGTGCACGCTTGAACTTGGGGGTAACGGCGGACGCCGAGGGAGGCGTAGCCATGTTGTAAAGAATTTCTCCGACGCCAAACAAGCCCATGGCAATGATGACGAAGTCGATTCCGTCTGCCAGGTTGTCGGAGCCGAAGGTGAACCGGCTGACACCCGTTACCGGGTCCCGGCCCACGGTAGCCAGAAGCAGGCCGATGGTTGCGGAGACCGCCGCCTTTCGGGCAGAGCCGTTGCCGAGGGAGGACACCAGCAGAATGCCGAGCATGGCCAGGAGGCTGTATTCCGCCGGACCGAAGTCCAACGCGAAGCTTGCCACCAGGGGAGCGAGGAAGGTAAGCCCCACGATCGCAATGGTGCCGCCGATGAAGGATCCGACTGCTGCGATCCCCAATGCAGCGCCGGCGCGCCCCTGCCGTGCCATCTGGTAGCCGTCGAGGGCTGTCACGACGCTTGACGCTTCGCCCGGCAGGCGAAGGAGGACTGAGGTGATGGTTCCGCCGTACTGTGCACCATAAAAGATGCCCGCCAGCAGGATGATGGCGCTGGCCGGTTCCATGGTGTAGGTCAGCGGAAGCAAAATGGCAATCGTCGCCGCCGGGCCGAGGCCGGGGAGGACGCCGATGAGCATGCCCAAGGTGACGCCGACCAGGCAGAACAGCAGGTTTGCCGGCTGCAGCACCACGTCGAAGCCGCCGATGGCGTCGTTGATGATATCCATTGGATTGACGTTTCCTAGAAAAGGTGGGGGATGGGAACGGCCAGGAGAAGGATGAAGAGCACGTACACAACGACGGTGGCAACGATGGATACCGTGACCGCCGGGCGCCAGCCTTCCTTGCCCAGTACCTTGATCCAGAAGAAGAGCAGCAGGGCGGTGGGTATTTCGAACCCGATGACGGGCAGCAACGCGGCGTAGGCCAGCAGGCTCCCGACGCACATTGCTACGGTGACGATTCCGCCGTCGAACGCTTCGACGTCGTCGTCACGTTTGACATGCAACAGCGCGGTGCCGGCTGCCGTAATCATGACCAGGGAAATGACCAGCGGCCACAAACCGGCACCAGGGGCGCTGAGGGAACCTACGCCCAGGCCGATGGCAACAACAAGGCCGAACACGCCGAGGGCGAGCGGGACCAGCGCACCGAGCGCGGCGGTGAGAACTCCACCGCGCTCGGCCTGCTCTTCGACGTCGAAGTCACTGGCTGGATCCCCGAGAGGAGCAGCGGAAGTGCTCATTTAGTGGCTCCGATGCCATACTCCTTGGCCAGGTCGCTGAAGGTCTTGGTGTCGGCCTCAACCGTGGTGCTGACGTCGGCAGGCTCGCCGTCCCACTCGCCGATCAGGCTGGTCTTCAGGAATTCCTGGAACTTCTCAGAGTCCTTCGCGGTTTCCACGGATTCGGTCAGTTTGGTCACTACGTCCTGGGGGGTTTCCTTCGGCACCGCCAGCCAGCGGCGCTGCACTACGGAGATCTCGTAGCCTGATTCCTCGGCAGTGGGTACCTCGGGGAAGTAGCTGCTGCGATCGGGGGAGAAGACCACCAGCGGCACGAGTTCACCGGCATCGATCTGCGCCTTGACCTCTGCCAGTTGGGTGGCGACAGCGTCAGCGTGGTTGCCGAGGACGGCCGTGACAGCTGCGGAGCCGCCGTCGAACGGAACGTCGGTTGCCTTGTTGCCGGCCAGGGCAAACAGCGCAGCCTGCCCAAGCTGACCACCGGTGCCCGCACCTGAGGTGGCGTACTTGATGTTTTCCTTGGCCAGGAGGTCAGCGAGCGACTTAACGCCGCTGTCCTTGTTGACCACCAGGATGTACTCTTCCTCGGACACCGGGGCGACGACGGTCATGTCGTCCATGGTCAAAGCGTCGGGATCTTCAACGAACAGCGGGGTGATGGCAAACAGGGACTCGGCAGCCAGTACGGTGCTGTAGCCGTCGGCCTTGGCGTTCAGGACCTCTTTGGTGCCCACGGCGGTGTTTGCGCCGGGCTTGTTTTCCACCACGACGCTCTTGCCAAGGGGCTCCTCGAGGGAGGACGCCAGGGCCCGCGAAATCAGGTCGGTGCTGCCGCCGGCGCTGGAGGGAGCCGTGAGGTTGACGGACTTGGTGGGGAAGTTTTCGCCGCTGGCACCGGCTCCTCCGGTTCCGGTCTGGACCCCACCGCAGCCGGTGAGTACGAGGGACAGGATGCCAAGGCCGGTGATGGCAGTGAAAGTGGGCTTCAGGGAGTTCATCGTTGAGCTTTCCTCTGTTGGGGGGCCTGCGTAGAAGGCCGTTCAGGGTAGTTGTATTGGGGGATTGTGCTACCAGCGGGAGGGGTGCCCCGCCACCCACAAGGTGAGTATTTGTAGCGCCTGTCTATATATGTAGACAGAAGATCGTGATGCAACTCATAATTGACTAGGAAGAACGTCAATGTCAAGGCCGTCGGCCGGATCAAGGAAGATCTGCATGCAACAGCAACAACCGGCAGCAGCCGATATATCCACTGGTGGTGTACGGGGAGTGAAGTCCGCGGCACGCACCGTCGAGGTGCTGGAACTGCTGGCAGCGCGGGGCAATGAACCTGTGACGGTGCGGGAACTTTGCGACGCCCTGGAGGCCCCGCGCAGCAGCACCTACGCACTCCTTCGAACGCTCACGGACCTTGGCTGGGTACGAAGCGACTCAACCCGTTCGCTGTACAGCATTGGCATCCGGGCGTTGCTGGCGGGCACCACGTACCTGGATACAGATCCCCTGCTTCGGGTGGTCCAGCCGCACGTCGAACAGGTCAGCCGGCAGTTGGATGAGACCGTTCACTATGGACGCCTTGACCATACGGACATGGTCTACCTGGCCACCCACCAGTCCTCGTCGTACGCCCGCACCCAGAACCGGGTGGGACGTCGCCTCCCCGCCTACTCGACTTCCTTGGGGAAAGCGGTGCTGGCCCAGTTCAGCGACGAGGAACTCGAGCTGCATCTGCCGAGCACCCTGGCCGCCCTTACGCCAGCAACTCTCACGTCCCGTGATGCGCTGCGTAAGGACCTTGAGGCCACCCGGAAGCGGGGATATTCCATCGATGACGAGGAAAATACTCCGGGGCTGCGCTGCTTCGGGATTCCGCTGCCCATCAGGCCCGATGTAGTGGATGCCCTCAGCTGCTCCGTACCGGTCGAGCGGCTGACTCCTGCCTATGAGAAGGAAATAGTGGCTGCCCTCCGTTCCACCGCCGACATCACCTTGCAAATTGTCCGCGGGCTCGGCGGGCTCCTCGGCTGATTGGCCATACCTTCAAAGTATTTGGCATGTCCAAAACGGACTTGGACGCGCATCAGCAGCAGTGCCTAAGATCACTGCAGGCCCCCGCAGCAGCCGACGTCTTCCCAACAGAAAGTGATTTCGTGGCACACACTGAACTCGCCCAACACAACCTCTCCAGCCTCTCCCAGGTCATGGTCACGGGAGTCACCATCACGCCTGTCGCCTTTAAGGACCCGCCGCTGCTCAATGCCGTGGGCGTACACGAGCCGTACGCCCTGCGTGCGATCATCCAGCTCCATACCGACGCCGGCATAACAGGACTGGGCGAAACCTACGGAGATGCAGGCCACCTGGCCCGGCTCCGCCTCGCAGCGGACGCCATCGTAGGAGCAGACGTTTTCAACATCAATATGTTGGGGACCCTCATCGCCAAGGTCCTCGCCCGGGACACCATCCAGGGCGGCCACGGCATGAGCGGCATGGTGACCGGCTCCAGGACTGCCGACCGTGTCCTTTCTCCTTTTGACGTCGCCGCCCTGGATGTCCAGGGCAAAATTCTCGGCCGGCCAGTCAGTGACCTGCTTGGCGGTGCAGTCAGGGCTTCGATTCCCTTCAGCGGATACCTCTTTTACAAGTGGGCAGGCCACCCCGGCCAGGAGGACGATTCATGGGGAGCTGCACTGGACCCCGACGGTGTCGTGAAGCAGGCGTCGCGGATGGTGCGGGACTACGGCTTCTCCGCGCTGAAACTCAAAGGTGGAGTCTTCCACCCGGATCAGGAAGTTGCCGCGATTAAGGCTCTGCGGGAAGCATTTCCGGGCATGCCGCTTCGGCTTGATCCCAACGCGGCCTGGTCGGTGCCCACTTCGATCGAAGTGGGCAAGGCTCTCGACGGCGTACTTGAGTACCTGGAGGATCCCACTCCCGGTATAGAAGGCATGGCCCAGGTGCGCAGCAGCGTTCCCATGCCGCTGGCAACCAATATGTGCGTTGTTAGCTTTGACGATATCCCCGCGTCCGTCGCCGCCGGCGCCGTGGACGTGATCCTGTCGGATCACCATTTCTGGGGCGGCCTTCGCCGCTCGCAGTCCCTTGCCGGCATCACGGAAACCTTCGGGTTGGGCCTGTCCATGCACTCAAACTCCCACCTGGGCATCAGTCTGGCCGCAATGGTGCATCTGGCGGCGACAACTCCCAATTTGGACTACGCCTGCGACACCCACTGGCCCTGGAAGGACGAAGACGAAGATGTCATCCGTCCGGGTGCCCTGCGCTTCGTGGACGGGGCGGTTCCCGTTCCCACCGCGCCCGGCCTAGGCGTAGAGCTTGACGAAGACGGACTTGAGAAGCTCCACCGGCAGTACCTCGAATGCGGACTCACTGGACGTGACGACACCGGCTACATGCAGCGGATCAACCCGGAATACACACTGAAAAGCCCCCGCTGGTAACGAGGGCGGCGGTGTGGGCTGTTGCCCGACGCGATTACGAGGGTCGCCCTTGCAGGAACTGCACCAAGGCGTCCATCACCGGCAGCTGGCCCTTAACCAGCTTCCGGCGCGCCTCCGGCTCGCTGAACCACCCGGCGTCGTCAATCTCCGGAAACTGCTGGATGTTCCCTGAACCCTTGGGCCACTCCAGCGGAAAAGTGTTGCTGTTGATCCGCTCCGGACGGAACTCCGACTCCGCGGTGAAGACGGTGATGATCTTGCCCGAAGGCTGCCGGAACTCGCCAAGCTGCAGGTACTCTGCCGGCGGGGGAGGGGTTCCCATCTCCTCTTCGAATTCACGCAGGGCTGCTGCCAGGGGTTCTTCGCCCGCCTCGTAGAGGCCCTTGGGGATAGACCAGGCGCGGGAATCCTTCCGTGCCCAGAACGGTCCGCCCATGTGGGCGATCCATACCTGGAGTTCCGCGACGCCCTGTTCCCGCGCAACCGGCATATTACCGGAATGCCGGTACAGCAGAATGCCTGCGCTCCGAACTGTCATTGCCCCTCCAGAACCTGTGCTATGTGAAAAAACGCGGCTGCTAGCTCCCGATCAGCAGGGTCAGGGCCTCGGTCAGGTGTTCCACTTCCCGCACGGAGAAGCCGGCCGGAATGGGACCTGGCCCGGTGTGGCTGGCTGGAACCACGGCGTGAGTGAAGCCCAGCCGGTGGGCCTCCTGGATGCGCTGGTTGATTCCGGGCACAGGGCGGACCTCGCCTGCCAGGCCCACCTCACCAAAGGCAATCAACCGGATGGGCAGCGGCTTGCGGGCCTTCGCCGACGCCACTGCAAGTGCCACCGCCAGGTCCGTAGCCGGCTCGCTGAGCTTCACGCCGCCCACGGTGGCCACATAGGAATCGTCCTTGTGCAGCAGGCAACCCGCCCGCTGCTGCAAAACAGCCAGCAGCATGGAAACCCGTGAACTGTCCAGCCCGCTGGTGGCCCGCCGGGGCTGCGAATTGGGACTCTCGGCGAGCAAAGACTGCACCTCGGCCAGCAGCGGACGCCGGCCCTCCATGGTGACGGTGATACAGGTACCGGAAACGGGCTCCTTGGTGCGGCTGACAAAAAGTCCGCTGGGGTCCGCCAGGCCTTCGATGCCGTTCTCGTTCAGGTCGAAACAGCCGACGTCGTCCGTGGGGCCGTAGCGGTTCTTCACTGCCCGCAGCAGGCGCAGCCGGGAGTGCCGTTCACCTTCAAACTGGCACACCACGTCCACCAGGTGTTCCAGCAGGCGGGGTCCGGCGATGGAGCCGTCCTTGGTTACGTGGCCCACCAGGAGTGTGGTCATGTTGCGGCGCTTGGCCGCAGCGATGATGGACGCCGCAACCTCACGCACCTGCGAGACGCCACCGGCGCTGCCGTCCACATCCGCGCTGCTGAGAGTCTGGACCGAATCCACAATGAGCAGCCGGGGCTCGATCTTTTCCACCTGGCCCAAAGCCTGGCCGAGGTCCGTTTCTGCGCTGAGGTACAGCGAATCTGCCACGGCGTCGATCCGTTCCGCGCGGAGCTTCACCTGCGCCGCGGATTCCTCGCCGGTGACGTACAGGACGTCCTGGGCGGTGCGGGCGAACTTGGCGGCAACATCCAGCAGCAAGGTGGACTTGCCCACGCCCGGTTCACCGGCCAGCAGGATGACGGCGCCCGGAACCAGGCCGCCGCCCAAAACCCGGTCCAGCTCATCAACGCCGGTAGGCAGGAAAGCCGCGGTAGTGGCATCCACCTCGGCGATACGGCGGGCCGGCTCCACAACTGTTGTTGCCGCCGTCGTGCGTGCTACAGCGGCACCGGATTCTTCAACGGTGCCCCAGGCCTGGCACTCGCCGCAGCGGCCTACCCACTTGACCGCGGTCCAGCCGCATTCGGCACATTTGTAGGCGGGCGCCTTGGCGGCCCGGGATGTCTTTGTTGCCATGCGTTCAACCCTAACGGCGGGGACAGACAATGACGTTCGACGGCGGCACGGGGCTACGGAATGCGCTACTTTTGGGCGCTCCAAACGCCCAGCCCCTTGAGCCGTCGCGGTTCGGGCAGCTCCGGTAGGGGGAAAGTTCCGCAACCTCGTCGGAGCCCAAAGAGCGGCGGCTGCTTTTATGTCTCAGAGAGCGCTCTCTTGACAGTGATCCTTATCACCCTTAGGGTAATGGAACTTGCAAGAGAGCGCTCTCTCGCCCTTCCAGGAACGTCCCCCACAAAGGAGTGATCGTGAAATTCTCACGCCGCAATACCGCTGCCGCAATAGCGGGAGCAGCAGCCCTGGCCCTTATGGCTTCAGGCTGCTCCAGTAATTCAGGACAGACAGCAAGCGCAGACAATCCCTTGGAACTGACGGTCACCACCTTCGGCACCTTTGGCTATGACGACCTCTACGGGGAGTACGAGAAGGCCAACCCCGGCATCAAGATCAAGGCCACCAACATCGACCGTGGCGCCAACGCCCGCACCGACGCCTTCACCAAGCTGGCAGCAGGCTCCGGCCTCAGCGACGTCACCGCCATCGAAGAAGGCTGGCTCGGCTCCATCATGGAGGTCTCGGACCAGTTTGTTGACCTGAACGAGCACGGTGCAGCGGACATCAAGGACAACTGGGTGGACTGGAAGTTCAAGCAGGGCACCGATCCCGAAGGCCGCGTCATCGGCTATGGCACGGACATCGGGCCGCAGGGCCTCTGCTACAACGGCAAGCTTTTCGAAGCCGCCGGCCTTCCCAGCGACCGCGAGGCAGTGGCTGAGCTGTTCGGTGGCGAAGACGCCACCTGGGAGAAGTACTTTGAGCTGGGCAAGCAGTACAAGGCAGCAACGGGCAAGGCCTGGTACGACCAGTCCGGCTTCGTCTGGAACTCCATGGTGAATCAGATGGAAGAGGGCTACTACACCAAGGACGGCGAGCTCAACGTCGACGGCAACTCCGAAATGAAGGCCCGCTTCGAGATGCTGGCCGACGGCACAGCCGCCGGCCTTTCCGCGAACCAGACGCAGTTCGACTGGGGCAACGGCAAGGCCTTCACTGACGGTTCCTTCGCTACGTTTGTTTGCCCCGGCTGGATGCTGGGCACCATCAAGGGTCAGCTGGAATCCGCAGGCGGCGGGGCAGAAAGCGGCTGGGACTTCGCCGACGTGTTCCCCGGCGGCGCCTCGAACTGGGGTGGCGCTTTCCTCTCCGTACCCAAGACCTCGAAGCACCCCGAAGAAGCCGCCAAGCTCGCAGCCTGGCTGACCGCTCCGGAACAGCAGGTCAAGCAGTCCGCAGCTGCCAACAACTTCCCCAGCACGCTCAAGGCGCAGGAAAAGCTGGTCAAGGATGCTACGCCCAACGTGATCTTCAACAATGCTCCCACCGGCGTTATCCTGGCCAACCGCGCCAAGGGTGTCGTGGCCCAGTTCAAGGGCCCGGACGATTCAGTGATCCAGGAGAACGTGTTCGGTCCGGCCCTGAAGATGCTCGACGCCGGAACCGCCGGCGCTGATGCTGCGTGGAAGGAAGCACTCACGCTCCTCAACGACCTGGTCGTCAACAACTAGCGAACACCATGTGCGGGTCTTCCAGCGCACGCCGGGGGACCCGCACATGGACTGCGAAAGAGTGCGAGACATCATGACAACCACTGTGAACCTCCCGGCCGGTACTCCCCAAGGGAGCGCCGTGACAAAAGCAAAGCCCACCTTCAAGCAGCGCCTGAACGTCTTCGACGTCAAGGCATCCCCCTACCTCTATATCGCCCCGTTTTTTATCCTCTTTGCGCTGGTGGGTTTGTTCCCACTCGTCTACACCTTCGTCGTGAGCCTCTACGACTGGCATCTGTTGAAGGGCCAAGGGGACTTTGTGGGGCTGGGTAACTTTGTGGACGTCCTGCAGGACCGCTTCTTTTGGAATTCGCTCGTCAATACCTTGAGCATTTTTCTGCTCTCTGCCATCCCGCAACTGGCGGTGGCGCTTTTCCTCGCCGCCGTGCTGGACCAGAACCTGAGGGCCAAGACCTTCTGGCGTATGAGCGTCCTGCTGCCGTACGTTGTCACTCCGGTGGCGGTGGCCATGATCTTCACCAACTTGTTCGGAGAGCAGTACGGCCTGATCAACAACATCCTGGGCAACTTCGGCTTGGACCCCGTGATGTGGAAGAACGAGACTTTCCCCAGCCACGTCGCCATCGCCACCATGGTGAACTGGCGCTGGACCGGCTACAACGCGCTGATCCTGCTGGCGGCAATGCAGGCGGTCCCACGCGAGCTGTACGAGTCGGCAGCACTTGACGGCGCCGGGGCCCTGCGCCGGTTCTTCAGCATCACGCTCCCCAGCATCCGGCCCACTATGGTGTTCGTGGTTGTTACCGCCACCATCGGCGGCCTCCAGATCTTCACCGAACCGCGCCTGTTCGATCCGGTAGCCGCAGGCGGTTCGCAGCGGCAATTCCAAACCACCGTCCTGTACCTCTGGGAGATGGCCTTCCAGCGGCAGAACTTCGGCAAAGCCTCAACCATCGCCTGGCTCCTGTTCCTGATCATCGTCCTGTTCGGCGTCATCAACTACCTGATCTCCCGAAGAATCGCGACGGCGGACGGTCCCAGGGTTCCCAAGATGCGGCTGACGCGTGGCGACCGGAAACGCATTGAAAGGACCACGCGATGAGCATTATCGACAGGATGCGGCCCGGCGGTACCTCCGCTGAAGCTGCCGCAACCAAATCCGCTGCCGCTGCAGGGCGGGCCGGTGGTCCCGTGCCGCTCCGGAAACGCCTCCTCGGATCCGGCACGCGACCCGGTTTCCTCAGCTATGGCCTGCTGCTGGCTTTCCTGGTGTCCTCGGCGTACCCGCTGTGGTGGTCTGCGGTCATCGGCAGCCGCTCCAATGAGGCACTGGGCGAAACCTGGCCACCGTTGCTCCCCGGCGGAAACTTCTGGAAGAACGTGGCCGAGGTCTTCGACACGATTCCGTTCTGGCTGGCCCTGGGCAACAGCGTGCTCATTTCGAGCATCATTACGATCTCAGTGGTGGGTTTCTCAACCCTGGCCGGTTACGCCTTTGCCAAGCTCCGTTTCCGCGGCCGTGACGGACTTATGCTCATGGTGGTGGCCACCATGGCCATTCCCACCCAGCTGGGCATCATCCCGCTCTTCATGGTGATGCGGACCCTGGGCTGGACCGGCGAGATTGGCGCCGTTGTGGTACCCACCCTGGTCACCGCCTTCGGGGTGTTCTTTATGCGGCAGTACCTGGTGGACGTGATCCCCGACGAGCTCATTGAATCCGCCCGCATGGATGGTGCCAGCATGATCTCCACCTTCTGGCACGTAGCCATCCCCGCCGCCCGCCCCGGGATGGCCATTCTGGGCCTGTTTACCTTCATGACCGCGTGGACCGATTTCCTCTGGCCGCTGCTGGTGCTGGACCCCGGCAATCCCACTCTTCAAACGGCGTTGAGCCAGCTGCAATCAGCACGGTATGTGGACTATTCTGTGGTCCTGGCCGGTGCAGTTCTGGCCACGCTCCCGCTGCTGGTGCTCTTCGCACTGGCAGGCAAACAACTCATATCAGGAATCATGCAAGGAGCAGTGAAGGGCTAATGCCTGCACCAACGAATACACGGCAATGGCCGGAAGGCTTTATCTGGGGATCCGCGACGGCGGCAGCACAGATTGAGGGTGCCGGCCACGAAGGCGGCAAGGAGGATTCCGTATGGGACCAGTTTGCCCGCGTCCCGGGAGCAATCGCCAACGGCGAGAACCTGGAGCAAGCGGTGGATCACTACCACCGGATGCCGCAGGACGTGCGGCTGATGAAGGAACTCGGCCTGGATTCCTACCGCTTTTCCACCAGCTGGGCACGGGTGCGTCCGGGGGACAGGGAAGTCAATCGCGAAGGGCTGGACTTCTACTCCCGCCTGGTGGACGAACTGCTGGAAGCGGGAATCCTGCCCTGGCTGACCCTGTACCACTGGGACCTTCCTCAGGCGCTTGAGGAAAAGGGCGGCTGGGCCAACAGGGACACCGCCTACCGGTTCGTCGAGTACGCCAATGACGTCTACGCGGCGCTGGGGGACCGGGTGCAGCACTGGACCACATTCAATGAGCCCTTCTGCTCGTCGCTGCTGGGTTACGGCTCAGGAGTCCATGCGCCGGGCCGGCAGGAACCGCGCGCGGCCATAGCCGCAGTGCACTACCAGCACCTCGCGCACGGCTTGGCCGTCAACTCTCTGCGGGAGCTCGGCGCGCAAAATCTCGGCATCACCCTGAACCTGAGCAACTCCATTCCGCGGGACAGCAACGATCCCGTTGATCTGGACGCGGCCCGTCGTTTCGACTCGCTGCAGAACCGGATCTTCCTGGACCCTATCCTTCGCGGCAGCTACCCTGCGGATACCCTGGAGGACCTGGCACCTTTCGGGCTCCAGGAAGTCATCCAGCCCGGCGATCTGGAGATCATCAGTGCACCCCTGGAGTTCCTGGGCGTGAATCACTACCACGATGACCTCATCAGCGGGCATCCCGCGGACGAGGGCGGCGACGGGCATTCCGGTGGTGCTGAGCGTGCCACCTCATCGCCGTGGATCGGTTCCGAGCACATCTCGTTTCCCAGCCGGGGCCTGCCCCGTACGGCTATGAACTGGGAGGTGAACCCGGACGGCCTGAGAAAACTCCTGGTCCGCCTGGGCGAGGAGTACCCGACGCTGCCGCCGCTGTACATCACGGAGAACGGTGCAGCCTACGAGGACACCGTCAGCCCGGACGGTGCCGTGCACGATGAGGAACGGACAAAGTTCATCCTGGACCACATCGCAGCGGTGGGTGAGGCAATCGATCAGGGTGCCGACGTCCGCGGTTACTTCGTCTGGTCCCTGCTGGACAACTTCGAATGGTCCTGGGGTTACGGCAAGCGCTTCGGCATCATCCGGGTTGATTATGAAACGCTGGAGCGGACGGTGAAGGACAGTGGCAAGGCCTACGCCCGGCTGATCGCGGCCTCGCGGCAGAACCTGCGGCAGCACGCCTGACATCGGAAACCCACTCCGGGCCGGGGGGCTTCCCCGCCAGCCTAAACTGGAGTCCCTAGGGATGGCTGGAGATCACGGAGTGACCATAGTGAAGCAGGACCACAGCGGCAGCCGGCCGGCGCCCACGCTTGAAATGGTGGCGGCGCTGGCCGGGGTCTCCCGTGCCACGGTTTCTCGTGTAGTCAATGAGGTGCCCAGTGTTGACCCGGACATCGCTGCCAAGGTGCGCACGGCGATCCAGGCGATTAACTACACGCCCAACCGTGCGGCCAGGTCACTCGCCAGCCGGCGGCCCAATTCCGTGACGTTGATCGTTCCGGAATCCACGTCCAAGGTCTTTGCTGACCCGTTCTTCGCTTCCGTGGTGCAGGGTGTTGTCCTCCACCTGGCGGACACCGACTACACGCTGAATATGGTCATTGCCTCCGAAACCAAGCCGGAAAAGACCCGTGCCTTCCTTCTCGGGGGGAATGTGGCAGGGGCCCTGGTGGTCTCGCACCACATGGGCGACCGCTCCTGGACTCATCTGAGCGAACGGTTGCCCATGGTGTTTGCCGGCAAGCCCTTTGGCGAAACCGCCAGCTACTACGTGGAGGTGGACAATGAAGTTGCCGCAGAGGGTGCCACTGCCGTACTGGCCGCCCGCGGCTGCAAACACATTGCCACTATTGCCGGACCGCAGGATATGCCTCCGGGTGTGGACCGGTTGAGCGGCTGGCGAAAAGCCGTGACAGACGCCGGTCTGGACGATTCACTGGTGGAATACGGCGATTTCACCCTGGCTTCCGGCGCCACCGCCATGCGCCGGCTGCTGGACCGCGGCAAGCCGATTGACGGTGTCTTTGTCGCCAATGATCAAATGGCGGCGGGCGCCTATACCGTCCTGCACCAGCGGGGCCTGCGGATTCCGGAAGACATTGCGGTGGTGGGGTTCGACGACGACTCCTTTGCGACGTCCGTGACCCCGCGGCTGACCACCGTGCACCACCCCATCATTGAGATGGGCAAGAAAATGGCGGAGACCCTGGTGAGCCTGATTGAAGGCAAACCCACGGAACATGTCACCCAGATCCATACCTCGCTGGTGCTAAGGGAATCTGCCTAGCACCTGATTCCTTCTCATTGACGGCAGGCTACCGAAAGGCATTCCCATGACACTGACTGCGGACCGTCCCCTGCGCTGGGGCGTTGTGGCCACCGGCAGGATCGCCCACCGGGTGACCAGCGACCTCGCCCTCCTGGAAGGTGCCGTGCTCCAAGCCGTCAGCTCACGCACGGAAGCGGCGGCAAGCACCTTCGGCGATAAGTTCGGCTTCGCGGCCAGTTACTACGACAATCCGGAAATTACCGGCTACCAGCAGCTCTTCGATGACCCCCTGGTGGACGTCGTCTATATCGCCACGCCGCATGCCCAGCACCTGGAGGTGGCCCAGGCGGCGCTGAAATCCGGCAAGCACGTGCTGTGCGAGAAGCCCCTGACCGTCAATGCCCGGGAAACGCAGGATCTTGTCCGGCTGGCCGGCGACGGCGGGCTCTTCCTGATGGAAGCGGTATGGACCAGGTTCCTGCCGGCAACGCAGCGCGCCCTCGAACTGCTTCGGTCCGGTGCGATCGGCGAGGTCCGTTGGGTGCAGGCAGACCTGGGATTTGCGGCGGCCTATGATCCCGCGGACAGGCTGTGGGACCCGGCAGCAGGCGGGGGAGCGCTTTTGGACCTCGCAATCTATCCGCTCACCTGGGCAGTCGGTGCGCTTGGTTTCCCAGCAGGACTCACGGCTGCCGGGCATCTCAACGAGGACGGTGTTGACGTCCAGAACACCTTGGCCCTCAGCTACCCGGACGGCGCGTCTGCCCAGCTGACCTCCTCGCTGCAGGCGAACGGGCCAGGCATGGTGACCATCAGCGGCAGCAAGGGCTGGCTGCGCAGCGGCTCTCCGCTGTATAACCCCCGACAGCTGGAGGTTTGCGGCGAGGATGGAGCGCCCCGGATTGAGCGGTTCGAGGAAGGCACCGAAGGCTTCATCCATGAACTCCGCGAAGTGGGCCGGTGCATCCGGGCCGGCCTTCAGGAAAGCCCGGTCATGCCCTGGGCGGACAGCATCAGGACCATGCAGCTCCTGGACGAGGCACGGCGCCAGATGGGCGTCAGCTACCCCAACGACCAGGCACCCTAGAGCTCCGGCAGCAGGTCCCTGGCCTCCTGGCCGTCCATTCCCGTGGCCTCCAGCAGGTCAACCATGAGCGGCCGGAGCAGCATCACCACGGTTTCGCCTTCCAGCCGCTCCACCCCCAGCATCTTCGGGTGGACCCGGAGCGCAGCTTCACTCAGGTTCCGCCGCGCGGTGCGCAGATGGGCGCGGCGGGCGCCGTCGTGGGTTTCTGCAAGGCCCAGTGAGAGTTCGTCAATCGCGGCGGCAGTCTCCTGCAGTACCTCCGCAATCGCTTCTGTGGCGGCGTCGGACAGGGCTGCGTGGTTGATGGCGCTGGTGAGCCTGCGGGCGAAGACGCGGCTGTTCCGCAACGCGAGGTCGATGAAGTCGAGGGACTGTTGCAGCCGCTCCAGCTCGTCGCGATGCCGTCGGTAGGCAGGGGAGAGTGTGGCCACCTCGCCGGAGGCACGCAGTGACTGCCTCATGCCGTCAACCAACGGTTGGCAGCTGCGCCCGCGCACCAGGGCATGCCAGGCCAGGGTGGAATCGCTCCTGGTCAGGCCCTCGGCGCATTCACGAAGCACCTCTGCCAGTTCGTGGAGCAGGTTTCGGACGTCCTTACGCGGTTCCCGCCGGGGATCCCTAGGGATCAGGATGGTGACTACCAGGGCAAAAAGCCCACCCACCACCGCGTCGAGGCTGCGGGTGAACGGGCCGCCTTCGGGAGCCGGCAGCAGCACCACCAACAGCGACTGAAGCGCCAGCTGGGTGGTAAAAATATTGCCGCTGTCCAGGAATCTGGCCAGCAGGATGGAGAAAAGGAGTACGACGGCGGCCTGCCAGATTCCGCCGCCGAGCCAGTGCAGGAGCAGGTCACCCACAGCGATCCCGATGGTGCAGCCCAGCCCAACCTCCACCACCCGCCGCAGCCGGGGTTCACGGGAGAAGCCGAGTGCGATCAGCGACGACGTAGCAGCAAACAGCGGACCGGAATGGCCGAGCACATATTCTGCGAAGGCGTAGGCACCTACCGCGCAGACCGTCATCTGGATCGCAGGAAGCAGCGAATTCCGGCTTCGGATGACGCCGGTACGCAAACGGCCGTGCAGGAATCGCCTGCTTGTGCTCAAACGGTTTGCGAGGGCCATGAGACCAGTGTATTTGCCGGGTGGATAACCTAAAGCTTGCGGCCGTAGAGCCGGTAGCGGCGTTGGGTCACTCGCAGGGTGCCACGCCGGTCCAGTTCCCGGAGGGTTACCGGGTGGTCATCGACGCGGAAGCCGGGGACGTTCCAGGGGACCAGGGCTGATGAGGTCAAAGGAAGCATCGTCGAAGGGGGAGCAGCGTGGGCGCTGTACTCAAAAACCTCGACGCCGATCGGTGCGAGGTTCCTGCGCGCCACCGCTGCGTTCGGTTTCCACCCCTCCGTGGCGGCGAGGTGTGGAAGCCGGCCTCCGGGCAGCTTGCTTCAAAATCCCATGGCGGATTCTCGCTTTCCACCAGCCCATCAAGGACCGAAAAATCCCAGCCTTGCATCCGGGCCGTCCCGTGAACATGACGGAGACGGTCGAGCAGGCCGGAACGAGTCATGTTCCCTTATTCCCTTGCCATTCCATGCCATAAAACCGAGAATGTGATCTATGCAATAGCGACCCGGCAGATGTAACCCACTGTCCCGCCGTCGTTAACCTTCCGTTCACTCTGGGAGGTCAGTCTCGTAACCCTGCGCGCCTAACT
Source organism: Pseudarthrobacter sp. MDT1-40-2 (assembly GCF_059383595.1). Lineage (NCBI taxonomy): Bacteria > Bacillati > Actinomycetota > Actinomycetes > Micrococcales > Micrococcaceae > Pseudarthrobacter > Pseudarthrobacter sp. MDT1-40-2. Next base: position 339,726 of record NZ_JBWZCL010000002.1, on the reverse strand, counting down.
TCGATTGAGGTACAAAACGTACGCATCGGCGTGGCGGGCAACCTCCGGATCCTCCACCCACATGAGATTCCCTGGAAGGGGCACATTCAGTGAAGGCACAACGCTTTGGCCGCCACGCGGCACTCGCCGCTATCGCAGCCGGCGCACTCGCGCTTACCGCCTGTGGTTCAGACAACGTTACCCCCGGCAGCGCTAACACCGGTGGCAGCGAGTCCGCAGGGGCCTCCGTTACCGGCACTCTGACCGGCATCGGCTCCTCCGCGCAGGGCGCGGCAATGGACGCCTGGAAGACCGAGTTCGCCTCCGCCAACTCCGGCGCCACCGTGCAGTACTCCCCGGACGGTTCCGGTGCAGGCCGCAAGGCGCTGCTGGATGGCTCGGCCCAGTTCGGCGGCTCTGACGCTTTCCTGAAGGACGAAGAGTACGAGTCCTCCAAAACCATCTGCGGCCCCGAAGGCGCGCTGAACATTCCGGTTTACATCTCCCCGATCGCCATCGCGTTCAACCTGCCTGGGATCACCGAACTCAAGCTTGACGCCACCACGGTTGCCAAGATCTTCCGCGGCGAGATCTCCACCTGGAACGATCCGGCCATCGCCGCCCTGAATGAGGGCGTCAACCTCCCGGATCTTGCGGTCACTCCGGTGAGCCGTTCGGACGATTCCGGCACCACCAGCAACTTCACTGACTACCTTGCGGCCGCTGCTCCGGAGACCTGGACCGACAAGGCCGCCGGCGTCTGGCCCGCCTCCCTGCAGGGCGAGAACGCCAAGGGCACCTCCGGCGTGGTCAAGACCGTCACCGACACCCCCGGCGCCATCACCTACGCCGATGACTCCGCTGTCAGCGGCAAGCTGGGCGTTGCGCAGATCAAGGTTGGCGAGACGTTCACCAAGATCTCTGCCGAGGCTGCAGCGAAGGCTGTTGACGCCGGGAAGGCTGTTGAAGGACGCTCCGCCAACGACCTTTCCATCAAGCTGGACCGCAAGACCACCATTGAGGGCGCCTACCCGATCGTCCTGGTCTCTTTCCACATCGTTTGCTCCGCATACGACAGCCAGGAGACCGTTGACCTGGTCAAGGCCTTCGAGAACTACGTAGTCTCGGAAGAGGGCCAGCAGGCAGCTGCTGACTCTGCCAAGTCGGCACCGCTTTCCGCGGAGCTCTCAGAGAAGGCTGTCAAGGCCATCGAAACCATCAAGGTCAAGTCCTAATACCTGGCTTTGAACCAAGTTCCCCGCCGCGCCGACAGGCGGGGCGGGGAACTTGGCTTTGTCCGCCCAGCTTTCAGCTGTTCCAGCGCCACCACAATCCGAAGGGCCGGGAATGACCGCCACCTCCCTGACAAGCTCACGAGCCGCCGCAGGCCGCGCTGGTGACAAAGTGTTTTCCGGAGCAACCATGGCCGCCGGCTGCCTGATCCTGGCCGTCCTGTTCGGTGTTGCCCTGTTCCTGGTGGTTCAGGCCATCCCGGCGCTCACCGCCCCCGCGGAGGAGATCCAGGGCGGTGAGGGTTTCTTCGCCTACATCTGGCCCATCGTCATCGGGACACTGATCGCGGCCCTCATTGCACTCATCATCGCCACCCCGATCTCCATAGGCGTGGCACTTTTCATCTCCCACTTCGCGCCGCGGCAGTTGGCGTCGGGCCTCGGCTACGTCATTGACCTGCTGGCGGCCATCCCCTCCGTTGTTTACGGTGCCTGGGGTGCTGCTTTCCTGGCACCGCAGATCTCGCCGGCGTATATCTGGCTTGCGGAGAACATGGGCTGGGTGCCCATTTTCGCCGGACCCGCCTCCGCTACGGGCAAGACGATCCTCACCGCAGGCATTGTCCTGTCCGTGATGGTCATCCCCATCATTACCTCGTTGTCCCGCGAAATCTTCCTGCAGACGCCAAAGCTCCACGAGGAAGCCGCATTGGCACTTGGAGCCACCCGGTGGGAAATGATCAGGATGACCGTGCTGCCCTTCGCCCGGCCTGGCATCATCAGTGCCATCATGCTGGGCCTTGGCCGTGCCCTGGGCGAGACCATGGCAGTGGCCCTGGTGCTTTCCTCCGGTGCGTTGACTGCCAGCCTGATCCAGTCCGGCAACCAGACCATCGCTGCTGAAATTGCGCTGAACTTCCCTGAAGCTTCCGGCCTCAAGGTCAGCACGTTGATCGCAGCTGGCCTGATCCTCTTCGTCATCACCCTCGCTGTGAACATGATCGCCCGCTGGATCATCAGCCGGCATAAAGAATTCTCGGGAGCCAACTAAATGACGTCCACCCTTACTCCCGTTCGCAAGCGCTCGGCCCTTACCAAGGGCCAGCTGCCCAAGGCCGCGCCGTACGTCGTCCTTGGTGCAGCCCTGCTCCTGGGCGCTGCAATCCTTGCACTGATCGGATTCAACGCCCTTGGCTGGGGCCTGGTGTCCGCCATCCTGTTCACCATCGGCCTGGTGGGCTGGAGCGGGGCCGTGGAAGGCGCACGCAAGGCCCAGGACAAGCTGGCCACCTGTTTGGTGGTGGGCGCCTTCCTGATCGCGCTGCTTCCCCTGATCTCCGTGATCTGGACAGTCCTGGCCAACGGCGTCCCCGGTCTCATCACGCCCGGGTTCTTGTCCAGCTCCATGAACGGCGTCACCGGCGTCTATGACAACAGGGCAGTTGAAGACGGCACCCCCGTGCTCGGCGGCATCTACCACGCGCTCCTGGGCACAATCCAGATCACGCTTCTTGCCACCGTCATCTCCGTACCGGTTGGTCTCCTGACCGCCATCTATCTTGTGGAGTACGGCAACGACGGCCGGCTGGCCCGGGCCATCACGTTCTTCGTGGATGTGATGACCGGTATCCCGTCGATCGTGGCAGGCCTCTTCGCGGCAGCGTTCTTCTTCGCGATCGTCGGACCGGGAACCAAAACCGGTGCAGTAGCCGCGGTCGCGCTGTCCGTCCTGATGATCCCGGTGGTGGTCCGCTCTGCCGAGGAAATGCTCAAGATCGTGCCCAACGAACTGCGTGAAGCCGCTTACGCCCTGGGCGTGCGCAAATGGCGCACCATCCTGAAGGTGGTCATCCCCACGGCGATCTCCGGCATCGCGTCCGGCGTCACCCTGGCGATCGCCCGCGTTATCGGCGAGACCGCTCCGATCCTGGTCACGGCCGGGTTCGCCACCAACATCAACAGCAACGTGTTCGGCGGCTGGATGGCATCGCTGCCCACGTTCATCTACACACAGATCCTGAATCCTACGTCGCCGTCCAACCCGGATCCGTCGACGCAGCGTGCCTGGGGCGCCGCGTTGGTGCTGATCATCCTGGTGATGGCCCTGAACCTGGCTTCCCGGCTGATTGCCAAGGCCTTCGCCCCCAAGACCGGACGCTAGAAAAAACTTCACCTGCCGTACCAGGCATGTGGCTAGACTTAATTCATACTCTCAGCAGTGAAGGAACACCATGTCTAAGCGCATCGACGTCAAGGACCTGAACGTTTACTACGGCAGCTTCCTTGCCGTAGAAGGCGTCAACATCAACATCGAGGCCAAGTCCGTCACGGCTTTCATCGGCCCGTCGGGCTGCGGCAAGTCCACGTTCCTGCGGACCTTGAACCGCATGCACGAGGTCCTCCCCGGAGCGCGCGTTGAAGGCGAAGTCCTGTTGGACGGCGACAACCTCTACGGCCCGGGAGTGGATCCGGTCATGGTCCGCTCCCAGATCGGCATGGTTTTCCAGCGTCCCAACCCGTTTCCCACTATGTCCATCCGGGACAACGTGCTGGCGGGCGTGAAGCTGAACAACCAGAGGATTTCCAAGGGCGAGGCCGATGCGTTGGTGGAGCGTTCACTGACCGGCGCCAATCTTTGGAACGAGGTCAAGGACCGCCTCGAGAAGCCCGGCTCCGGCCTTTCCGGTGGCCAGCAGCAGCGCCTCTGCATAGCCCGGGCCATCGCCGTGGAGCCCCAGGTGATCCTGATGGACGAGCCCTGCTCAGCCCTTGACCCCATCTCCACGCTCGCTGTTGAGGACCTCATCAACGAGCTCAAGGATCAGTACACCGTGGTCATCGTGACGCACAATATGCAGCAGGCCGCGCGTGTGTCGGACAAGACGGCGTTCTTCAACATCGCGGGTACCGGCAAGCCGGGCAAATTGATTGAGTTCGCTGAGACCTCCACCATCTTCAACAACCCGTCCGTTAAAGCCACCGAGGACTACGTCTCAGGCCGCTTCGGATAATCCCCACCGCCGCCCTCACCTCGCAAGCTCGGCCAGGGAACCCCGGCGGCGTGGGCCCAGGGTCTACTTGGACATTGGCGACAACGCCAGTTCAATGATAAATGCCAGGGCTGCCGTGATCACAGGAGTCAGCAGCCAATAGCCGAGGATCCGGATCACCAGGCGCCGGTTGGTGGAAGCGAACCTTTGGGTCTCTCCGGCGCCCAGTGCTGCTGCAGTTACAGAGTGTGTGGTGGACACCGGCCAGTGCAACGCAATGGCGCCCACGAAGAGCACCACGGCGCTGAACGTCTGGGCCACGAAGCCACGCAGCGGATCTATCCGGGTGAGCTTATGGCCCAGGGTGTGCGAGATTCGCCAACCGCCAGCGAGCGTCCCCGCGGTGATGGTCAGTGCCGTCAGCAGAATCACCCAGAGGGGGATCCCGCCGTCGTAATACCCTACGGAGATCATGGCCAGCAACAGCACGGCACTGACGCGCTGGCCGTCCTGAAGCCCGTGGCCAAAGGCGACCGCTCCTGCGGCAACGCACTGGGCGCGGCGGAACCTGCGGTTGATGATGTTGGGCTGGGCGAACCGGGTGGCCCAGACGAGGGGAAGCACGGACGCATAGGCGCCTGCAAAAGCGATGACCGGCGAGATCAGCAGTGGCAGAACCACTTGGAACAGCAAGGACTCATCAACGCCCCCGACGGTATTGCCGCCCACGACCACACTGGCCAGGCCGGCACCGGCAAGGCCGCCAACCAGTGCGTGGGTTGAAGATGAAGGAATACCTTTCCACCAGGTGAGCACTCCCCAGGCGACGGCGCTGGCCAAACCCGAAATCACGATGCTCAGGCCGCTGACACCCTCCGGTAGCGTCACCCAGTGCTGCGCCACCGAGACAGCCAGGGTGGCACTCAGCAGAGCACCCAGCAGATTGAAGAAAGCGGCCAGCAGGACGGCGATGCTGGGTGTCATGGCCCGGGTCCGGACAGCCAGGGCGACGGCGGTAGAGACATCCCGGAAGCCGTTCAGGAAACTGAACGCGGCGGTGAAAAGAACCACCACGCCAAAGAGAGCTGGTGCCACGTCAGGATTCCTTGACGATGATGCTGCCCACCTGGGTGGCAACGCGACGCAGGTCCCGGGAGACGTCCACCAGCTGGTTAGCGATGTCCCGGTGCCGCGCGTACTGGGCACCCTTCATGTCCGCCAGGAGGTCCGCTACCCACACCCTGTGGGTTCGTTCGGCGCGCTTGGCCAGCCTGAGAATCTCGATCCAGTAGTCCTCCAGTTCGTCCAGATCGTCAAGCCGGCGCATGGCGTCAACGGTGAGTTCGGCCTGGCGGCTGATGATTTCCAGCTGGTCCGCAGCGCGCTTGGGTAACCGCTCCAACTTGTAGAGGGCAACCAGTTCGGCGGCGGCATCAAGCCGCTCCAGAGCTTCATGCAGGAATCGGGACAAGGAGTACATGTCCTCGCGGGGGAGCGGATTGACGAAGCTGGTGCGCATGTGCGTGAGCAGCGCGAAGTGGAGCTCGTTGGATTTGGCCTCGTGTTCGTGCATGGTGTCCACCAGGTGCGCATGCTCACTGGCTGGCATGCCGAGAATTTCGGAGAGGGTACCGCTGGCCAGCACAATTTGCCGCGCCATCTGCGACAGTAGAATCAGCCCGGCGGGCTCCTGGGGAAAAAGGCGCAGCTTCACGTGGTTACCGGTCTCCGGAAGGGTTACTGGGGGCTGGAACAGTGCGCGATGTGACTTGACGTCGGCCCGCAAACTGCTGCTTACTTTACCGCCATCGGTGAACCGGCAGGAAAATCTCGGCGGCTGCAGGGGCTTCGAGGGGTGGCGCGATGCGTCAGTTGGACCGCAATGCTCTCCGGCGAGGATGTGCCGGGCAGGAAAATGGTGCCGAACCGGATACGCCTCTCGGCGGTAGGCCGCTCTAGGCGGCTAATTGTTGAAGCCCGGGGGTTTCGCGGTTCGGCACCGATCTCAGTTTTCTACTTTGCGCGGGCCAAGTCAACATTGACAGCGGCGTAGTCTTGGCCTCTAATTGGCGCTTAATCCAGCTCGCCCAGCCGCCAGGCGTTGGCGGCGTGTTCCAGGTCTTCGGCTGTTTTCACGAGTTGGTTGGAGTTGCGGGTGAGCTTGCTCGCGTGACTCTCGTTGCTGTGCTCGGCGCCGTCAGCGATGGTGGCCTGGCCCAGGGCCACGACGCGGCAGAAGGCCGCCGAACGCTCCAGCGCGACGTCGAACTCGCCGTCGAACGCTCCGGAAAGGATGGCGTCCGCCATGGTCCGCATTTCCTCGGCTCCGGGCGGTTCCGCTGCTCCCGCCACAACGTTCGAGACCTGTGCAGTGTCCCGTCCAGCGCGGAAATACACGGAAATCCGCTCAGGGTCCTGGACGGTTGCGGCCCTGATTGCGTACAAACGCCACAGGGCGCCCGGAAGCGAACGGGCGGGGCTTTCCGCCCACATTTCGGCGATGGCCTCCAGGCCCTGCTCGTCCGTCAGCTTCACCAGCCGCTCGGTGATCTGGGGGTCATCGCTGTCCCTGCCATGGCGCACCAGCGCCTGTGCGGCCAGGTGGGCGGCCTCGGAGACCCGGGCGGGATCAGCGCCGCCGGCGAAGGGCTCGAAGTCGATCGGCGCGAACAGCTTGGGCTTGTGTTGGCGGGGCATGTTTGCCCTGGAACTTGAGGCTGGTTGCTCGTTCATGTTCCCCACGCTACTCCTGCGCTTCTTGTGAATCGAGCGCCCGGTCACCCCATCGGCCGGCTGGTCCGCGGCTGCGGCGGGCGTGGGGTACAGTGTTAACGTCCAGAAATGGACTGGGCTGAGTGTGGTTTTCTGCGCTCGGCTGGGGCCTTTAGCTCAGTTGGTAGAGCATCGGACTTTTAATCCGTGGGTCGTGGGTTCGAGCCCCACAGGGCCCACCCTTTTCGCAGGCCAGAGACACGCCGTCTCTGGCCTGCTTTGTGTAACGGCAGCCACCAGCCGTGAACACGGCCGTGAGCTGCCACTTCGCAGCGTTTCGGCGCGTCTTCACTGAGAATGGATACATGACCAAGACCAGCAGCGGCCGGCTGCCCCGTCTGGAGGACGTCGCGCAACGCGCCGGCGTATCGCACCAGACTGTGTCCCGGGTAGTCAACAACCACCCCAACGTCAGTGCTGCCACGCGGAAAAGGGTGGAAGCTGCCATCGCGGAGCTGGGCTACCGCCGGAACAGTGCGGCGCGGAGCCTTGTTACCCGGCGTTCCCAGACCATCGGCGTCCTGGCCAGCGAACTCTCCCAGTTCGGTCCTGCCCATACGCTTCTCGGTGTTGAACAGGCCGCCCGTGACGCCGGTTATTTCGTGAGTATCGCTGCGCTGCGCTCAGTCAGCAGCGAAGCCATTGCCGACTCCCTGCGGCATTTTATGGACCAGTCCGTGGACGGGATTGTGGTGCTGGTGCCGCACACCAAGACGCTGAACGTCCTGGAGGAATTCAACACCGGAGTGCCGGTGGTGGCCGTCGGCTCCACGGGAAATGCCAAGGTCAGTGGCGCCATGGTGGACCAGCGGCGTGGGGCGGAGGCCGCCGTCGGGCATCTCATCTCCCAGGGCCACCGGCGTATTGCCCACGTCTCCGGACCCACGGACTGGATCGACGGTGCTGCCCGCGCGGAGGGCTGGCGGGCCGCGCTGCAGCAGGGCGGACTGGAGGATGACTTGTTGCTGGAAGGTGATTGGAGCGCAGGCAGCGGCTATGAGCTGGGCCGCCGCCTGGCAGCCGAGCGCACTGCCACAGCCGTGTTCGTAGGCAATGACCAGATGGCGCTGGGCGTCCTCCGCGCTTTCAGTGAGGCAGGCGTCGCCGTGCCCGACGACGTCTCCGTAGTGGGGTTCGACGACCAGCCTGAATCGGGCTACTTCAGCCCGCCCCTCACCACGGTGCGGCAGGATTTTGAGGAGTTGGGGCGACGCTGCATGGACATCATGCTTCGCAAAATCGAGGACGGCGCCGCCGCCAGTTCAACAGTGGTCACACCTGAGTTCGTGGCCAGGGAAAGCACGGCACCGCCTGCAGCCTGATTCTGCGGCTGCGGGAAGTGGAGGGATGGCTCCGCGGTCTTGACAGCCCTGCTTGTTAGCGCTCACAATTGAGTCAGGCCATCACTCCGGCCGCAGTGACTTGGAGGAATTATGGACGGCAGCGCAGGCGTCGTAGGCGAAAGCAGTGCAGAAGCGGACAAGTATGTCATCGGCGTGGACTATGGCACGCTGTCCGGCCGGGCCCTGGTAGTCAGGGTCCGGGATGGCAAGGAACTGGGCAGCGGGGTTTTTGATTATCCGCATGCCGTGGTCACTGACAAACTGCCCGTGGACAACGCGGGCGCCACTCTTCCGCGTGAGTGGGCCCTGCAGGTGCCCAACGATTACCGCGAGGTGCTCCGCAATGCGGTGCCGGCCGCCATTGCCGACGCAGGAATCGACCCTGCCAAGGTGGTTGGTATCGCTACCGACTTCACCGCCTGCACCATGGTGCCTACGCTGGCGGACGGAACCCCTCTGAATGAGGTCCCGGGCTACGCCAACCGCCCGCACGCCTACGTGAAGCTGTGGCGCCACCACGCGGCCCAGGCGCAGGCGGACAGGATCAACCAGTTGGCTGCAGAGCGGGGTGAAAGCTGGCTGCCGCGCTACGGCGGCCTGATTTCCTCAGAATGGGAGTTTGCCAAGGGCTTGCAGCTCCTGGAAGAGGATCCGGAAATTTATGCTGCCATGGACCACTGGGTGGAAGCGGCTGACTGGATCGTTTGGCAGCTCTGCGGCCAGTACGTGCGCAACGCCTGCACCGCCGGTTACAAGGGCATCTACCAGGACGGCACTTACCCGTCCGAAGACTTCCTTTCGGCCTTGAACCCTGACTTCGCGGGCTTTGTCAGCGACAAAGTGGAACACCGGATCGGCCGCCTCGGCGAAGCAGCAGGACGGCTCACTGCCGAAGCCGCCGCCTGGACAGGCCTTCCGGAAGGCATCGCAGTCGCCGTAGGCAACGTTGACGCGCACGTCTCGGCACCGGCAGCCAAGGCCGTTGCACCCGGCCAGCTGGTAGCCATCATGGGCACGTCCACCTGCCACGTCATGAGCGGCTCAGAGTTGCGGGAAGTTCCTGGGATGTGCGGCGTAGTGGACGGCGGCATCGTCGATGGGCTCTGGGGCTATGAAGCCGGCCAGAGCGGTGTGGGTGACATCTTCGGGTGGTTCACCAAAAACGGCGTGCCTCCCGCCTACCACCAGGCTGCCGAAGCAGCAGGCCTGGGCATCCACGAATACCTCACCGAACTGGCCGCCCGCCAGGCAATCGGCGAGCATGGCCTGATTGCGCTGGACTGGCATTCAGGCAACAGGTCAGTGCTGGTGGACCACGAGCTTTCCGGTGTGGTGGTGGGTCAGACCCTGGCCACCAAGCCCGAGGACACCTACCGCGCACTGCTGGAAGCCACAGCCTTCGGTACCCGCACCATCGTTGACGCGTTCCGCGATTCCGGGGTTCCGGTCAAGGAGTTCATCGTGGCCGGCGGCCTGCTGAAGAACAGGCTCCTGATGCAGATCTACGCTGACATCACCGGCCTCCAGCTCTCCACCATCGGTTCGGGGCAGGGCCCGGCGCTTGGTTCCGCTATCCACGCCGCGGTAGCTGCCGGGGAGTACCCGGACATCCGTGCCGCAGCCGCCGCCATGGGTGCGGAACCGGGCGATGTCTACGTGCCGATTCCGGAAAACGTAGCCGCCTACAACGTCCTGTTCGAGGAATACCGCACGCTGCACGACTACTTCGGACGGGGCACCAATAACGTGATGCACAGGCTCAAGGCGATCCAGCGCAATGCGGGCAGTCCCGCGCGGCCAGCGGATTCGGCTGCAGACGCCTCCGCGAACGCTGCAACCCCGGCAGGAGTTTCGGCATGAGCGCGCTCCTGGATGACATCGCACGGGTCCGCGAAGATGTATGCGCCCTGCATGCCGAGCTGACCCGCTACGAACTGGTGGTTTGGACTGCCGGTAATGTCTCGGCCCGGGTTCCCGGCCATGAGCTCATGGTGATCAAGCCCTCCGGTGTCTCCTATGACAACCTGACCCCCGCGAACATGGTGGTTACGGACCTGTTCGGGGTGCCCGTGGATGGTAACGCCGAAGGCAACTGGGGCAATCCGCCCCTTTCGCCGTCGTCGGATACGGCGGCACATGCGTACGTCTACCGGAACATGCCCGACGTCGGCGGCGTGGTCCACACCCACTCCACCTACGCCACGGCCTGGGCTGCCCGGGGTGAAGAAATCCCGTGCGTTCTGACCATGATGGCTGACGAATTTGGCGGACCGATCCCGGTGGGTCCCTTCGCGCTGATCGGCGATGACTCGATCGGACAGGGCATCGTGGAAACGCTGAAGAACTCGAACTCGCCGGCGGTTCTGATGAAAAGCCATGGCCCTTTCACCATTGGCAAGGATGCCAAATCAGCGGTCAAGGCGGCCGTGATGTGCGAGGAAGTCGCCCGCACCGTCCATATATCCCGGCAGCTGGGAGAACCGCTGCCCATTGAACCGGCGCAGATCAGCTCGCTTTATGACCGTTACCAGAACGTCTACGGCAACTGACGCCGTCGTGCCCGAAAATTTCCAGGAGTCTTTGATGAATGCAGCAACCACCAGCCTTGACCACTACGAAGTCTGGTTTCTGACCGGCAGCCAGCACCTCTACGGCGAGGATGTCCTGAAGCAGGTGGCCTCCCAGTCGCAGGAGATCTCCGACGCTCTGAATGCCTCCGCCGAGGTGCCGGTAAAGATTGTCTGGAAGCCGGTCCTGACGGATTCGGACGCGATCCGGCGCACTGCCCTCGAGGCAAACTCCAACGACGCCGTCATCGGCGTCACGGCCTGGATGCATACGTTCAGCCCCGCGAAAATGTGGATCCAGGGCCTGGACCTCCTCCGCAAGCCGTTGCTCCACCTGCACACGCAGGCCAACGTGGAGCTGCCCTGGGCTGACATCGACTTTGATTTCATGAACCTCAACCAGGCCGCCCACGGCGACCGCGAATTTGGTTACATCCAGACCCGCCTCGGTGTGCCGCGGAAGACCGTCGTCGGGCACGTGTCCAATCCGGAAGTTCAGCGCCAGGTAGGAGCATGGCAGCGCGCGTCTGCCGGCTGGGCGGCCGTGCGCACCCTGAAACTGACCCGGTTTGGCGACAACATGCGCAACGTGGCCGTGACTGAAGGTGACAAGACGGAAGCAGAACTCCGGTTCGGCGTTTCCGTGAACACCTGGTCCGTCAACGAGCTCGCCGACGCTGTACACGGCGCCGCAGAGTCCGACGTCGACGCTTTGGTTGCCGAGTATGAGCGTCTCTACGAGGTGGCGCCGGAGCTGCAAAACGGAGGTGACCGGCACGAGTCGCTGCGTTACAGCGCGAAGATCGAACTGGGCCTGCGGGCCATGCTGGAAGCCAATGGATCGGCTGCCTTCACCACCTCCTTCGAGGACCTGGGAACACTGCGCCAGTTGCCTGGCATGGCAGTCCAGCGCCTGATGGCGGACGGCTACGGCTTCGGCGCCGAGGGCGACTGGAAGACCGCCATCCTGGTCCGCGCAGCGAAGGTCATGGGCTCCGGGCTGCCAGGCGGCGCGTCACTCATGGAGGACTACACCTACCACCTGGTACCCGGTGAGGAAAAAATCCTGGGCGCCCACATGCTGGAGGTCTGCCCCTCGCTGACCGCAGGCAAACCTCGCGTGGAGATCCACCCGCTGGGTATTGGCGGCAAGGAAGACCCCGTCCGCATGGTGTTTGATACGGACGCTTCGCCGGGCGTTGTTGTGGCGCTGTCGGACATGCGCGACCGCTTCCGCCTGGTGGCCAACGTGGTTGACGTGGTTGACCTTGACCAGCCGCTGCCCAACCTTCCTGTGGCCCGCGCACTGTGGCAGCCCAAGCCGGACTTTGCCACCTCTGCTGCGGCCTGGCTCACGGCCGGCGCTGCGCACCACACCGTGCTGAGCACTGCCGTGGGGATCGAAGTCTTCGAGGACTTCGCGGAAATTGCGGAGACCGAGTTGCTGACGATCGATGAGGGCACCACCCTCAAGGGCTTCAAGAAAGAACTGGCGTGGAACGCCGCGTACTACCGGCTGGCAGGAAAGATCTAGCCCCAAAACGCCTTGACGCAGGAGAAGCTAGCACCAACAATGTTTCTATAACGTTGTAAATCTAGCGAGGACGTGTTTGTGGACGCACCGGCAACAGCAAAAGTCACCATCGATCCTGCCTTTACGGTAGGTCCGGTCCGGGCGAGAACGTTTGGGGCGTTCGTCGAGCACCTGGGCCGGTGCGTCTATACCGGGATCTTCGAGCCGGAGCACCCCACAGCAGACGAAGACGGCTTCCGGACGGATGTCCTTGAGCTGACCCGCGAGCTGGGGGTGTCCACCGTGCGCTATCCGGGCGGCAACTTCGTTTCCGGCTACCGCTGGGAGGACGGCGTCGGTCCAGTGGACCAGCGTCCGGCCCGCCTGGACCTGGCATGGCATTCCACCGATCCCAACCTGGTGGGCGTGGACGAGTTCGCCAAGTGGTCCGTCAAGGCAGGCGTGGAACCCATGATGGCCGTCAACCTGGGCACCCGTGGAACACAGGAGGCGCTGGACCTGCTGGAATACTGCAATATCGACGGCGGCACGGCGTTTTCCAATCAACGCAAGGCCAACGGCGCGGAAAACGGCTACGGCATCAAAATGTGGTGCCTGGGCAATGAGATGGACGGCTGGTGGCAGATCGGCCACAAGAACGCCCTCGAATACGGGCGGCTGGCCGCCGACACAGCCCGTGGCATGCGCATGATCGATCCGGACCTCGAACTGGTGGCCTGTGGTTCCTCCGCACCCACCATGGCGACCTTTGGCGAGTGGGAGCGGGTGGTCCTGACCGAGACCTATGAGCTGGTTGACCTGATCTCGGCCCACCAGTACTTCGAGGACTTCGGCGACCTCCAGGAGCACCTTTCCGCAGGCCAGCGGATGGATAACTTCATCGCAGACATCGTGAGCCACATCGATCACGTGAAGTCGGTGAAGAAGTCCAGCAAGCAGGTCAACATCTCCTTCGATGAGTGGAACGTCTGGCACATGAGCCGCGCGGAATCGAAACCTCCCACGGGCAAGGACTGGCCGGTAGCTCCGGTCCTGCTGGAGGACCGTTACACCGTGGCGGACGCCGTCGTCGTGGGTGACCTCCTGATCACCCTGCTGCGCAACACCGACCGCGTGCACTCGGCGAGCCTCGCGCAGTTGGTGAACGTGATCGCGCCGATCATGACCGAGCCCGCCGGCCGTGCATGGAAGCAAACGACTTTCCACCCGTTCGCCCTGACCTCCCGGCACGCCGCGGGAACGGTCCTTCAGCTGGCCGTCGAGTCCCCGCTGCTCAGCGGCGGAACCACCGCCGACTTCCCGGCACTGTCCGCCGTTGCCACCTACGATGCCGACGCCGGTGAAGCGGTGGTGTTTGCCGTGAACCGATCAGCCGCGGACGCCTTGGTGCTCGACGCCGCAATCGCCGGATTGGGCGACGCCACCGTCATCGAGGCGCTGACGTACTCCAACAAGGACCCGTACTGGCAGGCAACCGCTGATGATTCGACGTCGGTCCTGCCGGCTGGCAACGTCAGCGTGAAGATCGACGCCGGCCACCTCACCGCCCAGCTGCCGGCCGTGTCCTGGTCAATGATCCGGCTGGCCGTCAAGTAACGGATTCCCAAGAGGCACAGGAAAGCAGCGCGGGCAGGGCCGGTGTACTGCTTCCGCTGTGTCCCCACCGGCGTTGGCTCGCTTGCCGGAAACATCGCTAAAATGCTACCCATCCATGGCACGGACCGCACCGAACTACTGATGCCAGTGACGGGTTGCCGCCGCTTCGCTGGCGCGCCCGCAGTTCGAAGTCTCTCGCCGAAGGATCACAGATATGAGCGATGTAAAATTCCCCCGGTTCTTGTCCGAATGCATCGTACGGAATCATGAGCAGCAAGCGGGCCTTCGCGGCGACGACATATGGGGCGTGTTCCTGTGCTGGTGCGCGCTTAACCAGGAAGAGCCGGGCGAGGAGAAGGACTTCTGGATTGCCTTAAGGGCGATGGGCTACAGCAGGGGCGGTGATCGCGTATGGCGCGGACTCACTATGACAGGCCCGGCCGCTGTTGACTACATTCTTTCAAGCCATCCCAGCCTGGTTTGAGGCCAGCTGAAACACAGCGCCTTGCCGCTGGCGGTACGCGTCTGTGGCAGCACAGCTGCAGGCCTACCCCCTGCTTGAGATTCGTCAGTATACTGAGCATTGCCGCGATGATGCGGCTTTGGTGATTTGTTGTGTTGAAGAGCAGCTGTTGACAATCAGCTGCTCTGGATTAGGAGCCTCCAGTTGAAGTTGCCATCCCCCCGAGGACCAGTCAGCACAGCACTGCTGGACATACTGCAAAGAGAGCCGGGAAACGGCGACGCCGAGGCTGCCCTGATGCCAGCGGTCACCGCCGCACTGGAACAGCACGAGAACATAGCGACGGATGAAGATCTGCAGCTCGCGTTGTTCTGCCTCTATGAGCTCCACTATGGCGGGCTTGACGGGGTAGATGAGCGGTGGGAATGGAATCCGGGGCTGATTGCCTGCCGGCAAAGCATCGAAGAAGTTTTTGAGGCAGCGCTTAGGGCCGCTGTGGATCTTCCGCCCTTGGACGCAACGGACAGCGATGCGGTCGCTGCCGTCCTTTTTGAACTCACCGGTAAGGACGGCGGACCCAGCATGTCCCGCTTCCTGGCTGGAAAGGCGGACCTGGCACAGTTGCGGGAATTCCTGATCCACAAATCCATTTATCAACTCAAGGAAGCTGACCCCCACACCTTCGCCATTCCACGGCTCGCCGGCCGCCCCAAGGCGGCGCTTGTGGAGATCCAGGCCGACGAATACGGTGGCGGCCGCCCGGAGCGGATGCACTCGGCCCTGTTCGCCCGGACCATGCGAACCCTCGAGCTGGACGACAGCTACGGGGCATATGTGGACGCCGTTCCGGCAATCTCCCTGACATCTGTGAACATGATGTCGATGTTTGGTCTCAACAGGCGCCTGCGTGGGGCCATCGTCGGGCACCTTGCCGCCTACGAAATGACGTCATCGCAGCCCAACAGGCTCTACAGCCGGGGATTCCGCCGGCACGGCTTCGACGAGTCAGCTACCGGGTACTTCGATGAGCACGTGGAAGCCGACGCTGTGCACGAGCAGATTGCCGGCAGGGACCTTGCAGGCGGGCTGTTCGAGGCGGAACCGGCGCTGCTGCCGGACATTTATTTCGGGGCCGCTGCTGCTCTGGTGGTTGATCAATGGCTCACTGAGGAGATCATCACCGCTTGGGAGAACGGCGCGTCGTCACTGCGGCTGCCCCTGATGCTGCAGGCATGAGCGCTGCCCTCCCGCCGGCTACCTACATCCTCCCGCTGCGCTGGGAGTCCGACGACGGCCTGGACGAGTTGGTGGACTACCTGATGGAGCTCAACGGCTATATGTCAGTCCTCGTCATTGATGGTTCGCCCTCCAGGCTGTTCGCTGAGCACGCCAGGCGCTTTCCGCCTGGAGTGCGCCACCTGCCTCCTGAGGTCCCGTCCCATGGCTCCCGGGACGCAGGTGCAAGTCCCGCTAACGGGAAGGTTCTCGGCGTTCTGACCGGCCTGCGGCACGCGAATACCGAACTGCTGGTGCTGGCCGACGACGATGTGCGGTACGACCGCAGGACAATGGCTCGTCTGCTGGAACTCCTTGCGCACGCCGAGGTGGTCCGGCCCCAGAACTACTTCCGGCCACTGCCGTGGCACGCCCGGTGGGACACGTCCCGCACGCTCCTTAACCGGGCCTTCGGCAATGACTACCCGGGTACCTTTGGCGTGCGCCGCTCGGCCCTGTTGGCAACGGACGGCTATGACGCAGGTGTCCTATTCGAGAACCTGGAGATGCTGCGGACCATTCGGGCTGCCGGAGGACGTGAGCTAATCGCAGGGGACCTGTTCGTGCGAAGGATTCCTCCCAAGAGTGCACACTTCCTGCGTCAGCGGGTGCGGCAGGCTTATGACGACTTCGCCCAGCCCGTGCGGTTGGTCGCGGAGCTGCTTTACCTGCCCGTCCTCGTGCTGGCGTGGCGCCAGGCCGTTGCAGGCAGGCCCTGGCCTCTGGCCGGACTCTTCGCCGCATTGTGCCTGGCAGCGGAGAGCGGGCGACGGCGGAACGACGGAACGCAGGTGTTCGATGCCGGTTCTGCACTATGGGCACCACTATGGTTCTGTGAACGGGCCTTCACCATCTGGGCCGCCCTCGCCATGCGCCTGACCGGCGGGGTCCCCTATGCCGGATCCCGGCTTAAAGTCGCAGCACATACCCAAGCCCAGTTACGAAAGAGGCAAACAGCATCATGACCGTCCCACCATCCAGCCCGGAAAAGCCCGATACCCAACGGGACGCGGGGGAAGTAATCGTCGTCTGCCCGGACGGGCCCCTGCTGGTCCGCGGCGACTTCGACATCGTCTCCACCACGGGTGAACTCCTGCCGAGGCAGCGCCGGACGGTTGCACTGTGCCGCTGCGGCGGGTCAGCTATCAAGCCGTATTGCGACGGGACACACAAGTTCAACGGATTCCGAACCGAGCCCAGACCTCCGGTGCCCGCTGACACCAAAGCGGACGGACCAGGAGCAGGTGACTGACCGGATGATCCCTGAGCCTTGAGGAAGGCCTGTTGCGTTCAGGCTGCCCTCTTTTTGGCCGTATTTTTCCAGGATTATGAAGGAGGAACGAGTGAAAGCACTGCTGGTGATCGACATGCAGAACGCCTTTTTCGAGGACCCGGGACTGGGCGCGAACCAGGAGCAAGTGGTCAGCGGGTGCAACGAGCTGATTGCCGGGTTTCGATCCGCGGGCCACAAGGTATTGCTGGTCCGCACGGAGCATGAGCGGGACAAGTCCACCTGGACCCTGAACATGCTGGACGACGACCAGGGGTTTATCTTCCGCGGCAGCAAGCAGGCGGAGTTTGTGCCGGGCCTGCAGGTAGACGGCCACCCGCAGCTGGTCAAGACCCGCGACAGCGCCTTCGTGGACACTGACCTCCTGGCCCGACTCCGCAACTGGAACGTTGAGCGGGTGGTGCTGGCCGGCGTCTCCTCGCACAACTGCCTGGCACAGACCGCGGCTGACGCCTTCGCCAGGAACCTCCGCGTCACCTATGCACAGGATGCCATGACGTCGGAGGACAAAGAGGCTGAGGCAGACACGCTAAGGATCCTCACGGACGAATACCGCCAAGCCGTCCAATCCAACAAAGAGATTCTGGCGGACCTGGCCGGAGAATAATTCTGTTACGGCCGCGCAGGTTCGCCCGAAGGGTAGGGGCTTAGGGGTTGGTGTAGATGGTCTTCGTGGTGCTGTAGAACTCTTTGGCGTAGCTGCCCTGCTCGCGGGCCCCGTAACTGGAGGCCTTTGTGCCGCCGAAAGGGACGTGATAATCCACTCCTGCAGTCGGCGCGTTGACCATGACCATTCCCGCTTGGGAATGGCGTTTGAAGTGGGACGTAAGTTTCAGCGAGGTGGAACAGATGCCGCTGGAAAGCCCGAAAGGTGTACCGTTCGCGACGCTGAGTGCTTCGTCGTAGTCGGCTACGCGGATGACGGATGCAACAGGGCCGAAAACTTCCTCACGGTTGATGGTCATGTCCGGGGTTGTGTCTTTGACGAGGGCAGGAGCCAGGTAGAAGCCGGTTGTGGGGCGCTGAAGGAGGTCACCGCCGATGACGACGCCACCCTCTGATGCGGCGAGTTCGATGTAGTGCCGGTCCTGGTCCAGCTGTGCCTGGTCCACGACCGGCCCGATGATGGTTTCAGGGTCCAGTGCGTTGCCGACCGTCAGTGTCCGCATCCGCTTTTCCAATGCAGCAACGAACTTATCGTGGATGCCACCTGTGACGATGAGGCGGGACGAGGCGGTGCAGCGTTGTCCGGTTGAGAAGAAGGCGCCGTTGGTACAAACCTCCACCGCCAGCTCCAAATCAGCATCATCCAGGACAATCATGGGGTTCTTCCCGCCCATTTCCGTTTGGACCCTGATGCCGTGTTCCGTCGCGGCCATGGCGACGCTTTTGCCCACTCCTACTGACCCCGTGAAGCTGATGGCATTGACCAGCCCTGACTTAGTTAACGCAGCTCCTACCTCTGAGCCGCTGCCGTAAACGAGGTTCAGAACGCCGGCGGGCAGTCCTGCCCGGGTGAGGATATTGGCCAGTTCCCAGGCACACCCGGGGGTGTTGCCCGCCGGTTTGAACACCACCGTGTTGCCCCAAGCCAAGGCAGGGGCGATTTTCCACGCCGGTATGGCGATGGGGAAGTTCCAGGGCGTAATCACACCGACGACGCCGACAGGCTCCCGGATAATTTCGACCGTCATTCCCGGGCGCACAGAGGGAACAGTTTCGCCGCCGAGGCGCAGGCACTCGCCGGAGAAAAACTTGAACAGCTGACCGGCCCGCGTCACCTCGCCCATGGCCTCTTTGATTGGTTTGCCCTCCTCGCGGGCCAGAAGCCTCCCGAGCTCCGGGACACGGGCAAGGATCTCTGTACCGGCCCTGTCCAGCACGTCAAATCTCTGCTGGGGCGTGGAGTGGGCCCACTGTTCGCGGGCAGCGTCGGCCGCGGATATCGCTGCTTTGATTTCCTCCGCCGCGGCCGAGGGGGTAAATCCTACGATGTCCGAGGTGTCTGAGGGGCTGATATTTGGAGTGCCGGCATTGCCTTCCCAGCGGCCGGCGATGAGATGACGGTATTGAGTTGCGTCCATTTCAAGCCTTTCGGATGATCTCGTCAGTCGGACGGCGCTCAGCTAACTGGGCAGCGGAGTTTGTCTCCAGCCAGGTGGCGCACTGCTTCTTCTGCAGCGAGACGCTGCAGGTTGGCCAGTGATTCATCGGAGAAGAAAGCCGCGTGTGGAGTGAGGATTACATTTTCCAGCTTGCGCAGCCTGGATCCGGGGGCGAGGGGTTCCGGGTCGAAAACGTCAAGTGCGGCCCCTCCCAGACGTCCGTCCAGCAGGGCATCAGCTAAAGCCTCTTCGTCGACGAGTCCACCGCGGGAGGTGTTGACGACTATCGCGTTCGGCCGCATCATGCCAAGCGTGTTTTTGTTGATCAGCCGGTGGTTTTCCGCAGTGAGAGGCGCATGCAGCGATACGACGTCCGATTCCTGCAGCAGCTTCTCTAACGGGACCAGGTCGATGCCAGTGCCTTTCAATGCAGGGGCGCTTAGGAAGGGGTCGTAGGCGATGATGGTGAAGCCGAAGGGTTTGAGCCTCGCCGCCGCTGCCCGACCGATCCTGCCGGTGCCGATAAGCCCCACGGTGGTTTGCGAGAACCCGGGCATGGATCCGAGATCGTTGGGGCGGAGCCATCCGTCGCTGCGTATCCGGGAGTCGAGCTGTTTGACTTTGCGGAGCAGAGCGAGCATGCACGTGACCGCATGGTCTGCCACCGTGTCTGCTCCGTAATCCGGCACATTGCTGACTGAGATCCCGAGTTCGCGGGCCGATGCGACATCGACGTTGTCGTAGCCGATACCGTAGCGGATCACCAGTGCGCCGGGAGCCATCGCTTCCAGTACAGGGCGGGTGACGGGGGCGAAATTTACGAAGGCGACGTCGGCTCCTGCCAGGGCCTTCATAGTCTCTGCTTCGCTTACGCACTGGTAGGCGTCGAAGGCCGCGCCGAAGCGGCGAGCTGCTGCTTCTTCACGCGTTACGTTGCCGAATGCCTGGTCCGAGACGACGACTTTGGGGGTCATACCCTGGCCTTCTCGCTG
Organism: Pseudarthrobacter sp. MDT1-40-2; assembly: GCF_059383595.1. Classification (NCBI taxonomy): domain Bacteria; kingdom Bacillati; phylum Actinomycetota; class Actinomycetes; order Micrococcales; family Micrococcaceae; genus Pseudarthrobacter; species Pseudarthrobacter sp. MDT1-40-2. Next base: position 319,587 of record NZ_JBWZCL010000002.1, on the reverse strand, counting down.
GTTGTCAGCAGGCCCCTGCCGGCGAGATTTCGCATCAGCGCGGAGATCCCGAAAATCCAATCAGGCGCATCTTCGGAACTGGTCACCGTATTGATGAGTGAACCCAGCCGGGGGCTTGAGATGGCTACCGTGTCGCCTTCGTGGTGGGTGAAACCGGCCCCTGCTTCGCCGCGGTCCTGGGTCGGGGCAAACAGTGTCCCGGTGAGCAGCACGAACCCGTCAGGATACTGGTGGTGGGATCCCCAGGCATGGTTGATCAAGTCGGTCAGGTCCCGGCTGATAGCTGACATCGAACTGGTGCCGTTCATCACGAACCCGTCGCCCGCTCCTGTCACGCGGAGCTCAATGTCCAGGTTCCTGGCTGTATCCAGGCTGAACGAGTCGTCAAAGATCCGGACAAAGGGGCCGAGGGCGCAGGAGGCGTTATTATCCTTGGCTTCGGTGAGCAGCAGAGCGCTACGGCCTTCGAAGTCCCGAAGGTTGACGTCATTGGCAAGCATGGCGCCGACAGCTTTCCCCTTAGAAGTCACCGCCAGTGCGAGTTCGGGTTCAGGGTTGTTCCACGTGGACCGGGCCAGTACGCCTATGGCGGCCCCCGTTCCCACGGCCGAAAGCACTGGCGCTTTGGTGAATATCTCAGGGTCTGGCCCGATTCCCACTTCAAGGTATTGAGACCAAAGCCCTTCCCGGATCAGGATCTCCTTGACCGCCGCCGCTTCTGCGGTGCCCGGCCGGACGTTTCCAATGGCGGTCCCGATGGCCTCGTCCAACTGGGCCCGGACTGTTTCCGCCCGGGCCGGGTCCCCGGCTGCCCGCTCTTCGATGACACGCTCCAGCATGCTTTGAACGAACGTGACGCCGGCGGCCTTAATGACCTGCAGGTCCACCGGTGCCAGGAGGTGCACACGGCCGTAGTCCTGGCTAAGGGTGGCGTCGAGAACCTCGCTAAGGAGCCAGGTCCTGTCCGACTCTGCGTTCGCCAGCAGATCGGCAAGGTCCTCCCGCTCCAGCAGCATGGACACGGTTGGCTCCAAGTGCGAGACATCGATCAGCTCATCTCCGCGGACGATGGCTACCGCCGGCCCGCGCTCCCTGGGATCGAAGACCCTGCCCACCAGCATTGCCTTCCGGTAGTCCTCTGGCAGCACGCTGGAGCTGTGTGGATGGATGTTCATAAAGGCCTTTCATCATTGCGCGCTCGCATGAGCGGGCTGTTTAAGGGGCACTCACTGCCCGTGGGCAGTGTCTGGTGTCAAAACGGGGGCCGTAGCCCGGTTCACGCGATGGTTAGCCGTGGTTTCCTTGGTTGCCGGACGAGCAACACTTTCGAAGGACCGTTCCCCGTGCACCGCAAGTTCAGCCAAAGCCGCCTCCCGGTCGCCTGCCTCAACCAGGTCCAGCAAATGTTTGTGCCGGGCGACGTGGTTCTCAAGATCCTCGTAATACGTCTCGCGGGCGATGAGATTCCTGGCCATGCACAGCAACAGTTGGCGCTGTACGGACGCGTATGTCTGATTGAGGCGCTGGTGGTCTGCAATCCCCACCAGCGCGTAGTGGAAGGCGTACCCGGCCTGGACGAGAGCGCCACGGTCTTTTTCCCGGGCAGATTGCTCCATGGCCAGCAATGCCTTTCGGGCAGGTTCGAGCAAGGCGCGGTCCTTGACCGGAATTCCCAGCTCAAAGGCCATTCGTTCCAGGGTTGAACGCAGCGTCAGGATCTCGTAGACGTCCTTATCCGTCAACGTTGAGACAAATGACCCGCGGCGCGGTCGCGTTTCGATCAGCCCTTCGTTTTCCAGGGTTCGAAGTGCTTCCCTCAGAGGAGGCCTGCTGATGGTGAGCTCTTCGGTAAGCCGCTCCTCCAGGAGCCGTTCGCCTGGCCCGTATTCGCCCGCAAGAATCTTCTTACGGATGGCGTCGGCCGCCAGAGTCACCAGACTCGGAGGGTGGACCAGCGAGGGCAGCGGGCTTGCTGCATTCTGCCCGCTGCCGCGGGCTCCTGTTGTTGACGCCATGGCATTCCTTACTGAGTCCGTTCACCGCTTGATTTTGTCTCTTGCATTTTGTCTACAAGATGCGGTAAACATTATCAGCAGGAAAAATTGTAAGCAACATCACATGTTTCCTGCACTTCAAAGCCCTCAGCTGCACGGCTGTAAGCATCTTCCCGCACATCTAACAAGGAGGTTAGCCACGTGAGAGAGCGCTCTACCGACCGCAAGATCGCGTTCGTCGGCATCGGCAACCTGGGCGAGAGCATGGTCTTGAACCTGCTGGAGCGCGGATGGGACGTCACTGTCCTCGACCGAACGGCTGAGCGCCTTGAAAGTGTCACGGCCGCCGGAGCCACAGCGGCAATGGACCCATCCGACCTCAGGGAACATGACATCATCTGCCTTGCTGTTCCCGATGATGACGCTGTGATGCAACTAGCGCTCGGCCCCTCCGGCCTGATACATCAACTGCAGTCCCACCAGAGCCTGGTCGTGCACAGCACTATCCTGCCTGCGACGGCCCGGTCGCTGGGGGAGCAGTTCGAAGCAGCCGGCATCGGTTTCCTCGACGCACCTGTCAGTGGGGGAGCTGCACGGGCGCGTCGCGGTGAGCTGACCCTCATGGTGGGTGCAACAGCCGGTGCACTGTCCACGGTGAAAGAACTGCTCGGCGACGTTGCGTCAGAGGTCATTCATCTCGGGCTGCCCGGAGCCGGCGCGGCCACCAAGCTGGCCAACCAGCTCATGATGTTTTCTGCCCTGGCCGGAGCCCATGAGGCGTTGGCCCTTGCGGCTGCATACGGGGTTGACGAAACAGGCGTCCTCAAGGCCCTTTCGAACAGCACCGGAGACACCTGGGTTGGCCGGAACTGGGGGTTTTTCGACGGCGTCGCGGCTGAGTACAACCGGCTTGGCACGCCGCTCCCGGACCGACCCTGGAGCAAAGATCTCAGCGAAGTCGTCACCGCGGCCCGGTCCGCCGGGATCAGCGTGCCGCTGGCCGCACTTCTGGCACAGATCCTGCCACGGCTGGTGGAAGAGCACGCCACCGTGTCCACATCCACACAAGAGACGAAAGGCGGCACCAAATGAGTGATGCCCCGGCAGCCAAAGAGCTCGCCGAATTGGTTCGTCCCGAGTCACTGGGGACCATCAGCGACGGTGGTCCCGGTTCAACTCGGCAAACACGCAGGCCCACGTCGCGCATCATGAAAGCCAAAACCAGAGAGGCAATCGCCGCCTATGTATTTCTGATCCCCTGGATCCTCGGCATGATTCTGCTGACGCTCGGGCCGATGCTCTATTCCCTGTATCTGTCCTTCACCCAATACGACCTGCTGAGCGATCCCCGCTGGGTCGGACTGCAAAATTACACACAGATGTTCACCGCAGACCCCCGCTACCTGAAGTCCGTGGCTGTCACGCTCGTCTATGTTGCGATCTCGGTGCCTCTGCTGTTGATCGTGTCCATGCTGCTGGCCCTCCTGCTGAACCGGAACATGAAGTTCCTGACCGGCTACCGGGCGCTGTTCTACCTCCCCTCACTGATGGGAGCGAGCGTGGCCATCGCAGCCCTTTGGCGGCTGGTCTTCGGTGCCGAAGGGCTGGTAAACCAGGCCCTGGCAATCTTCGGAATCGAACACGGCAGTTGGGTTGGAAACCCTGACGACGCCCTCACCACGATCATCACCCTGACACTTTGGGTCTTCGGGTCAACCATGATCATCTTCCTGGCCGGCCTCCGCCAGATCCCCCGGGAGCTGCACGAAGCTGCGACGATGGACGGCGCCGGACCCGTCCGCAGGTTTATCAGTGTCACCATTCCGCTCATGACGCCACTGATTTTCTTCAACACCCTCATGGGCACCATCCACGCTTTTCAGTCCTTCACCGGAGCGTACGTGGTCAGCGGAGGAACCGGCGGTCCGGCAGACTCCACCCTCTTCTACACGCTGTACCTCTACCAGCGCGGCTTCGCCCAGCTGGACATGGGCTACGCCTCTGCAATGGCCTGGGTGCTGCTCGCCGTCCTCGCCGCCTTTTCCGCCTTCTTTTTCTGGACCGCCCGCTTCTGGGTGCATTACGGAGATGAACGATGACAACGACCACGCCTACCCGGCCGGCACCGCCGCGAATGTATCCGACCAAAAAGGTTACTAATCCCATCCTGGCTGCGGTCATCCGGCACGCACTGATTATCTGCTTCCTGGTCATCATGCTCTACCCCGTCATCTGGATGGTGGCTGCTTCCTTCAAACCGGAAAATGAGATTTTCAACGGCCTGGGGATCTTCGCCTCCAGATTCACCCTGGAAAACTATGCCAGCGGGTGGAGCGCCGGAAGCTTGAACTTCTCCCGCTACTTCATGAACTCCTTCCTCGTAACGGTCCTGTCCATCGCAGGAAACCTGGTGGCATGCTCTATTACCGCCTACGCCTTCGCCCGGCTGGAGTTTCCATTCAAAAAGTTCCTCTTCGCACTGCTCCTTGGAACCATGTTGCTGCCTTCGCAGGTGACCATGGTTCCCCAGTACATCCTGTTCAACAAGCTTGAGTGGATTAATACCTATCTTCCGCTCGTAGTGCCCCACTGGTTCGGAGTAGACGCTTTCTTCATCTTCCTTATGGTCCAGTTCATCAGGACACTGCCTCGGGAACTTGACGAATCCGCCCGCATCGACGGCTGCGGCCACTTCCGGATCTTCAGCCGGATCATCATGCCGCTTGCCATGCCCGCTATCGGCACCACCGCGATGTTTACCTTCATCAATACCTGGAATGACTTCCTCGGACCCCTGCTGTACCTCAACCGCACCGAACTCTGGACGGTCCCGCTCGGACTCAGCGCATTCCTGGACGCAACTTCGGAAAGCGCCTTCGGCCCCCTGTTCGCCATGTCTGTGCTGTCCCTTGCCCCCATCGTGGGCTTCTTCATCGTTTCCCAGCGGCTCCTCCTTGAAGGCGTCGCGACCACCGGACTCAAGTAAATCGAAAGGCAACACTGTGAAACTACAACGCACAACTTTCCTTGCAGGCGCAGCAGCGGCAGCGCTCATCCTCTCCGCCTGTAGCGGGGGAACGGGCGCAACCTCCGGCCCGGCTCCGGGAGCCCCCGGCGCTGACGGCCAGGGAGAAGTCAAGGGTGACATTGCCGCGGCGTGGTGGGGCGGAACGTCCCGCATCGAGCTCACCAACAAAGTTATTGACATGTTCGTGGCCGAAAACCCGGGCGTCACCGTGGACCGGCAGTCGGCCGACTTTGCGAAGTACTTCGACAAGCTGAACGTCCAGGCCGCGAGCAAGGACCTGCCCTGCGTCGTCCAGCTCCAGGGGCGTCAAATCAATGACTACACCAAGCGAAACGTCCTGCTTCCTCTGGACCCGATGGTGGAATCAGGAGCGATTGATATCACGGACATCCCGGAGGCCGTTGTGGACGCAGGCCGCGGAACTGATGGCAAGCTTTATTTCCTGCCCTACGGTGCGGCCTATGACGCGGTCGGCGTCAACACCTCTCTGGCTCAGCAGTCGGGGGTTGGAACGCTCTCCGAGGGATATGACTGGCCTGAGTTCATCTCGTACCTGACCAAGGCCCAGGAAAAGATGCCCGACGGCGTGAATGCCTCCAACAACGGCGGCGGACGGCCCAACTACTTCATCGGCTGGACCCAGGCCAACGGCAAAAAACTCTTCAATGATGAGGGCAAGCTCGGGTTCGCCAAGAGCGACCTGACGGAGTACTGGACGATGTGGGAGGAGCTGCGCCAGGAAGGCGTGACCGTCACACCGCAACAAAGCTCCGAAGAGCCCACTGCCCCGGACCAGAGCTACTTTGCGCACGGGCAGGTCATGTCCGACACACTTCCGGGCAACGCGTTTACACCGGCGAGCAAGACTCTCGCCGGCGCCGCTCCCGGGCAGGCCATCACCACGCTGCCGTATCCCACGGGACCCAGCGGCTCCGGGAACGCTCTGTTCCCGTCAGGCTTCGCCGTGTCGGCTAATTGCCAGAACGTTCCCACGGCGGCAGCCTTCATCAACTACTTCACCAACGACCTGGAAGCGGGGAAGACGTTCGCCTCGGACAACGGCGCCGCTACCAACACCAAGGTCCTCGACGCCCAGCTCGCGGACCCGTCCATGTCGGCTACCAAGAAGCACGAACTGGAAACCTACAAGAAGATCATTTCCGAAGACCCGCCGACGATCGTCTTTCCCGCCGGCTACCAGTCCGTCTTTGAGAACTCTTTCAAGCGAGCCTACGAAGAGGTGGCTTTCGGGCGTATGAACGTCGACCAGGCTGCCGACAAATTTTTCGCTGAAGCCAACGCCAAGCTCGGCCAGTGAGTCTTCAAGTCAAAGGATGGCACCGTCATGACAGAGCAATCAAGCAGTCCCCCTAGCAGTCCCGTCACAGCCCTCAACGGCATCCGGGTCCTGGATCTGACCCAGGTGATGTCCGGGCCCTACTGCACCATGATGCTCGGTGACCTTGGGGCAGATGTCGTCAAGATCGAGCAGCCAGGGTCAGGAGACCAAACCCGGAAGTCATGGGGATACGCGGTCAAAGGGGAGGACAGCCGGGCTTTCCTGTCCCTGAACCGGAACAAGCGCAGCGTATGCCTGGATCTGAAGCAGGAGTCCCACCTGGAGGACTTCTACGCGCTGGTCGCCTCTGCGGATGTCGTAGTGGAAAACTTTCGCCCTGGCGTCGCGAAACGCCTTGGCATTGACTATGACACCCTCAGTGGCGTCAATCCGCGAATCATCTATGCAAGTATTTCGGGTTTCGGGCAGACCGGACCTTATGCAAATTATCCCGGCTATGACCTGATTGCCCAGGCGATGTCCGGTGTCATGAGCATTACTGGGGAACCTGGTGGCGAACCGGTGAAGTGCGGGCTGCCCGTGGCGGACCTGGGAGCCGGGTTGTTTTGCACCATTGGCATTCTTGGCGCGGTTATCGCCAGGGGGGAGGACGGGCCGGGGCAGTACCTGGAAACGTCGCTCTTTGAAACCGCAGTTGCCCTCTCGGTCTGGGAATCTACCGAGTACTGGGCCACCGGGGAAGTTCCCGCCGCGCTGGGTTCAGCAAACCGAATGTCCGCCCCGTATCAGGCCATCGCCACCAGCGACGGCTACGTCACCATCGGGGCGAACAATGAAAAACTGTGGCAAAACCTGTGCAGGGCTATGGGAGCAAAGCACTTCATCGAAGACCAACGCTTCGTCGATAACAACCGCAGGATGTCGAACCGGACCGAGCTGATCGCTGCGCTCGAGCCTTACTTCGCGCAGAAGACCACGGACGAGTGGGTAGAAATTCTCCTCGCGGAAGGCGTTCCCGCCGGCCCCATCAGGAACTACTCCCAGGTCCTGGACGAAGATCCCCACGTCAAGGCCAGAGGTATGGTCAGTTCCTTTGATCACCCGGTGGAGGGTCGCCTGCCCGTCCTTGCTTCACCCATCAGGCTTCACGGTACGCCGCCGACCATCCGGAAGGCGCCGCCGCTTCTGGGAGAGGACACGGAGGACGTCCTCGCTGGAATCCGCGTTCAGGCCCGCACCACGACGGGGCCCGGTGCATGAGCACGACCACTCCTGATGAAGGTTCGGTGACCATCACTGTGGCGGACAACGCCGCCGTGGTGGAACTGCGCAATCCGGGACGGCTGAACGCTTTCACCTGGAGCATGTACGACCAACTTGCAGCGCTCCCGGACTACCTCACTACCCGCGAGGACGTCCGGGCCGTGGTCATCCGCGGTGAAGGTGCAGCCTTCGCCGCGGGAACTGACATCAATCAATTCGTCGCTTTCACGACGGGAGAGCAGGGCGTGGCTTATGAACACCGCGTGGGGACGGTGTTTGAAGCACTCTCAACCATCGAAGTACCCACCATCGCCTTAGTGGAAGGGCCGGCCGTTGGAGCCGGACTGGCCATCGCGGCGGCATGCGACATCGTCCTGGCTACGCCTGATTCCGTCTTTGGAGCCCCCATCGCCAGAACCTTAGGCAACTGCTTGCCGGCACCGGTTATCGCCCGGCTCCAGAGCCGGCTCGGAATCAACAGGACCATGGCCATGCTGCTGACAGCAACCATGCTCTCAGCTCAGGACGCCCAAACCGCAGGGTTTGTGCACCGGGTCCATCCTGTTGAAGCAATCGACGATGAACTCCGGAAATTACTGAAACGAATTACGACCTCGGCGCCGCTGACTCTTGCCTCCATCAAAGAAATCAGTCGCCGGATTGAACAAGCAACACCCACTGTCCCATCCGATGATCTACTTCAGCTCTGCTACGGCAGTTCAGATTTCCAAGAAGGAGTACGGGCCTTCCTCGAACACCGACACCCCCTATGGAAAGGACAATAAAGTGAGTCGCACAATAGATGCGCATCACCATTTCTGGCGCACGGCTGCCCAGGAGCAGCCGTGGCGGACTGACGCCCACGCCGCGCTCGAAGCAGACTTCGGCCCTGAAGACCTGGAACCAGAGCTGAAGGCGGCCAATATCGACGCAACAGTTCTCATGCAGTCCGTGGATGAGCCCGCCGAGAATGACCGGCTTGCCGAATACGCCAAAAGCGAGCTTGTAGCCGGCGTTGTAGCATGGCTGCCCCTAGCGGACCCGGCCGCTGCCCTCGCCGAGCTGGACCGGATGAACCCGCACAAGGTCTGCGGCGTGCGTACCCTCATAGCCGCGGACCCTTTGGAGTGGCTGGCCAACAAGGAATCCATTTCCCTATTCCGTGAAATCGCGCGCCGCGGACTCGCCTGGGATGTCGTTCCGGTGACGTCCGAACAGATCCTCGCCGTTCTCAGGCTCGCGGCCGCCGTGCCCGAGCTTCGGATTGTTGTGGACCACCTTGGACGTCCTCCTGTTGACACCGGCGGATGGCAGCCCTGGGCCGATCACCTTAAAGATCTTTCCCGATGCCCCGGCATCGCAGTGAAAGTCTCGGTGGGGATTGACGTCCTCACGAAGTGGCACTCCTGGCAGCGCGAGGACCTGGTCCCATACGTCAAGTGGGTATCTGAACACTTCGGCGCCTCCCGGCTCATGATGGCCAGCAACTGGCCCGTCGTCCTGCTCAAGGCCGACTACCAGCGGGCCTGGCAGGACCTTCTGTCCGTTGTCCTGGACGTCTTCCCGGACGAAGCGGATCAGGCCCTGCTTATGGGTGGTACGGCCGAAAACTGGTACTCACTCCCGGTTCCCGCCACTGCGACCTAGTCCGTAAATGTCCATCACAAAACAAGCACTACAACCGAAAACACAAACAAGGAGCACATCCGCAATGACCACCACCGCCCACACGCCCTTTTCCTACGCCCAGGCTGACCCGGAAAACCTCGGAAGCCTGTACCAGCACTTGCGTGTCTGCGACGTAGTCGACGCCCTGGACGGCATTGGCTACTTCAACATTGGTCTGATGGACCCTGAAGTCCGCCCTCTCTGGCTGGGCATGAACTTCTGGGGAGAAGCAGCCACCATCCGTTGCGTCCCCTCCAACAAACCCATGTGGAAGCTGGACACTACCGAAGACATCGTCGCTGCGCACGGCCGCTGGTTCGCTGAGACCTCGCACGCCCGCCTTCCCGAAGACCTCAAGCCGGGCCACGTTGTGGTTATGGACGCTGGCGGTGGGCCAGAAGTCGGGTTCTGGGGCTCGGAGAACGCCATGGCAACAGTTCTCGGTGGTGCCGTCGGCATCATTACGGACGGCTATTGCCGCGACACTGCGGAAGTCGCAGCCCAGCGCAGCCCCGTCGTTGCCCGCCATCGCGGGCGCACCATCATCCCCGGACGAATCCAGGCCATCGAAACGCAGACCACCATCGCCTGTGGTGGCGTGCAAGTCAATCCTGGCGACATCGTAGGGGCTGATGACGACGGCGTTGTCGTTGTGCCGGCACACGTGGCACAGGAAGTCGCGGTCCACGCCCGTGCGATCCTGCTCGCCGACATGGCCGCACGCAAGAAGCACTACGCCAACCTGGGCTACCGGCCGGACAGCAGCGTGGACATCGAGGCCATCGAAGCATACTTCGCCAATGTCCATTAACAGCGTGTCCGCTGGCTGGGTACGAGCCTAGGCTGCGAGGGCCTGAGTACGGTTGCACCGGGCTCAGGCCCTCGAGCCGCCACGTCCCCTCGAAGTTACCTACAGCAGGGCCGGGTCCAGCCTCACGGGTGAGTCCAGGTCTCGAGTGCACACCAACACGCTGTCCTCCACGTGCAGCAGGGCCGCCTGGATGCTGGTTCGTTGTTCGCGGGCTGCCCGCTCCGGGTCTGCCAGGCCGCTGACCATGTCGGTATCCTGCCACTCCGGATGGGTGAAGTAGAAAATGTAGGCGAAGTCTTCTGCGGCGCCGTTGGAGTCGGCATGTTGAACCACGACGTCGGCATGGCGGCCATAGGTGGCATCGTCCGCTCCGCTGCCGGGCCGGTCCAGGATCAGGCCGTCGTTGGCTTCCTGCCGTTGCCAAGCGATCCCGTCCGCAGAACGGTGGACGGCCTGGCCGCGCCATTCGTCCACCACCATCCAGTACCAGTCGCCCAGCCTGAAGACGTTGGGCCCTTCATGGGCAGGCAGCCCGATCACCTGGCCTTCGGTCTGCCAGTCATTCAGATCGTCGCTGTTGCACACCGCGGACCAGGTGGTGGAACCGTCCATCTCGTCCTTGAACCAAAGCCGTGGGGTCCCGTCGGAGACCACGGCGAAGGCGGCGTCAATGACATTGGGGGATCCGACGTCGAGCATTCCCTGGTACTTCCAGTCCACCAGATCCGCCCCGGTGTAGTGGACAAGCCGGCGCTCGACCTTTTGGGTCCAGCTCCCCGGGGCACCGGCGCCCCACGTCAGGAAGAGATGATACTGCCCGGCGTGCCACACCACCTCGGGAGCCCAATGGGTGTTCAGGCCGGGGGAATCCGCGGGGTCCAGCCCGTCCACCACACCCCGGTAGGTCCAGGTAGCGCCGGCATCGGTTGAAACCGCGACGCCGATCCGGGTGCCGGTGATCCAGTCGCAACCCGCTGTGGTCAGCGTCGCCCGCCGCGCCGTGTAAAACATCCACCATTCGTCCGTTCCCCGGCGGTGGATGACCGTGGGATCAGCGGCGCCGTCGAAAACAGGGCAACGGAACAGTGGTGCGGCAGGCGTCATGCGGTGATTGTATAACGTTGTAAACCCGGAGGATAGAGGAGCTCCCGGCCGCCGCGGCAGCCTGCCCTGGGCGTCAGGCCCTCTTTTCCTTGCTGTTGAGGAAGGTCCGCAGCACCCCCTCCAACTGGCCACGCTCCCGGTGTGGCGATCTGCCCTAAAAAGGTCGCGGGCCACCCGGCTTGCCTGCTGGAAGCAACTAAGAGCCTCCAGGGACGTAGTGTTTCTGCAACGATGTATCTACAAACACTCCGCGAGTAAGGACCCCTCATGGCCGTCACCATGCATGATGTTGCCCGGGCGGCCGGCGTCTCCCTGAAGACCGTCTCCAACGTTCTCAACGACTACGAATTCATCAGCGATTCCACCAAGGCAAAAGTCCAGAAGGCCATAAAGGAACTGGGCTATGAAGCAAACCTGACAGCCCGCAGCTTACGCTCCGGCAAGACCCGGATGTTGGGCCTGGTGCTCTCGGACCTTTCCGTCCCGTACTACGCCGAGCTCGCATCGCGGCTGATGGTTGTTGCCTCGGAGGCGGGCTACCGGGTGCTGGTTGAGCAGTCCAATGCCGGTGCGGGCAACGAGCTCGCCGCCCTCCAGGGGCCATTCCGCCAACTCACCGACGGCCTGCTGTTCACCCCCCTTACCCTGGATCCGGAGACCATCATTGCCCGGCGCGGCAGCAAGCCACTGGTCCTGCTCGGCGAACATGTCCTGGATCCGCGCCTGGACCTGGTCACCATGAAGAACCATGCAGCCGCCCGCGCTGTCACCGCCCACCTGCTCGCGGGAGGCCGCCGTCGGATAGCCGTCCTCGGTGCCGAAGCAACAGACGACGCCGGAAGCCCCGGTTTGCGGCTGAACGGCTACCGGGCAGCGCTGGCCGAAGCCGGCGTTCCCTTTGATCCCGCGCTGGTGGTGCAGTGCCAGTGGCGGCGCGACGGCGGCGCGTCAGCAGTTGCTTCCCTCCAGTCCCGGGGCATCGAGTTCGATGCTGTTTTTGGCCTCAACGATGCGGTGGCGCTTGGCGCGATGCACGAGTTGCTGGTCCGCAGCGTGAAGGTGCCCGAGGATGTGACCGTGGCCGGCTTCGACAACATCGATGAAGCGAGTTATGCCTCGCCGTCCCTGACTACGGTGAGCCCCGGGATGGAAGAGATCGCCCAACGGTCCCTGCGGCTCCTCCTGGACCGGATAGATGGCAAGGAAACCTCGCCTGATGGCGTCCACATCGAGGCGGACTACACTCTGCTAATCCGCAGCTCGGCCCCCTGAGCCGGAACGGGTAGTACCTATTGCGCCATCCTTGCCCACGGCAGTAGCCAGCACTAGCCTGAAAGTGGGCTGCAGCTGAAGAACCGGGCCGGTCCGGGACATCATGATCAAGTGCATCGCCGACGGCGGCAATCCACAAGCCCATTCAGCAGGAGACTTCGCCCAGGGCAAGCCCGTCACCGTGGGAGCCGACGATTCGGTGGAAGAAGCCATCCGCACCATGCAGGAGTACCAGGTACGCCGCCTCCCGGTTATTGACGGCCACGACCTCGTCGGGATCGTCTCCCAGGCTGATATTGCACGCAGTTATCCGGAGGACAGAGTCGGGGAATTGGTAGCTTTCATTTCCTACCAGGGCCGCCAAGGGCGACGAACATGAAGTGCATAAGTTCCTGAGCGGGATTGAATATCCCGCCAGCAAGGCGGCTCTGCTGGACAAAGCCAAGGAGTCCGGAGCGGACGGCGACGTCCTGAAGGCGCTCGAGGACCTGCCTGACCAGGACTTCGACAGTCCCGGGCAAGGTGACGCGCTAACATTTGCTTACGTCACCCAATGCCGGGCCGCGAAGCGGGGCCGGTCGCACCGAAAGGTTCCCATGGCAGAAACAACTGCGCACGCCGACTCTGAGGAGCGGGCCCGCCTCCACAAATGGAAGATCATCGGCCCCGGGCTTGTGGTGGCAGCTACCGGTGTGGGCGCGGCGGACATGGTAGCAACGCTGGCTGCTGGTTCCCGGTACGGATACATGCTTCTGTGGGCAGTCATCCTGGGTATCCTGCTGAAAATCGTCCTGGTTGAAGGCGCAGGGCGCTACTCCCTGACCACCGGCAAGACAATTTTCCAGGGCTGGCGTTCTCTTGGCCGGTGGCCCGTCTGGTACTTCGGGCCCTACATCATGATCTGGGGCATTGTGTACGGTGCTTCGGCCATGTCATCGAGCGCATTGCCATTGGCCGCGCTTTTTCCGGCGGTTCCGCTGTGGGTCTTTGCCATCGGCACCGGGCTTGCAGGCTTCGTCATGGTGTGGTTCAACAGGTACGCCGTGTTCGAGAAGATCACCGCGGTTCTGGTCGGCCTGATGTTTATCACCATCGTGGGGCTGGCCGTGATCGCTGCCCCTAACATCCCCGCCATGTTCACCGGACTCATCCCGATGATCCCGGACGGCGGACTCTTCTACACCCTGGCCCTGGCTGGTGGGGTGGGCGGCACCATCACCCTGGCCGCATACGGCTACTGGCTGCGCGAAAAAGGCTGGATCACCCCGGGCTGGATGCGGGTCATGCGCATCGACAACACCATGGCTTATGTCATGACGGGTATTTTCGTCATCTCCATGCTGATTGTGGGCGTGGAAGTGGTGCAGGTGGCAGGCGTCAGCATCTCGGCTGGCGACAAGGGCCTGCTGGACCTGACCGGCGTGCTGCAGGACCGTTATGGAGACGTCATCGGCATCGCCTTCCTATGGGGCTTCTTCGCCGCCGCTTTCTCCTCCATCCTGGGCGTGTGGAACGGCGTCTCCCTGATGTTCGCGGACTTCTGGGCCAACACCCGGGGCAAGGGCTCGGACCATGCGGATGCCAGGCTCAAAGGAAAATACTTCCGCTTCTACCTGATCTGGCTGACCTTCCCCTCCATGCTGTTGCTGATGCTGGATGAGCCGATCGGCTTGGTCCTCGCCTACGGCGTCCTGGGCGCTCTGTTCATGCCGTTCCTCGCCATCACGCTGTTGCCGCTGCTGAACCTGGAAAAGTACGGTGTCCCCGTAGCATGGCGCAACCGCTGGCACACCAACACCGCTTTGGTAATCACTGCCGTCCTGTTTGTTGTGCTTGGCGGTTATCAGCTGGTGACCACCATCCAGAATGCCCTTGGAGGGTAAAACGTGGAACTGCACATCACTGGGAGCCCGGACGCAGACGCCGTGCTGGGTTCGGATCCTTTTGCGCTCCTGACCGGCATGCTGCTGGACCAGCAAGTCACCATGGAGTCCGCCTTCGCCGGGCCGCAGAAAATTCAGGACAGAATCGGAACGCTGGACCCCTCGGCCATCGCTGCCTACGATCCGCAGGAATTCCTTGGGGTCTTCAAGCAGAGTCCGGCCGTCCACCGCTTTCCCGGCTCGATGGCCGCCAGGGTCCAAGCGCTCGCGGCAACCGTTGAGGGGGACTGGGGCGGCGACGCCTCAGCCATCTGGACCCAGGGAGAACCGGACGGGCCCGAGGTACTGCGCCGGCTGAAGCAACTGCCCGGTTTCGGAGACCAGAAAGCCAGAATCTTCCTCGCCCTGCTGGGCAAGCAGTGCGGGCTCAAGGCCCCGGGCTGGCGCGAAGCTGCAGGGCATTACGGCGAAGAAGGCTCCTACCTCTCCGTCGCGGACATCGTGGACTCCGAATCGCTGGCCAAGGTCCGGGCCAGCAAGCAGGCAGCGAAGGCAGCAGCCAAGGCCGCGAAGAAGTAGTCCGCAAAGAAATAACCCGCCCGCGCCCGCGCCGCCCCTCATCCTCTCCCAACTAAGTAGCACTTGTTGCCCTTTGAAGCCCGGTAAAGGGCAACAAGTGCTACTTAGTTGGGTTGGGAGGACTCTGCCGGAGACATTCCCGAAACGCCCCTGAAACGTGCGGCCCCTACGCTGATCCCACGCCATCTCCGGCAGGACGTTGAAGGGATCCGCATGCATCTGATGCCCCGTGAGCAGGAAAAGCTCATGATTGTGGTGGCAGCTGACCTCGCCCGCCGCCGCCAGGCCCGCGGGCTGAAGCTGAACTTTCCGGAGTCGGTAGCGATCATCAGCTACGAACTCATCGAAGGCGCCCGCGATGGCCGTACCGTCGCCGAACTGATGAGCTACGGAACCACCCTCCTCACCCGGAACGACGTGATGGAAGGCGTGCCGGAAATGATCCACGACGTCCAGATCGAAGCCACCTTCCCGGATGGCACCAAACTGGTCACCGTCCACGATCCTATCCGCTAGGAGCCACATGATTCCCGGAGAATACCGGCTCCGCCCGGAGCCCGTTGCCTGCAATACCGGCCGTGAAGCCATCGCCGTAGAGGTGGTCAACCGCGGCGACCGGCCCATCCAGGTTGGTTCGCACTATCACTTCGCCGAGGCCAATAATGCACTTGAGTTTGACCGGGATGCGGCCTTTGGCCGTCGCCTGGACATCCCCGCCGGCACTGCAGCCCGCTTTGAGCCGGGCGACTCCCGCACGGTTCAACTGGTGGAGCTTGCCGGCAGCCGTGAGGTGTATGGACTCAGCAATGCTGTGAACGGAAAGCTCGACGGCGGCACCCGCCGACAGCCCAACGCCATGCCGGACCTCACCACCACAGAGGGGAGCCGGCCATGAGCTTCGACTTGCCGCGCAGACAATACGCCGATCTCTACGGGCCCACCACGGGCGATGCCATCCGGCTGGCGGACACCGGACTGTTCCTGGAAATCGAGAAGGACCTCACTGTCTACGGCGAGGAAGTGGTGTTTGGCGGCGGCAAGGTGATCCGGGACGGGATGGGCCAGAACGGCCAGCTGACCCGTAATGGCGAAGGTAGCGCTCCCGATGTGCCGGACACCGTGATCACCAACGTTGTGATCCTGGATTACACCGGCATTTATAAGGCGGACGTTGCCCTTCGCGACGGCCACATCTTCGCGATCGGTAAGGCCGGCAACCCGCAAATCATGGACGGCGTGGACATTGTGATCGGCGCCGGCACGGAGATTATCGCCGGCGAGCGGAAAATCCTCACCGCCGGCGGGATCGACACCCACATCCACTTCATCTCCCCGGACCAGGTGCCCACGGCGTTGACCAGCGGCGTCACCACCATGGTGGGCGGCGGCACCGGCCCGGCGGAGGGCACCAAAGCCACCACCGTCACCCCCGGCGCATGGCACATCCACCGGATGCTGCAGGCGGCTGAAGGGCTGCCCGTCAACATCGGTCTGCTGGGCAAAGGCCACGCGTCCGCCGTGGAGCCCCTTGCCGAGCAGATCCGCGCCGGTGCCGTGGGGCTCAAAGTCCATGAGGACTGGGGAACAACGACGGCGGCGATCGACAATTCGCTGAAGGTGGCCGATGAATACGACGTCCAGGTGGCCATCCATACCGACACCCTGAACGAGTGCGGGTTTGTGGAGGACACTATCGCCGCGATCGACGGCCGGGTGATCCACACCTTCCACACCGAAGGCGCCGGTGGCGGCCATGCCCCGGACATCATCAAAATTGCCGGGCTGCCCAACGTGCTGCCGGCGTCCACCAACCCCACGCTGCCGTACACGCGCAACACCATCGAAGAACACCTGGACATGCTGATGGTCTGCCACCACCTCAACCCGGACATCCCCGAGGATGTGGCCTTCGCCGATTCGCGGATCCGGGCCGAGACCATCGCCGCGGAGGACGTACTGCAGGACATGGGTATCTTCTCCATCACGTCCTCCGATTCCCAAGCCATGGGCCGTGTAGGTGAGGTCATCACGCGTACCTGGCAGGTGGCGGACAAGATGAAGAAGCAGCGCGGGGTGCTCCATGATCCGGCAGGCGCGGCTCATGGTTCCGCGGACAGCGACAACTTCCGGCTCAAACGCTACGTGGCCAAATACACCATCAACCCGGCGATCGCGCAGGGCATGGCGGACTCCGTCGGCTCCGTGGAGGTGGGTAAGTTCGCGGACCTGGTGCTGTGGGACCCGGCGTTCTTCGGGGTCAAGCCCGAGCTGGTTCTCAAGGGCGGCCAAATCGCCTACGCCCTCATGGGGGACGCCAACGCCTCCATCCCGACGCCGCAGCCGCGCACCATGCGCCCCATGTTCGCCACGTTCGGCAAGGCGCTGCAACAGTCGTCCATCACGTTCCTGTCGCAGGCCGCGATCGACGCCGGTGTACCTGAAGAGCTGGGCCTGCAGAAAGTGATCCGGCCGGTCTCCGGCATCCGGACGCTGACCAAGGCGGACCTCAAGTACAACGGTGCCACCCCGGACATTCAGGTGGATCCGGAAACCTACCAGGTAACTGTCGACGGCGAGGACGTCACCTGTGAGCCCTCGGACGAGCTGCCCATGGCGCAGCGCTACTTCCTCTTTTAGGAGCCACTGTGATTATTGAGAAGATTCTGGGCAACCTCCACGAACTGCCCGCCGCCGAGACTGCCGCCCTGACAAGGCACCACAAAGAGAAAGTAGTGCTGCCCAGCTCCCAGCTGGTCAAACGTATCCAACGGGTCACCACGGATCACGGCAAGGAGCTCGGCATCAGGCTGCCCTCCACTGCCGGGGACCTGCGCGACGGCGACATCCTGCACGTAGCCGAGAGCAACATGATTGTGGTGTCAGTGTTGCCCACAGACGTCCTGGTCATCGCGCCGAGATCCGTTTACGAAATGGGTGTAGTGGCGCATTCGCTGGGCAACCGGCACCTGCAGGCGCAGTTCTTCGATGCCTCCTCCGAGTACGGCGCCGAGGTGATGGTGTGCCAGTACGACCACACCGTGGAGGACTACCTCAAACACGTTGGCGCCCCTTATGAACGGCAGGACCGCGTAATGCCTGTCCCCTTCCGCCATGCCGAACACAGCCACTAGCTACCAGCTGGCCCTGCAGCAGCTCACCGATTCCGCACTGCCTACCGGGGCCTTCGCGCATTCGCTGGGCTTCGAGGGGTATATCGAGCGCGGGCTGGTCCACGACGAGGCCTCTTTTGGGACGTGGCTCTCGGCGTTTGTGACGCAACAACTGACCTATTCGGACGGCCTGGCCATCCGTTTTTCCTATGAAGGAGTACCCGTTGGCGAACTCGACGCCCAGCTCACGGCTCAACTGCTGCCACGCCAGGTCCGCGAGGCCAGTATCAAGATGGGCACCCGGCTGCTCGAGATCGGCCAGGACGTCTTCCCGTCACCGGCGCTGGCACTGTACCGGGAGATGGTGACCACGGGCAGGGCCGCAGGGCACCAGCCGCTGGCGTTCGCCGTCGTCGCGCGCTCCCTGGGCGTGCCGCTGGCCGAGGCGCTGTCCGCGTACCTTTTTGCCGCCGTCACCTCCCTGACGCAGAACGCGGTGCGGGCCATCCCGCTGGGCCAGAACGCAGGGCAGCGGCTGCTGCGGAAAGCGGCCGACGACGTCGTTGCCGCCGTCGAACAGGTCCCGCACCTCACGCCGGATGACTTCGGTGCCATCAGCCCGGGGCTGGAAATTTCACAGATGCGGCACGAACGCCAACGCGCCCGCATGTTCATGAGCTGACTGTTTACGGAATCAAGGAGGAAACATGTCTGAACCCATCAAAATCGGCATCGGCGGGCCCGTCGGAGCCGGGAAGACGCAGCTGGTGGAGCGGCTCACCCGGCACATGAGTACTGAAATCTCCATGGCCGCCATCACCAACGACATTTACACCATCGAGGACGCGAAGATCCTGGCCGCCAACGGGATCCTGCCGGAGGACCGGATCATCGGCGTCGAAACGGGTGGCTGCCCGCACACCGCCATCCGCGAGGATACTTCGATGAACACCGCAGCTATCGAGGAGCTGAAGGCACGGCATCCGGACCTGCAGGTCATCTTTGTGGAATCCGGCGGCGACAACCTTTCCGCCACCTTCAGCCCCGAACTGGTGGACTTCTCCATCTACATCATCGACGTGGCCCAAGGCGAAAAAATCCCGCGCAAAGCCGGCCAGGGCATGATCAAGTCGGACCTGTTCATCATCAACAAGACGGATCTGGCCCCGCATGTTGGCGCGGATCTCTCCGTCATGGAGCGCGACTCCCGCGAATTCCGCGGCGCCAAACCGTTCTGCTTCACCAACCTCAAAACAGATGAGGGCCTCGACGGCGTGATCGAGTGGGTGCGCCGCGATGTCCTGATGCTCGACCTCGCCTCATGATCACGATGCCGGTGATCGAGCCTGTCGAGACCCGGGGATTTCGACAGGCTCAATCACCAGGCGGATTTCGACAGGCTCAATCACCGGAACCCCGCGGAGTTCTCAACCTGGTGATTGGCGACGGCAACGGACGGTCCGTCGCTTCGCAGCAGTTTCATCAGGGCGCACTGAGAGTGTTGCGGCCGCATTACCTGGATGACAGCGGGCAGGTTTGTTATGTCATGGTGAATCCCGGTGGAGCTTACCTGGGCGCTGACCTTTACTTACTCGATGTGGAGGTTAAAGCAGGGGCTGATCTGTTGCTGACGACGCAGTCCGCCACGAAGGTCTACCGGACTCCTGGATCCTTTGCTGAGCAGCGGATGACTGTGCGGCTGGGGGAGGCGGCGCGAATGGAACTATTGCCGGACCAGCTTATTGCCTACCGCGAGGCCAGCTACCGGCAGCACACGCACATCACCATGAGTCCGACGTCCAGCCTGGTGGTAGCCGATGTGGTGACGCCCGGTTGGTCCCCGGATGGGGCATCGTTCCGTTACGAGGAGCTGCGGCTGAGGACTGAGATCCGGATAGGCGCCGGGCACGGAGGCGAACTCCTGGCCCTGGACAACGTGCTGATCCGGCCACCCTCGGCGGACGTGACCGGAATGGGCTTTATGGAGGGCTACACCCATTTGGGATCACTTCTGGTGGTTGATCCCCGCGTGGACCAAGCGCTCGCCGATGAACTCCACCACGTGGCCGCCGGACACGGCGCCCATACCGGAATCTCGCTGACGCGTCCCCTGGCCGGCACCACCGGATTGGTCCTCCGGGCGTTGTCCAACAGCACTGGGGAGCTGAACCGCCTGCTGGGCGCCTGCACGGGCTATCTTCGAAATCGCTGGTACGGGCAACAGCCCCTGAACCTGAGGAAGTACTGATGACGACCTTGACGGCGTTCGCCTCGTTCTACCACCGCCGGGAGCACCTGCCCTTCCGGACGCGGTTGCTGTTTACCTTCGGGGCGGTGGCCGCACTCCACGGTGCCGCCGTCATACTTTTCCTCCTGGGGATGTCCGGTGGGACCCCAGCCGGCATTTCGATTCCAGGTGGCGAACCGATAGTGCTGGGACTGGTGCTCACTGCGTACCTGGCCGGTGTGAAGCACAGCTATGACTGGGATCATCTGGCTGCGATCGACAACTCCACGCGCAAGTTTGTGGCGCAGCGGCAGGACCCGGTCAGTGTGGGGTTCGCCTTCAGCCTGGGGCACAGTTCGGTGGTGATCCTGGCGGGCGTGCTGGTCATTGCCGGTGCGTCCGTGGTGGGGCAGTTCATGGAGGACGGAACCGCGGGAAACCTGGTGTTGGGGCTGATCGGCAGCGGTGTTTCCGGGGTGTTCCTGCTGGCGATGGGCCTCTACAACGGTTCCGCCTTTATGCGTGCGGCCGGCGTGTATCGGAGTGCGCGCGGCGGCGGGAGCATCGCCGTCGACGATCTGGAGACGAAGGGGCTGGTGGCGCGGCTGCTGGCCAGGCCGCTGTCCCGGGTGCGGCGGCCGCGGAACATTTACGTGATCGGGTTCCTGTTCGGGCTGGGGTTTGATACTGCCACAACGATCGGGCTGCTGGTGATGACGACGGCGGCCTCGCTCGCCGGGGTGTCTCCGCTGGCATTGCTCGCGCTGCCCCTCGCCTTCACCGCTGCGATGACCCTGTGCGATTCCCTCAACGGCGTGGCCATGATGCGGATGTACCGCTCTGCGCTGGACGATCCGCTGCGGAAGCTTGGCTTTAACGCTGTAGTTACCGGGATCTCAGCCGTGTCCGCCCTGTTCATCGCCGTGATCACGCTGGGCGGCTTCGCCAATGCGGCATTCGTGCTGGAGGATCCGCTCACCACCTGGCTGGGTTCGATCGATCTGGGCAACGCAGGGTTGCTCCTGGTTGGCCTTTTGCTGGCGGTGTGGGGCGCAAACCACCTTCTGCGCCCGGGCCGGACCGCCCCGCGCTAACGCCATCATTTGAACTCGTTGGCGGGCGTGGCGGATGCTGAGACCAGGCCCCCGCTAGGCGGCCAGGCCGTGCTGCTTGCGCGTGGGGTGGCGCTTGCCGCGGGCAGGGCGGCCGCGCTCCGGCTCGGCCATGATCCGGGCACCATCAGGCACGATCGTGTCTGCATGCACAAGGGCGCCGTGGCCAATGACGGCACCGGAGCCGATCCGGGCGTGGCTGCCGATATGGACGCGGTTGCCAATAGCTGTTCCGTGGCCAACATGCACCGCGTCACCAATGACCACGCGATCGCCAATCCTGGCGCCGCGGTCAATCCAGCTGCCCCGGCCGATCCGGGCTCCGGAACCGATACTGGCGCCGGGCTCCACATAGGTCATGGAACCGATCCGCACGTTATCGGCGACGGCGGCTCCGGGCGCGACCAGCCCCCCACCATTCGGGTGCCGGACGTAGCGGGTGACCTTGCCGGCGTCGTCTTCTACTGACTCAAACTTCCTGCTCATTCGGTTCCTTTACAGACGGGTTGTTCATAAGTCTTAACGGTGGAGAGGGTCACAGGATTCCCACTGGGTTTGCGCCGTCGGACGGTGTTCATTGCGGTACGCCTGCGCAGTCGTACCGCAGCGTTGAGGAAATGCCTGTCTGCCCTGCAATAATCGGACCAAAGGTTTGCGCGGATGCTGATCAGCATGCGCCAGGCAGCAGCGTAAGTTCTGGCACATCAAGACGAGGCGGACGTCCATGAACACCCCGGACCAGCAGGAAACCCTTCCCACGGCAACGACGGCAGAACTTCCTGCACCGGATGAAGCGGAAGCCCCCGGCCCCGTGGAACCGGACGAGCCCAAGACGCCGCTCCAGCAGCTTGCCGCTGCCCACGGCGTGGGTACCTCCTTCCTCGGCTGGGGCGATGTGGTGCACAAAGTGGAGGACCAAACCCTGGTGAAGGTCCTGGCAGCCTTGGGCGTCCAGGCAGATACTGAGGAACTCATCGAAAAGGCCCTCCGCGACGCCGAACTGGCGCCCTGGCGACGGATGGTGCCGCCCACCGTCGTCGTGACCGAGGGCGAATCCGCCACGGTTCCGGTCCACGTCCCGCATGGCAGGCCCGCCCGCCTCACGATCGAGCGTGAGGACGGGGAAGTGTACGACGCCGAACAGCAGGACGTGTGGGTGCTGCCAGCCGACGTCGATGGCCAGCTCGTGGGACGCGCGACGTTCGAAGTACCCGCGGATCTGCCTCTTGGCTATCACACGCTGCGCGCCTCCTCGGATGACCTCACGGCCAGCGGGGCGTTGATCGTTGTTCCGACCCGCCTTCAGACCGCCCAGCCGCTGCGTGAACGCCGCGGCTGGGGGCTCGCGGCGCAGCTGTACTCGGTGAGGTCCAAGCGATCCTGGGGAATCGGCGATTTCGCGGACCTGGCCGATCTGGCGGCGATCAGCGGCAGCCGTGGCGCGGATTATGTCCTGGTCAATCCGCTGCACGCCGCGGAGCCGGTTCCGCCGCTCCAGCCCTCTCCTTACTCGCCGTCCTCGCGGCGTTTCTTCAACCCGCTGTACATCCGGGTTGAAGCCATTCCTGAGTTTGCCTACCTCAAACCGAAGAAGCGCGCCGTGGTGGACCAGCTTCTCAAGCAGGTGAAAAAACTCAACGCAGATGCCGACAGGCTGGACCGTAACAAGGCTTTCGAGGCAAAACTGGAGGCCTTGGAACTGGTCTTCAGGGTTAAGCGTTCGGCTGCGCGGCAGGAAGCCCTGGACAAGTTCTGCGCCGAAACCGGCAAGGGACTGGACGATTTTGCCCTCTGGTCCTCGATCCGGGAGAAGACCGGACCCGGCGAGGACTTTTGGCAGGATGCGGAGTCCGCTGTTGGCACCAAGCGGGCGGAGGCCAAGCGGGCAAAGCTGGCAGGCCGCATCGACTTTCACCGCTGGCTGCAGTGGATTTGTGATGAGCAGCTGGAAGACGCCCAGCGTGCAGCCAGGCGTTCCGGGATGCGGCTGGGAGTTGTTCACGATCTGGCCGTGGGAGTGGATCACAGCAGTGCCGATGCCTGGACGCTGCGGGGTGTTCTCACCCCCGGGGCCAGTGTTGGCGCCCCGCCGGACATGTTTAACCAGCAAGGCCAGGACTGGGGCCAACCGCCATGGCACCCGGAACGGCTCGCAGAAGCCGGCTACCGGCCATTCCGCGACATGCTGGGAACAGTGCTGCGCCATGCCGGCGGCATCCGGGTGGACCACATCCTGGGACTGTTCCGCCTTTGGTGGATTCCAGCCGGCAGCAGCCCCGCAGACGGTGCCTACGTCCGGTACGACCACCACGCGCTGATTGGTGTGCTGGCGTTGGAGGCCCACCGCGCCGGGGCGGTGGTGATCGGCGAGGATCTTGGCCTCTTCGAACCCTGGGTGCAGGATTATCTTGCCAGCCGCGGCATTCTGGGCACCTCGATCCTCTGGTTCGAATACGACGGCGAATCTCCTCTCCCGCCGGAAAAGTACCGGGTGCAGGCACTTGCCAGCGTCAACACCCACGACCTTCCGCCTACCGCCGGCTATCTTGCCGGGGAACATGTATCTCTGCGCAGCAGGCTGGGGCTCCTGAAGCGGTCCGAGGCGGACGAGAGAACTGACCATGACGCCACCCTGGCGAAGATGATGGACCTGCTCAAAGAGCGGGGCCTGTTGCCGGCCCAGCTGGAAGGTAAAGGTTCCATCAGCGACCTGGGCGGCACCGAGGAGCGCACCATCGAGGCCCTGCACCTTTTGCTCGCCCAGACGCCGTCGGTACTGCTGGGTGTTGCACTGGTGGATGCAGTAGGGGAGCGGCGGGTCCAAAACCAGCCGGGCACCACGGAGGCGCTTTACCCGAACTGGCAGGTGCCGCTGGCCGATGCAGACGGAAAAGCGGTCTCACTGGATAAGCTGCCAGGCAACGCCCGCTTCAACCGCTTGCTGGCCGCCGTCGAAAAGTCCCTCCGGACACCCACCTGACCCGCCCCCAACTAAGTAGCACTTGTTACCGGTTAGAGGCTTCTAAAGGGCAACTACTGCTACTTAGTTGGGACGGGACCAGGGCTCGCGGTCAGTGGGCCGTGATCAGGTGCGTGAAGTGGTCATACCGGAAGGTGACCGGCCCGCCGTCGTGGACCAACTGGACGTTGCCGCCGTTGGCCACGCCGCCGGCACCGTAGTTCTCCCTCCAGGAATCGTTCAGCGCGGCCTTGAACTCGTATGAGCCCGCCGGCAGATCCACCGTCTTTTTCCACACAAGATAGGTGGGATCAAGCGAAAGGTGGGCCGCCGCGCAGTCCGGCAGCCAGTCCGCGTCGCAACCCATTTCCGAGTTCAGGCTGCCTGCGACAGTCACGGACTGCGGCTGCTGGGATGCATAGACCACGTCGAGAACGTGCGTGCTGTGGTCGTAGCGGAACGTGACGGGCCCGCCGGGATGGTCCAGCACAATATTGTCCCCGTCGAACTCGCCGCCGGCGCCGTAGTTCTCTTCCCAGTCGCCGTTCAGCGCAGCCTTGTACCGGTATTGGCCTGCGGGCAGGTCAACCGTGAGCCGCCAGATCTTGTCTGCGGGATCCAGCACCATCATGGCCTGCGGGCAGGACGGATCCCATTCCGGACAGCCCATCAGGACGTTCAGATCGCCGGCGACAGTGACCGAGTCGGGCTGCGGCGCCTCGCCCACCACTACCGTGCGTGGTTCGCTCACCACACTGAATCCGGTACCGCTCATCAGGGCCCGGTACTGTACCTGCGTGCCGTCATCCAGTGCCAGGGGTGTGAGGTCATCGGTCACCGAATACACCGGAGACGAATCGTCGGAGCCAATGGCCGTCCATTCGCCGCCGTCCACACTGCGCTCGAAGGACACCACATGGCTGGCCTTTTCCGGATCAGCCGTGGCACTGACGGTGACGGAGCCTTCTACGCTGCTGCCCTCCGCCGGAGTCTGCATCGTCAGGACCGGTGCCGGAACTGCTCCCGTGCGCGGCTGGCTGACGGACGTATGGCCGCCGTTGTCCAGCACCGTTGCGCGGTACTCAACGGCAGTGCCGGCGTCGAGCGCGGCGACGTCATGGAACACCTGGTAGGGCGCGGTGTCGTCGGTACCGATCGGTTCCCACGCGCCTCCCGCCGTCCTGGCCTCAAAGGTGACCTCGTAGAACGAAGTACCGGCGACGTCGGCAGTCACTTTCAGGCGGCCGTTGTCGCCGGCTGCCGGGGCAGGATCCTGGAGTACGACGGCGGGCGCCTGCTTGGAGTGCGGAAGACGGCCAGAGGACTTGTACACCACAGCCGAAAGCGGCGGGACCGTGACGGCAAGGGTGCCGGCGGCCGACGTTTTTACTTCTGCAGCGGCAGCCCCGGAATCGCCATAGACCAAGGTGTAGTTGCGCTTTGCGACATACGTCGGCACCTGGGCGGTCTGCGGCTCCTCACTGTTGTTCAGGGCCACCACGTACTCGCGCTGGTCCTTCGCGTCGGTGCGGGAGAAGGCATAGATGCCGGCGCCGTCCGACGCATAGCGGTGCTGGTGGGCGCCGTCGCGAAGGGCCGGGTGTTCCTTTGTGAGGGCCGAAAGCGCGCTGATCTTGGCGTACAGCGGGTGGTCCTGGCGGAAGTTGTCTGTGGCATGTGTGGCGTCGGTACCCAGCAGGTCGTCGTCAAGGTACTCCGGAACCTGGCTGGCGAACAGTGTCTGGCGCGCATCCTGGTCCCCGCCGGGACCCGTGAAGCCCTGCTCGTCGCCGTAGTAGATCACCGGATTGCCGCGGGAGAAGTACATCAGTTCGTGCGCCAGTTGGTCACGTGCCAGCTGCTCGGCGTCCGTGGCTCCGGGATTGTCTGCCGCGATGAAGCTGCCAATGCGGCCCATGTCGTGGTTGCCCAGGAAAGTGGGCAGCTGGTAGACGTTGGAATCGGCGTCCGTGTACCAGTCGTCGCCGGCGAAAAACGTTTCCAGCGACCGGGTGTCCTGGCTCCTGGAGGCGAAGTTGCGGGCTGCTTCCTGGAAGGGGAAGTCCAGCACAGCCTGCATCTTGCTGCGGGTGGTGAACTGCGAGGTGAAGCTCTTGGTGGTGTCAAAAACCTCGCCGAACATAAAGAACTCGTCCTTGCCCTGTTCGTGGGCGTAGCTGAGGACCTCCGGGCCGAAGTCCTGCCAGAACTCATTGTTGACGTGCTTCATGGTGTCGATCCGGAAGCCGTCAACGCCGAAGTCGCCGATCCATGTCTTGTAGATGTCCTTCATGCCCTCCACCACGGTGGGGTGCTCGGTGAAAAGATCGTCCAGGCCGAAGAAATCACCGTAGTAGGCGTCTTCGCCCGCAAAGGTGGTGTCACCGCGGTTGTGATAGAGCGTGGGATCGTTCAGCCAGGCCGGCACCTTAAGGTCTTCTTCGGCCGGGTCCAGCACAGGCGTATAGGGGAAGGACGTAGCCGGATCCAGCGCCGGGAAGTCGGGCGAGCCGGCAAAGTCGCGGTCATCGAACTCAACGCCGTCCGCCGTCTTGTAGGGCACCTCGTCCTTGGACACGTAGGCCTTGCGGGCGCCTTCCTCATAGCCAATCACGTCGGCTGTGTGGTTGGTGATGATGTCGAAGTACACCTTCATGCCGCGCGCATGGGCCTCGTCGATCAGGGCCTTCAGTTCGTCGTTGGTACCCAGGTGGGGATCGATCTGGGTGAAGTCGGTGATCCAGTACCCGTGGTAGCCCGCCGAATTGTCCTCCGGCTGAACCGCCTTGTTTTTGAAGCTTGGGGTCAGCCAAATGGACGTGGTGCCCAAGCCCTGGATGTAGTCGATTTTGTCCAGCAGTCCTGCCAGGTCACCGCCGTTGTAGAAGCCCTTCCGGGTCGGGTCGAAGCCGGAGACCATGGGGTCGGTACCGAGTCCGCCGTCGTCATTGGCTGCGTCGCCGTTGCTGAAGCGGTCCGCCATGACGAAGTAGAAGTTTTCGTCCGTCACCGGTGCGCGAAGCGAATGGAGGGCCGACGCCGATCCCGGACCTTTGGGGCCGGGCGCTGCTTGGACGGGAAGTACTGCTGTGGACACGGCCACGGCGGCGGTCAGTAGGACGGCCGCGGCGGCTCGGGCCGCCGTGCGGGGTTCGTGAGGAATCAGGGATCGGTACGGGGGCTTTATTCGGGTGCGTAATGACACTGCTATGAGGCCTTCCTGGTAGCGGCATTGCTTCAGGGAATGGGACAGCAGCCAGCAGCGCGCGGGAGGCGTGCGTGACTGAAATCACAAGTGTAAGCGCTTGCACCTGAATGCGCCATCACCCGTCGGGCACCAGGAGGAGCTAGTCCGCCGCCACCACCAGGGCAGTGGGGGAAGGTACCGCCAGCAACTGCACCCGGGGCCCTGGCAGGCCGGTCTGCGGGTCCAGGGCAAAGGTGGCAATTTCGTCGGATCGTTCGTGCGCCACGTAGAGCCAATGGCCCCGGACGAGGTGGTGGCGTGGCCAATCGCCGCCGCTGGCATAGTGCCGCTTAGGAGTTGCCTGGGTGCCGTCGGCGCTGACGGTCAGGACGCCGACAATGTTCGATCCCCGGATACCGACGTAAGCGTAGGTCCCGTCCGTGTCCAGGCAAATCTCGGCGGCTGAATCACCCGGCAGGGTTCCGCCGGCGGTAGCCGGTCCCCGGCTGACCAAACGGAACGTCCCGCCGTCGTCCGCTTGCACTACCAGTACTTCCAGCGAATATTCCGTGACCACAAGAACGCTGCCGGTGTGGTGCTGCACCATGTGCCGGGGTCCGGAGGCGGCGGGCAACACCACCTCATGGTCCGGTACAAGGCCCCGGCCGGGAACGTAGGTCCAGATGCGGAGCTTATCGTGGCCCAGGTCTGTTGTCATGACGCGCCCGTCTGCCAGCACCAGGCTGGCGTGGGCGCGGCTCTGGCGGTGCCCCGCAGCACTGGCGCCCGGGTACGGATCAACCGAAGGCACGGTTTGGAACCGTGCGCCCAGACCGCCGTCGTGGTCCAATTCGTAGAGCAGGACCTGGCCGTCGCCGTAGCAGGCAGCCACGGTAAAACGGCCTCGAGGGTCAACTGCCACATGGCAGCAGCCCTCACCCGCGTCCTGGGCGGGGCCAAACGGCTCCAGTTCGAACCCGCCGGTGCGGCGATAGGCCTGGACCTTGCGGCGCTGCTCAGCTACCGCGTACAAGACCGGAAGCGTGGGGTGCACGGCAAGGAACGACGGCGAATCCGCCGCCACGGCCGTACCCAGCCACTCAAGCCGGCCATCGCTGTGCGCGGCCAAGGCGCCGATTCCTTCGGCCCTGCCTCCGCCGTCGGGGGTGTAGGTACCGGTCCAGATAATGGTGCGTGATGCGGCAGGATTCATAGCCCTATCCTGCCAACTTATGGCGCCTTACGGGTGGGTTTTTGCTCCATGGCCTCAGTTTCCAGCCCGACCCGGGACGAGCTGGGTGGGACCGGGTTGCGTGGTGGCTTAGCGGCAGTCGAAGGCAATCAGGGTAACCCGTTGATACGCGCGGGTTTCTGTCATCGAGCATCCGGCTGCTGTAAAGGCTGACAGGTCATTCGATGCCCCTTTGCCGTCGCCCACAAACCAGACCTGTCCCCGTCCCGAAAGCCGCTCGGGGGCGACCGCCATGTTCTCCCCCCACAATGTCCCTGACTCGCCCGGGCTTTCCTTGAGGGAGAGGTCCTGGAAGCTGCGGAAGTCTTCAGGGTAGGCAAGGGCCATGTCGCGAAGATGCGGATGCAGGTAGACAATTGCGGCTGGTTGTTCGGATTGGGCACTGAGCAGCGCTGCGAGTTGCCGTTCAGTGTCAGGGGGCTCATTGACCAGGCTCTTGAGGGTGAGTTGGGGAACCAGGCTCGAGCAGGCAACTGCCGCGATGATGAGGTTTCGCAGCAACGTGCGGGTGGCTGGCAGTTGGCTGATTCCGACGCCCACAAGCAAGGCGAACGCCGGAGCCGTAAAAGTGAGGTAGCGGGCAACGTACACGGGCTGGGCGATAACACTTACTACCAGCAGGCCCATGGCCGGGACGGCAACGCTGACAAGACCCAGGACCACCAAAGGGCGCAGGTGCGGTATGCGTACCGCAGCGCGTACGCCCCATACCAGGAGGCCAATTTCCAGGACTCCCAGCAGTACAACAAAGCCGAGGATCCACTGCGGAGGAAGGTTCTCCGTGGGCCTGTCATCACCATAAAAAAACTGCTTGACGCCGGCAGTTGCCAGGTTCTGGACCAGCGAACGGTCTTGGATCCAGTCCACTTGAGCCTTTTGCCCGAGCGCGTACAGCAGGAAGGGCAGGACCAGGGCGCCTGCTCCGGCGCAGGTGATGAGGGTGGCAACGGGCCTGCGCTTCAAGATCAGGCCCGCGATGGCGTGCGACACAACGGCCAAGGCGAAAAACATGAACATCCATACGCCCAGGACCGCACACAGCCCGTACAGCAGCCAGTCAGAGACGCGGCCGGACTTCCACGCACGAATGAGCAGAAGAGTCAGGGTCACGGCGAACAAGGCGGTGAAGGCGGACTGCCGCGCCTCTGTTCCGGCCCACGCCATCCGAGGAAGCAACGCCAAGACAAGCCCTGCCGCCAGGCCGATCTGCTCAGAGCCCAGCTTCCGGCCGATGATGACTGTTCCGGCGCAGGCCAGAGCCACCGCCACGGCCGAAGGCAACCGCATTGCCAGCTCAGAAAAGCCAAAAACCGACGTCCAGGCGTGCATCAGGAAGTAATAGAACCCATGGACTGCATCCACCGACTGCAGAAGCATCAGCAACTCGTGCGGTGACCGTCCGGCTGCGGAAATAGTGGCTACTTCGTCATCCCAAAATGAGGGCACCCATGAACCGATGAAAGCGGCACAGAACGCCAACAAGCCAATCGTCCCCGGCATTGCCCATGGCCTGCCCTGCCCAAATGACAGCTGCGCTGTGCCGGGTTCGACTAGATGTCGCGGCGTAGCTGGTGGTATGGCCGAAGAAGGGGCAGCAGGCATTCCTTCATGCTATTCGAGAAAACAGAGTCTTCTTCATCGCTTACGAAGGGCTGCCGGCATGAGCTGCCCGTCAGTAGGTGGAAAGAGTATCGATCATGGAGGACGTAAGGGCCGTGACCTTAACTGTGCTGACCACGATGCTGAGCACCACCACGCCAATCAGGACCCAAACAGGAACCAGGCCGCGTTCTGGCGCTACCTTGCGCACAATCACGCTCCGTCCGATCACATAGACGGCAGTGCTCAGGAAGCTCCACGCCCAGTGAAACGGCCGGACCACGCCGTCGCGCCTAAGCCGTTCGCTGTCGAAATAGGCCAGCACCACGGTGGCCCCATAGAGCGGGAGGCCTGAGCCGACCAGTAACAGGTAAGCGGGCGTGAAGACTGCACCGATATCCATGGCCGGGCTGTAGTCACCCCGGGGATCAACGTACAGGGCGCTGAAGTCGGGGTTCCAGGCCAGCAGCAGCGCCACCGTGACGAGGGGCAGCAAGGTTATGATCCAGATCATCGGGTTGTAAACCGGCGTCTGGTCGCTAATTTTGGGCCGCTCGGGCAGGTATCCGGCGGAGTAATTGGCCGGGTACCCGGCGGCGTAACCGGGAGCAACGTGGGGACTTGGTTGGCTGACGTGCTCGGTCCACGCCGTACCGTTCCACCAGCGCTGCTGCGCGGATCCCGCCGGGTCGTTGTACCAACCCGGCGGTACGCCCTGGTTCCCCGCTTCGCTCACGTGTAATCCCTTACCGTTCCTTGTAGCTGTCCCGGCTAGAGACTACCGTGGCGAAGCGGGACGCCGCGGATCTTACTGTTCGTTCCGCTCCGTGTTAGTGGCAGCACCGGAGGGCGTTGCGCCGCCTTCGTCTGTCCAGTCCTGGCCACTGGCGGCGTTAAGGGCCGGATCCGAATCAACGTCTGCGGTCCGGGCATGCGAACCCGCGGCGTCGACAGCCCGGTCGTGCTCTTCGGCTACCTCCACGATCCCATCGGCAGTCTCATAGACGCTGGAATCCGCCGCGCCGGCGTCGGGGCTGATATGCGTGTCCAGGTTTGGGGTGCCGGCATGCGTGCTGTGGCCGGGAACCGCAGCTTCGGCGCCGGAAGGGCCTGAGGAGTCTGCCGAGGTACCGCTTCCAAAGGCACCCCCACCAGAAGTGCCCTGGTCTGCAGTCTTGGTGTCCCCTGATTCGCGATGTACTGACTGGCCGATTACCGTGCCTGCGCGGCGGGCAGCCTCGCCCAGCTGGTCGGCTACCTCGGGTGCCTTCTCCTTGAGGGTCTCCGTGGCGGCTGCGACCTTCTGCTGGACGGGTTCGCTCTCCCAGATTCCGGTGGCCTTGGCCTTGATTTTTTCGTACGCGGCCCGTCCGGACCGCGCTCCGAGGACATAGCCGGCGGCAAGGCCGATGCCCAAGAGAAGCTTTGATTTCATGATGAACTCCTGCTCAGTTGATGGAGACCACGGGGTGGGGATGGTGTGCAAACGTGAAAAGGAAAGCCGGCCCCAGGAGTACCTGGGGCCGGCTTCCGGCCGAAGCTGTGTTAGCTGCGGACGCTCCGCTTGGTGACCAGCCCGTAGACCAGCAGCACGATGATGGCGCCACCAATCGCCAGGAGCCACGTCTGCAGGGAGAAGAATTCCTGCAGCGGTGCGTTGAACAGCACGCTTCCGAGCCAACCGCCAAGGAATGCGCCGACGACGCCGAGCAGCAGGGTCATGAAGATACCGCCGCCCTGCTTGCCCGGCAGGATTGCCTTAGCGATCGCACCAGCGATAAGCCCAAGGATCAGAAATGCAAAAAAACCCATTTTGTCTTCCTCTTCCTTCATAAAGGAGGCACCGGATTGCCGGATACGCTTGATTCCTTCTGCCTCAATACTAAACATGCTTACTATATTTTCGCCAGTCGCCGAGGTGCTATCAGTGCGGTTGACGCGGCTTTCATGCGGGGCTTAAGGCCTTTTTCCAGCAGTCTTGGCGCCGTCCTCAGTGCCCCCGGACGTCCGAATCGACCCCGGCTCGGGGGCCCTCATCCAGGACTGCGAGTTCCGCCAGGTCCAGCCGGTCCAACACGAAGTCGAAAACATCCAGATTCTCCCGCATTCGCTGGGGATTAGCCGTCTTCGGGATGGCTACCAGGCCGTTCTGGAGATGCCAGCGGAGCACAATCTGGGCCGGGGTTTTGGAGTACTTCTCGGCCAGCACGGATAAGATCGGCGCGGACAGCAGATCCGTGCCGGCTCCCAGCGGACTCCAGGACTCCGTAACAATTCCGTGAGCGGCGTTATATGCCCGCTCTTCGGCGCGGGTAATGGCGGGGCTTAGCTGGATTTGATTGACAGCCGGCACCACATCGGTCTCAGCAATCAACCTCTCCAGATGCGAAGGCTTGAAGTTGGAGACGCCGATTGTCCGCGCCTTTCCCTCAACCTGAAGCCGCTCAAACGTCTTCCAGGTGGACACGAACTCGTCCCGGCCGGGCAGCGGCCAGTGGATCAGCAGCAGGTCCACATAGTCCAGTCCCAACCTCTGCAACGAACCTTCCAGGCCCTCAACGGCGCGGTCCTGACCCTGGTAGGTGCCGTCCAGCTTGGTGGTGATGAACAGCTCGGAACGGTCGACGCCGGCACGTCGGATGCCGTCGCCCACCCCCAATTCGTTCCCGTACTTCACTGCTGTATCGATATGCCGGTAGCCGGCGTCCACCGCCTGGACGACAGCTGCCGCCGCCTGTGCATCGTCCAACGGCCAAGTGCCGAGTCCCAGTTGCGGAATCTGATGCCCGTCATTGAGCGTGATCAGCGGTGCAAGTGTCATCTGAACAGTGTCTCCCTCTTCCGGTTGGCCTAGCCCTGGAAAGCCCGAAGAATTTTTCCGGCATGGTATTCCAGGAGGGTCCTGGCTGAACCACTCACCTGGTCGGGTCGCTTCTGCTGGCCGAGGAAGCCAACAAAACGCTGCACTGCCTGGCCCGCCTTGGTGCTGTCGCCGTCGTCAACTGCTTTGACGGCCTGCCGAAGGCTGGCAGTGAGCTGGGCAGTTGCCGGACCGGACACCTCGCCCGACTCCACCAGGCCTTCGAGGACCTGCTGCAGGGCCCTTACGCTGCCGGGCGTCCATGCGGCCCGCAACGGGACGTTACTGAAGTCCATGTCGGAGGCGAAATAGAAGTCCGTGTAAGCCGGCTGGTTGTAGGAGGTGTTCTGCCTGGCCACTTCAGCGCGGTACTGCGGATCATGCATGAGCGTGTAGAGCTTGTGGGTGGTGACCTCGGTGCTCAGGTACATGCGCAACGCGGAGCTGTCCGTGGTGCGGACCAGCAGCTCTTCGCGCCAGTCGCCCGCGACGTCCGCCACGAGGCTGGGGTTGCCCTTGGTGTCGTTGTTGGTGCGGGTGTCCGTAGCGGTCAGCAGGCGGCCGCGCTTCCAGTCATCGATCGTCGGCGTCTGGTCCCGGGAGCCGTTCACCAGTTGGGTGGTCATGTCCGCGGCCCACTTGATGCTCATGTTGGTGCCGGGAATGCTGTCGGAAATTTTCTGCCCGGCCGCGGACTGCATGCCGATGGCCCAGTTTTCGATGCCGCGGACGTTGGGATCGACGTCGCCGATCATGCCGCGGCCGGTGTCCTTGCCGGAGTACTCGCCAAACAGCACTTCACCGGTAGCGGCATCCCGCATGGCGTAGCCGTAGGGTGCCCACACGCCGCCTTCATGCACGGAGAAGATTTCCTTGCCCGGCCGGTCCGGATTGATGTCCGTCACGTGCATGGCGTCGCCGTGGCCCAGCCGTGCTTCCTGGCCGGGAGCAGCGCTCTGGGCAGGCATGGTGTCGAACGAGCTGTACAGGAGGGAGCCGTCATCGTCGATGGTGGCTGAGCCGTAGACGACTTCCTGTTTGCCGTCGCCGTCAACGTCGGCTGCGCTCAGGGAATGGAAGCCCTGGGTGGTCAACTTGCCGAACACCGGATCCGTGCCGTCAACGCCGTGAGGTGAAGCGTTGAAAGGATTGGCCATGGGGGTCCACCCGGAATCGACGTCCCATACCGGGTTAAGGTTGGTGCCGTCCCAGGTGTAGCTGGCCAGGGTAGTGCGGGTGTAGTAGCCGCGGGCAAACACGGCTGCGGGCGTTTTGCCGTCCAGGTACGCCACCCCTGCCAGGAAGCGGTCCACGCGGTTGCCCGGTTCAATCCGGGCCATGGCGTAGTCGCCCCACATCAGGCCGTCGTCGTGCCGGCCGGGCTCGTAGGCTACAGTCTTCAGCTCCTTGCCCGTGGCTCCCTCGAAGACGCTCAGGTACTCCGGGCCGTCCAGCACAAAGCCTTCGAATGCGCGCAGGTTGTTCCGTGCGCTTCGGCCGGGCGCGTACTCGTCAATGAAGTAGTCCGCCAGTGATTCAGCGTCGGTGCGTGACAGCGGGTACTGGTACTGAGGTGCCTTGCCGAACGCCTCTTCGAGGGTTGCGGGCCAGTTACCGGACGCTACCTCGGGGTGCTCGGTCCAGCCCATGAACATCTCCACCACGTGCTGATAGTAATCCGCGGCGCTCATCCGGTAGTCGTCCGAGTTGGAGTACCCGGCGTCAATGTCCTCCTGCAACAACGAGATGAAGGACTCGCCTGCCACGCTGCCGTCAGCGTTGTAGGAGGTGGTTTTGGTTCCCGGCGCCGTCTTGAACATCAGCTCTGCGCGGCCGTCGCCGTCGAAGTCATTGACCAGCAGCTGAGTGTAGTGCGCCCCGGAGCGGATGTTCACGCCCAAGTCAATTCGGTGCAGCAGGGTGCCATCCGCCTTGTACGTGTCTACGAAGGTGGGCCCGGTGTAGCCCACCTGGGAGACGTCCTTCGAGTTGGTGGGGTCCCACTTGACGACAAATTCGTATTGCCCGTCACCGTCCACGTCGCCCACGCTGGCGTCGTTGGCCCGGTAGGTGTAAGCCTCCCCAACGGGAGTAACTCCGTCGGCCGGCTTGGTCAGCGGGATGTCCCGGAAGTTTCCGGCCCAGGGGGTTGCAATGTCACTTTTGTCCAGTTCAACGCCTCCGACGACGGCACGCACGTCATAGGCCGATGTTCCCGTGCCGTCTATATCAAGGAAGTTGGTGCTGTCCGTGACTGTGGCGATCTTCTGCCCGTCACGGTAGACGTTGAAGTCGGTGCCGGTGAGCCCCGTTGCGCTGGATCCGGTGGCCTCGTGGCCCAGGAGACGCCAGCTCAGGAAGACGCCTTCGCTGGTTCCGGCGGCCACCAGGCCGCGGTCCAGGTGATCCAGTTGGACGCCTGCGGCGGCGGGTTTTGCAGAGTCACGGGAGGAAGGCCCGACGGCGGAGGCCGGGGTGCTCAGGCAGCCAAGGGTCAGTGCCATGCCGGCAGCCGCGGCAACCGAAAGACGGCGCACGGATTTCCTGTTCGGATTCATCAGTGAATCCTTTCAATTCGGGAATGGGAAAACGCTTCCCCAGTAACTTAGTGGCCGTCGGGGGCCGAAAACAAGCCTTGCACTGGGCTTGTTCGTGGGGTATTTAGGGCGCTGCGGACCCCGCATCAGTCAGGGGGAGGTGTGCTGGGCGAGGAAATCGAAGGTTTTGTCCCTTGCCTCCTGGGCTTCGGGGAAGTCCAAATGGAACTGGTATTCGTGGGGGAGATCCGTTGAGTGGTGCGCTGCCCAGAACAATTGCGTCACCGGCACGCCCTCGGACTTGAGCTTGTTGCTGTAGGGGATGGACTGCAGCCAGGTGAGCCCGTCCGCGTTCCCGCCACTGATGAAGGTGGGCGGAAGGTCTCCGCTGGCGAACTCAATGGTGGACATTGTGGCGCCGGCGTAGGTTTCTGACCAGTCCTTCGTCCCGGTGTATCCCCACAGGGCAACCTTGAAGCCCCAGGCCGCCAATCCATCCAGCTCGGCCATTGCCCTCAGGTCATAGACCCCGCAGTGCAGGATGGTGGCGGCAAGGTCCTCCTTCGCCAGGGCAGGCTGGATACCGAGCAGCTGCGCATAGTCCGGGTTCACAGTCAGTGTGGCCATTTGGCTGGCCAGCTGCGCTCCGGCCGAATCCCCTGCCAGGACGATTTGGCTGGCGTCCACGTTCAATTCCGCCGCGTGCTCCTTGATGTACGCAAGGGCGTCATTGATGTCTTCAACGGCGTTGGGGTAGGTGGTCTCGGGGGCTATCGGATAGCTGAGGCCGATGGTGGTGTAGCCCTTGGCCGCGAGGATCTGCAGGTAGGGCGCCACGTCCCGCTTGTCCCCGGAGATCCACGCACCACCATGGATCCACACCACGGTGGGAAGCGGGCCCTTCGCGTCGGCAGGAGTGTAATGGTCCATCAACCCGTCGGCGTTGTAGGCGATATCCGTTTGCTGGCGCAATGGGGTATCGGGAACATAGGGAAGCATCTCGGCCACCGTGGACTTTGCGCCCTGCTCAAAGACACTCCGGATCAGCAAGGCGGACGGCCACGGCGTCAAGGACAGCACCAGGGCCACGGCCAGGACCGTGACGGCGATGGCTGCCCACCACCGCCGTCGACGTCGATGCTTCCGCGGCGATGTGCTTCCGCCGTCCCCGGGCGCGGCGGGCTGCTGCGCCCTGCGTTCCCGTTCAGCGGAAGTTTCGGTGTCGGTCTGCTCGAGCGCGCCCATTCATGCTCTTTCCCCCAAAAGGACCATCCCGGATTGGATGCTCCTCAGCCAGAATAGGGCACCAATCCCGCCCGGAGACGGAAGTCAACCGGTTTGGCTCGCTAAACTGATCAGCCGGTCGCTCAGGTCCATGTATTCCCGGTCCACTACTTTCAGCTCCGGGTGCGAGTCGTACCACGCCACGATTTCCCGGGCGCCATCGGCAAACGGAATCGTGGCTGAGTAGGAGGGGACCAGAGACTTGATCTTGGTGTTGTCGAATACTACCGAGTGGGACCTGTCGCCGAGCAGGTTGGCGCCCAGCACAGGACTGTGTGCGGCGATGGTTTCTGACGCTACATGGACCAGTTTCGGTGCCGGAACACCTGCCGCTCGGCCGAAGAGCCGGTAAATCTGGTTCCACGGCAGGTACTCGTCAGAGGTGATGGTGTAGCTCTCGCCCACGGCCTGGGGCCTGCCCAGCAACCCCACGAAGGCCTTCGCGAAGTCCCGGCTGTGAGTCAGCGTCCAGAGCGAAGTGCCGTCGCCATGCACCAGGACGGGCAGGCCCTCGCGCATCCGGTGAATATCCGTCCAGCCGCCCACCATCGCAATCTTCGTGTGGTCGTACGTGTGCGACGGCCGGACCACCGTAAGCGGAAAATCATCGGAGCGGTACGCCTCGAACAGGAGGTCCTCGCAGGCGATTTTGTCCCGCGAGTACTGCCAGAACGGGTTCTTCAGGGGAGTGGACTCGAGGATGGGCAGCCGGGTGGGCGGCTTCTGGTACGCGGATGCCGAACTGATAAAGACGTACTGCCCTGTACGGCCACGGAACAACTCCATACTTGCCCGCGCGTGGTCCGGAGTGAAGGCAATAAAGTCCGCAACGGCGTCGAACTCCCGTCCTTTCAGCACCTCCTGCACGGCTGTTGCATCGCGGACGTCCGCGTGCAGCACTTCGGCGCCGTCCGGAACCGGCCTGCCGGTGGACTGCCCGCGGTTGAGGATGGTGAGCCGGTGGCCCAGCGCGACGGCACGTTCTGCCGCCGCCGCGCTGATCACCCCGGTACCGCCGATGAAGAGGATGTTCCTCGGCGCCACCGTGTCCGCGTCAGGTGCCAGCGGATTCACCACGCGTAGTCCTCGGGAGCGGTGCGGTGCCCCGGGAAGATGTCATCGAGGCGCTTGAGCGCATCGGCGTCCAGGGTGACATCCAGGGCCCGGATGGCGGCGTCGAGCTGTTCCTGTGTGCGTGGCCCTACGATCGGCGCGGTCACCGCCGGCTGGTGCAGCAGCCAGGCCAGGGCAACGTCGCCGGGCTCGTGGCCCAGATCATCAGCCAGGTGCTCATACTGCTGGATCTGCTCCCGGTGCGCCTTCAGTGTTTCCAGGGCACGGCCCTCGGTGCGCCGGACCCCTTCGCTTTCCTTCTTCAGAACGCCGCCCAGGAGGCCGCCCTGCAGCGGGGACCACGGAATCAGGCCCAGCCCGTACTGCTGGGCAGCCGGAATGACCTCGAGTTCCACCTGGCGCATGAACAGGTTGTAGATGGATTGCTCGCTGACCAGCCCGGTGTAGTTCCGGCGCTGCGCGGCTTCCTGCGCCTGGGCGATGTGCCAGCCGGCGAAGTTGCTGCTGCCGGAGTAGAGGATCTTGCCTTGTTGGACTGCCACTTCGATGGCCTGCCAGATCTCGTCCCATGGGGTGTTCCGGTCGATGTGGTGGAACTGGTAGACGTCAATGTAGTCCGTTTGCAGGCGCTTAAGGCTGGCGTCCAGCGCGCGCCGGATGTTCAGGGCGGAGAGCTTGGATTCATTGGGCCGGTCCGTCATGGTGCCGTAAAGCTTGGTAGCCAGAACTGTGTGTTCGCGGCGTTCATTGCCTTTGGCGAACCAGCGGCCGATGATCTCTTCCGTCCAGCCACGGTGGTCCGCACCACCATAGACGTTGGCGGTGTCGAAGAAGTTGATGCCTGCTTCCTGGGCGGAATCCATAATGCTGTGGGCATCGGCTTCCTCAGTCTGCGGGCCGAAGTTCATGGTGCCCAGGCAAAGCCGGGAAACCTGGAGGCCGGAGCGGCCCAAGTGGGTGTACTGCATTGGTAGATCCTTTCGGTGGTCGAGCCCGTCTTTCGGGTCGAGCCTGTCCTTTCAGTGGGCGAGCCTGTCGAGACCTACATTTGGGTGAAGGCGGCGACGGCCGGGTCCGAACCGAGGCGTGCACCGGACTCCCGTGCCGTGATGGCCGCAAGTTCGTCCTCAGACAGGGTGAGGGACGAGGCTGCGAGGTTTTCCCTGATCCTTGCCGGATTGGCAGATTTTGGGATCACGATGTTGCCCGATGCCAGCTGCCATGCGAGGATCACCTGGGCCGTGCTGGCGTCATGTGCCTCTGCGATGGCAGTGACGGCGCTGCCGTTGAGGTCGCCGCCCTGGCCGAGCGGGCTGTAAGCTTCCACGGCGATGCCAAGCGAACGGCATTTAGCGGCCAGAGCGGCCTGCTGGTAGCTGGGGTGCAGTTCGATCTGATTAACTGCGGGCACCACCTCAGCGGATTCCAGCAGGGCATCAAGGTGGTCGGACAGGAAGTTGGAAACCCCGATGGCCCGGATCTGGTTGTTGGCATAGAGTCGTTCCATCTCCTTCCAGGCCTGGATGAACAGGCCCTGTGACGGGACCGGCCAGTGGATCAGGTAGAGATCCAGGTAATCCAGGCCAAGGGCCTTGCGGCTGTTCAGAAAAGCTTCCTGGGCCTGGCCCTGCTCGCCGTTGCGGAGCTTGGTGGTGACAAATATTTCCTCGCGGGAAATGCCGGTGGCCGCGATCGCTGCGCCTACTCCTGCCTCGTTGCGGTAGGCGGCCGCGGTATCGATGTGCCGGTACCCGGCTTCCAGGGCATCCTCGACGACGCGCTGCGTTTCTTCCGGCGGGACCTGGAAAACCCCGAGGCCGAGCTGGGGAATGGTGACGCCATTGTTCAGGGTCAGCTCTTTCATGGTGTGGCTCCTTGGTTGCAGGCAGTGCTGTGTGCAAAGTTCGCACAGTGCTGTTTGCGCTGTGTGCGGAGGCCAGCGTCACCTCAGAAAGCGGTTTCGCTGGGCTCTGTATTGAGCCTATGCACTTTTGCTGCGCGAGTCAGCCCCTGATCGTGTCCCTGTTTTTCCTAGGACTGGCAGTCCTACCCTCGTCGTAAAAAGTCTGTAGAACTTCCGGGGGACCAGCGTGCACAATGGTGGGCATGGGTCAGAGCGCCGAGTTTGGAAAATTTCTGAAAGCCATGCGGTCCCGGCTGAGTCCGGAAGACGCAGGGGGTGCGGGAAACTCTGGCGCTCGCAGGGTTCCGGGACTGCGCCGCGAGGAGGTGGCCCTGCTTGCGGGAGTGAGTACGGATTACTACGTCCGGCTGGAGCAAGGCAGGAACATCCGTCCCTCCAGGGCGGTACTGGATTCGGTGTCCAAAGCGCTCCGGCTGGACAGCAGCGAACACGCGCACATGATGGACCTGCTGGAAAACTGCTCGGCAGCCAGCCGGGCTCCCGCACCACCCCAAGGGGTCCGTCCCGCCCTCCGCCACCTGCTCGAAGCGGTAGGAGACGTCCCGGCTCTGGTGCTGGGCCGGCGCACCGATGTGTTGGCCGGAAACAGGCTGGCCTACCTGTTGTTCACGAACTTCCAGGAGCTTCCCGCGCAGGAGCGCAACCTGACGCGATGGCTCATTTTGGATCCCTTGGCGCGGGAGCTTTTCCGGGACTGGAAGATGGTCGCCGAAGAGGCGGCCGGAGCTCTTCGCGTGGACGTGGGCCGGCACCCCAATGATTCCCAGGCCAACCAGCTGGTGGGGGAACTCGCGGTCCACAGCGAGCATTTCCGCCAATGGTGGGCAGGGCACAGGGTCGCGGCACGGTCCGCCGGCAGCGTACGGCTCCACCATGCCGCCGTCGGCGATCTTGAACTGAACTTTGAAAACCTGGTCCTCCCGGACGATCCGGACCAGGTGCTGAGGGTGTATTCCGCGAAGCCCGGATCCCCATCGGCCGATGCACTGGCGCTGTTGGGCAGTCTGGGGGCGGGCGCGCATCAGGGGTCTCCCCGGGAATCGCCCTCGCAGATGGCCGGAGGTACCACATCTCCCCTCCACGCAGAAGGTGACGCCGGTATCATTGATAGATGAGTGACACCGCACTGTCCGCCGTCATGCTTGAGAGCCGGTTCGCCGATCAGCTGAAGGAACTGGCCATTTCCTGGCATGCGGAGGAGGTTCCCCGCCCCGAGTTGCTGGCGCTCAATGAACCCCTTGCCGCCGAGCTTGGCCTCGACCCGGCCTTCCTGCGCAGTCCTGAAGGAGTGCGCCTGCTGACCGGTAACGCTCTGCCCCCGGGCGCCGTCCCGGTGGCCCAGGCGTATGCCGGCCATCAGTTCGGCGGGTATTCGCCACGGCTCGGCGACGGCCGCGCCCTGCTGTTGGGCGAAATCCTCCACCAGGACGGACACCTGCGCGACCTGCACCTCAAAGGTTCCGGACGCACTCCCTTCGCTCGT
Source organism: Pseudarthrobacter sp. MDT1-40-2 (assembly GCF_059383595.1). Taxonomy (NCBI): domain Bacteria; kingdom Bacillati; phylum Actinomycetota; class Actinomycetes; order Micrococcales; family Micrococcaceae; genus Pseudarthrobacter; species Pseudarthrobacter sp. MDT1-40-2. The sequence continues at coordinate 278,077 of NZ_JBWZCL010000002.1, read as the reverse complement.
GGAGGCGACGGCCGTGCTGTGGTGGGCCCCATGCTGCGCGAGTACCTGGTCAGCGAAGCGATGTACGCGCTCGGTGTTCCAACCACCCGGGCCCTCGCAGTGGTGGGAACAGGACGACCTGTGCAGCGCGAGACCGTCCTGCCCGGAGCCGTGCTGGCCAGGATCGCCGGAAGCCACGTAAGGGTTGGCACCTTCCAGTACGCCCGGGCAAGCGGCGACACCGACCTGATCCGCCGGCTCGCTGATTACGCCATCGAACGGCACTACCCGTCGGCCGCTTCGGCTGAAAACCCCTACTTGGCCTTGTTCCGGGACGTCATGGCAGCGCAGGCCTCACTGGTGGCCAAGTGGATGCTGGTGGGATTCGTCCACGGCGTCATGAACACAGACAACATGGCCATTTCAGGAGAAACCATCGACTACGGGCCATGCGCCTTCCTGGACGATTTCGATCCCGCGGCGGTCTACAGTTCGATCGACGAAATGGGGCGCTATGCCTACCGGAACCAGCCTGTAATAGCCGAATGGAACCTCGCCCGGCTGGCGGAGACGCTGCTTCCGCTGCTCCATGAGGACGAGCAAAAAGCAGTGGATATCGCTGTGGAGACCCTGGGCGGGTTCCGACGGCTGTACGGTGCGGCGTGGTCTTCAGGACTCAACGTCAAACTCGGCCTTCCCGCAGACATTGATGATGCCGTTGCCTCGCCCGTGGTGAACGACCTCCTGGCGTTGCTGCAGGAAAGCCCGGTGGATTACACGTCGTTCTTCCGGAACCTGGGAGAAGCCGCCCGGGGAAATGCCGAGCCCGCACGTCGCATGGTTTTGGATCTCGCTGCTTTTGACTCGTGGACGCAGCGCTGGCTTGCCCTGTCTCCCGACGCTGAGCTGATGGATCAGGTCAATCCGGTCTACATTCCGCGCAACCACCTGGTGGAAGAGGCCCTCGCTGCGGCCACCGAGGGCGATCTGGCACCCTTCAATCAGCTTCTGGCTGCGGTAACAGATCCCTTCAACGAACGTCCCGGCCTGGAAAGGTACGCCGAAGGAGCCCCGGGAGACTTCGGCAAGTACCGCACGTTCTGCGGCACCTGAGTTTTCCGGTTTCCTGTTGCTCTGCCTGGGCTGTGCAATTGTCCAGCGTGGCCGCACTATTCTGTCCAGCAGCCCATTGGGGCCCTGCTGGCCTTTTCCTAGGCTGGAGCTATCTCCGTTTTCTCCACCAAGGATGGTCTTCAACGATGAAACGCATCTCGCTGCTCAAGGAACGCCAGGCGTCCGCTGCCGGCCTGGGCCAGGTCACCGCCACCGGCTCGCACTGCCCGGCCTCGGGCCTCTGGAGCCCGGATGCGGATCCCACAACGGTGCTGTCCGTTTTCGAGGGCACCGTGTTTCCCGCGTTCGACGGCGTGCCCACGGTGTGGCAGCGGGTTTCCGCAGGCACTGCCTCACCCAACTAGGTAGCAGTAGTTGCCGTTTTCAGAACTCTAAACGGCGTCTACTGCTACCTGGTTGGCGAGTTGGAACGGATCAGCGTTCCAGGCGGAAACCCAGTTTGATGGTGACCTGCCAGTCGGCCACCTCGCCGTTCTCCAGGTGCCCACGGATCTCCTTGACCTCGAACCAGTCCAGGTTCCGGAGAGTCTTGGCGGCCTCGGCAATTCCGTTGCGGACTGCGTCGTCCACGCCGGTGTTGGAGGTGCCGACGATCTCGGAAATGCTGTAGGTGTTGTTAGTCATAATGCTCTCCTCAGTCTCGTGAATCTCCCACTTGGGCTGTCCCTGAAGACTAGTAGTAGTTCGGAGCGGGGGCCAGAGCTCAGCCGGAGGTGCCGTTGAGTACCACCACATTGCTGGTGCTGACATGACGGCCGGTTGTCCTGAGCACATGGCCGTTCTGAGGGGTGTCGGACGTGACGGTGAGGTCCCTGATGTTGGAACCGTCCGCCGCAACCAGCAGCGTAATTCCCTCGCTGTTGGTCAACACCACGTCCGCCGCCTGGCCGGTGGCTCCGGCCAAGGTGACGTTCCGGCGGTCTCCCCAGATCACCGCAGGCTCGTGATAGGTGCCGGGCTTGACCAGGACCGTGACCGGGCCGGGGTTGTTGGACGCAATGGCACCAACAGCCGCCCGGATGCTGGCGAAGTCCCCGGTACCGTCCAAGGCCACCGTAATGACGCTGCGGTCTGTGGGAGCTGTTCCTCCGAGAGGCCCGGCAAAGGCCCGGACAACTCCCGGCACGGCCTCTGCCGGCGTCAACTTGTACGGGTAGGGAGGAACGAAAGAGCTTCCCCGCTGCTCGCCGGTATTGCCGCTGCATTGCTCAAACACGTTGTGACGAACCACCAGCTCACCTCCCGGGCCCTGGTGGTGCAGCGGGTTCCGGACATCACGGAAGTGGTTTCCCTCTACCACCAACAGGGCGGCGTTGCGTCCCAGCATTCCGTAGCTGGAGATGTTCTCCAAGTAGTTGTTGTAGACGTGAGATGCAGCGGTGTTGTCCAGGCTGGCGTTGCGCTGGTGGGTATTCCTGACCCAGTTGTGATGCAGGGTCACCCGAGTGACAACGTTCTGGGTCCACCCCTCGCCCAAAGCCTTGTTGTGGTCAGCGAAAACGTTCCAGGACAGGGTGACGTTGTCGCAGTCCTTCCGGATGTCCACCAGGCCGTCGCCCAGCCGGGTGAGGTACATGTGATCCACCCAGACATGGGTGCAGGTATCCATCTGGATGCCGTCACGATCGTTATCAGGGCGCTTTCCGGCGAAGTCGCCCGGGATGTAGGAGTCCCGGATAGTGAAGTTCCGGAAGACGACGTTGGAGACGTTGATGAGCTTGAAGCCGGCGTTTACCACCGTGGCTCCTTCGCCTCTGCCCAGGAAGGACTTGTTGGCTGTAACCCGCAGTTTCTCGTACACGGGGAACGCCAGGACGCCGTCGATAATCACCACCAGGGGCTCGGGACTGGCGGCGAACTCCTTCAGCTGCTCCGGAGTAGAGGCGTGCACAATCCTTCCTCCGGCACCGCCGGTGGTGGTGTCCCGTCCGTGGCTGGAGATTCCGGCGTAACCTTCCGGAGCGTCAGCCCATACGGTGCCGTTCAGCGCCTTGTTGCGCGGCAAGCCGGCTTGGGCGTAGCCGTTAAGGTCAGGGGTCAGGCCCGTTGCAGCGACTCCAGTAGTGCCAGCCGGCTGGGCAGCGGCCGGGGCCGCTGAACCGAGCAGCCCGGAAGCCATCAGGCCTCCTGCTGCGAGGCTTGCTGTGAACAACGTACGCCGGGGGAGCCCGTGTGTCACCGATGCTTCGTTCTGGTCCGCCATCTCAACCACGTCCTTCGGGGGTCCAATCACCAAGGAAAGTCTCCTTGGTGAAGGCGGGTGCTTCGTCAGCGCTGAGCTGGGGGTGGAACTCATTGATGTGCGCACCGGGTCCGCTGTTGTTGAATTCCGCGAACCGGCCCTCGGACCAGTGGTGTCCGCTCATATCGGCCCAACCCTGGACCGCGATGTGGCTGCCCAGTGTTGAGTCCCTGATGACGGCCATGGGGTGGGCGTCAGGATCACTGCTGGCGAACCACGGCCGGCCCAGGCTGACGGTTCCGGGAGCCGCGTTGCTGGTCAGGTTGCTGTCCCTGATCAGGAAGCCGTAGGGGTTGGAGTTCTTGGTGCTGGGGGCAACAATGTAACCGTTATTGGTGGCGCTGCCGCGGTCCAGGGAGTGGATGGTGCAGCCGTCGAAGACGGCTGTGCCGCGGCCGTAGATGAAGTCCACGTCGCCCTCGACGTAGCAGTTTTTGAGGTAGGTCCGGGCTGTGGCATCCCGCCCGGTGGTGTCCGCCAGGTAGGTGTCCTGGTTGCCAAGGAAGCGGGTGCCGTCGAACGTGATCCGATCACCAACGCTGCGTACTGCCAGCGCCTGGCTGGAACCGAGCGCTGCTTCGTCGTAGGCGTTTTCCACTGTGAGGTTCCGGACGGTGGTGTCCGAGGCGAGGACGTTGATGGTGGCGCTGCCGCTGGTTCCCCAGGTTCCTCCAAAGAACTTGATGCCGTTGGCCGGGGTGTCGTAGGTGATGACGACGTCGGCCGGGTTGGCTGTTGCGCCCTGGATGGTCAGGTTGGGCCGGTCGGCCCAGATATTCACCGCTTCCCGGTAAACGCCGGGTTTCACAGTGATCGTGCGCGGGATGGTGCTGCCGCTGGGGATGGAACCGATGGCTGCCTGGAGGCTGCCGAAGTCGCCGCTGCCGTCCAATGCCACCGTGATCTCCGTGGCGTTGTTGGGGGCGTTGTTCTCCCGTGGCCCGGCGCCGGACGCAACGATCTCCGGAACCCGCGCGGCATCGTCCTTCTGGTAGCCGTAAAAAGCCGTGGGGTCGAAGGCTGCGCCGACGTTGTCCTTGCGTCCGCGCGTGCCGTTGAAGATGTTGCCGCTGTTCCGTACTTGCGTTCCCGGGTCCTTGGCCACAATCGGGTCCTGGACCGCGGTGAAGTTGTTTGCCTCAACCACTACCTTGGCGGCGCCGCGGCCCATCATTCCGTACTGGCCGATGTCCTGCAGGTAGTTGTTGTACACGTGGGCGGCTGCTGTGTTGTCGATGCTGAAGTTGCGCTGGGTGGTGTTGCGGATCCAGTTGTGGTGGATGGTCATTTTGGTCACGGCATTAGCGGTCCATCCCACGCCCAGGGCCTTGTTGTTGTCAGCGAACACGTTCCACGAGTAGGTGAGGTAGTCGGAGTCCTTGCGGGTATCGATCAGTCCGTCACCCATGCGCTGGATCTTCATGTGATCCACCCAGATGTGGTGGGACGTATCAATCTGGATCCCGTCCCTGTCATTGTCCGGGCGTTTTCCATCCCAGTCACCGGGGATATACGAGTCCCTTATGGTGAAGTTCCGGAAGATTACGTTGGAGACGTTGATGAGCTTGAAGCCGGCGTTGACCAGTTCGGCGCCGGCACCGGCACCGATGAAGCTCTTGTTAGCGGAGACTGGAATCTTCACATAGTGTTCGGCAGTGAGGGTGCCTTCGAGGAAAATCACCAGCGGCTCGTTAGCCGCTGCGTAGTCTTTCAGCTCCTGCAGGGTGGTGGCCGTAACTATGCGGCCTGACTGGCCCCCTGTGGTTCCGGCCAGCCCGTTGCCGGGAAGGGAGGCAAAACCATCGGGTTTCTGCTTCCACATGGCTTCAGGGGTGCCGGCGGCGCCGGAAGTCGCGGGCACCGCCGTCGGAAGCGTTAGTGCGCCGGAGGGCGCTGCCTGGGCGGGAACAGCGGTGAGGCTTCCCAGGATGACGACGGCGGTTGCCGCGCCGAGTAGACGTCGCAAACTCATGCAAAACTCCTTTGTTTTGTTTATTTTGGATCTAGGGGTTGTTTGAGGCCGTTGCCCGGTAAGAGAGGCGGCCTACTTCAGGCCGGTGGTGGCGATGCCGTTGATGAGGTATTTCTGGCCGGCGATGAAGAATCCGATGATCGGCGCAATGGACACCACAGACATGGCGAACATGGGCCCCCACATGCTCTGGCCCTCTGAGTCCATGAACGCCCGAAGTGCCAGCGGGACGGTGTACAGGTCCTGGTTCTGGATGTAGAGGAGTGGGCCGAAGAACTCGTTCCAGGTCGAGATGAAAGTGAAGATCGCTGTGGTGGCCATGGCCGGGACGCACAGCGGCATGATGACGCGGAGGAATGTCCGGAAGGGTCCGCAACCGTCGATCTGGGCGGCGTCATCCAGTTCCTGGGGCAGGGCCTTCATGAACTGGACCATCAGGAAGATGAAGAACGCGTTGGTAGCCATGAAGTTTGGCACGATCAGCGGCAGGTAGGTATCCAACCATCCCAGCTGCGAGAAGATGATGTACTGCGGCACCAAAAGCACGTGGCCCGGCAGCATCAGGGTGCCCAGCATCAGCGCGAAGAACAGCTTCCGGCCAGTGAACTCCATCCGGGCAAAGGCGTAGGCGGCCAGGGCACAGGAGAAGATGTTGCCCACAATGGAAAACACCACAATGATCATCGAGTTGATCAGGTACACATGGAACGGCTGGTCCAGCGCCGTCCAGCCCTGTTCGTAGTTGCTGAAATCCCAGTTTTCAGGCCACAGCCCCAGCTGCCGGAAAATGTCATTGCTGGGCTTCAAGGAGCTGGAGACCAGCCACAGCAGCGGGTACAGCATCACCAGGCCCACCAGGCACAGAATCAGGTGGCGGGAAAAGCGGGTCCCCGGCGTGCCGGTCAGGGCATCTTCCGGTGCCGCCTCCTTGGCGGGCTTGACCTGCTTGGGCTTGAGGGATTGTTCGAGGAGAGCCATTGCGGTTGCCTTAATTGTCGTAGAAGACCCAGAACTTGGACGCGATGAAGTTGATGGCGGTGAAGATCGCAATGATCATCAGCAACAGCCAGGCCATGGCGGAGGCGTACCCCATCTCGAACTCCGTGAAGCCCTTCTGGTACAGGTAGAGGTTGTAGAAGAGGGTTGAATCCGCCGGACCGCCGGTACCTCCGCTCATGACATAGCCCTGCGTAAAGGTCTGGAAGGACCCGATGAGCTGCATGATCAGGTTGAAGAAGATGATGGGGCTGATGAGCGGCAAGGTGATGCTGCGGAACTGCCGCCACTTGGATGCCCCGTCAATGGAGGCCGCCTCGTAATACATGGTGGGGACCTGGCGGAGGCCGGCCAGGAAGATCACCATGGGCGAACCGAAAGTCCACACATTCAGCACAATGAGCGTGCTGAGGGCGAACTCCGGGTCCGTGACCCAGGCAGGCCCCTGTATACCGAACAGGCCCAGGAAGCTGTTGACGATTCCGTCGTTGCCGAAGATGTAGCGCCACAGCATCACGATCGCTACGCTGCCGCCCAGCAGGGACGGCAGGTAATAGACGGAGCGGTAAATCGCCAGGCCCTGGAGTCCCCTGTTCAGGATCAGTGCCACAAGCAGTGCAGTGGCCAGCGAGATCGGCACGGACACGAAGGTGTAGATGAACGTGACCTTCAAGGACTGCAGGAGACGTGGGTCCTCGAACATCGCCTGGAAGTTCGCCAGCCCTATGAAGTTGGGTTCGGTGAACAGGTTGTAGTCCGTGAACGCCAGGTACAGCGAAGCAAAGAACGGAATGATGGTGAACAGCATGCCCAGGAACCACGGCAGCAGGAACAGGTAGCCGGAGCGCTGGTTCTTTCGCCGGGGTGGCCGACGCCGGGACGCACCGCTTGCGGGGGAGCCCAGGGCCGGGCCCGGGGCTTGTTTGGTCAGCACGGACATGCGTCAGGCTCCTGTCTGCGTTGTGGCTGGACGTCCGGCGGCACTACTTGTTGATTGCTGCATTGCTCTTCTCGAGGAAGGTCTTGGCAGCGTCAGCCGGTGTGATGCGGCCGAATTCCACTTCAGTGGCCAGCTGCTTGAGGGTGTCCGCCACCACGCTGGCGCCTTTGGGGTAAACGTAGGCTGCAGGCAGTTCGTCTTCCTGGATGGCTGCCATGAGGTCAACAAATTTCTTGTCATCCTCGCTGAGCTTGGACTCGATGGATTCAGCTACCTCGGGGTTGATGGGCACGCCTCGCTGGGTGAGGGTGTGAGCCGCGCCGTCGCTGTCGTTGGTCAGGAAGTCCAACAGTTTTGCAGCTTCCTTGGGGTGCTTGGACTTGGCTGCGATGGACCAGAGCATGGTGGGATCAGCAGAGTAACCGCGGCGCTCGCCGGAGGTTTCTCCGGGGATGCGCAGGAGGACTACCTCGCCCTCCACGGCATCGTTGTAGCCGCGGTAGTTGTTGATGGGGATGATCTGTGAGGCAACTGTGCCCTTCGCCAGGTAGGACTGGGCGGGGGAGCCGCCAATCTGCTCGAAGAAACCGGCCGGCGGGTAGCCGCCGGCATTGCGGAGTTCAATGCTGTACTGGAACCAGTCGCGGATAGTCTCCTCGCTGACGCCCAGCTTGTTGTCCTTGGTATAGAAGTCCTCGCCACGTTGCCTGGCCAGCATGATGGGGCCGGTTTCGGTGGCGACGTCGAAGCCGGCACCATAGACCTTCCCTCCGGTCTTCTGAGTGATCTCAGTGGCGAACTTGGCGTAGTCCTCCCAGCTCCACGTCTTGTCGTCCGGAATGGTCACACCGGCCTGGTCCGTGATGGTCTTGTTCACCACCATGCCGATGGTGGTGACGCCGGTGGCCAGGCCGTAGAGCTTTCCATCGACGGTTCCACGGCTGAGTACCGTCTCCGGAATGGCGTCCAGCTTGAGTTCCGGCAGGCTCTTCAAATCCGCCAGAGTGCCGCGCTGGGCGTACTCAAGGAGGCTGCGGTTCGCCATGGCCAGGACATCAGGCGGGTTGCCGCCGGCGAAGCGGGTGGCCAGTTTGTCTGCGTAGGGGCCACTGTCCTGGTATTCGGTTTTGACGGTGATGCCCGGGTTTTTTTCCTCGAAGATCCGCAAAGCCTCCTCAGTGACTTTTGCCCGGTTGGCATCCCCCCAAAACACGAAGTTGAGTTCGACGGGACCGCTCGCGGCCGGTGCGGAGCCTCCCCCGCAGCCACTCAAAGCGAGCCCGGCCAAGGTCACGGCCCCGCCGAGGAAGAGCCTTCGCGGGATGGGGGTGCTAACTGTCTTCTTCATTGAATGACGCCTCTCAGGGGTGATGCGCTTGTAGGTTACTAAGCCAGAAACTTTCTGGGCCTGTTGCCACGATCCGCGGCCTGCATTTCTCATGCAGATGCTGAAGTCGTTCAGCGAGTAAACGATTTCTAGCAAGGAAACCTTGTGACTGTCAACACACTACCGAAAAACGCCCCCGAAGCTGCCAAGAAACTTTCTTTGCTACTTGCCGTTGGTTTTCTGGATGGTTATGCTGATCCTCACCAGCCAGCCACTGCAGTTCGAGGAGGAACCATGCCACGCAAAGACGCACGGGCGGTAGTAGCCTCCGCCCTGTCAGTGAAGGGGCAGCAGGTTGCCGCCCACCTGGACGGCATGCTGCAGCCTGCCGTCCATGCGCCGCGGCCCTACCTGCACCCGGTTTCATCCCTGGCCGGCGCCACCGTCACTGAAGTTGAACCTGCAGACCACAGGCACCATCTGGGCCTGTCCGTGGCGTTCGCGGACCTCAACGGCACAAACTTTTGGGGTGGATCCACCTATACCTCCAATGGGCCCGCCCTGCTGCCAAACCATGGAACCCAGGTGCCGTCGGGCTGGCAGTATGACGAGGGCTACGCGGCCGGCGAGGTGTCCTGGCGCTCTCCGGGCGGAGTCGAACTGGGCCGGGAGAGGAGAACCATCAGGGCCTCGGAGCACCCGGAGGAAGGAACCTGGAGCCTGACACTTGCCTCGGTGATGGTTCCGGGAGCCGGTGCGGACGCTTTGGAGGTGTCGTCGTCGGCCGCCAAGGGCAGGAAAGGTGCCGGCTATGGCGGAATCTTCTGGCGGTTCCCCCGGGGTTCCGGCGAGCCGCTGATCATCTCCGCGGACGGTCCCGGCGAAGCCGCCGCCCACGGCTCACGTTCTCCCTGGTTGTCCATCACCGTCTTCCTGGCCGGGAAGCAAGTCAGCATCCTGCTGGCGCAGGACACCGGGGTGGGTACGGAACCTGCCGTTGAACCGCTGCGCCGAGCCCGGTTCCCCTGGTTTATCCGCGCCGGCGATTACCTCGGCGCCGGACCGGCCGTCGCGTGGTCCGAGCCTGCCCGGGCAGATCACCTCCATCCCCTGCAACTCAGCCTCCATGCAGTGATTCACGACGGCCGGGTGGAAACTCCGGCCCGCGCCCTGGACCTGCTCCAGCACCACCCCGCATTCAACAGCACCGGCTCACCCGACAGGACACCATGACAACCCGGATCCCCACACCCGTCTACAGCAACCCGATCCTCAACGGCGACTGGCCTGACCCGGATGCGGTGCAGGTGGACGGCATGTATTACCTCATCGCCTCAAGCTTCAACCGGGTGCCCGGGCTTCCGGTACTGCGGTCCCGGAACCTCGTGGACTGGGAGCATGCGGGCCACGCACTCCGGGCCCTGCCGCAGGACAGCCACTACTCGCTGGTCCGGCATGGCTGCGGCGTGTGGGCGCCGGCGCTCCGGTACCACGAAGGGCGGTTTTGGATCTTCTACCCGGACCCGGACCACGGCATCTTCGTGTTGAGCGCCGAGAAGGCCGAGGGGCCCTGGACCGCCCCGCATCTGCTCTACCCCGGACGCGGGCTGATCGACCCCTGCCCGCTGTGGGATGACGACGGCCAGGCGTACCTGGTGCACGGCTGGGCGAAGAGCCGGATCGGCGTCAAGAATCGGCTTACCGTACACCGCATGAGCCCGGACGCGAGCCGCCTGCTGGATCACGGCACACACGTGATTAATGGCGAGGATTTGCCCGGCTTCACCACTCTCGAAGGCCCCAAGTTCTACAAGCGGGACGGGTGGTACTGGATCTTCGCCCCGGCCGGCGGGGTAGCCACGGGCTGGCAGTCTGTCTTCCGTTCCCGTTCACCGTTCGGCCCCTATGAGGAACGGCGGGTCCTGGAACAGGGTTCCACAGAGGTCAATGGCCCGCACCAGGGTGCGTGGGTCACCACTCCTGAGGGCCAGGATTGGTTCCTGCACTTCCAGGACCGCGGCCCCTACGGCAGGGTGGTCCACCTGCAGCCGATGGGCTGGGAGGCTGATGGCTGGCCGTGGATGGGTGACAGGGATCCCGACGGCGGCCCCGGAGTTCCGGTGCTCAGCCATCCCTATCCGGAAGGTACTTCACCGGACAACGTTGCGCCCCCCACCAGCGACCCCTTCGATTCCCCAGTGCTTGGCCCGCAATGGCACTGGCAGGCAAACCCGGACGAATCCTGGTCCTTTCACGACGGCCCCGGCCGCAGGGTCCTGGTGCCGCTGGCCAACGACCCAATCAACCTGCGCGAGCTGCCCAACGTCCTGGCACAGATCCTGCCGGGAACACCGTGCACTTTCAGCACCTCGCTGGAACTGGACGACGTTCCGGTAGGCACCCGGGCCGGCGTCGTAGTCCTTGGCCTGGAGTACGCCTGGCTGGGAATTATCCGGACGGCAGACGGGTATGTCCTAGGCAGCGGCATCGGGGGAGAAGGCCCTCAGGAACAGAAGCCAGGACGCCAACTGCTGCTGGCCGGACCACGGATTGAGCTGCAGATCCGCACCGACGGAACGCCGCGCTCCACCTTCGCCTGGCGGGCCGGCGAGGGCGATCCCTGGGAAGTGCAGGGATGGAACTTCGAGGTCGCCAAGGGGCAGTGGATCGGCGCGGAACTGGGCCTGTTCGCCACCTCACCACTGGGATCCGAGGAAAAAGGCAGTGTTATCGTTGGTCCTGTGCGTCTGGATGTTGCACCGGTGCGCCGGGCTTCAGCCCCGCATCTTGCCGCCGCTTCGCTGTGATCGTGAGGACCCCGTTGACTGCCGCTCCACGCCCGAAGATTGCGGATGTGGCTGCAGTAGCGGGCGTCTCCGTCCCCACTGTGTCCAAAGTCCTCAATGGCCGGTCCCACGTTTCCGAAGCCACCCGCAACAAGGTGCGGAAGGCGCTGGCTGATCTGGACTACAGCAAGCGGAACGCCCCCGCGCAACAGCCCGGGCTCTTGCAGCTGGTAGTTAACAACTTTGACTCGCCCTGGGTGCTGGCCACGATGGAAGGCGTCGAGACCGCCGCGGCCAGACTCGGCTACACCATGGTCTACACCAGGGCGGAGCACGCTACCCCGGACAGCTGGCGGAAACTGCGCGAATCCCCAGGCAACCGGCTCGACGGCGTGATCCTGTTGGCGCCCCGGCGGAAATCCAAGCTGGTAGCCTCGCTGCGGAGCCTGAACATCCCGGCTGTTGCCATCGACCCCGAAGGCACCGAAGGCCTGGCCATCCCCAGCGTCAGCCCGGCGTCGTTCTCCGGCGCCCTGGCGGCAGTGGGCCATCTGTTGGCCCAGGGCCACCGGCGCATCGGTATCATCACCGGCCGCAAGCATAGTCCCGGCCATGGTCGCGCCCGTTACGCGGCGTACGCCGCGGCCCTCCACGAAGCCGGCCTGCCGGTGCTGCCCGAACTGGTGCGGGATGGGGATTTCAGTATTGAATCGGGTATCCGTCATGGCGGGGACCTCCTGGATCTCGCAGAGCCGCCAACCGCTATCTTTACCGGAAGCGACCTCCAGGCGCTGGGTGTCATGAACGCCGCCACCCAGCGCTCGCTGAAAATTCCTGAACAGCTCAGCGTGGTGGGCTTTGACGACATTGCCCAAGCGGCCCTGATGTCGCCGCCGCTGACCACCGTCCGGCAGCCGTTGGCCCAGCTTGCCTCGATGGCCGTGGGAATCCTGGCCGATCAGCAGGAGCACCGGGACATTCCCGGCGCATTGGAAGTGGCCACTGAACTGGTCATCAGGGGCACAACTGCCCCGCCTGCCGCCTTGTCCTGAGCGCACTGAAGTCCTCTTCTTGTCTCCCGCGGCAGCGATCTTCGGCCGTCCGGGGGAATGTCCGACGGCGCCGGGCTACCTCCGGGCAGGGCGCCGGCCATTGTGGTCACCGCCGCCGTGGTGGTTTTCCTCGATCAGTGGAGCATTGCCACCTGCCCCAAGTAGTGCCAGTCTCGAAGGATGACTGAGAACACGGAGATGGAGCAGGACGCGTTCCGCGCCGACGTCACCACCGTCCGCAACGATGCCCAGCACCGTTATGAGCTGTTGGTGGGCGGAAAAGTGGCGGTGCAGACGCATTTCGTGGAACTTCCCGGCCACATAGACTTCACCCACACAGAATCGGATGACGAGTTCCGGGGTCGGGGCTATGCCGGCGTGCTGGCGCATTTCGCGCTGGATGATGTTGTGGCCTCGGGCAAGCGGATCATTCCGCATTGCCCGTTCATCGCGGGGTACCTCCGCAAGCACACAGACTACGAGCAGTGCGTCGACTGGCCCTGATGCCGTAGTTTCACCTGCCCCACCTGCCGCCGGCTTGGGCGGCGAACGTCTTTGCATGCTCGAAAGGCCCTGCGGCAAGGTTCACATAGAGCTCGACGCCGGAACTAACCGAGTGTGTCGCGGCGCCTTTGCCACTGGTTGGCATGCCAAAAGAGCAAACAGGCAAGGGTGGCAAGCCCCGCAATCACCGCCCAGGGCGCGAAAGTCATCATCATGTAGGTGAACTGGGACGCGGGTCCAGGAGGACCGATAAAACCCGTCGTTGACTCCATAAAGAACCACAGGCCACACCCCAGCAGGAGTGCCGCCAGTAGCCAGAGAATGACGATAAACGGGTTGATCCGCGGGAATGCAGAGCTGGAACCGGCGTCTTCGCCCACGGATTGGCCCCACGCAGCGAACTCGCGACTGCCGGATCCGGGTGCCGGGACGGGATTCCCGTTAGCATCGATCTCCCGGAAGTTGGAGATACCCTCGCGTTGATTCATCCTGGCCCCCTTATCCCGGCGCCCGGCCAGCGCCATTCCAACACCCTACAGCTGTGCTTCGGCTACCGACGGCGGACCGCCGGTGATTCATCCTGCCCCGGAAGCAATGAAGCGCACATTTTGGACCTTCCGGGCCGTTTGGGAAAGTCAATGACGCCCGTGCTGGCAATTAGGGCACAGAAGTTTGACTATAAGGGTTGCCTAAGTAAGTCTGTCCTTGCTACCCGTGCACCACACGCGTCAGAACAAAGGATGACCCCGTGACCCCACCGCCCCGCACCGAACAACCCCAGGCTTTTCCCACAGGTTCCGCCAGTAACCGCACAGGCACTGGCCCCGCCAATGACAACGACGCCGATGCGGGCTTTGGTGCCCGGGTCGAGCTGGCGCTCTCCGCCACGAACCACTTGTTCAACGCGCGCAATTCGCCCCGTTACGTTGCGCAGGTGCTGCAGGGCGTCAACGCCGTGGCTACCAAACTGGACAGGACCAGGCAGCCGTTCACAGGCATCGCACCCGCGCAGATGAAGGCGAGAATTGCCGCCGTCGATCTTGATCGTCCGCTGCCGGACACCGCCGCCGCGCTGGCCGAACTGGAAGACGTGTACCTCAAGGACGCCATCTACTTCCATGACGCCAAGTACGCCGCGCACCTCAATTGCCCCGTGGTCATTCCAGCGCTGGTGGGGGAGGCTGTGCTGTCGGCGGTGAACTCGTCGATGGACACGTGGGACCAGAGCGCCGGCGCCACCATGATCGAACGAAGGCTCATTAACTGGACAGCTGATCGGCTGGGCCTTGGCCCCGATGCAGACGGCGTCTTCACGTCCGGTGGCAGCCAGTCAAACTTCCAGGCCCTGCTGATCGCCCGCAACCACGCCGTGGCGGCCCTGCGGCGCGAGCCCGGGAACGAGCACCTCCGGCTCCCGCAGTTGCTGGAGCGTTTGCGGATCTTCACCTCCGCGGACAGCCACTTCAGCATCCAGAAGTCCGCGTCCATGCTGGGGATGGGCTACGACGCCGTGGTCCCGGTAGCGTGCACTGAGGACCGCCGGCTGGACCCGTCGGCGTTGGCTGAAGCGATGGCGCAAACGCACGACGCCGGGCTGCTGGCCATGGCGGTTGTGGCCACTGCCGGAACCACGGACTTCGGGGCCGTGGATCCGCTGGCGGACATGGCGGCCCTGGCCCGCGCCTACGGCGCCTGGTTCCATGTGGACGCGGCGTACGGCGGCGGGCTGATGGTGTCCAACCGCTACCGGCATCTGCTGGACGGGAGCCAGCTGGCCGATTCCGTCACCGTGGACTTCCATAAAACTTTCTTCCAACCCGTCAGCTCCAGCGCCCTGCTGGTCCGGGACCGGGCCATGCTGCAGCACGTCACGTACTACGCCGACTACCTCAACCCGGAGAGCGCCGTCCGCGCCGAAATCCCCAACCAGGTGGACAAGAGCATCCAGACCACCCGCCGCTTTGACGCCCTGAAGCTGTGGCTGACCCTGCGCATCATGGGCGCGGAATCAATCGGGGCATTGTTTGACGAGGCCATAGACCTGGCGGCCCGGGTGGGAACGGTGCTGGGTGCAGACGCGGACTTCGAGCTCGCCGCGGCGCCCCGGCTGAGTACGCTCGTCTTCCGCTACCGGCCGGTGGTGGACGGTTCCCGCCTCGGTGAGGACGGCAGCGACGTGCTGAACCCTGCCATCCGTGCGGCCGTGTTTGCCTCGGGCGAGGCAGTGGTGGCCGGAACTACGGTGGCGGGAAGGCATTACCTGAAATTCACGCTCCTCAATGCGGAGGCAACCCTGGGCGACATCCGCGAGATCATCGAGCTCCTCCGCTGCACCGGCGCTTCACTGCTGGCCACCACGCAGGAGAGCATTCCGCAGGGCGCTACCCGCCAGGCCTCCACTACCCAGACCTCCACTACCCAGACCTCCATGACCAGTGAGGACGCAGCATGAGCACGGAAATTGTTTACGACTTCGCCGGAATCGGCCTGGGACCCTTCAACCTCGGCCTCGCCGCCCTCAGCGAGCCCATCCCCGGCCTGAACAGCGTGTTCCTGGAACGCCGCGATTCCTTTGACTGGCATCCGGGCATGATGCTGGAGCCGGCCCACCTGCAGGTTCCGTTCATGGCAGACCTGGTGACCCTCGCGGACCCCACCTCGCCCTATTCCTTCCTCAACTTCCTCAAGCAGACCGGGCGCCTCTACCGCTTCTATATCCGCGAGAACTTCTATCCCCTGCGTGCCGAGTACAACCAGTACTGTCAGTGGGTTGCCGGACAGCTGCGCTCCGTCCGTTTTGGTTCCGACGTCACCGACGTGGCCTACGACGACGGGGTGTACCGGTTGACCGTCTCGTCCTCCACAGGCACCCAGGTACTTTCGGCCCGACGGCTGGTATTGGGGACGGGCACGTCACCGTATGTGCCCGAGGCCTGCGCCGGCATCGCGGATGGTGCCAGTGAGGGACTTGTCCTCCACAACGCCGACTATCTGTCGAGGAAGAGTGAACTGCAGGCCGCCCGCAGCATCACGATTGTGGGCAGCGGCCAGAGCGCCGCGGAGATTTACTACGAGCTGCTGCAGGACATCGACGTCTACGGGTACCAGCTGAACTGGGTCACCCGGTCCGGCAGGTTCTTTCCGCTGGAATACACCAAGCTGACCTTGGAGATGACGTCGCCGGAGTATGTGGACTACTTCCACAGCCTTCCATCCGAACAACGCGATGGCCTGATCAAGAGCCAGAAGAACCTCTACAAAGGCATCAATTCCGAGCTGATCGACGCCATTTACGATCTCCTCTACACCAAGAACCTCTCCGGGATGGTGGACAGCCAACTGCTCACCCATTCGGCCCTGAATGACGCCAGCTGGGACGCGTCAACCGGCCTGCACACCCTCAAGCTGCGCCACGAAGAACACGGCAAGGACTACACGCTGGATAGTGAAGCCGTGGTGCTGGCTACGGGCTACGGCTACCGGGAACCGGCGTTCCTGGCCGGAATCCAGGACCGGATCGCCCGCGACCCCCGGGGCCGGTTCGACGTCGCCCGCAACTACTCCACAGGAGTGGAACCGGGCGAAATCTTCGTCCAGAACGCCGAGCTGCACACCCACGGCTTCGTCACCCCGGACCTGGGAATGGCCGCATACCGCAACTCCTGCATCCTCCGGGAGATCACGGGGCGCGAGGTTTATCCGGTGGAGCGGAGCATTGCCTTCCAGCAGTTCGGGGCACCCCAACAGCCGGATGGATCCGGAGCCTCGGGCGTTCCGGGAGCTTCCACCATTCCCGGAGCCTCCGGTGAATCGGCTGCTCCACACCTGGCGGAGGCGGCACATTGAGCTTCACCTTCCGCCCCGTGGATCCCATCCAGGATGCACCGCTCCTCCACAGCTGGGTGACGCAACCCTACGCTTCGTTCTGGGGCATGCTGTCCGTCACTGTCCAGGACGTTGTGGAGGAGTACTCAAGGATCCAGTCCAGTGGCCACCACCACGCGCTGCTGGGACTCGACGACGGCGTCCCCGCCTTCCTGATGGAGGAGTACGATCCCGCCGCCTCACCGCTGGCCGCCGTCTACGCGGTACATCCGGGCGATCGGGGAATGCACCTCCTGGTGTCCCCGCCGGCAACGGGTCCGCGGCCCGGCTACACCCGGGACGTGATGCGCTCGGTGGTCTCCCGCCTCTTCGAGAACCCTGGAACGGAACGCATTGTGGTGGAACCGGATGCCCGCAACCACAAGATCCAGGCCCTGAACAAACGGGTGGGTTTCAGGCCCAACGCCGTGGTGACCCTACCCGCCGTCGACCCTTCCGAAACCTTCAAGGAAGCGCTCCTGAGCTTCTGCACCCGTGCTGATTTCCTCCAAACCCTGACTGTAAGTGAGACCCGATGACCACCATTGTTGAAGACCCCACCAAGACTGCCGACGAGACCACCGGCGTCCAGCCGCCCGCCCGCACCAAAGCAACCGGATCCGTGGACCACCTCACGCCGGCCCGCTGGGCCGCCGCGAACAGGCACCTGGTCCGCAAGGCGCTTGCCGAGTTCTCACACGAACGGATACTGGTTCCGGAACTGCTCAAGGAAGCGGGCGGAGCGGGCGGCGGCCTGTACCGCGTGGTGAGCGACGACGCGGCAGTGGAGTACCGCTTCCAGGCCCGCGTGCTGGAGCTGGAGCACTGGAGTATTCCGGCAGAGTCCATCCTGCGGATCGAAGGGTCCGTGGAACTGCCTGTGGACGCCCTGGCCTTCATCACCGAATTCCGGGAACAGCTGGCCATCCGCGAGGAGATGCTGCCGGTCTACCTTGAGGAAATCAGCAGCACACTCTCCAGCCACGCCTACAAGCAGGGTTCCAGCACGGGCTCCGCAGAGCTCGTGGCGGGCATCTCCGGCGGCGCCGATGCCGCTGCCGACTTCCAGGCCATAGAGCGCAGCATGACCGAGGGGCATCCCTGCTTTGTGGCCAACAACGGCCGCCTGGGCTTCGGCATCACTGATTACCACGCCTTTGCACCCGAAACCGGGGCAGCAGTCCAGCTGGAGTGGATCGCGGTGCACCGGAGCAAGGCCGTCTTCACCTCCAGTGCCGGACTGGACTACAGGAGCCACTTCGAAGCCGAGCTGGGCGCGGACGTCCTGGCCTGCTTCGACGCCGAACTGGCAGAGGCCGGCGTGGATCCCCGCCAGTACCTGCTGATGCCGGTGCACCCGTGGCAGTGGGAGAACAAACTTACGGTGACGTTTGCCGCTGAGATCGCCCGGCGGCACATCGTGCACCTTGGTACCGGCGACGATGCCTACCAGGCGCAGCAGTCCATCAGGACCTTTTTTAACACAACCGAGCCACGGAAGGCCTATGTCAAGACCGCCATGTCGGTGCTGAATATGGGCTTTATGCGCGGCCTGTCGCCCCAGTACATGAAGGCCACCCCTGCGATCAACGACTGGCTGCAGGACCTCATCGGCCAGGACCGGGAACTCCAGGATCGCGGACTGGCGATGATCCGGGAGACGGCTGCGATCGGCTATCACAACCACTACTACGAGGCTGCGTCAGCCAAGGGCTCGGCCTACCGCAAAATGCTCTCCGCGCTGTGGAGGGAGAGTCCCCTTCCGCTGCTCGAAGACGGCCAGCAGCTCGCCACCATGGCGTCATTGCTGCACGTCGATTCCGAGGGCGTTTCCGTGGCGTCCCAGCTCATTGCACGTTCAGGGCTGGAGCCTGCCGCCTGGCTGCGCCGCTACTTGGAGGCCTACCTGGTGCCCCTGGTCCACTGCCTCTTCGAGTACGAGCTGGCCTTTATGCCGCATGGCGAGAACGTCATCCTGGTCCTTGAAAACGGTGTTCCGGTGCGGGCCATCATGAAAGACATCGCTGAGGAAATCGTGGTGATGGGAGACCGGCTGGAGCTGTCGGAGGACGTTTCCCGGATCAAGGCCGACATTCCTGCGGAAGAGATGGTGCTGGCCATCTTCACGGACGTCTTCGACTGCATCTTCCGCTTCCTGGCCGCAATTCTCGCGGAGGACGGCATCCTGGCCGAGACCGAATTCTGGAAGGTGACGGCCGCCGTCGTGCGTGAATACCAGCAGCGACACCCGGAGTTGGCGGATCAGTTCGCCATGCACGATCTTTTCGCCCCGGACTTTGAGCTCTCCTGCCTGAACCGCCTGCAGCTGCGCAACAACCAGCAGATGCTGGACCTCACGGATCCGTCCGGCGGGCTTCAGATGGCCGGCAGGCTGGTGAATCCGCTGGCCAGGTTCGCGGACCGGTAGCAGCTAGGCTGGCCGCATGACGCCATCTACACCTCACACCGCTCTCATCACGGGAGCCAGCGCCGGCCTCGGCGCGGAATTCGCGGGTCAGCTCGCGGCGGCTGGCTGGCACCTGGTGCTGGTGGCCAGGAACCGGGACCGGCTCGAATCCGTGGCCCGGGGACTGGAGTCCGAATACGGCACCACAACTGAGGTGCTTCCAGCGGACCTGACAGACGACGCCGGCCTGGCCGCCGTCGTCGAACGCATTACCGATCCCGCGCGGCCGGTGGAGATGCTGGTGAATAATGCGGGGATGGGCCTGCTGGGTCAGTTTGAAGACAACGCCGTGGACGCGGAACAGGACCTCCTCAGGCTGCATTGCAAGGCGGCGCTGGTGCTGAGTCATGCGGCGCTGCGGGGGATGGTGGCGCGCGGTTCGGGGCGGATCATCAACGTCGCCAGCGTGGCCGCCTTTACCCCCGGCGGCACCTATTCCGCCGCCAAAGCCTGGCTCCTGAGCTTCAGCCGCTCGGCCGCGGTGAGTTACCGTCGCCGCGGGGTGAAGGTCACGGCCGTCTGCCCGGGGCTGACACACACCGAGTTCCACCAGCGGATGGGCATGGATAAGTCAGTGGCACCGGGGTGGTTGTGGCTGAATGCCGAACGGGTGGTCCGCGAGGGCCTGGCGGACAACGCGCATGGCAGGGCCGTATCCATCCCTTCCAGGCGTTACAAGGTTCTGGTGGCCGGTGCCCGGCTGCTGCCGGACCGCGTGGTGGCGCTTGCCGTGCGCTGACCTACCAGGAGCACCATGGACGGTCCGGTGCCGGAGAGGAAGGCAACCCCCGCACTGTTCCTCCTAGCGCGACAGTTTGCTGGCGTCCGGTTCCATATCACCGATGTGCCCCGGCGCGTTGGCAGCCAGGACGCGGGCCACGAAGGCACCGTACTCGTCCATGTAGTGGCGGAGGAACTTTGCGGTGGACTCATCCTTAACTTCGCCGTCCTCACCGAACACGGCAGCGTCGTAGTGGACGTATGCCTCGGGCGCGTTCAGCTGAGGAGCGTCCAGGAAGCTGAGGACGCTGCGGAAGGAGGACTGCATCACAGCGGTGCCGATGCTGCCGGGAGAGGCGCCGATGATTCCGGTGGGTTTACGGGCGAAGGAATTCGAGCCCCAGGGGCGGGAGCCCCAGTCGATGGCGTTCTTGAGCGCACCCGGAATGGAACGGTTGTACTCCGGAGATACGAAGAGGATGCCGTCGGACGCTTCGATGGCTTCCTTGAGTGCGCGGCCTTCCGGAGGGAAGTCGGCGTCGTAGTCGTAGCTGTAGAGCGGGAGATTCCCAATGGGAATTTCGGTAAACTCGAGGCCCTCCGGGGCAAGCTTTATTAGCGCTCTTGAGAGGATGCGGTTTATGGAGCCAGTCGCCAGGCTCCCCACAAAATAGCCAATCTTGTACGTTGCTGCCATGAGCTCGATCCTTCCCGATGCCGGCCTGCCGGTAGTCAGGCCGGTTTGGCCGTGGATATTGCGGCGGGACTGGAACGCCCGCTAGAACAGTTCAACACAGATAAGTTTCCGCCGACAGAGGTAACTGGCGGGTTCCGGTGGCCTCTTGCTGCGCTGGCTGATCAGGTTCGGGTTATCCCTCGAAATGGGTGCTGGGAATTTCCTGACCGAGGGATTGCACCACAGCAGCGGCAACCGCGTTAAGTTTGATGTTCCGTCCGCTGGAAGCGGCTTTGAGGATAGTCATGGCTGTGTCGTGGCTGCACCTGTTCTGGGCCATGATGATGCCTGCAGCCACGTCGATGACTGTGCGGGAGTTCATGGCGGCCTTGAGGTGTTCACTGGTTTCAGTGGCCTTGGCAATCCGCACGGCCATGCGCAAAGCCTTCGATGCCTGGCGTGCGAGCAGTTCTGCTTCTGCAATGTCCTCCGCCGTGAAGTGTCCCGCTTCAGGTGCATACAGGTTCAATCCGCAATTAGCGTCGCCGTCGAGCGGGATAGGGACGCCAATTGCTGAGAGAATGCCGTGTCCAGCGATAGCCTCCGGGTACCGGCCGAACCTGGTTTCGGTGCGGAAGTCCCCGACCGTGTAGGTTCTTTCTTCCCGTGCGGCCCGCAGGCAGGGGCCGTCGTCGAACGCGTACTGAACTTCATCCAGCTTCTGCGCGTGTTCATTGTTACTGGCTACGGTAACTTTTGTTCGCGGCCGCAGGAGTGTCACCGCGGCGAGGACCTCAGCGTCAGGGGAAGAAAACCTTCCTGCTGCCAGTTTCGCCAGGTTCGTCAGGAATCCTTCGACGTCAGTACTCTCAAGGACCATGTCCTGCAGCATCCCCGGTACGGAGACATCAATATCAGCGTCAGCCCGGATATCAGCAGGGATATTAGCGCGTGTGTGGTTGTCAGACATACTCTTCCGGCTTTCAGCGATTCTCACCGTCGCGGTCGGGCCTGGAGGGCCCGGCAGTACCAGTGGAATCCCTGATCTGCTAGATGAGTAGGCTAATCCTAAACCCGACCCGCCGATCATTGAAGCTCCGGTCACTTTGCTGTTGACGTGCCCACCGCTGCGGTCTGTGCCGGTGAGGCAGGAACGGCGTGATGCTTCCTGTATCTCTTTGAAGTCCCATCCATACGTCTACAGCGAAGGAGCGGTGAAGTTACCTGCTGGCCAGGTCGCGCTCCTCATGGGAAGCCCGTTCGACTTCACCGCGATCCATGGCGTCCTGTTGCTCAAAGGGCATTCCTGCCAGGTCGATCAGCGGGTTCTCGTCCTGGGTAGCGACGAGTTCGCGGGCCTCGGCAGGCGTATCCACACTGGGCATGGAACCCGGCAGGGGGCGCTGCGCTGATTCCTTGAGGAAGTAGATCGCAACCGCACCGATCGCGGAGGTGGCCATCAGGTAATAGGCAGGCATCATGTCATCGCCGGTGGCCGTGATGAGCGCCGCGACGATGAACGGGGTGGTTCCGCCGAAGATGGCTACCGCGAAGTTGTACGCAATGCCCATGGCTCCATAGCGGCTCGCTGTCGGGAACTGCGCCGGCAGGGCCGAGGCCAGGTTGGCGACGTAGAACGTTACCGGGAAGGCGATCAGGCTTAGGCCCAGCAGGGTGGACCAGACCTCGCCGATTCCGATGAACAGGAACGCCGGGGCGGCCAGGACCACGGTGCTCAAGGCCCCTATCCACAGCACCGGCCGGCGGCCGATCCGGTCGGAGAGCTTGCCGGTCAGCGGGATGCACAGGCTCATGACGACAAGAACGGGGATGGTCAGCAGGGTGCCGTGGACCGGGTCGTAGCCCTTGGACTCCGTCAGGTAGGTCGGCATGTAGGACGTCAGGGCGTAGCCCGCTGTGTTCGCGGCTGCCACCAAAATCATGGCCACGATGAGCGAACGCCAGTATGCCTTGACGATGCCCACCGGGCCCTTGGAAGCAGCGGTGTCCAGTGCGGTCGCGTCCTTGGCGAGGTCTTCCTGGGCGTCCAAGGTGGCTTGGAACTGCGGGGACTCCTCGATCTTGTTGCGGAAGTAGACAGCGATCAGCCCCAGCGGGCCGGCGATCAGGAACGGGATCCTCCAGCCCCACTCTTCCATGGCGGCCTGGCCCAGGGTCAGCTGCAGCGCGGAGACGAGGGCTGCGCCGAGGGCGAAGCCGAGGTAGCTGCCCATATCCAGGAAGCTGGCAAAGAAGCCGCGGCGTTTGTCGGGGGCGTATTCGCTCACGAAGGTGGTGGCACCGGCATATTCGCCGCCGGTGGAGAATCCCTGCACGAGCTTCAGCAGGACCAGGAGGGCCGCTGCCCAGATGCCGATCTGCGCGTACCCCGGAAGGAGGCCGACGGCGAAAGTACTCGCAGCCATCAGCATCAGGGTTGCGGCGAGGACCTTTTGGCGGCCGATCTTGTCTCCCAGCCAGCCGAACACCACACCGCCCAGTGGACGGGCAATGAAGGTTGCAGCAAACGTGCCCAGGAGGAAGAGTGTCTGGACCGAGGCATCGGCTTCAGGCAGGAACACCGGACCCATGGTGGTGATGAGGTAGCCGAACACGCCGACGTCGTACCATTCCATGGTGTTACCGACGATCGTGCCGCCAAGCGCCTTCTTCAACATCGGCTGGTTTACCACGTTGACATCCGACACCTTAAGGCGCCGACGCTTGAGGAGGCTCGGTTTGCTGGGTCTGCTGGCGTTCCTGGCGCCTGTGAAAGAGGTCGTGCTTCGGTCTGTGGGCATTTGTGCCACTCCTAGGGAGGTCATTTGCTTGCGACGTATAGCTGCCCCGCTTCGGGCAGGCTATAGATTTTACGCTGGATTAGGTCGAAGTCAGAATTGGAACGGCCTCAAAGTGCCTGCTACTAGCGGAAATCGGACAGTCCATGGGGCCTGAGGTTGCCCCAGAGATCCCCGCCAACAAAGGGATCCGCGGCCGCTTGCAGGCCATGTGTTCTATCTCTCTGTAGAGAACCCGCGATCCGGGGCAAACTTGTGCAAACATGAGGCAATTCGGCACGGAATTCACTTCCGCCGGGGACTGTATTCACCGCTGCGTTTATCCGGAATTTGCCCACGGGAAATGCCCTGGCCCGTGTGCATGCCGTGTGGGGTTCCCAAGCACCCGCCGGGTGATTATGGTTGGTCCATGGGAACACTAATTTTTGAGTAGAAGTGCCACGGTCTGACCACAGTCCTCCTGCTGGTCCCGTCGTCTTCCAACGTCCGTAAGTCCATGCCTGTTCAGGCTGGTTGGTGCTCATTTTTCCCGTGGTCCTGTTTGTTCGGCTGACGCCGTACAGATGGGCCCGTTGCATCGCCGGTCCGCATCGCCCGTCTGCGCAGGCCGTCACCCGAAAGGTCACCATGACCACCCCTGAATCCAAAAGCAACCAGGCTGCATCGAACTCTGCTTCGAACCCGGCAGCTTCCAATGAACCAACAGAGTCCAAGTCCACAGGCTCAGCCGAGTCCACCACGCCACCAGCGTCCGGCGTCAAGTCCCGCTTGAGCGAGGCGCAGCGGGCCATGCTGGCCAGCAAATCAAGGGGCGGCGGTGGGCACGTGCAGAGCGTGGGTAAGAGCCACCAGCCCACCCAGGCCAGCGGTAAGAAGGGGCCTGTGGAGAAGAAAACGCGCTGGTAGGAACCCTGCCCAGAGTGCTTGAAACAGGAACAGCTTCATTCAAAGAGGAAGGAAGAACCATGGCCAGGAACAAAACCGCAAGGGCGTCCAGGTCCGCTAGGACGCCAAGTTCTGCAGGAATGCCTGACGACTCCGGGGGGAAACTCGATCCGGAGCTCGCACGGCATCTTGCCGAATCCATGAGGGCACAGATGGCAGCCGCTCCGCCTGCTTCAGTTGGGGGAGTGAACCAGCCACGGGCAGCGGTTTCGAACGGCGACGCCAAGCGCCACCGCCACGAGCACAGCCACGACCAGTTCCTTGCGCACAGCAGGCCTGGCCACGAAGCAGCCGTTACCGCCGTGCACCGGACCAGTCGGCCGCAGGTGAAGCACTCGAGCTAGCTGCTTCCAGTCGGACGGCTCAGCAGAGTTCCGTCCACTCGCCGGAATGGTGCCGGGACGCCGTAACGTTACGGCGTCCTGGCACCGTTCCAGCGAGCCCGGCGAAGCGGGCCCGGCGGTCTAACCCAGCTACCCAGGGCACTCAGCCGGGCACCACGTCGTCGGGCGTTTTATCCACCCGCCATCCGCGCCACACAGGATGGCGCAGGCGTCCTGATTCGGTCCATTCGCCAAACGTCACCTCGCCCACCAGCTCGGGTTTGGCCCAGTGCGCGTCGGACGCGTCAACGGCCGGGACGTCGTGGAACGGTGAGGTTTTCCGGGCCAGCCGGTCCATTTTTTCCTTGATCTCGGCCAGTTCGCGGCCGCTGAATCCACTGCCCACCCGGCCCACGTACCGCAGGCTGCCGCCCTCCGGGATCCCCAGCAACAGCGAGCCCACAGTGCTTGAGCGTCCGCCCTTGCCGGTCCGCCAGCCACCTACCACCACTTCCTGGGTCTGCTCCAGTTTGAGCTTGATCCATGTCCGGGTGCGCTGGCCGCTGACGTAGCGGGTGTCCGCGCGCTTGGCCATAATCCCCTCCAGGCCCAGCTCGCCGGCGCTGTCCAACAGGTCCTCAACGTCCTCGTCCAGCACCGGGGACAGCTCGATTGAAGCCTCCGACAGGGGGGCATCAGCCTGGCCATAGAACGTTTCCAGGCGCGTCCGGCGCCTGCGCAGCGGCATGGCACGGAGGTCGGTGCCGCCGTCGTACAGCAAGTCAAAAAGGACCAGCCGCACGGGAATGGTGCGTTGCGCCTTGCGGACGTCGCCCGGCCGCGTCAGCTTCATCCGGCCCTGCAGCAGCCCGAAATCAGGTTTCCCCGTATGCCCGACGGCGATGATCTCGCCATCAGCGGCAAACGTCCGGTCCGGCCAGAGGGCGGGGTCGGTGAACTCCGGGTACGTGGCGGAAACGTCGATGCCGTTCCGGCTGAAGATGCGCACACTTCCACCGCCGCCAATGATAATGGCGCGGACGCCGTCCCACTTCAGCTCAAACTGCCAGTCGCTGCCGCTCAGCTCGGCCGGCGTCCCGGAGGTGGCCATCATCGGCCGGAAGTCCATGGACGACGGCGGCTCCTGGGTCTGGTTATCGCCGTCCCCTTCCGCGGAGGCGCTGTGCTCGCCGCCCGGTTCCGCCGGTTCCGGTTCCGGAGTTTCACCGGTTGCTCTCTCACCTTCCGGCGTCCCACCCACAGCAACCAGGTCCTCAGGATCGTCCTCGGGCCGCCGCCTGGGATAGCGGTGCGATTCCTTCTCCATCAGGTGGATCAGCCACTGGTCCTTGCCGTCGCTGCGTCCGGTCCTGATCAAGGCGAACTTCCGCGTCCCGCCCAGCCCGCCGCCGTCGGACCCGGTCAGGGTAACTATCACTTCCTTGCCGTTGATCCATTTGTGCGTCTCGTACGTGCCGTGGTCCCAGATGGTCATCTCGCCTGCGCCGTACTCGCCCTTGGGAATGGTGCCTTCAAACGTGGCGTAATCGAGCGGGTGGTCCTCGGTCTGCACGGCCAGGTGGTTCTTGTCCGCGGTGTCCGGCACTCCTTTGGGAATTGCCCAGGAGACCAGCACGCCGTCGTGTTCCAGCCGCAAGTCGTAGTGCAGCCGGCTTGCATGGTGTTCCTGGATGACGAACGTCCGGTTCTCGCCAATCCGTTCGTCAGGAGTGCCGGTGAAGGGCTCGGGAGTTTTGGCCGGATCGCGCATGGAGCGGTACTTTGCAAGGCGCGGGTTGCCGCCGCCGTCGCTGTCTGAATCAGTGGCCGCGACGTTGCCACCATACCCGCCGGAGATCGGCGCGAACGGATCCTCGCCGGCCTCCACACGTTGAAGCACTTCCCGGTAGTCCAGATGCTTCAATGAACCGGATTCCAGCTCCTCCCAGGTGCGGGGAGCGGCAACGGTTGGCGTAAGACGCCCCCGCAGTGAGTAGGGCACGATGGTGGTTTTCGCGGCGCTGTTCTGGCTCCAGTCCACCAGCACCTTGCCCTGGCGCAGCGACTTCTTCATGTCGCTGACCGCCAGGTCCGGGTGGTCCGCTTCCAGTGCTCGTGCCAACTCGTGTGCGAAGGCGGAAATCTGGTCCGAGCTCTGGCTGCCGTCCAGCTTGGCATAGAGATGGATGCCTTTGCTGCCGCTGGTCACCGGTGCCGGTTCCAATCCCACGTCCTGCAGGATGGTCCGCGCCAGCAGCGCCACCTCAACGCATTCCGGAAGTCCCGCGCCCGGACCGGGATCAAGGTCCAGCACCAACCGGTCCGGCGGCAGCGCGTTGCCGTGCGAATCCACCTGCCACTGCGGCACGTGGATTTCCAGCGAGCCGATCTGGCCAAACCAGGCCAGCGTCGCGGGATCGTTGACCAGCGGGTAGTGGATGGTGCGGTCCTTGTGCGTGATCGCGGCGCGGGGAACCCACCCGGGCGTGGATTCGTCCAGGTTCTTCTGGAAGAACATCTGGCCGGGCTCCTCGGCGGTCCCCACGCCGTTGACCCAGCGCTTCCGGGTGGCCGGACGGCCGGCAGAGGCCGGGATGAGGACGTGTGCCACCGAGGCGTAGTAGGCCAGCACATCGGCCTTGGTGGTGCCCGTCTCCGGATAGAGCACTTTGTCCAAGTTGGTGAGGGTCAATTCGCGGCCCGCTACCCTGACACGTTCCCTAGGTCCCGGCATGGGGCTTCTCCTTCCGGCCAAGCTGGGGTTCACTTGAGGGATGAGAGCCATTTGGAAAGGTGCCATCGCGTTTGGGCTGGTCAATGTGCCCGTCAAGGTCTACAGCGCCACTGAGGATCATGACATTAGTCTGCACCAGGTTCACAATGCCGACGGCGGCAGGATCAGGTACCAGCGGCGTTGCGAGGTTTGTAGTGAGGTGGTGGATTACTCGGACATCGAGAAGGCCTACGAGGAAGACGGCCGCACGGTGATCCTGAGCAAGGAAGAGATGAAGTCCATCCCTGCGGAGAACTCGCATGAGATCGAGGTGGTGCAGTTTGTGCCGTCTGAGCAACTGGATCCCATGACTTTCGAAAAAAGTTACTACCTGGAGCCGGATTCCAAGTCGCCCAAAGCCTATGTGCTGCTGCGGAGCGCGCTGGAGGACACGGACAGGGTGGCGATTGTGCAGTACGCCCTGCGCGAGAAGACCCGCCTGGGCGCGCTGCGCATCCGGGATGACGTTCTGGTGCTGCAGGCGCTGCTGTGGCATGACGAGGTGCGCGAGGTGAACTTCCCGGCGTTGGACACCTCCGTGAAGATCTCCGCGCAGGAACGGGATATGTCGGCGGCCCTGGTGGAATCCATGGCCGCCGACTTTGAGCCCGAGCAGTTCACCGATGATTACCAGGTCCAGCTTCGCCAGCTCATTGAGGCCAAGCTGGAAAAGGGCGACGCCCTGGACACTGAAGAGACCTTCGGCGCTGTGGAGGGTGAAAGCAAGGGTGAGGTCATCGACCTCATGGAGGCCCTCAAGCGGAGCCTGGATAAAAAGCGCGGCAAGGGCGGGGAAGCAACCGGTTCCAGATCCAAATCCGGCTCTAAAGACGAGGAAGAGTCCGACGACGAGACGGACTCGGGTGCCGCGAAGAAGGCCCCTGCCAAGAGCCGGAGCACCCGGTCCAGTGGCGCGAAGGCCTCCACTTCGAAGAGCACTACTGCCAAGGACAGCGAAGACAAGGACGACGCCGACACCAAGGCCCCGGCGCGCAAGCCGGCCGCCAAGTCCACAGCGGCGAAGTCCACCGCTTCCAAGTCCACAGCCGCGAAGTCCAGCACGGCGAAGTCCACCGGCACCCGCGCGCGGAAGGGCGCTTAAGCCGGGTGCCGCCGTCGGGCCTTAGGGTCAGGGCAGCTAACCGGCGGCGGAGCCCTGAACGCGGGACGCAAGAACCGGCAACCCCGGCCCCTCAAGCTCGTCGAGGTACGCGGTGCGGCCGGCCATAGCCATTACCAGGGCGAGGGTTGAACCGGTGACTAATAAACCTCTGCCCGCAGCGAATGGCCCGTCGTCGGCCCGGAGCTGAAGGCCCGTGACGTGCGTGCGGCTGTCAACAGCAAAGTTGTTTCCGGCGAAAAAATCGGCGACGGGAGTCAGCGCCTCGACCGCCGGTGTTCGGGGAATTCCCAGCGGCCGCCGGATGTCTTGGGCGTGAACGACGATTTCGCCGAGGTAGGCCGCGGTGTGGCCTGAGGGAGCCGTGGTGCTGTCGATGATGTTCCGGAAGCGCTCAAGCGTCTCTGAAGGGGTCCTACCGAGGTGCTCGGCCAATGCCCGTTGGTTGTGCACATCGGGACGGAAACGGGCCCTGAGAATGCTGCCTATCCACTGCCACTGATTCAAACTGGCCGCTGCCGTGAGGTGGGCGAGGACCTGCTCCACGTTCCATTGCCCACACAGCGTGTGATGCCGCCACTGCTCCGCACTAATGCCGGACAGGTCCTCCGCCAGCGCGGCCCGCTCGGCGCGGGCCATCGCCCACAGGCGGTCATTCTGCATATTGGGCATGCGGTAGTCCTCTCGGTGTTCGTGGAGCTCCCTCTGAAGTTCCGAATCTGCGTGATGAAGCTACGCCGGCCTCGGCAGCAACACCAGAATCGCGGGAAGTCCCAACAACAGGGCGGGCACTAGCAGAAGCGGCCCGTACGCGTTAAGCACCAACAGCGATACCAGGACGGCTACGGCCGGGACCCAAACGAATGACAGGGCTGGTTCTCGATGTCGGCCCCTTGCCAGTGTCAAGCAGACAGTGCCCATGGTCAGGGTGGCAAGGCCGATGAGGAAAACGACGGCCGCAACGATGCGGGTGTCCGTGAAAGATTCGAAGGCGTCCGCCCATACAAGGACCGAACAGACCAGCATCCAGAGGCCCAGCACGATCGAGAGGATACCCGCGGTGATTCGTGCTCCCGCCGCCGTTGGTCCGGGTAGTGCTGCCCGGTCAGGCTGCGTGTCCAGTGCACGCGTTGCAGTATCAGTACTCTCGCCCATTTGCCCCCATTTGTGGTTGTTCAATTGAGGCCATCGTACATAGACCGCACCCGAGGCCCCAGGGCTGCGCGAATCCGCCGGCACGTAGCGCCGGCCTACTGCTGTGGCGCGCTAAGCGGCAGTGGCTCGATGGGCTGGTCGTTGGCGGTGAGGTCGATGCCCAGATCCTTGGCGAAGACCACCCGGGTGTCCTTGTAGATTCCGGGGTGGTCCTCGTGCAGCTCGAAGACCCGGGCACCCCGGAGGCGGTTCCGCTCCGCGCCTGAAAGCCCATAGGCGCCGAACCCGGTTCCGGGTGCGTAACCGAGCTGCACGCCGTAGTAGTTACCCACGTAGGTGTTCACGTGGTCGTGGCCTACAAAGTAGCCAAGAACGTCACCACGCTCCAGGAACGCATTGAACAGTCCCGAGTTGAACGGGCCCGGGCACTCGTCCTCGTTCCGCTCGCCAACAATGTTGTGCTTCGCAACGGCCCGGGCATGATCTGCGTCAGTGCGGGAATCGATGCTGGCAAACCACATGTTGCGGTGCTCGTGCAGTGCAATGTGACCCCACATCAGCGACGGGATCTTCTTGCCGTATTTCTCTTCGGTGGCGATGGACAGATTGCGATACCAGGTTACCTGGTCCATCCGTACCCAGTCCCAGTCCGGGTAGCCCGCGAAGTCCTGGCCATTGATGGTATCTGGCGCATACCGGCCCGTGTCCATCAACCAGAGGCCGAAGACCGGGTCTTTCGATCGCGAGGACTGCAGGAGCAGCTGTGTATTCGAGGTCCCCGTCAATCCCGGGATTGAGTCAGCGTTGACGTTGAATTCGTAGGTCTGCAGGAACTCCAGCATGCGGTCTTCCGTCATGCCGGTTCGCTGAGCCGAATCTTCGTCGTGGTTGCCGAACGTCACAGCCCAGGGAACCCTGCGGCTTTCCATTGGCTGTACCACGTGGTTCAGTGCTTGCTTGACTTCCAGTTCGGTGTCACAGCCACCGTTGATCACGTCGCCGTTGATCACTGCGAAGTCAGGCTTTTCTGCGTCCAGGACGCCGTTCATCAACTCAATGGTGCGCCGGTCAGTCCGTTCGTCGTCCTGGGTGTCGTTGAACTGGACAACCTTGAACCCGCCGTCGGGCCGGAACGTCAAAGCAGGCTTCTGCGCTTTCGGTCCCGGTTTGGCGAAGACCGGCGTCCCAGCCGACAGGCCGATGCCCAGCGCGCCCAACGTTCCTGCGGCCGCCAGTGCCGTCCGTCGGCTGAAACTCGTCCGCTGAATGTGTTCCATTGTCCGTGTGCTCCATTTTCGATGATGGCCAGCCCGATCAGGCTGAGGTCCTCATGGACCCTAAAAGGCGAAAATGGCGCTATAGACAACTGGCGGTTAACGCCCAATGGCCAGTACCTGCGCGGTACTGGCCATTGGGCTCCGGACGCTCCCTCGGAAGGTCCCGGCGGTAAGTTACTCGGCGTCGTGGTCCGTTTCGAGGATCTGGACCAGGCGGTCGAGGGCTGCGTCTGAGCCGTCTCCTTCGGCCCGAAGCACCACAACGTCGCCGTGCGAGGCGCCCAGGCTCATCAGGGAGAGGATGCTGGCGGCGTCCATTGCTTCGTCGGCCGGCTCGCCTTCGCGGGCAATCGTGATGTCCAGATCGTATTCGCCGGCAGCTTCGGCGAAGATGGCGGCCGGACGGGCGTGCAGGCCAACGCGGCTGGCAACGGTTGCGGTGCGTTCGGACATGGGGTGTGCTCCTTTATGGTGTGAATCGAGTGGCCTTGGCAGGCCGGATCAGACGGTGGCCGGGACAGCTTCCACCGTAGCAGCGGGCTCGCGGACGGCCCAGCGCTTCAGCGCCAGGACGGCCAGCGCGGTGATGACCGTGCCCACAAGGATGGACAGCACGAACATCAGCAGGTTGCCGATCGCGAAGAAGACAAAGAGGCCTCCGTGCGGGGCCTGCGAGGTGACGCCCGCAGCCATGGCGATGGCACCGGTTACGGCACCGCCGAGCATGCTTGCAGGGATGACACGCAGCGGGTCGGCAGCGGCGAACGGGATGGCACCTTCGGTGATGAAGGATGCCCCCAGCAGCCAGGCGGCCTTGCCGTTCTCCCGCTCAGCCAGGCTGAAGCGCTTCTTGTCCAGCGTGGTGGCCAGGGCCATGGCCAGCGGCGGAACCATACCGGCTGCCATGACGGTGGCCATGATCTGCAGAGGCGCGGGATTGTCGATCAGGCTGCCGGCACCGAGGCCGGCCACGGCGAACGAGTACGCAACCTTGTTGACCGGGCCGCCGAGGTCAAAGCACATCATGAGGCCGAGGATGATGCCCAGCACGACGGCGGATGCACCGGTCATGCCCGACAGCCAGGAGTTCAGGGCAACAGTCAGTCCGGCGATGGGGCCACCCAGCACCAGGAACATCAGACCGGAAGCAACGATGGAAGCCAGCAGGGGGATGATCACCACGGGCATCAGGCCACGCAGCCACCGCGGTACCTCCCAGGTGCCGATCCAGTGGGCAATGACACCGGCCAGCAGACCGCCCACCAGGCCGCCCAGGAAGCCCGCACCCATGAAGCCGGCAACTGCGCCGGCGGTGAAACCGGGAGCGATGCCCGGGCGGTCAGCGATGCCGAAGGCGATGTAGCCAGCCAGTGCAGGGACCAGGAACCCCATGGAGAGCGCGCCGATCTTGAACAGCACGGCGCCAAGGTAGATGCTGAGGCCACCTTCGGGAAGATTGCCCAGGTTGTTCTCCAGCACCACGGTGTCCGCAATGTCCGTGATGTCGTAGCCGCCCAGCAGGAAGCCCAGCGCAATCAGCAGGCCACCGCCGGCAACGAACGGGATCATGTAGCTGACACCGGTCAGCAGCGCCTTCTTCAGCTTCTGGCCCAGGTGCTCACCGCCGCCTGTTTCTTCCCCACCGGCAGTTTCCATGCTGCCGGTGACCCGACGGGCATTGGGGTTGTCCGCGGCGGCCAGTGCCTCCTGGACCATCTTGGCGGGCTCATCAATGCCGCGCTTGACCGGTGCGCTGATCACAGGCTTGCCGGCGAAGCGCTCCTTGCCGCGGACGTCAACGTCAACGGCGAAGATGACCGCGTCGGCCGCAGCGATGACGGCGGGATCCAGCGGCTTGGCGCCGGAGGAACCCTGCGTCTCCACCTGCAGGTCCACGCCGGCTTCCTTTGCGGCCGCAACGAGGGAATCAGCAGCCATGTAGGTGTGCGCGATGCCGGTGGGGCAGGCGGTCACGGCGACGAGGCGCTTGGTGCCGGTGGTTGCGGGGGCGCCACCACCGATGGGGGCCCCGCCCGCTTCGCGGACGCCCGAAGCCGCTCCCGGGCCCCCATCAGCGGCGGCGCCGGAAGTAGGCCTGTCACCGATCGCTGCGGTCACCAGCTCAACAATTTCCTCTGAGGAGGTTGCGTTACGCAGCGCCCCCGTGAAGTCCTTTTTAATCAACGAGCGCGCCAGCTTGGACAGCAGCTTCAGGTGCTCCTGGTCTGCACCGTCCGGGGCAGCAATGAAGAAGATCAGGTCCGCGGGGCCGTCCTTGGCGCCGAAGTCCACAGGGCTGGAAAGCCGGGCCATCGCCAGGGTAGGGACGGTGACGGCGGCCGAGCGGCAGTGCGGAATGGCGATGCCGCCGGGCACCCCCGTTGCGGTTTTCTGTTCCCGGGCGAAGGCGTCCGCGAAGAGGCCTTCTACTTCGGTGGCGCGTCCGGTGGCAGCAACTTTGCTGGCCAAGTGCCGGATCACGGCCTCGGGCGAGGAGCCCAGGTTCTGGTCGAGGTCGACCAGTTCTGTGGTGATGAGCTGGGACACTGTCAATCCTTTCGAAGAGCCGTCACGGTGACGGCTTCGGGGGTGGTCTGGTGGACTGCCGGGACAGTGGAACCCGGCAGCGAAGCGGCGGCGGCACCGTGTGCCACTGCCTGACGGAGGCAATCAGCCGGGGCGGCGCCCTGACCGTGGGCCAGCAGGTAACCGGCCAGCGCGGAATCGCCCGCGCCGACGGTGCTGACGGCGGTGACCGGCGGGTGCGTGGCCAGCCACGCGCCGTCGGCTGTTACCAGGACGGCGCCTTTGGAACCGAGCGTGGCCAGCACGGCTCCCACACCGGAACGTACGACGGCGGCTGCCGCAGCAGCTGCCATCTCAGGGTTCGCCTCGAGCTGCTCACCTGTGAAGGACTGGCTGGATCCG
Organism: Pseudarthrobacter sp. MDT1-40-2; assembly: GCF_059383595.1. NCBI lineage: Bacteria > Bacillati > Actinomycetota > Actinomycetes > Micrococcales > Micrococcaceae > Pseudarthrobacter > Pseudarthrobacter sp. MDT1-40-2. Next base: position 244,099 of record NZ_JBWZCL010000002.1, on the reverse strand, counting down.
GCCGCAGCCGCCAGTTCGGCGAGTTCTTCGGCATTGGGTTTGAGCAGATCCGGTTTCCCGGTGGTGTCCTCACCTGTAGTGCCCTGCGGGCTGTTGCCGGCCACGGCCCCGGCAAGTGGAGCGCCGGAGGAGTCGACGGCGATCAGGGGAGCGCCGCCGTCGGACATTCTTAGCCGCCGGGTCACGGTGGCGTAGAAATCTGAAGGGAAACCCGGCGGCAGGGAACCGGCCAGGACCACCCAACGGGCGCCGCGGGAACGCTCCAGGAGGAGGGCGATCAGTTCCTCCCGCTGGACGTCGTCAAGGACGGGGCCGGGTTCGTTGATCTTGGTGGTAGTGCCGTCCGGTTCGGTGAGCGCCACGTTGGTGCGGAGCGGTTCGCTGATGGGCAGGGCACTGTACGGGACCTTGGCTTCGCGGAGGCCGGCCAGGACCGGATCCGAGTCTGCCCCGGGGAGGACGGCGACGGTGTCCAGGCCGGAGGCCACCAGCGCGCGGGAGACGTTGACTCCCTTGCCGCCGGATTCCTGCCGGACCGAGACTGCGCGCTGGACCTCTCCGCGTTCCAGTGCACCCGGGAGGGCCACCGTACGGTCAAGGCTGGGGTTGGCCGTGAGCGTGACGATCATGCGATCACCACATCTACGCCGGCGTCGGCCAGGGCCGCCGCCAGCTCGGGGCCGGGTTCACTGTCAGTAATCACGGTGTCCAGATCTTTCAGGGAGGCGAACTGGACCAGCGTTTCGGCGTCCAGCTTGGAGGAATCGGCCAGCACCACAATGCGGCGTGCCGAAGTGACGAAGGCTGCCTTGACGGCGGCTTCTTCAGGATCGGGCGTGCTGAGGCCAAAAGACGCGTGGATGCCATTGGTCCCCAGGAAAACAACATCGGGGCGGAGCCGGGCCGCTGCCTCCGACGTGGATTGCCCCACGGCGGCCTGCGTCAGTCCCCGGACCCGTCCGCCCAGCAGATGCAGGGCGATGCCGGGCGTACTGGAGAGCTTCGCGGCAATAGGCAGGGCATGGGTGATAACCACCAAGTCCGGGCCGGCGTTGTTGGATTGTGTTGTTATGTCGTTGCCGTTGGTCGGGCCGTGCTGCCCGGCAAGCAGGTCCGCGAGGACTTCCGTGGTGGTCCCGGCGTCGAGGAGGACGCTGCCGGCCGAGCTGTGCGGAACCAGCTTCAGGGCGGCCTTCGCGATCCGCAGTTTCTGTTCGGGACGCTGGACGGTGCGCTCCGTGACACTTTCCTCGGTTGTGGTGAAGCGGTCTGCGGCGACGGCGCCACCATGGACACGTCGCACAGTTCCAGTGGCTTCCAGGGCAGCGAGGTCCCTGCGGACGGTCTCCGTAGTGATGCTGAAGCTCTCCGCGAGATCCGTCACGCTTACCCGGCCGGTGGCAGCAACAAGACCTGCGATCTTCTGCTGGCGTTCCTCGGCGAACACGGTACCCTCCATCGCGTAGTGCTTTAGGTGCTTCTTCCGGGTGGAGTGACAGCTATCACTCCAATGTGGAATTAGTTGACTTTATCTTTGTTTCTGTTGGATTGTCAACGGGTGGCGATGTGAAGCGAAGGAAACACAGGCGGACTGGAGTGCACTTCACCTTCAGAAGCTTCTCCTCATTCCGTGGGTTGGATTCCTATACTGGCTACATGATGATGTCGCTACTGTTCGGCGTAGTGGCTTCCAGTGCGCTGGTTATTGGAGCATTGGTCGGCGTCCGGTTCAATCTGCCTAAACGCTTATTGGCGATCCTCCTGTCGTTTGCTGCCGGGTCCCTCATCACCGCACTGGCTTTTGAACTCTTCGAGGACGCCTATGAACGAGGCGGTATTTGGCGGGCAGCCATAGGCCTGCTGGCCGGCGCCCTCGTCTTTACCGTCCTCAGCGCGCTGCTGGACCGTTGGGCCCAACCAGGTTCAGAAGCGACACCCGCCGATGAATACGAAGGCAGCGCAAAGCTCGATACGGATGCTGCCGCGACGGAGCGCTCGTCCTCCAAGGCATCGACACGCGGTGCGGCAGGTCTGGCCCTCCTCGCCGCTGTCACCCTCGACGGTGTGCCGGAGAACGTGGCACTGGGAGTAGCACTCGGCGGCGGCACCGGTGGACTGGCCCTCCTGGCTGCGATCTTCGTTTCCAACTTCCCCGAGGCACTGGTTGGAGCATCATCGATGCGCGCACAGGGCCGAAGCGCCGGCGCCGTCTTCGGCTTGTGGGGTGCCTGTGCGGTATTGCTCGTTATCGCCGTCGTGATCGGTGCAGGCCCCCTTTCAGAGGTAGACGCGGAAACTATCTCCCTGCCTTTGGCATTCGCCGCCGGCGCTGTGATCGCGTCCCTGGCTGACACCCTTATGCCCGAGGCCTATGAACACGGCGGACCGGCTGTAGCAATGAGCACGGCGGCCGGCTTCGTCCTCTCCTTTGTCCTGTCCCTTATGTGAAAGCGCGTATGCGATTGCCGCCGGCAGTGTGGGTGCGGGCTTGTTGCCTTGGTTTCAGCGCAGCCCGCTGAAAAACCTCCGGACATCAGCGACGAGCAGGTCCGGTGCCTCCATGGCGGCAAAGTGGCCCCCGCGGTCAAATTCGGACCAGTGAACAACTGTGTGCTCAAGTTCCACAGTCCGCCGGATGGACACATCCAAGGGGAAAACTGCGACGCCGGTCGGCACGGACGAACGCTGACTCGCGCCCCAGGCGCCGGCATGGGCGGTTTCGTAGTAGCTGTTGGCCGAGGACCCTGCGGTGCCGGTCAGCCAATACAGCATCACGTTGGTAAGTAACAGATCCCGGTCCACCGCATCCTCGGGCAGATTGGCAGCCGGATCGGTCCACTCCTTGAACTTCTCCACGATCCAGGCCAATTGCCCCACCGGGGAGTCGTGCAGCCCGTGGGCCAGTGTCTGTGGACGGCTGATCTGGACCATCGCGTAGCCGGACTGCTCTCTTTCCAGGTACTGCACGTGGTTCAGCCGTGCCCGCTCCGCCTCGGTCAACTCCGCCATCTCGCTTGGGCTGACGCTGGTAAAGGCCGCGAGACCATTTGCATGAACCCCAACCACCTTGCCGGGGTTGAGCCGGCCAAGCCCCGGGGAGATGACAGTTCCAGTGTCTCCGCCCTGCGCGCCATAGCGGTCGTAGCCGAGCCGTTCCATCAGCCCGGCGAACGCCCTGGTCACTCGGTTGGTGTCCCAGCCGGCTTCTCCGGTAGGACCTGAGAAGCCGCTGCCGGGGATTGACGGGATCACCAGATGGAATGCGTCTGCCGGATTTCCTCCGTGTGCCCTGGGGTCGGTCAGCGGGCCAATGACGTTCAGGAACTCAACGATTGAACCGGGCCAACCGTGGATCAGGATCAGCGGCAGCGCGTCCTGTTCGGGCGAGCGGACGTGCAGGAAATGGATGTTTTGCCCGTCGATCTCCGTAGTGAACTGCGGGTACTTGTTCAGTGCCCGCTCGAAGACCCGCCAGTCGTACCCATCCCGCCAGTATTCGGCCAGTCCCTTGAGGTACGTTGCCGGCACGCCGCGACTCCACCCCACATCCGGCAGGTCTGTAGTCCACCTAGTTCTGGTGAGCCTGTCCCGCAGGTCGTCCAGCTCAACCTGGGGAATGTCTATGGTGAAGGGCCTGATGTCTGTGTTCTTGTCCATAGAGACAAGCCTAGGAATCACCTAGGTCAGGTCCGGTCCTAAGCCGTGGCAGGATGGTGGCCATGTGGGAAACCTCGGCACGGCTGCTGCGACTGCTCTCCCTGCTGCAGGCCCGGCGCGACTGGTCCGGGACCGAGCTGGCCGAGCGGCTGGAAGTTACCCAGCGGACCGTGCGGCGGGACATCGACCGGCTGCGCGGCCTGGGCTATCCAGTGCTGGCCACTGCCGGTGCTGCCGGCTACCGCCTTGGCGCGGGGGCTGCTCTTCCGCTATTGCTGCTGGACGACGACGAGGCCGTGGCTGTAGCGGTTGGGCTGCGGACGGCCGCCGGTGGTTCCATTACCGGCATCGAGGAGTCGTCAGTGCGGGCACTGGCCAAGCTCGAACAGGTGTTGCCGTCCCGGCTGCGGCACCGAATCAACGGCCTCCAGGCAGTAGTTGTGCCGATGTCCAGCACCGGACCTACTGTCGCTCCAGAGACGCTTACCGCCATTGCCGCCGCATGCCGCGACTCGCTCTGCCTGCGCTTCGATTACCGCAGGCACGACGGAACCAGCAGAATTCGCACGGCTGAGCCGCACCGGCTGGTACATGCAGGGTGGCGCTGGTATCTCGTAGGTTGGGACCTGGATCGGCAGGACTGGCGCACCTACCGTGTAGACCGCCTCGACCCGCGCATCCCCGCCGGCCCCCGGTTTACCCCACGCACCCCGCCGGCTCCCGATCTCGGCGGCTACACTTCGCAGGCGATTACGACGTCGGCCTACCGCTACCAGGGCCGGTTCACCCTGCACGTCAGCGCTGAGACGGCGGCTGAGCGGATTGCCCCCACCACCGGTGCGCTGAAGCCGATCGACGAGCACCGATGCACGCTGCATGCAGGAGCCAACTCCCTGGATGAGTTGGCCATCTATGTAGCAACCAAGGGATTCGACTTCCAGGTGCACGAACCTCCGGAGCTTGTGGAGCACGTCAGGACGCTGGCAGCCAGGCTTGCCAACGCCAGCGATTGAGAGGTTCGGCCGCAGTCCTTAGCAGATGGACTGCGGATTGGTCCAACGCCCAAGTTGCACGGCGCCAATAAAGGCGCAGGCCCGGATCGTGGCGATCCGGGCCTGCGCTTGCGTAGTGGTTCGTGTGGTTGTTAGGCGTTGGCGTCAGAGGCCGCCGTCGCGGGTGTCGTGGCGCGTGATCCGCTCGCCGGTTTGCGGGTCTGCCACGGTACGGGTCTCGCTGACCCGGTGACGGCGTCCTGGGGAGGCGAGAATCAGGGAGGCGACCAGGCCGATAACGCCCACCGCCATCAGAATGTAACCGATCAGCGTCTGGTCAACGTAGGGGATCAGTCCTGGGGTGATGGCCCAGGCCAGAATTGCTCCCAGGGCGATGAGGAAAATGGATGAGCCGATTCTCATGGACTTGCTCCTTCTGTACGCCACGGGCTTCCCGCAGCATTGATAAGCATGCTGTCAACTTTACGCTACTGCCACTGAGTTGGGGTTTCAATGAAGTCTGAGTTGTTGAGCGTGTTGGACGCGCCGCGAGATTATTGCGATGGAATTACACCCTTGCTAGTTGCTTTCACGGAGTGATGGCTGGCGCGGCGCAGGACATGTCCCCGCGGCGCTTTTGACCTGCCGGCTCGGTTGCCCTGTACGGGGCGCTCCGGGCGTCGAGAAGTCGCGTGCGAATCTCCGCTATCCAATTTGATAAAGCGCGAACGAATTCGTGGTGGTGGGGCGATCTTTGCGGCGGGACGGATGTGACAGCCGTTTGGTTCACTCGCTGCTGCGCACCGGTCGACCTAATGATTCCTTGCAGACGGTGGGCCTTCATATTCGTCTGTTTCCTTGACAACCGGTAAGGAGCAGAAGCACGATGAAACGGTTCAAAAGAAAGCGTTTTCCCAGTGCGGGGCGATGACTTGCTTCTGCATGAGGACATCAAGGGAGATGGTTATGGTTTCGTTCGTCCACCCACGAAGGTCACGACGAGCGCTAGGAGCGGCGGCAGTAGCTGCTGTCGCTGCGGCAACGCTTGTGAGTATGCCGGCAGTCGCGGCGCCCGAGAACACGCCGATCCGGCAGGTGGAATACCTCGACCGAGCCCCGGTCGCTGTAACAACCGGCGGCGGAGTCTACGTTGGCTGGCGCATGCTTGGTCTCGACGCCGATTCGATCGGTTTCCACGTCTACCGTGACGGTATTCGTATCACTGAAACTCCGATCACCGGCAGCACCAACCTGCTCGATGCGGAGGGGACCGAAGCTTCGGTCTACCGCGTGACCGCGTTGATCGACCAGCGGGAAGTCACGGTTACTGACGAATTCACGCCGTGGGGGGATCAGTCGCTGGACATCCCGCTCCAGCGACCGGCAGGGGGCACGACTCCGACGGGCGAGGCCTACGAGTACGAAGCCAACGATGCGTCGGTCGGCGATCTCGACGGTGACGGAGAGTACGAGATCGTCCTCAAGTGGAATCCGACGAACGCGAAGGACAACTCACGTTCCGGCTATACCGGGAACGTCTACCTCGACGCCTACAAGCTTGACGGCACCCGGCTGTGGCAGATTGACCTCGGCCGCAACATTCGCGCGGGAGCGCACTACACACAGTTCCAGGTGTTTGACTACGACGGTGACGGCCGAGCCGAAGTTGCGATGAAGACCGCGGACGCTACGGTCGATGGTGCAGGCACGGTCATCGGCGACGCGGCGGCGGACCACCGCAACACGAGCGGCCGTATCCTGACCGGCCCCGAGTACCTGACCGTCTTCGAAGGCGCGACCGGTGTGGCGCTCGACAGTATTGACTACGTACCGACGCGCGGGGAGCTTTCATCGTGGGGTGACACCAGCGGCAACCGGATGGACCGATTCCTCGCCGGCACCGCCTATCTCGACGGTGAAAAACCCAGCATGATCTTCAGCCGTGGGTACTACACAAAGACCTACATCGCCGCGTTTGACTTCGTTGACGGCAAGATCGAAGAACGCTGGTTGTTCGACTCGACCAAGGCCGGCAACCAGTACGCAGGACAAGGCAACCACAACCTCTCGATCGCGGATGTCGACGCGGACGGCGCCGACGAGATTGTCTTCGGGTCGATGACGATCGATAGCGACGGCACGCCGCTCTATAACACCGGCCTCGGGCACGGTGACGCGATGCACGTCACCGACCACATCCCCTCCCGTGGGGGGCTGGAGGTCTTCTCAGTGCACGAGAGCATGCCAAGCAGTGGCCAGCGTGCGGCGACGATGCGCGACGCCGCTACGGGTGAGATCCTCTGGTCGATACCTGGTACCCGTGACACCGGCCGTGGCGCGGCGGGCGATATCGACCCGACGCACGAGGGCAATGAGGCGTGGGCGATCGGAGGAACGTACAAGTTCTACTCGAAGGTCGGATCGCTTCGCGCAGCAGATGGCACGGACCTGGGTACGAGCATCCCCGCGGCGAACTTCCTCACTTGGTGGGACGGGGACCTGTTGCGTGAGATCACCGATCACGACTACACCGACCCGACCGAACTCGCCACTGGTGCGACGCCGACCATATCGAAGTGGAACTGGGAGTCAAAGACGGAAGAACGGCTGCTCACACTCGACGGCACCCTCACTGGTAACGGCACCAAGGGCAACCCGGGGCTGCAGGCCGACCTGTTCGGCGACTGGCGGGAGGAACTCGTGTACCGCAGCGCCGACCACTCGTCGCTGAAGATCTTCACCACCACCGATGTCACCGAACACCGCATCCGCACCCTGATGCACGATCCGGTGTATCGGCTCGGCGTAGCGTGGCAGAACACCGCCTACAACCAGCCCCCTCACCCGAGCTTCTTCCTCGGCGAGGGAATGACGACGCCTCCCGCTCCGAGCATCGCCTACGTGAACGCCCCGGTACCCGACGAGACAGCACCAGTCGTGACCGAGGTCAAGGACACCAAAGTAGGTGCAAAGCACGGCCTCGTCGTCGACATTCAAGCAGAAGATCCTGAGTCGGGTGTCCGCTCACTCACCGTCACCTTCAACGGACAAGAGCTCACTGGAGTGAACGGCCGCTACGAGCTCCCCATCGAAGGCCTCAAGGGCAGCTTCGAACTTAGCGTCACCGCGATCAACCACGCCGGCATCGAAACAACCGCTACGGCCGAGGTCACCGTGCGCCCAGGCAACGGCAAGCCCCAGTAACACGACGAGAAGGATCAGACGGATAACCGCAGATGCGGGCGGTGGGGATAAGGCCCTGCCGCCCGTATCTGCTCGCTGTAGCGAGACAGCTTTGCTTTCTAAGACGGACTCTCCCGTGATTCCAGGAATCCGGCAGTCTGGAGATAACCACCAGCGCAGTCTGAAAAGAGCCCTGCCTTGCCTCCGCCGGCCCATGAACTGACTAGGCTGGGGCAGTGCAAACAGTAGCTTGGTCCAAACCCGAATCCGAACGTGCCGGTACGCCCCTGCTGGTGATGATGCATGGCTACGGCACCGATGAATCCCGGATGGAAAAGCTCTTCGGGATGCTGCCGCAGGAGTTCACCTGCGCCGCACCGCGGGCACCCATGGCCATTGGCGACGCGTTCGGCTGGTTCCTCCTGGATTATTTTCTGACCAACGACTTCGCGGACGTCGTCACTGCCACCAATAAGGTGCACACCTGGATCGACTCGCTCCGCCCCGGGCACAGCAGCGTCACCCTGCTTGGATACTCGCAGGGAATGGCCATGGCAAGTACGTTGTTACGTCTACATCCGGAAAAATATAAGGCAGTGGTAGGCCTTTCCGGATTTGTCCTGGACAACGAACTGCTGGCCATGAGCGAACAGTTCTCCACCCCGCCGCCCTTTTTCTGGGGCCGGGACCGGGGCGACCTCGTTATCAACGAGGACGCCATCGAGCACACCGCCCGGTGGCTGGAGCAAAACACCGCACTGACGGCCCGTACCTATCCGGGAATGGGCCATTCAATCAGTGCACAGGAGATGGTGGATGTCTCCGCGTTTTTGCGCCACTACGTACTGAACAACCCCTGACCTACGGGCCTTAAATCCAGTTGCAAGCACTTCTGCAAGCGCTTACACTCTGTGTCTTGGCCACGTTCTGACCTGCACGCGGCGGGTACGAGTAAACCTGGCAGGCTGCGGGACCGGGAAACCGGCACGATTGCCTGCTGCCCGCCCACCCGAGAGGACGCTGCAAACCTATGAGCGAATACATTGCTGACAACACCACGGCCTGGACAGGTGCCGCGGCAATTCTCTTTGACCTCGACGGCGTACTGACCCCCACGGCCATCATCCACGAACGCGCCTGGCAGCAACTGTTCGAAGGTTACCTTCAGCAGCAGCACCCGGACGTGCCTGCGTATGCTGCCAGCGATTACTTCGACCACATCGACGGCAAGCCAAGGTTCGACGGCGTCCGGGACTTCCTGGCGTCCCGGGGCGTTGTGCTTCCTGAAGGCCCCCTGGACGACGATCCCGGGAACGACACTGTCCACGGCCTGGGCAACCGCAAAAACAAAGTGTTCAACAGCATTGTTGCCGCAGGTGTGGACCCGTACCCCGGCTCGGTTAAGTTCATGGATGCTGCGGAGGAGCGTGGACTCCAGATTGCCGTCGTCTCCTCCTCGCGTAACGCCCCCGCTGTCCTGAAGGCTGCCGGCCTGGACCACCGCTTCGACGTGGTGGTGGACGGCGTCGTTGCAGCTGCCGAGGGCCTGCCGGGTAAGCCAAACCCGGACACCTACACTTACGCCGCACGCCTGCTGGGTCTGCCCAGCGAAGACTGCGTGGTTGTTGAAGACGCCGTCTCCGGCGTTCAGGCCGGCAAAGCCGGTTCCTTCCACGCGGTGATCGGCGTGGACCGCGGCGCGGGACGCCAGACGCTGACGGACGCCGGAGCCACGCTGGTGGTCAACGATCTCGACGAACTCCTGTAGCAGGAGAGGGCGCCTTCCCCGGGTGCCACTCGCCGCCATAGCAAGAACTTTCTAGAACAACTGCCTAAGGACCCCCAACACCATGGCACTGGTAACACAAGATCGCCTTCGTTTCCCTGATGATCCCTGGAAGCTGGTCGAAACCGCCCACCGTCCCGGTGATGCGGGCACCCTGGAAACCCTTTTCGCCCTGGGCAATGGGCACCTGGGCGTTCGTGGCGGACATTGGTCTGCTGCCGACGTCGAACTTCCCGGCAGTTTCATCAACGGACTGCACGAGATCTGGGACATCCGGCATGCGGAAAATGCCTTCGGGTTTGCCCGCACCGGCCAGCGCATCCTCTACATCCCGGACGCCAACAACTTCACCGTGATCATCGACGGCGAGCCGCTCACCCTCGCGGAATCCACTGTGCAGGACTACCGGCGCACCGTCGATTTCTCCACCGGCATATACGAGTGCCGCATCACCTGGCAGAGCCGCTCCGGCGCCCTGGTCACCACCACCGAACGCCGGGCTGTGGGTTACGACGCCCGCGGAAACCTGGGGATCTCCCTGGAGATCGACGCCGACAGGGCAGTGTCCGCGGACATCACCTCTTCGGTGATCAACCGGCAGGACCAGCCTGTGGAGGACCACTCAGAACACGATCCGCGCCGATCCGGCCGGCACGCCGGCCGCGTGCTCTTGCCGGTCCGCCAGGAAGGCTCCGACGGGTCACTTCGCCTGTCCTGGGAGGCCGCCGAATCGAAGCAGCGGGTCGGAATCGCCGTGGACCACTGGAATTCCGCCGGACTGCAGCCGTTCGAGACGGTGGTTGACCAGGACGACAGCAGTGTCCGGTACATCCTGGCCCTGAACCCAGGCGAGCCGTTCCGGCTCGAGAAGAGCGTCAGCTACGCAGTGGCCCGCGCCCAGCAGGAGGAAGACGCCCTGGACACGGCGGAAACCGCTGAGGCGGCGCTGTTGCCAGTGGCCGAGATCTTCGCGGAGAGCCGGCGGCACTTCGAGCAGTACTGGGCCACTGCGGACATCCAGGTGGGTGGCCCGGACGGGCTGCAGCAGGCCATCCGCTGGAACCTGTTCCAGCTTGCGCAGGCCACCGCCCGGGCAGACGTTGGCGGCATCCCCGCCAAGGGCGTCAGCGGGTCCGGCTACGACGGCCACTATTTCTGGGACCAGGAGGTGTACCTGATGCCGTACCTGACGTACACCAACCCCGAAGGTGCCCGTAAAGTCCTGGAATTCAGGCACTCGATGCTGCCCGAGGCACGGATCCGCGCCAAAGAGCTTAGCGTGGACGGCGCCCTCTTCCCGTGGCGGACCATCAACGGCCTGGAAGCAAGCGCCTACTACGCTGCCGGCACGGCCCAGTTCCACATCGCTGCGGCGATCGCCTTCGCCACCAACCGGTACCTGTGGGCAAGCGGTGATGACGGCTTCCGCGAGGGAATGGGAGCCGAACTGCTGATAGAAACCGCCCGGATGTGGGTCTCCCTCGGGTTCTTCGGCAAGGACGGGCAATTCCACATCCACGGCGTCACCGGCCCGGATGAGTACACCGCCGTCGTCAATGACAACCTGTACACCAACGTAATGGCCCGCTTCAATCTCCGGGCCGCCGCGGCGCTGGAGCACCCGGACATCAACGACGACGAGCGGCAGCTGTGGCGGGCCGCCGCGGACCTGATGCAGTTGCCGTTCGATGACCGGCTGCAGGTGTACTCGCAGGACAACGACTTTATGACCCTGGAGCAGTGGGACTGGACCACGCCACGGGATAAGTATCCTCTGCTGCTGAACTTCCACCCGCTGGTGATTTACCGCCACCAGGTGCTGAAGCAGGCGGACACCGTGCTGGCCATGTTCCTGCAGTGGCAGGATTTCACCGCTGAGGAAAAGCAGCGGGCCTTCGACTTCTACGATCCCATCACCACCGGCGACTCCACCCTGTCCGCCTGCGTGCAGGGCATCATGGCGGCGGAAGTCGGCTACACCAAGGCTGCCCTGGACCACTTCACGAACGCCGTGTTCATCGACCTGGACAATTCGCACAGCAATACGATCGACGGCGTGCATATCGCATCCGCCGGTGGCGTCTGGAGCTCGCTGGTCTGCGGCTTTGCCGGTCTGCGGGACCAGGGGCCGGTGCCGTTCTTCGATCCCCGGCTGCCCCAGGAGTGGAGCAGCCTGACCTTCAATGTACGGATCCGCGGCGGGCTGCTTTCCGTGGACCTGACGCCGGGCCTGCTGTCCCTGCGCACGGACGGAATGGCGCTCGACGTCGACGTCCGCGGCAAGCTGGTCCAGGTGGGGCCCGAGGGCGTCAGCGTCCCGCTGGATCCGATCCCTGTCCCGGAGCCAACGGTCTTCCCGTCCGGACTCCCGACGGCGAGCATCCCGGTGGTGGGGACCGGAATCTAGTCTCCGGGAAGGGCGGGGCTTGGATGCTCCGGGCTGTGGTCGCTGCCTGCAGCGTCCAGCGGGTGGGCCAATTCGTCCTGCGGCATTTTCGCGGCGATCAGCGCGATAACGGCCAGCACAGGACCAACAGCGCCCGCCACGAGGAAGATCACCCACAGGGGCATTACCTCAGCAGCCGGTCCTGCCAGTGCCATGGACAGTGGCAGCAGCGCCAGCGACACGAAAAAGTCCAGGCTGGAAACCCGGCCCAGCAGATGCGGCGGAACCCGGCGCTGCAACAGCGTGCCCCAAATAACCATGCCCGCACTGCCGGTGGCACCAAAAATCAACAGTGCCGCCGCCAGCATCCAGAAGCTTTGAATCAGTCCGACGGCGGCAAGCGGCATCGCCCCGGCCGCCCAGAGCGTCATCATCACCGTGAGGTAGCGCCGGGGGAGCTTCAGGGAGGCGGTGATCAGGGAACCAATCGCCCCGCCGACTCCCATGATGGCGAGCAGGAAGCCGAACATCCGGGCGTCCCCGCCGAGCTGGTCCCGCACCACGAACGGGATCAGCACCTCGATGGGGCCGATCATAAACAGCACGGAAAGGCATGCCCACAACAGGGTGCACAGAAGCCACGGGGTGCGCAGGGTATAGCCGACGCCCTCCCGCAAATCGTGCAGGAGTGTAGTTTTGGCGGCCGGCGCGGGCGTGTTCAGGGTGTTGCGGCCCAGCATGTTCAGGACCAGAAAGGCCAGCAGGTGGCAGGCGGCCACCCCGGCCACGGCGTGCGACGGCGACAGCGACGCCACCACCAAACCGGCGACGGCGGGCCCGGCCGCCTGCTGCAGCACGGGCCGGATGGTCCCTTCCATGCCGTTGGCCGCCAGCAGGTCCATGGGAGGAAGGATCCGCGGCAGGATCGCCGAGTATGCCGGGAAGAAAAAGGCCGCACCAACTCCCAGAATGAACGTGCCCACAGCCAGGTGCCACATCTCCAACCATCCCGACATGGCCAGGCCGGTGATGCCGGCGATGACGGCAAGGTTGGCCCCTTCGACGCCGATGATCAGCAGCCGCTGCGGGACCCGGTCCGCGGCAATGCCGCCGGCCAGGACAAAAGCCACCAGGCCGGTGCTGCCGGCCGCAGCCACCAGCGAAAGTTCCAAGGGCCCACCGCCGAGCGCAATGACCTGGTAGACCATGGCAACGGCCCACATGCCCGAGCCGAAAATGGAGATGGCCAGCGCCGCGATCAGCACCCGGTATTCACGGTGCGCGAAGGGACGCAGGGCTCGGAGGTTGGGCATGGAAGCTAGTCTAGGCGGCGGTCAACCGGGCAGCGCCAACTCCAATTGTGGAGGCTGATAACTGAAGATTCGCGGCGTCGGGATGGAACCCTTGAACGCTTACCCATATGGGTATATGTTGGGTGTCATGGCACGAGCAGCTACCACGTCGGACGTCTTCAACGCGATCGCCGAGCCCCGGCGGCGGGAGATCCTGGCGCTTCTGCAGACCGGTGAGCGACCGGTGACCGAGCTGTGCCGGGAGCTGGCGATGTCCCAGCCGGGGGCATCCAAACACCTGCGGGTGCTTCGGGAGGTGGGACTGGTGCGCGACCGCAAGGCCGGCAAGCAACGCCTGTACGGCCTTGATGCCCGCGGGCTGCGTGCGGTTCACGAGTGGACCGGCGGGTTCGAGCAATTCTGGAACGCGAGCTTCGATCGCCTGGAGGCATACGTGCAAGACCTTAAACAGGAGAGGCAAGAGGAGTAGATGATGAACATGACTGGAAGAGAATCGCTGGCACCGTCCGCGACGGCCGACCGCGAGATCGTGATTTCCCGAGTGATCGACGCCCCGCGGGAGCTGGTATTTGAGGCGTTCACCGACGTTCGGCACCTGTCGCAGTGGTGGGGCCCGGAAGGGTTCACCACCACCACCCGGTCCTTCGAGTTCCGCATTGGCGCTGAGTGGGACTTCGTGATGCACGGACCGGACGGCACCGACTACAGCGAGTGGATCACCTGGACGGAGATCGTCCCGGCGGAACGGATCGCGATGCTCCATGGCGAGTACCGCGGTGACCCGAACGCATTCGAATCGGTCCTCACGTTCGCAGCCGACGGGGAGGGGACCCGGATCGAGATGCTCACGGTGTTCCCCACTAAAGAACTGCGCAACGAGGCGGTCGAGAAGCACGGCGCGATCGAGGGGGGTCAGCAGACATTGGGCAACCTGGCTGCCTACGTCGCAGAGATCCTTCGGAAGGGAGCGGAAGACTGATGGCCGGAAGGCGGGGAAGTATTAAGCATGCTTAGTGCCGGTCGGCTTAGGATGGAGAGGCGCAGGCAGCAACCGCTGCTTTGCACGTAAACGAAGCGGACCTGAACGAAGGTGACCATGGCCAAGCGCGCAAATCCTGCCGTAAAAATCGCCCAGCAGAAGGCCCACGATGCCGTATTCGACGCCGAAGGCAAACCCAAGCCGGGCGTCCACAACATGCTGCTCCGCGCCGTCGAAATCCAGCGGCCGCTGGTGCTGGCCAACCTTCGCCGGTTGCAGCGAAGGCATCCTCAGGCCACAGCCGCACAGTTGGCCGCCATCCTGGAACGCAACTACCTCGGCGCTGTTACCGGGGGCGGGGCACTCGTGGGCGCTACCGCCGTCGTGCCCGGGGTGGGAACGGTGGCGTCGCTGGGACTGTCCGCTGTGGCGACCGTTGGTTTCCTCGAAGCTACGGCCCTGTACGCGACCTCGCTCGCCGAGCTGCACGGCATCCGGCTGACCAACCCGGACAAAGCCAGCACCATGGTCATGGCCATCATGCTGGGGGAGGAAGGAACCACCCTGCTGGGCAGCCTCAGCGGGCAGGCGCGCGGCGTGGGCGGCGGTGCAACCAAAGCCTGGGGCGGCATCCTGTCCCGGGCCGTACCATCCGGTTTTGGGTCAGTCCGCGCACGGATCCAGAAAGCCTTCCTGCGCAGCCTGCTCAAACGGCAGGGCACAGCGCTGCTGGGCCGGGCCCTGCCGTTCGGCATTGGGGCAGTGGTGGGTGGTGCCGGTAACCTCGTCATGGGCCGTGCCGTCATCGCCAATGCGAAGGAGGCGTTCGGTCCGCTCCCGGACACCATTCCGGGCGAACTCCGTGCGGTGGCCACCGCCGCGGAGCCACCGGCGATTGAAACGCCCGGCCCGGAAGGCAACACCCTTGGATCTCAACGCTGACCTCGGCGAATCATTCGGCTCCTGGACCATGGGCAACGATCCAGCCATGTTCCAGATCGTCACCAGCGCCAACGTGGCCTGCGGCTTCCACGCCGGTGATCCCGTGACCATGCTGGACAGCTGCCGTGCCGCGTTTGAGCTCGACGTCACGGTGGGGGCCCATGTGGGGTACCGCGACCTGGCGGGCTTCGGCCGGCGGGCCATCGAGATGTCCTTCGACGAGTTGTTCGGCGATGTCCTCTACCAGCTGGGAGCACTAGACGGCGTGGCGCACGCCGTGGGTGCCTCCGTTGACTACGTGAAGCCGCACGGAGCCCTCTACAACCGGACCTTCCACGACATCGAGCAGGCCTCCGCGGTGGTGGCCGCCATCCAGGCCTACGATCCGGGCCTGCCGATCCTGGGCCTCCCCGGATCACAGCTTCTGGAGCAGGCGCGCGAGGCAGGCCATCCGGTCTTTATCGAGGCGTTCGTGGACCGCGCCTACCAGCCTGATGGAACTCTGGTGCCGCGCAGCCAGGAGGGCGCGGTGCTGCACGACGCCGGCATGATCGCCGAGCGGGCCGTCCGCCTGGCGACGCAGGGTGAGGTGGTCGCGATCGACGGGAGCGTAGTGAACGTCCGCCCCGACTCGCTGTGCATCCACGGCGACACTCCGGGTGCTGTGGACATGGCCGTTGCCGTGCGGGATGCATTGCAGCGTTCGGGCGTGGAACTCGCGCCGTTCGCCTAGCAGCCCCGGCGGCTGCCGGGCCGGGACCCCTACCCGAACACCAGGTGTGCCACCGTAAAGATGGCCAGCCCGGCCAACGATCCCACGACGGTGCCGTTGATCCGAATGAACTGCAGGTCCTTGCCCACCTGGAGTTCGATCTTCCGTGAAGTGTCCTCGGCATCCCAGCGGGACACGGTATCCGTGATCACGCCGGCGATGTCCGAACGGTAGGTGCGCACGAGGTACCCGGCAGCGTCGCCAATCCAGGTGTTCACCTTTCCGGCCAGCTCGACGTCGTCAACAAGCCGCTTGCCGAAGTCGCGCACAGCACTCTTGAACCGGACGGTGAGCTCGCTCTCCGGATCCTCGACGGCGGTGAGCAGCGCGTTCTTGACGGTAGCCCACGTGCGTGAGGCCAGTTCGCGGACCTCGGGATCGCCCAGGATCTGGGACTTGATGTGCTCAGCGCGGGCGATCATGGCTGGATCATGCTGCAGATCCTTGGCCAGCGTGTTCAGGTAGGTATCGATGGACTTCCGGACCTGGTGCTCCTGGTCTGCCTGAACTGCCTGGGCAAACCTCAAAATTTCCAGGTACACCTTGTCCGCAACGATCCCATCCACGAACTGCGGAACCCACGTCGGCGAGCGGTCCGCCACCAGCCTGGTGACCGTCTGGTGGTTGTCGCGGACCCAGTCGGCTGCACGGTCCACCAGCAAGTCAACCAGCGAGTGGTGGTGGCCTTCGGTAAAAATCCGTTCAGCGAGCCGGCCCACGGGAGGCCCCCATGGCGGAGCCAGCAGATGCTTGCGCACCATTGCCTCGATCACTGCCTGGACGTCGTCGTCATTGAGGACCTTGAAAGCTCCCCGGATGGCGGCGGCGCCCTCCTTGGCCACCCGCTCGGCGCCGCCGGGACCGGACAGCCACTGCCCGGCCTTGCGGGCGACGTTGATGCTGGCCAGTTTGTCCTGGACCACCTGCTCGGAGAGGAAGTTGGTCTCCACGAATTCGCCCAGCGACGCACCGATCTGGTCCTTCCGGCGCGGAATGATGGCTGTATGCGGGATCCTGATGCCCATGGGGTACTTGAAAAGCGCCGTCACGGCGAACCAGTCCGCGAGGGCGCCCACCATGCCGCCTTCGGCCGCGGCCCGCACATACTCAAGCCATGGATAGTCATCCTGAAGCGCGAACGCGACGACAAAGATCACTGCCATAAACAGCAGCAGGGTCAGCGCCACGGCTTTCATCCGGCGCAGCGCGGCAGCCTTTTCGGCATCGCCGGCGCTGAGATCGGAGAGTCCGACGGCGGCGGGAGGTTTCCGGAACGGCGGACGCTCGTGGACGCCGGGACCTGCGGGGGGTGTTGGCTCAGTGTTCACCTGCATGTGCCCAGCCTAGTGCCGGTCGCTGACACAGGGTTGGCTAAGGTTTCTTCATGACATTTGACGAGTCCTCACCTGCCCGTCCGCTGGTCTACGCCCACCGGGGGGCCAGTGCCGCGTTTGCCGAACACACCCGTGCCGCATTCATGCAGGCCCTGGCGGACGGCGCTGACGGGGTGGAATGCGATGTCCACCTGACCCGCGACGGCCATGTGGTGCTGCTTCACGACACCACGCTGGACCGCACCTCCGACGGTACCGGACCGGTAGCCGAGCACACGTTGCATGAACTGCGCCAGCTTGATTTTTCCTCGTGGAAGGGCACCCGGATTCCGGAGGCTTACGGGGCCAAATCGGAACAGTTCCTGACGCTGGAGGACCTCCTGGAAATCCTGCAGGGCGCCGGCCGTCCTGTTGGCCTTGCCATCGAGCTCAAGCATCCCAGCCCATATCAGCTCAAGCTGGAGGACCGGGTGCTGGAGGTTCTGGAGGAGCATGGCTGGACCCCGGAGGCATCTGTGGTGGATAACATCAACGTCTCCTTCATGAGTTTCAGCTCCGACTCCATTTCCCATCTGCTGCGCACGGTTCCGGGTGACTTCATCTGCCAGCTGGTCCATGAGGTGGATCTGCAGGACCTTCGCGAGGACCACGGGCTTGGTCCGATCGCCCGCAGCGCCGTGGCCAACGTAATGAGGGCGGCCCAGCTGGGCGCAGAACGGGTTCTGGACGACTGCCAGGTGCTGCTCGCCGGCCCCGGCATCGACTACGTACGCCAGCACGCCCGGACGGTGCAGCGCTGGATGGAGTCGGGCCGCCGTTTTCGGGTCTGGACGGTGGACACCGAGAAGGACGTGGCGTTGTGCCAGGGACTGGGCATTCATGAGATCACCACCAACAAGCCAGCCAAGGTCCTGGCCCAGATCGGGAGTCGGGTAGGCTCCGTAGCCTGTGATTAAGTAGGGGGATGCGTTTGAAGCTGATGGAATCGCCGGCCGTTCGGGTTGGACTGTCCCTCAGCGTTGCCACAGGCCTCTATGGCGTCTCCTTCGGCGCCCTGTCCGTCACCTCGGGCCTTGATTTCTGGCAGACCATGGCGCTGAGCCTGCTCCTGTTCAGCGGTGGCTCGCAGTTTGCCTTCATCGGTGTGGTGGGCGGTGGTGGCTCCGGGGTTGCTGCCATGAGTGCGGCAACCCTGTTGGGCATGCGCAACGGCATTTACGGCATGCAGCTTAACGCCCTGCTGCGGCCGAAGGGCTGGCGCAGGTTCGCGGCCGCGCAGGTGACAATAGACGAGTCAACAGCCACCAGCACCGGGCAGACCGATCCCGACGAGCAGCGCCGTGGTTTCTGGGCAGCCGGGATCGGCATCTACGTCCTCTGGAACCTGTTCACCGCCGTCGGGGCACTGGCGGGAAGCGGCCTCGGCGATCCGAAACAGTGGGGGCTGGACGGCGCAGCTGTCGCTGCTTTCCTGGCGCTGTTGTGGCCGAGGCTGAAGGGCCGCGAACCGGTAGCGATCGCCGTCGTCTGCGCTCTGGCCACCGTCCTTGCGGTCCCCTATGTTCCGGCCGGCGTCCCGATCCTGGTGGCCGCTGTGGTGGCTGCCGTCGTGGGGTGGTTCAGCCACGGACGCAGTGATGAAGGACTGGAGCCCGACGTCGAGCCTTACGAAAAGGAACACACGCACCGTCCCCGAGGGAACACCAAAGGGAAAACCGAAGGCAAGGGTGAGGGTAAGCGCCAGGGAAGCCCGGCAGCAAGGCACCAGCAGGAGGACCTCTTATGAACCTCTGGCTGTGGATCCTGATCGCCTGTGCCCTCGCCTACGCGTGGAAAGTGGCCGGCTACCTTGTGCCGACAAAGCTGATGGAGAACCCGCGAATGTCCCGGATTGCCGGGACCATGACCATCGGCCTGCTGGCGTCCCTGACCGTGGTCAATGCCCTGGCCACGGGGCAGTCGCTGGTTCTGGATGCGCGCCTTGGTGCCTTGGCGGCCGCTGCGGTAGCCCTCATCCTTCGCGCCCCCTTCCTGGTGGTAGTGCTCGCCGGCGCGGGCACCGCGGCAGGATTAAGGCTCCTCGGCTGGGGCTAGGGCAGGGGCCGCACGTCTGGTGCTGTGGTGGTAAACGGCCACCGGGGTTAGCATGAGAGTGGCTATGCAGTTGGCCATGAACCTGACCGTCGGCGGAAATTCGTCGTTGTAAGTGGGGAGCATGGACAATAATCGGCATCGCACCAACAATCCCAAAGCAGACAATTCCATATGTGTTCCAGCCGTCCAGGCAGTGGCCGGAACAAGGCCCAAACGCTTCTACCGGGAGTTTCCTGCACTGCAGGCTGTACCCGTAGACGAACTGGTTACCTTGCAGTTGTACCTTCAAGACGCTGCAGGCCCGCAGGCCTCAAGCTCCTCATGGGAGCTCCTGGCGGCGGTCAACCAGGAATTGAGACTGCGGGCAGGCGGGTCACCCGACCCGTTTGCCAGTAAGGGAGAAGCGGGAAGCATGCCGTAGCAACCGAGCCGCGAACTGGAAGGACCGCCATTCCATGAACCACGAATCAGCCGCTCGCCCCGGGGACTCCACCGGGTCCCTGTCTACGCGCGAACTCCGCGACCTTGCCCGCCGCCGTCGGGAGGCCGAGGAGAAGCTGCAGCAGCACCTCAAGGAAGCTGAGCACCACACGCCCAACGACGGGCTGCACGAGGGCCACCATCACGTGCGCGAGTAACGCCTGCCGGCAAGTGCACTTACAGCTCCGGTACGTGTAGGTCCCGGCCGGTCAGCCCAGCGTGGTTCCCGGGAAGGGATCACCGGGCAGGGGCACCTGAGCCGGAAGCCTACGGGCCAACCGCTGGATGCGGAGGGCATCCTCCACCAGCGCCAGCGGGCGTCGCCAGGCGTCTGAGCCGGGTTCCATGGTGTCCACAGCGCCAATCAGCATTGCCAGCAGGCGCACCATGTCCGTCAGCGAAACGTCGTCGCGCAGGGTCCCCTGGCGCTGGCCACGGCCTAACAAGACGCCAACTGATTCGATGAGGCTTCCAGTAATGCCGATCAGCAGTTGACGCCGGCCGGCCACCGCTCCCAGCAGGTTCGCGTCCTCGCTGGAGGTCGACATAATGGCCTCCATCACCAGGAAGAGGCCGGCTGCCGAATCTTCCTCCAGGAGTGCCTGGGCAATCACCGGATCGACCCGGCTGCGCAACTGCCGGTCCAGGGCCGCCAGGACCAGGTCCTCTTTGTCTGCGAAATTCCGGAACAGCGTAGCGGGACCCACTCCCGCCGCTGTGGCGATGGTCTGCAAGGGCACGTCGGGGCCGTATTCGCGGAAGCATTGGGTGGCCGCGGAAATGATTTTGTCCACGTTTCGGGCGGCATCCGCACGGAGGGGCTTGCGGTCTGCAGCGACGTTCATTCCACCAGATTAGCCAACGCGTGCCACCAGTGGCGGGTTACCCTGCAGTAGTCCAATTTGTGACGCTGGCAGGCCTGCTCGAGGCTGCAGAGGCATGGCAGACTGGCCTTATGTTGCTTGCATTTTCTGTTGCCCCTTCCGGAACGCCGTCCGAATCCGTCGCCTCCGGTAGCGGCGCCGGTCCTGGAGGAGCCGCCCTTGCAGGCGCTTCCGCTCCGGGCGCCTCCGACGCGTCAGTCCACGACGCCGTTGCGGCCGCCGTCAAAGTGGTCAGGGAATCCGGGTTGCCCAACCGGACCAGTTCCATGTTCACGGAGATCGAGGGTGAGTGGGATGAGGTATTTGATGTCGTCAAACGTGCCACCGAGGCGGTGGGCCGCTACGGCAGCCGGGTCTCCCTGGTGATCAAGGCCGACATCCGCCCGGGCTATTCCGGCGAGCTGACAGCCAAGGTGGACCGGCTCGAAGAAGCGCTCGGCAAGCAGGACTAACGCGCCACGCAAGACGATTGACGCAATCTTTGGCAGGCCCTTCCGCCGTGGATCATCCGGTGCCAGACTTTGGGCCATGTTCGAACACAAGGTCCAGCCATCCTGGGCGGCGGTGGAGCAGTACCTTAGTGCCGCCGTCGTCCGTCCTGATACGTCGCTCCAGCGAGCGGTGGTGTCTGCCACCGAAGCCGGGATGCCTGCCATAGAGGTGGCACCAAACGCAGGAAAGCTGCTCAACCTGCTGGTGCGCATCTCCGGCGCTAGAAGGGTCCTGGAGATCGGCACCCTGGCCGGATACAGCACCATCTGGATGGCACAGGCCCTGCCGGAGGCCGGCCGCCTTGTAACGTGCGAATACCTGCACGAACACGCAGCCGTTGCGCAAGCAAACCTGGAAGCGGCAGGCATGGACCAGCAAGTGGAGATCCGGGTGGGCGCAGCCCTGGACATCCTCCCGACGCTGGAAGCTGACGGCTCCGAGCCCTTCGACTTGGTGTTCATTGACGCGGACAAGCAGCACAACACCGATTACCTTGAGTGGGCCATCAGGCTGGGCAGGCCGGGAACTGTCATCGTCCTGGACAACGCGGTCTGGGAAGGCGTGATGCTGGACCCGTCAATCGACGACGTCAACGGACCCGGCATCAAAAAGGCCCTGCACATGCTGGGGGAGGACCCCCGGCTGGACGCAACGGTGATACAGACCGTCGGCGCCAAGGGCTGGGACGGTTTTGCCCTGGCAGTGGTGCGCTAGCGGCTAACCCTTATCCCCGTTCTGCTGTTCGCGCAGTTCCCGCCCGCGCTTGACGTCCTCTTCTTCCTGCGCCTGCAGTTTCTCGCTCTTCTTGGTGTCGCGCGGCGGCAGTTGGATGGTTTCCTCCGCTTCGATGCCGGCCTGAAGCTGGCGGCCCCGCTCGGTTTCGGCGTCGAATTCGGCACCGAACAGAAGTGACATATTCAAGATCCAGAGCCACAACAGCATGATGATCACGCCACCGATGGCTCCGTAGGTCTTGTTGTAGTTGCCGAAGTTTGCCACGTAAAAGCCAAATCCGAGCGATGCCACCACAAATACCAACAACGCGATGAAGGAGCCCATGCTCATCCAGCGGAACTTGGGTTGCTTCACGTTGGGCGTGGCGTAGTACAGCACTGCAATCAGGAGCACCACCAGGACCACAATGACCGGCCATTTGGCGATGTTCCACACCGTTAACAGCACCTCACTGAGGCCAAGCGCGCCGCCCACCGCCTCGGCCACCGGCCCGCTGAGCACCAGCATGCCAGCCAGAAGGGCGACGGCGACAAGGGACAGCAGCGTTACCGCCAGCATGGTGCCACGGAGTTTCAGGAACGGCCGGCCCTCGTCCACTTCGTAGACGCGGTTCATAGCCCGGCCAAAGGCCCCCACATAGCCGGAGGCGGACCACAGGGCCGTCAGGAGGCCGATCACGAAGGTGAATCCGGCCGCCGGTGATGCCGCAAGTTCCTCGATGGGTCCGCGGATGGTGTCCATCGTGGAGCCTGGCGCGACGCCCTGCACAATCTCCAGCAGCGCAGAGGTAGTCCGGGAAGGATCTCCAAAAAGGCCAAGGATCGAGACAAGGGCAAGGATGCCGGGAAACAGGGACAACACGGCGAAATATGTCAGGGCTGCGGCGAGGTCCGGGCACTGGTCCTGGCTGAATTCGCGGAAGGTTTTTCTGGCGATGTATTTCCAGGACGGTTTGTTGAGGTCCGTTGGGCTGTCCGGCTTCCGTGAATCGTCTGGTGCCGGTGCGTTGGCGCTTTTCGCAGTGCTGGTTTCGGGCTGGTTGTTACTGGCGACCACTTGGCTGTCCTTTCAATGCTGGCTTGTTCCTGCAGGCAACGCTTCCTGCCGGTCAAGCAGCGCGGCCGGCCCTCCCGTGATGCGGGACAGCCGGCCGGTGGCAGGATGCTGCAGGATCAGGAGTTGCTGAGATTGCCCCTGGCGTCGTCGGCCCGGCCCTTGACCTCCGAGGCAGCGTCCTGGCCCTCGGCCTTGACGTGCTCGGCGGCCTCGGCCGCGCTGGCCTTGACGTTTTCGACGGCTTCCATGGCCGGTTCCTTCAGACCCTCGGCCATATCCTTGGCGGCCTCGGTCAGTCCCGTGGTGACAGGTTCCGCTGCGGACTTCAGCTGTTGGGCGGCTTGGCGCTCCTTTTCGCTGGCAGGGAGCAGTGATCCCAGCAGGAGCCCGGCGCCGAAGGCAACCAGGCCGGCGGCGAGCGGGTTTCCCTGCGTCTTGGCCTTGACCTGGTACGGTGCGTCCTTAACCGCATCGCCGGCGTCGTGCATTGCCGAACCCATGCCGGATCCGGCGTCGTGCATTGCCGAACCCATGCTGGATCCGGCGCTGTCTGCTGTGCCCATCACCTTGTCCTTAACACCAAAAACGGCATTTTTGACCTTATCCGTCTGCCGGTGGACGACGTTTGACGGAGTGACCTTGTCGGCCACCGCATCGACGTTGGTACCAAGCCGACGGCGTGTTGCTTCAATATCTGCACGGATGACGTCCGGGTTCTCGCTCATTTTCTGTCCTCACCGGGTTTGAGTGTTGAAGGGATTTCCTGCAGGGTCTCCGTGGTCTGAGGGAGACCCTTAACTTCCTTGAGCTTCTTACGGCCAATACTGGCCAGAATGGCTGCCACAATGCCCCAAAGCACTGCAACGACGACGGCGGACCAACCCAGTCCCATCAGCTCACCCAAGGCGTACCAAAGGGCGATGGAGAGGAAGAGCAGTACGAAGTGCCCGGCAACGCCGGCACCGGCCAGCATGCCGCCGCCTTTTCCCGCGCGGCTTGCCGTCTGCTTCATCTCCACCTTTGCCAGCTCCATCTCCTGGCGGATCAGGGTGGACATGTCGCGGGTGACATTGCCGAGCAGGTCGCCGAGGGAGGTGTTGTCCGCCTTGACGTGTGCCTCGCTGGGAGGCATCTCGGACGAACTCATCGGGGCCCTCCTGTTTCCGGCCAGCCTGTCTCGGGGTCATCCGCAAGCGGGGTTCCGGTGCCCGGGCCGGTTCCCGGGTAGGGGCCTGCTCCCGTGCTGGTGCCTGCTCCGGTGTACGGATCGGTGCCTGCACCGGTGCCGGCGTAGCCCGCGGTAGTGGTCGAGGGGCCCGGCAGTTCGACGGCAGGCGGTGGCACTGCGCCGCCATAGGCAGGCCGCACCGGTGCTCCTGCGCCATAGGCGGTGCTGCGTGTCCGGCCATCTGCGTCGGAATCCCCGCCCCCGGTCAGGCTCCGGCTGAGCCGCCCGGCCAGGACGCCGGCTCCGGCAGCCAGCAGAAGGAAAGCACCAGGTCGTTGCCGGGCAAAGGACTTAACCTCGTCGAGGAGGGATCCGGGGTCCCGGTCTTCCAGCCACTGGGCTGCGGAAGCGGATCGGTCCGCAGCCTGACGGACCAGGTCGGTGGCCATGCCCTGCTGGTCCGAGGATGAGGCCATGGACTGCAACTCATCAGAGATGGACCGGAGTCCGGAAGCGACCTTCTGCTGCTGTGTTCCGGCCTGGCTGGCCAGGTCCTCACGGGCTTGGTAGAGGAGGTCCCTGGCGTTGTTCTTGGCCTCGGCAGCGACGGTGGAGGCCTCATCCCTGGCGGTCTCCGCCACATGCTGCGCGGATTGCCTGGCGGTCTGGGCAACCTCTGCGGCCTCACCTTTGACGGCTTCCTTGGTGGAACCGTCGTTGGTGCCGGTGGTGGATCCCGTGCCGGTGGTGCCGGTAGCCGGTGTCGGATTTAGTGGGTCCGGAGGACGGGTGTAGGCGGGGTCCTCGGTCCATTGGTTCTCTGTCATCTTCGCTCTCTCTTTCCAGGAAGCAGGATTACTGATGCAGAACCAGCGGTACTGGCCGCAAGATAGTAAGCATGATTACTATCAGTTAGTAACCTACCCCCGCAAGGGCGTTTTTACACAGGGGGTGGCAAAGTTTCCGGCCAGTAAGTGCCATTCGGGAGAACGTTGTTTAATAAGTAGGCTTATGGTTTCCTTTTTGATAAGTCTTGCCGCAGGCTTCCCGTGATCCGGGGTATAGAAGGAGCCAGCCCATGCCCGACTTTCAAGCTGCACTCATTGATGGCCCGCCGCCGGGAGAAGCGTTCCAGGCGGCGGAAATTCAACGCGTGACGGTCCCGCCGCGGGGAGCGGGCCGGCTTCAGCAGACGTTCAGGGAGCATCTGGTTCTTGACTACCTGAACCTGGCTGAGTCCATAGCTTCGAAGTTCGCCACGCATGGCCGCGATCGGGCGGACCTGACGCAGGTTGCCTACCTTGGCCTGGTCAAGGCGGCCAGGGGCTTTGAGGAGTCCAAGGGGGATAGCTTTGCCGCCTACGCAGCCCCCACCATTACCGGCGAGCTGAAGCGATACCTGCGCGATCGCTGCTGGATGGTCCGTCCGCCCCGTCATATCCAGGATCTGCGTTCGCAGCTCCTGCGGGCCGAGCGGGAGCTGGGCCAGCAGCTTCGCCGTGAACCCACCGAAGCTGAGCTGGCTGCTGAACTTGACGTGGATGTTCGTGAAATCCGTGAGGCCTACATGGCCTATTCGAGCATGCGGCCCGATTCCCTGGACAGCGCCGCGAGCCATGACGAGGGGCCGTCCCTGGCCGAATCGCTGCCGCATGGCGCCAACGAAGACGGCGATCTGGTGGACGTGCTCTGCTTGGGCCAGGCCATTCGCGAACTGGACCCCGCAGACCGGGCGCTGCTGTATGGCCGGTACTACTGCGAGGATTCACAGGCAGAGCTGGGCAGGAAGTTTGGCATGTCCCAGATGCAGGTCTCCCGGAGGCTCGCCCGTATCCTGGTGGCCCTGCAGCGAAGGTTGGTGGACGATCCAGACTTTCAGGGCAGCTTCCAGGAAAACCCTCAGAGCAGCTTGAGCTCCCGGATGGCCGCCAGGGAATCGTCAACGGTCACGGCCAGCAAAGCCGGGTCCGGTGTTGCAGCAAAGGTGTCACCAAGGCGGAATTCGGGACGCGTCAGCGCCAGGTGAGGACCGGGCGGCGGCCCCCAAATTTCCACAGGCGCGGGGCCGAACAGCACCACTGACGGCGTTCCGTAGGCGGAGGCCAGGTGGGCCGCGCCGGTATCCGCAGAAAAAACCAGGCACGCTGCGGCAACCGCTGCGGCAAATTCTGCCAAGGACAGCTCGCCGGCCATTACCGTGCTTGAAGGCAGCCCTGCCTGCTCCGCCACTTTCAGGGCACGCTCCCGCTCCGCCTGGCTCCCTGTAAAGATGACCTGATGGCCGGCGCCAGCCAGTTGGGCCGCCACTGCCGCGAACCGATCCACCGGCCATAGCCTGCTGCCGTACGCCGCGCCCACGTGCACCACTGCTGCTCCGGGAGCGGGACTGGCGACGCCGGGTGGCTGGAGTCGGCAGTCCAGGGGGTCCGCTTCGATGCCATGCCACTGCAACAGGCGGGTCCAGCGCTCCCGCTCCGCAAATTCGTCGCGCCACGGCGGCCCGTTGAATCCCGCTCCCTCATGGGTAATCACCCGGGCGGCATCCAGGGCACCGATCCGGTGCTGGCTCTCGGGCCCGCTACCGTGCAGGTTTACGGCAATGTCCACCACGCCAGGTGGCAGCGGTACGGGTACGTCCAGGCCGTGCGTGGGGAGCAGTTCCCAACCTCCCACAAGCTCGACGGCGTCAGCGAGCCAACCTTGGGCCGCGTACAGCCTGCGGTGCTCCGGGAAGGCCCGCCGCAGGGCGTGCAGGGCCGGGACCGCCACCAGCAGATCGCCGAGCTTCAAAGCCCGCAGCACAAGGAGTATTGGCTGCCCGCTGCCGGAAGACCCAGGCGAGGACGCAGTTAAGGGCGTTGCGGAATGTGTGGCGGACGGGGCTGCTGAAGTTGTTGGGGCCACGCGGTGTTTCCTCCCGTTCGGCACATGATGCGGCTGCGGAAAACCGACCCTCAACGAGGATCAGTAGAAGAAGTAGTAAGTCTACTGTTTAGCTTCTCCGGACGCGGGGAACCTAGCGTGTATGGCAATCTCTTCGCGCCACCAGCTCAAGGCCGTCCTGTTCGACAGAGACGGGACGCTGGTCCTTGATGTGCCTTACAACAACGAACCGGATTTGGTCCGCCCATCACCCGGCGCCCTGCCCGCTGTCTCCCGCCTGCGAAAATCGGGCCTGTTCACGGGTGTAGTCACCAACCAGTCGGGAATCGCGAAGGGCCTGTTGACCGTGCACCAGATGCACTCCGTGAATCTTCGGGTGGAGTCGTTGCTGGGCCCCTTCGATGTCTGGGAATACTGTCCGCACGGGCCAGAGGACGCCTGCCGCTGCCGTAAGCCACAACCCGGAATGCTGCTGTCGGCCTGCAATTACCTTGGCATCCGTCCGGAGCAGGCCGTCTTTGTAGGAGACATCGGCTCCGACATGGAGGCTGCCGCCGCAGCAGGAGTCCGCGGAATCCTGGTGCCGACGCCGGTCACCCTGCCCAAAGAAGTAACAGCCGCGCCGGAGGTGGCGGCGTCTCTCGAAGAAGCCGTGGACCTCATCTTGGGAGAGGCGCCACCGGAAGCACATGAGCCGGAAGCGACGCTGCCGATATTACGAATGCCGGACCCGGAACTGCAGGAACTACCTGGCTTGAATCGACGTTCTCTGCCATCGCACGGGGGTACACCGTGAGCCGGGTATTGGTGGCCCGGCTGGATAGTGTGGGCGACATGCTGCTGGCCGGTCCTGCCATCCGTGCGGTCGCTGCGGGCAGGCCGGACGGCGCCATCGGCATCACCAACAACACCGGCCAGCCAGCACCAATCAGCCTGCCCGGAAAAACCGGCGCCAATGACGTGCTGGTGCTCTGCGGACCCCAGGGTGAAGCAGCGGCCCGGCTCCTTCCCGGTGTGACAGACGTTTATACCTGGCCGAGCCCGTGGATTATGAACCCGGCTCCGGACATCACGGCCGAATCCGTGCAGTCCCTCATCGCCTACGTCCGCAATTCCAGGATCTCCGAAGCCGTAATCCTGACGTCCTTCCACCAGTCTCCGTTGCCGCTGGCCCTGCTCCTGCGGCTTGCCGGGGTGGGGAAAATTACTGCTGCTTCCACTGACTACGCCGGCAGTCTCCTGGATGTGCGGCTGAAACCCGGTGAGGACTTCCCCGAGGACCTGCCCGAGACGTTACGTGCCCTCACCATCGCTGAAGCTGCAGGTTTCCAGCTTCCCCCTGGCGATGAAGGCCTCCTGAGGGTTGTCGATCCGCCGGACGTCACAGACCTTGTGGGCGAGGGTCCCTACGTGGTGGTGCACCCCGGTGCGAGCGCACCGGCCAGGGCCTGGCCACCGCTGCATCATGCTGCCGCCGTCGAACTTCTGGAAGGTGCCGGGCACCGCGTGGTGGTAACCGGCGGCAAAGGAGAGACGGCCCTGACCGCGACCGTGGCAGGACCGGGAGCCCTTGACCTGGGCGGACGAACGGACCTGCGCACCCTGTCCGGGGTGCTGGCGGGAGCTGAGGCCGTCGTGGTGGGGAACACCGGACCGGCCCACCTGGCAGCAGCGGTAGGCACGCCGGTGGCCTGCCTGTTTTCGCCAGTGGTGCCGGCTATCAAATGGGCGCCGTATGGCGTTCCGCTGGAGCTGCTGGGCGACCAGACGGCCGAATGCCGGCTGACGCGGGCCCGTTACTGCCCGGTGCCCGGCCATCCTTGCCTGGATTCGGTATCTCCGGAGCAGGTGGCCGAAGCGGTCGAACGGCTGATCAGCGGAGTCAGCTCCCTGAGCACCCGGCTAAGCACCGGTCACCGGCGTGCTGCCGCCAGGCAGCGAAGAGGGAGGTTGTGATGCGCATTCTGTTGTGGCATGTCCATGGCTCATGGACGGATGCCTTTGTCCGGGGCAGTCATGAGTACCTGCTTCCCGTGGCACCGGAGGGCGGACCATGGGGACTCGGCCGGGGCGGCCGGGACTGGCCGGCGGCCACAGAGACGGTCCTGGCAGAGCTGGACCCGGACAGCGTTGATGTGGTGGTTTTGCAGCGGCCGGAAGAAGCGGAGGAGGTGCAGCGTACCCTGGGCAGGCGCCCGGGTGTTGATTTGCCGGCCGTCTATGTCGAGCACAACACCCCTAAGGGGGACGTTCCCTCCACCCGACATCCGCTGGCGGAGCAGCGCAGGATTCCAATAGTCCACGTCAGTTATTTCAACGACCTCTTTTGGGACTCCGGCGAGGCCCTGACAACTGTGGTGGAGCACGGCATCGCGGACCCCGGATACCTGTACACCGGCGACGACGAGTCCTTGGGCGTGGTGGTGAATGAACCCGTGCGGCGGGGCAGGGTGACGGGAACTGACCTGCTGCCGCGTTTCGCTGAGACAGCACCGCTGCAGGTGTTCGGGATGGGTGGCGACGGGTTGCCCGCCGCGGTCGGACTTTCTGCTGACCGGCTCACCATCCGTGGTGATCTGCCCACCGCGCGGCTGCACCGCGAACTGGCCGACTGCCGGGCCTACCTTCACCCGTTGCGCTGGACGTCACTGGGCCTGGCGCTGCTGGAGGCGATGCACCTGGGCATGCCCGTGCTGGCCCTTGACACTACCGAGGCGTCCAGGGCTGTGCCGCCGGAAGCCGGACTGGTCAGCAACAACATCGCCGAACTGCAGCGCTGCGCCGCCCTTCTGATCAAGGATCCGGAGGAGGCCCGGCGCCGTGGCCTCGCCGCCCGCGAGGCGGCCCTGGCCAGGTACGGCCTGGCCAGGTTCTTGTCGGACTGGGACACAATCCTGGCCGACCTTGCCCCTGGCAGGGGAAGTACCGATCGGGCCAGTAACACCCGGGCCAACCCCGCGCTGTCCACCAACCCACTGTTGTTCCCTGCGGAAAGGAACATCCCATGAAAGTCGCCATGATTTCCGAACACGCGAGCCCGCTGGCAGCGCTGGGCGGGGTTGATGCCGGTGGCCAGAATGTCCATGTTGCGGCACTGGCAACGGCACTGGCCCGGCGCGGTCACAGCGTGACCGTGTACACCCGCAGGGACTCGGTGGACCTGCCGGCGCGCGTGCAGGTAGGCAGGGGTGTGGAGGTTGTCCATATCGACGCCGGACCGCCCACGCATGTGCCCAAGGACGAACTCCTGCCGTTCATCCCGGCACTCGGCGCAGGCGTGGCCGCCGACTGGGAGTCGGCCGCCTTCCTGGCCGGTGGAGCCGGCGAATCAGGGCCGCCGGATGTGGTGCACGCACATTTCTGGATGTCCGGACTGGCAGCGCTGGACGCGGTCCGGCTGCAGGCCGCCGGGCGTAACGGCCGCGGCCGGACCTCGCGGACGGGATCCCGGATTCCTGTCCTGCAGACGTTCCATGCTTTGGGAACCGTGAAGCGGCGCCACCAGGGAGTTCAGGACACCAGCCCCGCGGACAGGCAGTTCCTGGAACCGTCCGTGGGGCAGGCTGTGGACAGGATCATTGCCACCTGCTCCGATGAAGTGTTCGAGCTCAAGTCGATGGGGATCGGTGCTGCCAAAATCTCGGTGGCGCCCTGCGGTGTGGACCTTGACCTGTTTTCGGATCAGGGTTCCGCAGAGCAGAGGGGTCGTAAGCATCGCATTCTGTCAGTAGGCCGGCTTGTTCCCCGGAAGGGCGTGGATACGGTGATCTCCGCATTGGCGCAGCTGGCCGAAAAGGGGCGTGACGACGTCGAACTCGTCATTGTAGGTGGCGGCGGCACTGCCGATGACCTCGCTGCAGACCCCGAGGGCCGACGGCTGCAGGAGCTGGCACGGGAATTGGGTGTTGAGGACCGGGTGGTTTTCCGCGGGCAGGTGTCCCGGGACGCCATGCCGGGCATCTTCCGCAGCGCGAGCGCCGTGGTGTGCACGCCATGGTACGAGCCGTTCGGCATTGTCCCGCTCGAGGCTATGGCCTGCGGGGTTCCCGTTGTGGCCGCGGCGGTTGGCGGACTGGGGGACACTGTCCTGAACCACCGCACCGGCCTGCACGTCCCGCCGAAGGACGCGGAGGCGACCGCAGCAGCCATCGCCCGCCTCTTGGATAATTCCGACATGGCGGCGGCTTATGGCCAGGCCGGCGAGCGCCGGGCGCGGGCACGTTACTCCTGGGACCGGGTGGCACAGGAGACGGAGAGGGCGTACCGGAAGGCATTGCAGGGAACGGCCACGTCGGAGTACGCATCAATGCAGGAGGTGGCGCTGTGAGTACGCAAGCAGTAGTTCCAACCGGTACCGGTACTCCCGCCGGTACTTCTGGTGCCGCGACCGCCGTCGGGCTCGTTTCAGCCCACCTGGACAACGTGCTTCCGGCACTTGAATCACTGCGGGAACAGTCCGGAACGCTGGCTGGATGGGGTGTTGAGCTGGCTCAGCGGCTGCTGGCCGGCCAGCGGCTGCTGGCAGCGGGAAACGGCGGCTCAGCCGCTGAGGCCCAGCACCTGACGGCAGAATTGGTAGGGCGGTTTGACGGCGAGCGCATCCCGTTTTCCGCAATATCCCTGCATGCGGAGAGCTCGGCGCTGACGGCGATCGGCAACGACTATGGCTATGAGGAGGTGTTCGCGCGCCAGGTCCGCGCCCATGGCCGCGCCGGCGACGTGCTGCTGCTCCTGTCCACCAGTGGCAAGAGCCCCAACCTGCTGCGCGCCGCCGAATCCGCCCGCCGGGTAGGGGTCACTACGTGGGCACTGACCGGTTCGGGGCCCAATCCGCTGGCTGCGGCCTGTGACGAATCCGTATGTGTCAGCGGCCTCGCGGCCAACGCGCAGGAAGGCCACCTCATCGCCATCCACGCGGTGTGCCGGGCTTTCGATGCTGAAGTGGCGCGCCGCGGTTCCCGGCAGGTTCCGGTGTATCGGACCCCTGCCCGGATGCCCCTCCGGACCGTGGTGAAAGGAGGGCGGGCATGAGGATTGTAGTGGTTGGTGATGTCCTGCTGGACGTAGACATCAAGGGCGAGGCCACCCGCCTTTGCCCGGACGCGCCAGTGCCGGTGGTGGACGTTTCCAGTACCCGGCGCCGGGCAGGCGGGGCCGGGCTGGTGGCCAGGATGCTGCTGGAGGACGGCCATGCCGTCACCTTGGTAACAGTGATGTCCGACGACGATTCCCGGCTGCCGCTGGAACGCGCCCTCTCAGGGGTGCGGGTTGTGGCAGGCCCTTCTGGAACCAGTACGCCGGTGAAGACGCGGGTGCAGGCGGGGCAGCAGGCCGTCGTGCGTGTGGATGAAGGCTGTGCGCCTGCACCTGTGCCGGCCGTAACCCCTGCGATGCTGGCTGCAATCAGGCAGGCGGGAGCGATCGTCGTCGCGGATTACGGCCGCGGGCTGGCCCGGAATGCGGAGCTGCGCGAGCTGCTTGCTGAGCTTGCGGACGACGTCCCTATTGTGTGGGACCCGCATCCGTCCGGGGCCGACCCGGTGCCGGGTGTCGCCGTCGTCACTCCGAACCTTGGCGAGGCGCAGAAGTTCGCCGCTTCATCAGTTGAGCCGGGGGCCGCCCTGAACGGCGGGAGTGCGCAGCCTGGCGAACTCGCTGCAGGACTGATGCGGCGCTGGGCCAGCCGGGCCGTGCTGGTGACCATGGGGGCGCAGGGGGCCACGCTGGTGAGCCGGCGCAATCCTGAGGCCCTGGTTCTCCCGGCACCACGGACTGCCGTCAGCGATCCTTGTGGCGCCGGTGACCGCCTGGCCGCAAGCCTGGCAGCGCATCTGGCTGAAGGGCATTCGGTTCCGGACGCAGCAGTCCTGGCGGTCCACGCAGCGGCAGATTTCCTGGGCCGCGGCGGGGTGGGAACGCTTCCGGAGCGGCCGGCCGCCGCCGTCCTTCCCTCGGAGGCCGCGGCCCTGTCCGCCGCCGTCCGGGCAGACGGCGGGGTGGTGGTGGCGACCGGAGGCTGCTTCGACCTCCTGCACGCCGGCCACGTCCGCGCGCTCGCCGCCGCACGCCAAATGGGCGACTGCCTGGTGGTCTGCCTCAACTCGGACACCTCGGTGCGCCGGCTCAAGGGGGACCAGCGGCCCATCATGAACCAACAGGACCGGCTCGAGCTGCTCCTGGCACTTGAGTGCGTGGACGCCGTCGAGATCTTTGAGGAGGACACCCCGGAGGCGTGCCTGGCCCGGTTCCGTCCGGACATCTGGGTCAAAGGTGGAGATTACGACGGCGAACGGTTGCCTGAGGCGGCCCTCGTCGAGAGCTGGGGCGGCCGCTGTGAAACCGTGCCGTACCACCCGGCACGCTCCACAACCGGACTGGCCGAGGCGCTCGCGAAGGTGAGCTGAGCTCCTCCCTGCTTCACTTACCCGTTTTCCCCTGACGAAAGGAAACCCCATGAACCAGCCTTCTCCGACTTTCACCGCCAACCCGGGCCGCGTCCTCGTGACGGGCGGCGGGTCCGGGCTCGGCGCCGCCGTCGTCCACGCCGTCATTCAGGCAGGCGGAACGCCCGTGGTGCTGGACCGGGATATCAGCGCGGTCGCCGAGGCGAAAGCGTACGAGGTGGATGTCTCTGACCGGGCGGCTGTGGAAGCAGCCGTCCGTGAGGCGGCAGAAACCCTGGGCGGATTGGACGCCGTGGTGACCGCTGCGGGAATTGACCGTTGCGGAAAGCTGGCGGATGTGGACGCCGGTGAGTGGGAGCGGGTGATCGGCGTAAACCTGATGGGTACGGTGTCAGTGGTTCGCGCCGCGCTGCCGTACCTGGTGGAGACCCACGGCCGGGTGGTTACCGTGGCGTCCACACTGGGCAAGCGGGCTGTCGCGGATGCCACAGCCTACTGTGCGTCCAAGTTCGGGGTAATCGGCTTCAGCCACGCGCTCGCTGCGGAAACCGGCGGTTCAATCGGGGTCACCACCATGATTCCGGGAGGCATGAAGACGCGCTTCTTCGACGACCGCACCGAGCAGTACAAGCCGCAGGACGACTCCCGGCTTAACGATCCCGAGAACGTGGCGCAGGCGATCCTGTTTGCGCTGTCCCAGTCGAAGGGTTGCGAAGTGCGGGAGATGCTGATCTGCCACGAAGAGGAAGGCTCCTGGCCGTAAGTCCCTTCAGTCTTCGCTCAGTCCAGCTGGGTGAGGATGACGGGACCGGATTCTGTGACGGCGACGGTATGTTCGTGGTGCGCCGTCCGGCCGCCGTTGGCGCTGCGCAGCGTCCAGCCGTCAGGATCCACGATGAGTTCGCTGGTGCCGGCCATCACCCAGGGCTCGATAGCCAGGAGAAGGCCGGGGCGCAGCTTGTAGCCCCGGCCCGGAACACCCTTGTTGGCGATGTGCGGATCCTGGTGCATGGTGCTGCCTACCCCATGGCCGCCGAATTCGGTGTTGACGTCAAAGCCGGCTCCTTCCAGGACTGAGCCGATCGCGTATGAGATGTCACCGATCCGTGCTCCGGGCCGGACTGCCGCGATCCCGGCGGTCAGGGCCTGTTGGGTGGCGTCGATCATGTGACGGTCCTCTTCCCTGGCCATATCTCCCACGGTGAAGCTGATGGCGGCGTCTGTGACCCAGCCATTGAGGCTGGCCGCGAAGTCGAGCGTGAGCAGGTCCCCGTCCTTCAGCACGTAGTCGTGAGGGAGGCCGTGGAGCACGGCATCGTTCACAGACGTGCAGATCACTTTCCCGAAAGGTCCACGACCGAACGACGGCGCATAGTCCACGTAGCAGGAGCGGGCCCCGGCTTCCTCAATCATTGTCGCTGCCAGGGTGTTCAGATGCAGCAGGTTGACGCCGGGCTTAGCCTTCTTCCTGAGCTCGGCGAGGGTGCGGGCCACGAACTGGCCTGACGGCCGTGCGGCCGCTACCTCCCGGGGTGTCAGTACCTCGATCACAGTTATCCTCCGTTACTGGTATACCGGTATTACTATACCGGTATTACTATTGGGGGATGGTTAGAGTCCCCCTGAGTCCTGAAGAGATCCACCGAGGCAAGCTCCTGGGCGAAGTGCTCCGCGAAGCAAGGGGGGATCGCACCCTGGGCCAGGTGGCCATGGGTGCCGGCGTCTCCCCGGAGACCCTCCGGAAAATTGAGACCGGACGGATCGCCACGCCGTCGTTCGGGATCGTCGCCGCACTTGCCGGCGAGCTGGGGTTGTCCCTCGACTCCGTCTGGACGCAGCTCCAGAGCCTCTGCGGGGAGCCGTTCGAGGAAGCGTCGTAGTCCCGCTGTCAAGTTTTCCCAACATGACGAGGCCCTTATGACTTTCCCGAGAATTCCCTTTACAAATGTTGACAGTGCGCTTCTGCTCCAGCATGCTTTGAGCACTGGGGCTCGCTCGGTCTCATGTGGTTCCGCAACCCTTGAGGACGTGCGGCCCACTCTTGCCATGTCTTAGCGATTAGTTGGAGAACTCATGCATGTGCTCGCTTCGAAGGCCTACATCCCTTCGACTTACGGGGAACTGGAACTTCGCAATTACACCGACGGAGTAACGGAAGCCCAGGTTGTGCTGCCCAGGGCATGGGAGGAACGCGTATCAGATGAGCGGCCGGCAGTGCGTATCCACTCCGCGTGCTTCACAGGCGACCTTCTGGGCAGCCTCCGTTGTGACTGCGGCCCGCAGCTTCAATGGGGCCTGCAGGCCGTCCAGTCCGCTGGTCTTGGAGCAGTTATCTACCTTCACCAGGAGGGCCGGGGGATCGGCTTGTCCGCCAAGCTCCTTGCGTACCAGAAGCAAGACGAGGGCCTCGACACCGTTGACGCCAATCTTGCCATCGGCTTCGAGCCGGACCTTCGAACCTACGAAGTCGCTGTTGACATTCTCAAGGACCTTGGTTGGTCATCCATCTCCCTGCTGACCAACAACCCTGAAAAGTCAGAGCAACTGAGGGCGCTCAACGTCGATGTTGAGCGGCTGCCTACTCCCGTCTTCGTAAACCCATGCAATGAGGCATATCTTCGCACCAAGCGGGACCGGATGGGTCATGGTTTTGCGGGCATGAGTTTAGTCGGATGACAAGTCCTTGGGACGCCAGGCCTGCGCCGACAAATCAGCCCGCCGCCAGCAGCTCGACCACATCCGCATAGGGCGCCGGCTCGTTTTCACCGGTCCGTCCGACCGGCCTTGGCACCCGCAGGTTAAACGCCTTCTCGAGCTGATTGGGAGCATGGCAACAGACTGACCTGCCTAGCCAGTCATGGACGGGACCTGGCTTGCCGTTCGCGTGGTAACTGGGACCGCAGGATGAAGGAATGCGTAGGGGTGGATACTCCTCCCTGTTCGGCGCGGGCAACAATCGCCCCGTTTTGATCGGCCAGCTCTGAGGCATGAGCAACCGAGGCGCACTCGGTAATGCCCTCCAAAACCATGGACCGGGTTTCGGGATGGGCTCGAGTCACCCCTACAGGGACGCCGGATACGGCACCCACTCCGCCATAAGAGGCGATAAGGGCGATTTTTTTCCATAGCGCCCGGTGCACGTCTTTGACCAAGGTTGCGGTCATGGAGCTGTCATTGAGGGCGGCCACCACCTGCTCGACGATGCCACTGCCGGTGCCGACTGTATCAAAGAGCCCGAGCTGGGGGTCCGCCTCGCCGCCCACCAGTTCAACAGCCAGCGGGGCGGTGTGCTTCACGATCACCATGCACGTTGCAGCAAGTACAGGACAGTCAGGGAAGATGCGTCGGGCAACCTCGGGGGCATCGACGCCGTTTTGGAGAGTCACCACAGTCGTTCGATCATCGATCTTTCCCTGCAGGTCCTCCAGCGCCTCTTTGACCTGCCACGCCTTGGTGGCGATCAGTAGAGTAGCTGCAAGCCCTGCCCTCCGACGTCGGCATGCAGGTGAAAGGATCACGCCCGGCGGGCACGGCCGCGGGTGAGCCCCCTGACAAGCGCCCTGCCGTCCTTCGCTGGTAAGGTCCGCTACGGGTAGAGCCGTCATGATCCGCCGTTCGTACGGCAGGAGGGCTGTGGAGGGAGCGGATAATGCCGATGTGGATGCAGGCACTGATGTGGGGCACCGTGGCCGGAGCTGCCCTCGTCCTGGGTGCCGGCATTGCCTGGTGGTGGAAAGTCCCGCCCAGGATTGTCTCGACCGTGATGGCTTTCGGTGCCGGCGTGCTGATCTCGGCCTTGGCTTTCGAACTGGTTGATGAGGCCGTTGACAGTGGGGGATTATTGCCCACCGTGGCGGGTTTCCTGGCAGGGGCCCTGATCTTTGTCGGCTCCAACGCCCTCCTGACCCGCGCAGGAGCCAAGCACCGGAAACGGTCAGGGCAGAAGCATCCGTCCGAGAAGGACTCACCCGGCAGCGGAACGGCGATCGCCATCGGAGCGCTCATCGACGGGATCCCCGAATCCGCTGTTCTCGGGGTGGGGCTACTCGCTTCGGGGACCGTCAGCCCGGCTATGCTCGCCGCGGTCTTCATCTCGAACGTCCCCGAAGGTCTCTCCAGCACGGCCGGGATGAAGCGGGCCGGCAGGAGCGCAGGCTACGTCTTCGGTGTATGGACGGCGATTGCCGTATTCTCCGGGCTTGCCTCGCTCCTTGGCTATGCCGCCCTGGAAAACGCCCCGGCTGAACTCATAGCTTTCATCACGGCCATAGCAGCAGGCGGAATCCTTGCCATGGTGGCTGACACCATGATTCCTGAGGCCTTCGAGGAGCATCACAACCTCACCGGCCTTACCGCAGCCGTGGGCTTCCTGGCCGCCTTCACCATCCACCACCTAGGGGGCTGACAAGGTCCGGCGGCAGCCCAACTCGTCAAGGGCGACGTTGGAAGCGTAGCGGCAAGCGTTGGTGATCGACGGGCCGCTTTGTGCTAGCGCGTGGTACGCCCGGTAATCAGCCGCCAGGGTTGCGGCTGGACCGCGGGGTTGCCCGTGATGACGGCCTCGGCGCAGGCGGCTCCCTGGCCTCGGAGGTCCTGTTCTATGGTGGTGAGCCGGCAGTCCCGGGCGGCGTCGGAGGCGTCCCATCCTGTTACGGCGAGGTCGGCTGGAATCCGGATGCCGGCCTGCGCCGCTGCGTTGAGGACTCCTCGCGCCTGCTCATCACTCATTGTGAGGATCACATCCGGTCGATCGCTGCCCGAGAGCAGTCGTTCGGCTACCCGTGCCGCTTCGGCGGCGGTGTTGGTTGAACATGCCGCCACGGGGATCTGGTTCCAGTGGAATCCTGCGGCGGTGATGGCGTCCTGGAATCCCAGGAGCCGGTTTCGGGTGATCGGGAAGGTTGCTGCTGCTGGGTCCGGCCCGAGTGCGAGCGTTGCGGCACGTATCTTGGAAAAGGGGAAGCTAACGACCGCTGGGCGCCTGCTCTGACGCAAGCCGGCCTCTGCGACCGCCCGGGAAGCCGCCCGGTCCTCAATGCCCACCAGGCCAAAGGAGTTCCTCTGTGGCCCGCCGTGAATGGTGACCGGCCGGCCCGTCATTGCCAGAGCGTCAAGGACTGGATCATCCTCTGTGGTCGTCCACACCACGAAGCCGTCCACGGCTGCCGCGCGGATGCGCTGGGTGTCCTCAGCCGAACCGTTGGTGGGAAGAATAGTCATGGCCAGGCCGTGCCCGGAGCACACATCCGCTATCCCGGCGAGGAACCGCGTCGCCTG
Source organism: Pseudarthrobacter sp. MDT1-40-2 (assembly GCF_059383595.1). Taxonomy (NCBI): domain Bacteria; kingdom Bacillati; phylum Actinomycetota; class Actinomycetes; order Micrococcales; family Micrococcaceae; genus Pseudarthrobacter; species Pseudarthrobacter sp. MDT1-40-2. The sequence goes on along the minus strand of NZ_JBWZCL010000002.1, from coordinate 205,282 downwards.
GGGATCGTCGAAGGCGTAGGGAAGGCTCTCGCCCAACACCACTCCGAGCGCACCACTGCTTCCCCGCCGAAGGGACCGGGCGCTGGGATCGGGTCCGGGATACCCCAGCACCTGCGCAGCAGCCAGGACCTTTTCCCGGGATGCAGCGGAAACACGCGAGGGAGTGTTGTAGGTGTAGGAAGCGGTCATTACAGAAACTCCGGCCGCGCGTGCCACCTCGCTGAGAGTGACCCGGGAAGCCGAAGCGGAAGATGGCATAAACCAAGCATATCTGTGTATCGTTACACAATGCGCCGCTTACTGCTGTTTCCAGCCCCCAGTCCGCCCCTGGCGTCCTACGCATCGTTCGCGGCGTTCGGGATTTTTTGGGGCACGTGGGGAGCGTCGGTTCCGGGCCTCAGATCTCAGGCGGATATCTCTGATGGCCAACTGGGAATGGCGCTGTTGTTCGTTGGCGCCGGGGCGCTGCCGGCCATGCTGTTGACCGGCCGGGTCATTGATCGGCTTGGAGTCCGCTTAACGGCGGCGACGGCCCTTATGGGTCAGGGAGTCGCGGGGCTGGTCGTTGCCCTGGGAGCGACGGACTTTACCCGCCTATGTGTGGGCCTGCTGCTTGTAGGAGCGGCCAGCGGAGCGGCCGATGTTGCGATCAATGCGGCGGCCGGGGCTGCGGAGCAGGCAGCAGAGGTGCCGGTCATTACACGCTCCCACGGCATGTTTTCCGCCTTCGTGGTCGTCTCCAGCCTTGGCACCGGTCTGGCAACCGCACAGGGCGCCACCATCGTGTTCTCTTTCGTCGCGGTGGTTGCGGCGTCGGGCGTTGTCGGTCTGCTCCTCCTGCGCACCCTTCCTCCGCGGGCTCCGTCGGGTGCCGCGCTGGGGGTGCGGGAAGGGGAAGCTGAAACGCGTTATTGCCGCGGCGCCACCGGAACGGGGGTGCCGGTGCCGGCGGTCCTCCTCCTTGGAATCCTCGGGGCTCTGGCCTTCGCCGGCGAAAACGCCCACCAGAGCTGGTCCGCCGTATTCTTTGAAGACGAGCTGGGAACGGGTCCCGGGTTAAGCTCCACCGCCCCTGCTGTGTTCGCCGCCGTAGTCGCCATCACCCGATTCAGCACCGGAGCGCTGAAACCATCCCAAGCCATGGGCACGTTGATTGTTGGGGCGGCTGCTGCCACTCTTGGTGCGGTGATCCTGGCCGGGGCGCCATCAACAATCGTTGCCTGGATTGGGCTGGCGATCGCCGCCGCCGGAAGCGCGGTCCTGTATCCGACCCTGCTGGGGATGCTTTCCCGGGCTATCCGCGTGGAAGTCCTCGGCAAGGCCACCGCTCTCCTTGCGACCGTGTCCTACCTCGGCTTTCTCCTCGGCCCCGTCTACGTGGGGCTGTGGTCTGAAGCGGCAGGCCTGCGCGGGTCCATGCTGGCCGTGGCCGGACTCTGCGCACTCCTGCTCGTCCTGACCCCGGTGCTCGTGCGGATCTGCCAGCGCCTCATCGTTTCCTCGCCGACGGATCAGCCCGTCGCCAGCAGCTCGACCACATCCGCATAGACGTCCTTCACGGCCACCGAGTCCACCAACGACTCGTCGTGCGGGCAGCGCGGCGCGGTCCAGCCCACCTGGCTGAGATCCGCGCCGCACACCGCGCAGTTCGTCTTCCATGAGATATGGATCCGGTGCAGCGCCCGGCCCAGCGGACCGGCGTTGATGACGTTTCCCGCCCAGTAGATGCCGATGGTCGGCGTCCCCAGGGATTGTGCGAGGTGCCGGGGGCCACTGTCGTTTGCCACCATCACGTCGCTGGCGGCGAGCAATGCAGCGAGCTGGCCCAGCCCCAGCCGGCCCGCCAGGGATTCCACCATGACGGCCCGTCCGGGCGCCGCCTGCTGTCGCGCGTGGTCCACTATCTCGCCGGCCAGTTCCACATCTTCGCCGGCACCAACCACCAGAACCCGGCAGCCGTCGTCGGCCGCCTTTGCGGCAAGTTCACCGAAGGCCGCCGCGGACCACCGCCGCCTCGGATCCGTGGCGCCGGGGTGGATCACGACGACGGGAGCTCCTTCCATGGCCCCGTCAGCCAGAATCCCGCGGACCTCAGCCGTGAACCGGGGGAGCGGGCGCAAGCGGCACTCCAACCCGACGGGGGCGGAACCAGCCAGGCCCACCGTCTCCAGGGCGCGAAGGACCTCGTGCTGGTAATAGAGGTAGGGCAGCGAGCGGTCCAACGGGACGGCGTCGGGAGTTCTGGCGCCTACGGTGTACCGGGCCCCCAGCCTGTGGAGGAAAGGATTGGAGTAGCGCCCGCCGCCGTGCAGTTGGACGGCCAGGTCAAAGTGGCGGGACTGCATCCGGGCAAAGAACTTCTCCTGTTCTTCCGCGTCCTCGGCGTCCCCGGGGCCCGGAGGCCGCACCCCCTCCGCAAACGGCAGCACGCAGACCTCGTCCATGGGCGTGTAAATCTCGGCAGCCAGCATCGCGTGCAGTGGCGTCCCCAGCATGGTCACCGTGGCTTGCGGGTATGCCGCCTTGAGCGCGGCAACGGCAGGCAGGGCAAACATCAGGTCGCCCAGACCGCCCCCGCGGAGCACGGCAATTCGGGAGACGCCGTCGAATTTTTCCAGTACGGGCCCGACGCCGGAACCTTCGCCGGGTGCGCCCGCTTCCTTGATCAGCAAAACAGTAAGCCCCCTTAGTATCTGGTGAGATCACCATAATGCTTCTTCTCCAGACGCGCCATGACAGGCGGCCCTGATGCGTCACTTTGAGGAGCATCTTCGAGGGCATCCCCAGGAGACCCCGCCCGGGTGTGTGAAGTCCGGGGTGTGTGAAGTACCGTCCGCTTGGGTACGTGATTCCCAGGAGGTAGCCATGCAAGCAAACATGCAGCAGGAAACGGAAAGCAGTACCAGCACCGGAGCCGAAACAGGCGTTCCGGCCGTCCTGACCGTCTTGAACCCCCGCACCGGGGACGTCGCTTCGGAGGTGCCGGTGGCCTCCGAGGAAGAGGTCAGCCGCGCAATCGGCGCGGCAGTCGCCGCGTGGGAAGAGTGGAAAGCCACTCCCGCGGCTGACCGCGGCGCCATGCTGCATCACGCCGCGGACGCCCTTAGTGCTTCGGCCCAGCAGCTGGCTGAAACCAATGCCCTGGAAACCGGCCGCCCGGTGGATGAAGCCAGGGCAGGGATCGAGGCCGGCATCGGCACGCTCAGGCAGTACGCCGAACTGGGCCCGCTGCACCGGGGACACAGCCTCCGCGGCGGCACCTTCGCCAGTGACTACACGGTGCCCGAGGCTCGTGGCGTTGCCGCTGTGCTCACACCCTGGAACGATCCTGTGGCGGTTGCCTGCGGACTGATCGGCGCCGCGCTGGTCACCGGAAACTCCGTGATCCACAAACCCAGCGAACGGTGCCCGCGCCTGGGACGTGAACTCGGCGAAGTGCTGGAGCCGGTCTTTCCGGGGGGTGTGTTCAGCACGCTCTCCGGAGGGCCCGACGTCGGCATGCTCCTTACCCAGGACTTCGCTGTCGCCGTCATCGCGCACGTTGGTTCCAGTGATGCGGGAGCGCGCATCGCCCGTGCCGGCATGCTCACGGGGGCGCACGTCATCCGCGAAAACGGCGGGAATGATCCGCTCCTGGTGGACGCCGACGTCGATCCCGTCTGGGCCGCTGAACAGGCGGCGATCGGTGCGTTCAGTAACAGCGGACAGATCTGCACGTCCGTTGAACGCATCTACGTGCACCGCGACATTGCAGAACCCTTCTGCGAAGCGCTCGCTGAAGAAGCACGACGCCGGAATGCGGACGGGAGCCTGGCGCCACTGGTGGATACGCGCATGCGCGACACAGTCGAGGCCCAGGTTTCGGAGGCCCTGGCACGGGGCGCCGAGGCGTTGGTGGGCGGCCAGGTTCCGGAAGGTCCGGGCGCCTTCTATCCCGCTACGGTACTAACCGGGTGCGCTGACACCATGGACATCATGCTCCAGGAGACCTTCGGGCCGGTGGCCCCGGTCCGGGTGGTGGATTCCTTCGCGGAGGGACTCTCGCTGGCGGCCGCCGGCGACTACGGGCTGGCGGCGACCGTCCTGACCGCAGGCCTGGAACACGCGCAGCAGGCCATCGCCGCACTTCCGGTGGGGACCGTCAAGATCAACGCGGTGTTCGGCGGCGCCCCCGGCGGATCAGCCCAGCCGCGCGGCATCAGCGGGCAGGGCTTCGGCTACGGGCCTGAACTCCTGGACGAATTCACCAGGGTCAAAGTGGTTCACGTGAGCGCGCCGCCTGCCACCCCACCCCGACAACCAGACGGTGGTGCCCGATGACAACCCCTGATCTGTCCACGCAACGGGCGCTCTCAGACACGCTCCCGCACATCCTCGCCCAGCGTCAGCCCGCCGTGACCGTGATCGGCGACGTAATGCTGGACGGCTGGTGGACGGGCAATATAGAGCGGATGTGTCGTGAAGCCCCGGCGCCGGTGGTGGACCTGTTGCGGCGGGAGTTTTCGCCCGGAGGTGCTGCCAACACGGCCATGAACCTGGCCGCCCTTGGCGCGAAGGTGACGCTGGCCGGCGTCGTCGGGATGGATGCCAACGGGGAAAGGTTGCGCTCCCTGTTGCAGGAAGGCGGCGTGGACGTCCGCTACCTGCTGCAGCTTCCGGGTGTGGTCACCCCCACCAAGATCCGGGTGAGCAGCGCCGGTCAGATCATGTTCAGGCTGGATGACTGTTCAGCCCCCGTACCGGCGGAAGCCACGGATACTTTGGCCGCATTGCTGCCGGAGGCTGTTGCCGGGCGCGACGCCGTCATTATCTGTGACTACGGCACCGGCACCCTGGAGAACGGCATGATCGGGAAGGTGAGTGCCGCCGTCGGATTGGCGAAGGGACGCCCCCTGATGGTGGTGGATGCGCACGATCCCCGGAACTGGTCAGTGCTGGAACCGGACCTGGTTACGCCCAATGCCCTGGAAGCGTCGCGGATGCTGGGTGTTAAGCTTCCCGAGGGTTCGGCGCGCGCGGGATTCCTGGCCGGACAGCGGGAAAAAATGCTGCAACTCACGGGCGCCAAAGCCGTGGTGGCCACGTTGGACCGGGACGGCACCATGCTGCTGACGGACGGCCCGTCGCACCGCACCTGGGCCCGGCCGGCAACCGAGAAGCAGGCATCCGGTGCCGGCGATACCTTTGTGGCCGCGCTGACTATTGGCCGGGCGTGCGGGCTGCCGCTCACCACCAGCCTGGACCTCGCGCAGGCGGCTGCAGACGTTGTGGTGCAGCAGGCAGGAACCGCAATTTGCCGCACAGAGCAGCTCAGCCGCTACCTGGGCAGCTTCGCGGAGACAACGCTGGAGCCTTCGGAGCTGATGTCCAGGCTTAAAGCTGAGCGGGCACAGGGGCGGCGTATTGTCCTGACGAACGGCTGCTTTGACGTCCTGCACCGGGGCCACACCCGCTACCTCAACCAGGCCAGGCAGCTGGGCGATGTGCTGGTGGTGGCCCTGAACAGTGACGAATCCGTCCGCCAGCTGAAAGGACCCGGGCGGCCCATCAACGGTGTCGCTGATCGGGCGGCAGTGATCGGGGCGCTCAGTTGCGTGGACTATGTGACAGTGTTCGACACTCCCACGCCCATCCCGCTGATCCAGCAGATCCGCCCCGAAATCTACGCGAAGGGCGGGGACTACACGGCGTCCATGCTGGCCGAGACTGCCGCAGTGGAGGAATGCGGCGGCGAGGTGGCCATCCTGGAGTACGTGCCGGAGCAGTCAACCAGTGCCGTGGTGGAAAGGATCCGCAACGGCGGCTCACGGGAGGTGGGCGCCTGAGACTGGATTAGGGTTGAAGCATGAGTAAAACCCTCCGGGACCGGGTGCGGAAATAGTGGCACGGCGCGGCAAAAGCGGCGGCAGGAACCAGGGCAGTCCGATCCCGGGAGTCATCGAGCTGCCCAAGGGCAGCCGTGCCGATGGTCCTGTTGAGGGCGTCTACTACATTGACACCGGCGACTGCCAGCTGATCCAGGACCAGGACAATTCCACCGGCTGGCTGCTGAAAATCAACGGCGTGATGAGTTCGCACATCGACCTTGCCGATCCGCTGTTCCTGGACTTTGAGTACATGCGCTGGATTGCGGCCTTGATTGAGTCGCGATGGCCGGCGGGTGAGCACCATAAACTGCGCGGGTTGCACCTCGGCGGTGGTGCCTGCTCCCTCGCACGGTACTTCCATGCGGCTTATCCGGATGCCCGCCAAGTGGTGGTGGAGCTGGACGGCAAGCTGGCCGAATACGTCCGCGGCTGGTTTAACCTCCCCAAGGCGCCCATGCTCCGGCTCCGTGTGGGGGAGGCCCGTGAGGTGACCGAATCGCTGACGCCGGACTCCCGCGACTTCATCATTCGCGACGTCTTTGCCGGGTCTGTGACGCCCCGCCCGCTCACCACCAACGAGTTCATCGACCACGTCCGCAACGTCCTGGCACCCGGCGGAATCTACGTGGTGAACTCCGGCGATGCTCCGGACTTGAAGAACGCGCGCGAGGATGCCGCCACCATCGCAGCCGCCTTTGAATACACGGCACTCGTTGCCGATCCCGCCATGCTCAAGGGCAGGCGTTACGGCAACATGGTGATGGCCGGCTCGGACCGGCCGTTCGACGACGATCCGTCGCTGGCCCGCCGGCTCCTGGGCGGCGCCGTTCCCGCCCACATCTGGAACGACGCCCAGGTCCGCGCCTTCGCCAGGAACTCGCCGGTGCGGCACGACCCGGCGTAACCCGGTGATCGAGCGGGCCTGGTGATCGAGCCTGTCGAGATCCCGGTTTCGACAAGCGCAACCACCAGAGGGCTCAACCACCGGGTCTCAGCCACCGGGTCCGCGGCCCAGCAGCGCATCCCTGGAAGCGGCCACTTCCTCCTGCAGCGCATGGACGACTGCGGCCACGGCGGGCCGGCGCATCGAATCCGGCCGCAGTACCATCCAGTAGGGAAGCAGTTCGGCGAACTCCGCAGGCAGCAGCCGGACCAGGTCCTCGTGGCGATCGCCCATAAAACACGGCAAAAATCCGATCCCGGCGCCGGCCCGCGTGGCTTCCACGTGCACAAAAACGTTGGTGGAGGTCAGGCCGTCGCGCATGGCGGGTACCAACCGCCGGGGCGCGTCCAGATCGTCCACCTGCAGCATCGAATCCACGAAGTACACCAGCGGGTGCTCCGTCACTTCGTCCACAGTGGAGGGCGTGCCGTTTTCGGCGAGGTACGCCCGCGACGCGTACATCCCCAGCATGTACTCACCCAGCCGGATCGCCTCCGCCCGATGCACCTGCGGCTCGCCTACCACCACCTCGATGTCCAGCCCGGACCGCTGTTGCAGCGCCCGACGCGTCATGGTCACCACCTCCACGCTCAGTCCCCGGTGCCGGCGCCGCAGTCTGGCCACAGCCGGTGCGGCAATGTAGGCGCTGAAACCGTCGGTAGCGGTCATGCGTACGACGCCGGCAATGGGGTCAGGTGCCTCGCCCGCCGGTCCCAGCGTGCCCACCGCGGCCTCCACCCGTTCCGCTGCCCGCACCGCCTCCGCGCCCAACTCGGTCACCTCCCAACCGCCGGACGCCCGGGCGAGGACCCTGCCGCCCAGTTCCTTCTCAAGGGCGGCTATCCTGCGTGAGATGGTGGTGTGGTTGAGGCCCAGGTTCTGTGCCGCCGTCGTGAATTTTGCTGAGCGGGACACCGCGAGGAGGATCAGGAGGTCGTCAGGGTTGACTGTCATATCTGCAATTGTGCACATGTAGCGTGCCGAACTGGTCATTGAAGGGCTGCGACTGTGCAGGAATACTCAGTGGCAGCAGTTGTGCCGTGGCTCACAAACCGAGGGACCGGCACGTGTCAATGTGGACACCGAGGAGACATCATGAGCACAGAGCAACACCGGACGGGCAGAGCGCACAGTGCGGGTCCGGCCGGATCCGCAGCCAAGGGCACCGGGCTGAAGAAGATCGTGGCGGCTTCCATGGCGGGAACGGTGGTGGAGTGGTATGAATTCTTCCTCTACGCCACAGCAGCCACCCTCGTTTTTGGCAAATACTTCTTTCCCGCCACCGGCAACGAACTGGATGGCATCATCCAGGCATTCCTCACTTACGCCGTGGGCTTCGTGGCCCGCCCGCTCGGCGGCATTGTGTTCGGTCAGATCGGCGACAAACTGGGCCGTAAGCCCACCCTCCAGCTGACCATTGTGCTCGTCGGCGTTGCCACATTCCTGATGGGCTGCCTACCGGGCTTTGCCGAAATCGGCTACGCGGCTCCGGCCATGCTGGTGGCGCTACGCTTCATCCAGGGCTTTGCACTGGGCGGTGAATGGGGTGGTGCCGTGCTGCTTGTGGCCGAGCACAGCCCCAATGAATCGCGCGGATTCTGGTCCAGCTGGCCGCAGGCTGCCGTACCGGTAGGGAACCTGCTGGCCACGCTGGTCCTGTTCATCATGTCCACCACCCTCAGCAGCGAGGCGTTCCTTGGCTGGGGCTGGCGGGTGGCGTTCTGGCTGTCCGCGGTGATCGTGTTCGTTGGCTACTACATCCGCACGCACGTGACCGAAGCTCCCATTTTCCTCGAAGCCAAGGCGCTGGTGGAGAAGGAACAAGCCGTCAGCTACGGCGTCTTCGAAGTGGTCCGCAAATACCCCAAGGGCATTCTGCAGGCGATGGGACTGCGCTTTGCGGAGAACATCATGTACTACCTGGTGGTCAGCTTCTCCATCGTTTACCTCAAAAGCGTCCACCAGTACGACACGTCATCGCTCCTGCTGGCCCTGCTGATCGCGCACGTCATCCATTTCCTGGTCATCCCGCAGGTAGGACGCCTGGTAGATTCCTGGGGCCGCAAACCGGTGTACCTGCTCGGCGCGATTGCCGGTGCCTCCTGGCCGTTCTTTGCATTCCCGATGTTCGACACCCGCAATGCCGTGGTGATCGTTGCCGCAGTAACAGTCGGCCTGTGCCTGCACGCGTTTATGTACGCAGGACAGCCGGCCATCATGGCTGAGCTGTTTCCCACCCGGATGCGTTACTCCGGCGTCTCGCTGGGCTCGCAAGTGACGTCCATCTTTGCCGGTTCACTGGCTCCGCTTCTGGCCACCCAGTGGCTCAAGGACACCGGTTCCTGGGTTCCCACTGCCATCTACCTCCTGGTGGCTTGCGGCATCACTGCCGCAGTAGTGCTGAGCCTGAAGGAAACCAAGGGGATCGCCCTGGAGCAGGTGGACCTGGCGGACGCCAAACGCGAAGGCCTGGCTTCTGCCGCCGTCGTCCGCTGAACGGAAGGCGAACGGTCAGTGACTGCCGGAAGGGCACTGTTATGGAAAATTACTTGAACGGCCGCAAGGCCCTGGTCACCGGGGGTGCCAGCGGCATCGGGGCGGCGTGCGTGCGCGAGCTCGCCGCCCGCGGGGCAAAAGTGGTGGTGGCCGACGTCGATTCCGCCGGAGCTGCCGACCTCGCCGATGAAGTGGGGGGAACTGCCTGGGGCATTGACCTGCTGGACGTGGACTCGCTCGGAACGTTGAGCCTGGACTGCGACATCCTGGTGAACAACGCCGGGATCCAGCGGGTCAGCCCCATCGAGGAGTTCGATCCGGCCGATTTCCGGCGCATCATCACCCTGATGCTTGAGGCGCCGTTCCTGCTGATCAGGGCTGCGTTGCCGCACATGTACGCGAACAAGTTCGGCAGGATTATCAACGTCTCCTCGGTGCACGGCCTCCGCGCCTCCCCGTTCAAAAGCGCTTACGTTGCCGCCAAGCACGGCCTTGAGGGGCTCAGCAAGGTGACTGCGCTGGAGGGCGGGGAACACGGGGTTACGTCCAATTGCATCAACCCGGGCTACGTGCGAACCCCGCTGGTGGAGAAGCAGATCGCAGACCAGGCGCTGGTACACGGGATCCCCGAGTCAGAGGTACTGACCCAGGTGATGCTCACGGAATCTGCCATCAAGAGGCTGGTGGAACCGGAGGAAGTAGCGTCCCTGGTGGGCTGGCTTGTGTCCAATCCTGCCGGAATGGTTACTGGTGCCAGCTACACCATGGACGGCGGCTGGTCGGCTCGCTGAGGCGGTCCGCAAAAGTCCTCAAAAGTCAGCAAAAGAAGGAAGCGGGGCTGGCCGCTCTGAGCGGCTAGTCCAGCTTTTTGAGCTGACGGTGATCGTAGAAAAACACTCCTTGGGAAGTGTCCACACCCATTGACGTGCCCTGCCGGAAAACCACCACCCCCTCACGGCGGCCGTTGAAGGGATCGTCTCCCACTACTGCGTCACCAATCCTGTAAGGCGATCTTGGGGCGAGCCATCTCGCCATCCGCTTCCAGGCTTGCGCCGCAACCGTGGCCAGGCTGACTGGCTGGCCCATCCTGGACAGGTCCTGGACCGGGGCTTTGACCATGCGTACCATCTCCTCGCGGGCGGCCACCGGCCGCGCACTTGGGGGTGCAGGTAACCTGAATGCTCCCAGCGGAGTACGGCGCTCCCATTCCGGTCGGCACCCTGTAAACAAGGTTATCCACAAATCCCAGCAGTCACACCAATAACAAGTACCTGTTTTTTGATCCTGGTCCTGGTCAGAGGGCAGCGCTAGCTTTCCCCGCGGCGCAGCCACACAATGGTTGAGGCGATCAGAGCCAATGCCAGCGCCGGAACAAGTACGACGGCGCCTCCCGAGCTCCGAAGCAGTTGCGCGGCCAGCAGGGCCAGGAAAGCTGCGTAGACCGGAAACTTCGTGGACTGTCCGTTCGTGGTTCTCCCGGAAGCCGGCGGCTGCCAGCCCATTTTCCAGCCGACCATCAACACCGTGGTGAGGACCGCAAGCCCGCCGAAAAAAACCCATGGCGGTGGAACAAGGCCGACTATCAGGACCGCTGCGGCCATCAGCCCGGTGAGGATCAGCCAGTAACTGCGGACGCCCCGCGTTTCAGTTCCGGTCGCCAACGATTTTCTCAGCATTCTCGAAGGCCCACGTTGCCAGCGGTACCAGGAGCGCCGCTACTTCCTGACCCAACCCGGTGAGGCTGTAGTCCACCCGGGGCGGGATAACGGGTTGTGACTGGCGGTGCACCAGGCCGTCCTGTTCAAGGGTCTTCAGGGTCTGGGCCAGCATCTTCTCGCTGATCCCGTCCGCCCGGCGGCGCAGTTCGCTCCAGCGGTGTTCCCGTTCGGACAGCGCCAGCAGTATCAGCACACCCCATTTGCTGGTGATGTGATCCAGGACGGTACGGCTGGGACAGCCCGCGGGAAAGATTCCGTTTTCCAACGCCACTGAAGCGCGTGCTGGCTCAAAACTAACTTTCATGTCAGTACCTTACTTCAAAGTGCGTACTCTCTGTAGGGAAGTATTCGCCAGGAGAGCCTGTTAGCCATGGTGACAGCGCAAGCCACCGAAAGGGAATCACATGAGCATCGTTATCACCGGAGCAACCGGACACCTGGGTCGCCTGGTCCTGGAAGCCCTCCTGAACCGCAACGTACCGGCTGACGAAATTGTCGCCGTCGGCCGTTCCACGGAAAAACTGGCTGAATTCGCCGGACGTGGAGTGCAGGTCAAGAAGATGGATTACGACGACGCCGCATCGGTTGCGGAGGCCCTGAAGGGCGCGGACAAGGTGCTGCTGATCTCCGGCAGCGAGGTGGGCAAGCGCGTTGATCAGCACCGCGTGGTCATTGATGCCGCCAAAGCTGAGGGCGTAGAGCTGCTGGCTTACACCAGCATCGCGAATGCTGGAGCGACGCAGATGAAACTTGCCGCCGAACACGTGGACACTGAAGAACTGCTGAAGGAATCCGGGCTGCCGGTGGCCATTCTCCGCAACAGCTGGTACATCGAGAACTACACGGCCCAGATCCCCACCTACCTTGAGTACGGAGTTGTTACGGGCAGTGCTGGCGAGGGCCGGGTGAGCGCCGCCACCCGTGCGGACTATGCCGAAGCAGCCGCAGCAGTCCTCGTCGCTGACGGCCAGGCCGGAAAGACCTACGAACTGGGCAACGACCAACCGTTTTCCCTTGCCGAACTGGCCGCCGAAGTTGGTGCCGCAGCGGGCCAGGAAATCAGCTACCAGGACCTGCCCGCGGACGGGTTTGCCAAGCTCCTTGAGGGCGCTGGCGTACCCGCGCACTTCGCGGACATTCTGGCCGATTCCGATCTGGGGATCGCCCGGGGCGATCTCCTGGTGAACGGGAACGAGCTCAGCACGCTCCTTGGCCGGCCCGCCACCACCATGCAGCAGGCGGTCCGGGCAAGCGTGGACTCGCTGCAGGCCGCATAGGCAGCGGAAAGAACACTGTAGCAACACCCCGGCCTGGGGCAGCCCGTCAGCGGGTGGCCTCAGGCCGTTCGGTCGCCGCGGCCTTCCTGGCCGCGGCTTCGATGCGTTCCCGGTGGGCCGCCCATTCGGCGGCAGAGCGTGGCGTCACGTTGGGGTCCGCAGCGCCTTGACCCATTGCGCCGTCGATCAGTTCGCGCAGGATGTCCGCGTGGCCCAGATGGTGCGCCGTTTCCACGCACATGTGGGTGAGGATCTGGTGCAGGGTGACGCTACGACGTTCTTCCGGCCACCATGGCACAACACCCGGGGAATCCAGATCCAGTTCGTTGATGGTGGCGTCGGCGGCGGTGGCTGAGTAATGGTGCAACTCGATAATGGATTGACGGGACTCATCAGGCGTGGCCCAAAAATCGGCATCGGGTTCGGCGCCATTGGTGAACCACGGCAGGGCGCGGCCGCCGGGCCTGCCAAAAACGTCCGTGAAGTATCCCAGCTCTACGCTGGCCACGTGCTTCACCAGGCCCAGCAAGTTGGTGCCTGTGGGAGTCATGGGTTTGCGGATGCTGTATTCGTCCAGGCCGTCGAGTTTCCCCAAGAGGTTTTGGCGGCGGGTGCGGAGGTACTTGTGCAGTGTTTCCTTCTGGTCCATGGCCGGACTTTACCAAGGCGCTCCGACATCTGGCCTGTTGTTAAATAGTAAGCATGGTTACTATTTAACAAATTCCAACGGAAGGCGGCCAGAATGAAGGCCATGGTGTACCGCGGGCCCTACAAAATCCGCGTTGAAGAAAAGGACATTCCGCGGATCGAGCATCCCAACGATGCCATTGTGCGGGTGACACGGGCGGCAATCTGCGGTTCCGACCTGCACCTTTACCACGGCTTACTGCCGGACACCCGGGTGGGCACCACCTTCGGCCACGAATTCATCGGGGTGGTGCATGAGGTGGGATCTTCAGTTCAGCGGCTGGTGCCGGGCGACCGCGTGATGGTGCCCTTCAATATCTTCTGTGGCAGCTGCTACTTCTGTGCCCGCGGACTGTACTCGAACTGCCATAACGTCAACCCCAATGCCACCGCCGTGGGGGCCATTTACGGTTACTCGCACACCAGCGGAGGGTACGACGGCGGCCAGGCCGAATACGTCCGCGTTCCCTTCGCCGACGTTGGCCCCTCGCACATCCCTGAGTGGATGAGCGACGATGATGCCGTCCTGCTCACCGATGCCGTGCCCACCGGCTACTTCGGGGCGCAGCTCGGCGACATAGGCGAAGGCGATACCGTGGTGGTCCTCGGGGCAGGGCCGGTGGGGCTGGTGGCCGCCCAATCCTCCTGGTTGATGGGTGCCGGCCGTGTCATCGTTATTGACCATCTGGAGTACCGGCTCGAAAAGGCGCGCTCCTTTGCCCACGCCGAGACCTATAACTTCGTTGAGTACGACGACATCGTGGTGCACCTGAAGAAGATTACCGATGGACTTGGCGCCGACGTCGTTATTGATGCTGTCGGCGCAGAGGCCGTAGGCAACCTGACCCAGCACGTCACCGGCGCAAAGCTCAAGCTGCAGGGCGGCTCCCCGGTTGCCTTGAACTGGGCCATTGACTCGGTGCGGAAAGCCGGAACGGTATCAGTGGTTGGTGCTTACGGGCCTATTTTCAGCGCAGTAAAGTTCGGCGATGCCGTCAATAAGGGCCTGACCCTGCGAATGAACCAATGCCCGGTGAAGCGTCAATGGCCGCGGTTGTTCGAGCACCTCCAAAACGGCTACCTCAAACCATCCGAGCTTGTCACACACCGCGTCCCGCTGGAGCACGTTGCCGAGGGATATCACCTCTTTTCCAACAAGCTGGACAACTGCGTCAAGCCACTGCTCACATTTGACGAAGCCTGAGGAGGAGCCATGCCATATACCGCAGACCGGCCGCCAAAAGCACCGATCACTGACGAGCTCAAGGCCCGCATTCCCGGCTGGGGAGTTGACCTTGACCCTGCCGACAGGCCGTCTGTGCCACGGGAGCAAAGGGATCTTGACACCGGGGCCCACTGGGAGTTTCCGGACCGGCAGGAAGAACGGGAGCCCCGCGAGAGGTCCATTGAGCACCTGATGCTGCCGCCCGTTTTTGGTACCGGCGTCCCGTTGCGGGGTTTGTCCGGAGCCATCCGCCGCTACGCCTACAAGAACTACAGCGAGGCCCGTGCGGCCCATTGGCTGTTGCTGATCCTCGGGGACAGGGTGGACGCCTGGGAAAGCCACCTCCGCTCCTTCGCCACGTTCCGGCCTGACAACCCTGTCACCGAAAGCGGTGTCCAGGCCGAACTCAAGAGTCATCCTCTCCGTTCCCGCCGTGGACGCAAGGCTGATCTGAGCCACGTCTGGATGGATCCCATCATTGTCTTCGGGCCGTGGGTGGCCGCAGGCGGTGCGGCCGTGCTGGCTGGGCGGGCATTGGCTAAAGCTGCGGCTGGAAGACGCTGACCACGCACCACCTGCGGCACCACTCACCCCAACGCGGTGAGTGGTGCCCACCTAAACTGCTGAAGTAAAAAAGTCTTGACACGGTGTCGGGCATTCTTTACATTTGCTCATGTCAGCTTTGCTTAACATGAGGTGGGTAAATGTCTTACGAGGAGAAGAGCGCCTGGTTGTTCGGCGTCATTGCTGTGGCGGCCTACGCCGTTTACCTGGTGGTTGTGCTGGGCCAGGCGGGAGGCGCTGCGCTGGTGGACGTTGCCTATGTGGCGCCGCTGCTCTGGAGCGTTGGCGGCGCCATAGTGGTGTCCATCCTGCTGAATATGGTGATGGGCATGTTCTCGTCCAAAGGTGAACGCGCCAAGGACCAGCGCGACAGGGAAATATATCAATTCGGCGAACACGTGGGGCAGTCCTTCCTGGTAATTGGTGCCGTGGCAGCCCTGCTGATGGCCATGGCCGAACTGGACCATTTCTGGATCGCCAACACGATCTATCTGGCTTTTGTCCTCTCCGCGATCCTCGGGTCGGTGGCCAAGATCGTTGCCTACCGCCGGGGGTTCCAGACGTGGTGAGGCCTACGCGCGTCCACAATTCCATCCGCCGGCTGCGTTTCGAGGCAGGCAGTATGACCCAGGCCGAACTGGCCGAGCGCGTCGGCGTCACCCGCCAAACCATCATTGCCATTGAACAGGGCCGCTACTCGCCGTCACTGGAGATGGCGTTCCAGATTGCCAACGTCTTCCGCGTTCCGCTGGACGACGTCTTCCAGTACGAGCAAGGAGACTGATCGTGAAGGCTGTCATGCAGGATAAATACGGGTCCTCGGAAGTTCTTGAGTTGCGGGATATCGACATGCCGGTGCCCGGCGTCGGGCAGGTGCTCCTGCGGGTACGGGCGGCCGGCGTGGACCAGGGCGTCTGGCACCTGATGACAGGCCTGCCCTACCTCACCAGGCTGGGCTTCGGCCTCCGGAAACCTACGACGGCGGTGCGGGGCCGCGAGGTTGCGGGCGTGGTGGAATCAGTGGGGGAGGGCGTCAGCCGTTTGCAGCAGGGTGACGAGGTGTACGGCACCTGCGAAGGGTCGTTCGCCGAATATGCGTGCGCCAAGGAGGACAACCTCGCGCTGAAGCCTGCCGGCCTCACCTTCGAACAGGCCGCAGCCGCGGCCATCTCCGGGGTAACTGCGATGCAGGCGGTTCGGGATGCCGGCCAGGTAACTGCCGGCCAGAAGGTGCTGGTTCTCGGAGCAGGCGGTGGTGTCGGCTCCTTCGCTGTTCAGCTGGCCAAGGCGGCCGGGGCGCACGTCACCGGCGTGTGCAGCGCAGCCAAGGCCGAACTGGTGCTCTCACTCGGCGCTGATCGCGTCATCGACTACGCCGTGGAAGACCCGACGGCGGCAGCTGAGACATTCGACGTCGTACTGGATACTGCCGGCAACCGTCCCCTAAGGGCGCTTCGGAGGTTACTCACCCCGCATGGCACCCTGGTGGTGATCGGTGGCGAGGGCGGCGGGAAGATCGGCGGCGGATTCGACCGCTCTCTGCGGGCAGCGGCGTTGAACCCCTTCGTCCGGCACAACCTGAAGGCCCTGATCTCGCTGGAGAAAGCGCAGAACCTTGAGGATCTGGCGGCCATGATCGACGCCGGCCACGTGACCCCGCACATCGATGCTGTTTACCCGTTGGCAGAGGCGCGGGCTGCCATTGACCGGCTGCGTTCCGGGCGGGTGGGTGGCAAGGTTGTCCTCGCCCTCTGAAAGGCACTCTGAAAGCCTCCGGCAGATTCCGTGTCCGGGATCAGAGACTCTGCTGCCGCGTGGTGCGCACCGTAAGGGGCAGGCCGGGAGCATGCTTAATCCATGCCAGCCGCCTACACCGTCCCGCGCACCAAAGTGACCTCGAAGGTCCCTGCTGCCGAAAACACCCTGCGTATCCTCAAGCTCCTGGCTTCCCGCCGGGGACCCATGGCGGCGTCGCAAATTGCCACGTCCCTGGGGTTGCCGCGCTCCAGCGTCTACCACCTCCTTGGCGTGATGGAGGAGAACGGCTTTGTGCTGCACCTGCACGAGGAACAGCGGTACGGGCTGGGAATCAGTGCGTTCGAACTCAGCTCTGCCTACTCGAGGCAGGAGCCGTTGTCGCGGCTGGGGAGACCGCTGCTGGCGTCCCTGGTGGATGTGATCGGCGAGAGCGCACACCTGGCCGTGCTGCACGGACGCGACGTGCTGTACATCGTCGAGGAGCGGGCCAAAAACAGGCCCTCGCTGGTGACGGATGTTGGCGTTAGGCTGCCCAGTCACCTCACGGCAAGCGGCAGGGCGATCCTGGCCGCGCTGCCTAAGTCGCAGGTCCGGGCCTTGTATCCCAATGCTGCCGCCTTCACCGCCCGGCACGCGGTGGAAGGCGCCATCATGAAATACTCGGCGCTGTCCTCGCACCTGGACCAGGTGCGGCAGCGTGGCTATGCCACCGAACATGGTGAGGTGACGCCGGGCTTCGGGTCCATCGCCGCCGCTGTCACAGATCACGTGGGCTGGCCGACGGCGGCAGTCGCCGTGACATTTCTTGAGGAAAAGCTGCCGGGGGACCAGTGGCCGGCACTGGCCGCCCGCGTGCAGAAAGTGGCCGATGACCTCTCGGTCCGCCTCCACGGCCGGCCCGCCCGCTGACCCGCGCCCCCTTCCCCAACTGGGTAGCAGTAACTGCCGTTTAGAGGGGCCTAAACGGCAGTTAGTGCTACTCACTTGAGCGGCGGGTCTGGAATCCCGGACAGCAGGCGAACAAAATGACTGTTCGGGCTGCGCCGTCGGGGCTTTAGTGGAAGTAGACCTCTTGCAACCGCTGATCCAACGAAGGAGCGCCCTATGGCACCCGCCGATTTCACCACCGGAGCCCGCCCGGTCAAAGCTGCCCGCGGCACCGAACTCACGGCCAAGTCGTGGCAGACCGAAGCGCCACTGCGCATGCTGATGAACAACCTGGATCCGGAGGTTGCCGAACGCCCGGACGATCTGGTGGTTTACGGCGGCACCGGCCGTGCCGTGCGCTCCTGGGCTGCCTTCGATGCCATCACGCGCACCCTGGAAACCATGGAAAAGGACGAAACCCTGCTGGTCCAGTCCGGCAAGCCGGTGGGCGTGTTCCGCACCAACGAATGGGCGCCGCGGGTGCTGCTGGCCAACTCCAACCTCGTGGGTGACTGGGCAAACTGGCCCGAGTTCCGCCGCCTGGAGGCCGAGGGCCTGATGATGTACGGGCAGATGACTGCCGGTTCGTGGATCTACATTGGCACCCAGGGCATCCTGCAGGGCACCTACGAGACCTTTGCCGCCGTCGGGCGCAAGCTCCAGGCAGAAGGCCGCATCGCGGCGGGCGCAGGCACAGGCGCCGGCAGTGCAGGCCCGCTTGCCGGGACACTGACCCTTACCGGTGGTTGCGGCGGGATGGGCGGCGCGCAGCCGCTCGCCGTCACGCTGAATGACGGCGCCTGCCTGATTGTCGACGTCGACGAAACCCGCCTGCGCCGCCGCGTCGGCAAGCGCTACCTGGACGAGGTCGAAACCGACCTCGACGCCGCGATCGCCAAGGTGAACAAGGCCAAGGAAGAGCGCCGTGGCTGGTCCGTGGGTTACGTCGGTAACGCTGCCGAGGTTTTCCCTGAGCTGTTGCGCCGCCACAAGGCCGGGGAACTGCACATTGACGTGGTCACCGACCAGACCAGTGCCCACGACCCGCTGTCCTACCTGCCCGAGGGCATCACCGTCCAGGACTGGCAGACCGAAGCGGCCGCGGACCCTGAAGGCTTCACCAAGAAGGCCCAGGCTTCCATGGCCAGGCACGTCCAGGCGATGGTGGAATTCCAGGATGCCGGCGCCGAGGTCTTTGACTACGGAAACTCGATCCGTGATGAAGCCCGCAAGGGCGGCTACACCCGGGCATTTGAGTTCCCCGGCTTCGTCCCGGCCTACATCCGCCCGCTGTTCTGCGAGGGCCTGGGCCCGTTCCGCTGGGTGGCGCTCTCAGGAGACCCGGAAGACATCGCTGTAACCGACGCGGCAATCAAGGAACTGTTCCCGGAGAACACCCACCTGCACAAGTGGCTCGACGCCGCTGCCGAGCGGGTCGAGTTTGAGGGCCTGCCGGCACGGATTTGCTGGCTGGGCTATGGCGAACGAGCCAAAGCCGGACTGCTGTTCAACCAGCTCGTCAGAGATGGCAAGGTCAAGGCCCCCATCGTGATCGGACGTGACCACCTGGACTCCGGGTCCGTGGCGTCCCCGTACCGGGAGACCGAATCCATGGCTGACGGTTCCGACGCGATCGCCGACTGGCCCATGCTCAACGCACTGCTCAACACCGCTTCCGGCGCCACCTGGGTATCCCTGCACCACGGCGGCGGAGTTGGCATTGGGCGGTCCATCCACGCAGGCCAGGTCTCCGTCGCGGACGGCACCGATCTCGCGGCGCAGAAACTTGAACGCCTCCTCACGAACGACCCCGGCATGGGCGTCATCCGCCACGCCGACGCCGGCTACGACCGCGCCCTCGAAGTAGCCGCCGAACGCGGCGTCCGCATCCCCATGAACGAGAACCGCTGACACCTGGTGATCGAGCCTGTCGAGATCCACCGGTTTCGACAGGCTCAACCACCGGTTCAACAAAGGAACCCCATGACTATCCCCACGAACTCCCTCACCTCGCAAGCTCGGTCAGGGAACCCTGTCCGCGTGGCCCCAACCCACGAACGGCTGACCGTCACGCTCGGCTCCAGCGGCGTCACCCCTGAAGACGTCCTGAACGTCGCCCGCCACGGTGCCAAGGTCACCATCAGCCAGGAAGCCCTGGACACTGTGGCCAAGGTCCGTGCCCACATCGACGACCTCGCCCACAGCGAAACCCCGGCGTACGGCATTTCCACTGGCTTCGGCGCACTGGCCAACCGCCACATCCCGAACGAGCTGCGAACCCAGCTGCAGAAGAGCCTCATTCGCAGCCACGCCGCAGGCATGGGCCCGGCCGTGGAACGCGAAGTGGTCCGCGGCATCATGTTCCTGCGCGCCAAGACCCTCGCCTCAGGCCGCACCGGCGTCCGTCCCGTGGTCCTCCAGACCATGGTGGACGTACTCAACGCCGGAATTACTCCGGTAGTCCGCGAATTTGGTTCGCTGGGCTGTTCCGGGGACCTTGCCCCGCTTTCGCACTGCGCACTGGTGCTGATGGGTGAAGGCGAAGCGGCCGGGCCCGACGGCGTGACGTACGGCGGGCGCGGCGAGGCCCCTGTCGCTGAGCTGCTTGCCGCACACGGTATCGAGCCGGTCATCCTGGCGGAAAAGGAAGGCCTGGCGCTGGTCAATGGCACCGAGGGCATGCTGGGCATGCTGCTGATGGCCATCGCGGATCTTCGCATGCTGCTGACGACGGCGGACATTACCGCTGCGCTCAGCGTAGAGGCGCTCCTGGGTACTGACCAGGTGTTCCTGCCGGAACTGCATGCGGCGTTGCGCCCGCATCCGGGCCAGGCTGACAGCGCTGACAACATGCTCCGTGTGCTGGCCAACTCGCCCATCGTGGCCTCCCACCGGATCAATGACACGAAGGTCCAGGATGCCTACTCGTTGCGGTGCGCTCCGCAGGTGGCAGGCGCCGTCCGGGACACTGTTGCCCATGCCGAGCTGGTGGCCTCCCGCGAACTGGCCGCAGCGATCGACAACCCAGTGGTCCTGCCGGACGGCCGGGTATCCTCCAACGGCAACTTCCACGGCGCCCCCGTGGCGTACGTGCTGGACTTCCTGGCCATCGCCGTGGCGGACCTGTCCTCCATTGCCGAGCGCCGCACGGACCGCATGCTGGACCCTGCCCGCTCGCACGGACTGCCGGCCTTCCTGGCCAACGATCCCGGGGTGGACTCGGGCCTGATGATCGCCCAGTACACCCAGGCCGGCCTGGTTTCGGACAACAAGCGCCTGGCCGTCCCGGCATCGGTGGACTCCATTCCGAGTTCCGCCATGCAGGAGGACCACGTGTCCATGGGCTGGCACGCGGCACGGAAGCTGCGCAAGGCCGTAGAGAACCTGCGGCGGGTCCTGGCCATCGAGCTGGTGGCCAGTGCCCGGGCCATCGACATCAGGACGCAGCTTTCCGACGGCGGGCTGACGCCCGGACCCGCCGGTGCTGCCGTCATCGCCGTCCTGCGCGGCGTGGTCGACGGTCCAGGGACGGACAGGTTCCTGTCTCCGGAACTGGAAGCTGCAGACTTGCTGGTTGCCTCCGGTGAGGTGCGCGCCGCCGTCGAATCTGCCATCGGGATACTTGCCTGATGCGGAATATCCTTCGGGATGCAGCTGCGCTTTGCAGGCCCGTCGAAATATACGGCGACACACGCAGACGGGCCCGCGAAGTGTAGTAGAACTGAAGATGTAGTGGAAGTCACATCAAGGATGCTGTGACCCTGGATTGATCGTCGCAGCAGCAGTTAGTTGCAAGAACATATGCAGTTGAATGAATACAAAGGGGTAGAAGTTCAGATGAAAGCACGTGGGGCAGTCTTATCCAGGCGCAACGCCCATTCAGCCACCGTTCCGGACTGGGGTACCCTCCAGCCGGGGACCCGAGTGGAAATCCTCCAGCACGCGCAGGTCGTCGCAGGGGGTGTTGTGGAGGAGGTGTCGCAGAGCGGAAACGTCCTGTGGCTGGTTTCTTCCACCCCCACCGAAAAGCAGGTTTTCCTGAAGTCTGATGGTGTGCAGGTCCGAAAGACCTAAGCACCTGAACTCGTTCAGAACCAAAAGGTCCCCGCCGCCCGGCGCTTCCCCTGTCAAGGAGAAGACAGGATGGCGGGGGCCTTTTGTTTCACCCAGCGGTCATTCATCGGATCAATGTGCTATTTTTCTATGCAGGGCCTGAAAAGATCAGATTGGTTCCCCTTTATTCGCCGTATGCTGGGGAAACTCCCTGGGCGGCAGCGGTTATTCATCTTATGATTCGGGGTGTTGGTTATGAACCGGCGATCGGTTAGGGGCCGGAGCAAGGTAACTGAGCTGGGCTTGGGAACAGCTCAGCTGGGGAACCTGTACCGCGAAATCACCGACGCGGAAGCCCAAGCCACGGTTGAAGCGGCCTGGGCGTCCGGAGTGCGCTACTTCGACACTGCCCCGCATTATGGCCTGGGCTTGTCCGAGCACCGGCTCGGTGCAGCCTTGAAACAGTACCCACGCGAGGACTTTATCGTTTCTTCCAAAGTGGGGCGGCTGCTGGTGCCCAATGATCCGGTGCAGGGAATGGACGATGAAGGATTCGCTGTGCCGGCAACCCACCGGCGGGAATGGGATTTCAGCCGGGAGGGCATCCTGCGTTCCGTTGAAGGGACGCTGGCCCGCACTGGCCTGGACCGCCTGGACATCGTCTACCTCCACGACCCGGACCACCACTGGGACCAGGCCTCCACAACGGGAGTCGGCACGCTGATCGAGCTGCGGGATCAGGGTGTTGTGGGGGCCGTCGGCGTCGGCATGAACCAGGCGCAAATGCCCGCCAGGTTCATCCGGCAGGCTGACATTGACGTGGTGATGCTCGCTGGCCGGTACACGCTGCTGGACCAGTCCGGCCTGGACGAGCTGCTGCCGCTGGCGCTGGAACGGAACGTACGGATTGTGGCCGCTGGCGTCTACAACTCAGGCCTGCTCAGCTCGGCGCAGCCCGGGCCGGGTGCCAAATACGACTACCAGGACGCCCCGCAGGAAGCGCTGGCAAAGGCCCGGCAGCTCGCCGCACTCTGCGAGGAGCATGGCACCACACTCCCGGAGGCCGCCGTCGCCTACCCGCTGCAGCACCCGGCCGTGGTGTCCGTAGTCCTTGGCGCCCGTTCGCCCGGCCAGGCACGGGAAAACCATCGACGGTACACCTCCGCCCCCGGCCCTGATTTCTGGGCAGCACTGAAGGCCAGCGGACTGGCTGCCCTTTCCTCTGACTTTCAAGGAATTCGATGACCACCGTTACAGCCGTCACCTCCCACGACGTCCGCTTTCCCACATCACTGAGCATGGATGGCTCCGATGCCATGAACAAGGACGGGGACTACTCCGCGGCCTACGTGGTCATTCACACTGATGACCCCGTGGTGAAGGGCTATGGCTTCACGTTCACCATCGGCCGGGGCAACGATCTTTGCGTCGAAGCGGCCCGCCAGCGCGGGCTGCCGTTGATCGGGCGGACGGTGGAAGAGCTGGTCGAGGACCTCGGTGGCACCTACCGGAGCCTGCAGGGGGACTCGCAGCTGCGCTGGCTGGGTCCGGAAAAAGGCGTGGTCCACCTCGCGTTGGCCGCTGTGATGAACGCGGTCTGGGACCTCGCGGCACGGGTGGCGGACAAGCCGCTGTGGCGCCTTCTCACGGAAATGACCCCGGAGCAGCTGGTGGACGCAGCGGACCTTCGCTACCTCTCCGATGTTTTGACCCGCGAGGAGGCCCTGGCCATCCTGGCCAGGCAGGCCCCCACCCGGCAGCAGCGGATCGAAGAGCTCGAAGCCCGGGGCGGCTATCCCTGTTACACCACCAGTGCAGGCTGGCTTGGCTACAGCGACGACAAGCTGCGCCGGCTTCTCCAGGAAGCTGTGGACGAAGGCTACAAGCACGTGAAGCTGAAAGTCGGCGCGGATCTGCAGGAAGACATCCGCCGGCTCAGCATTGCCCGCGAAGTCATCGGCTGGGACGCAAACCTGATGATTGACGCCAACCAGGTCTGGGATGTTCCGGAAGCCATTGTATGGATGAAGGAACTTGCCCCCTTCAAGCCGCTCTGGATCGAAGAACCCACCAGTCCTGACGACATCCTTGGACATGCTGCCATCAGGAAGGCAGTGGCGCCCATCGGCGTGGCCACTGGGGAGCATGGCATGAACCGTGTGCTGTTCAAGCAGATGTTCCAGGCCGGGGCCATCGACTACTGCCAGCTCGATTCAGCCCGCCTTGGCAGCGTCAACGAGATCCTGGCGGTTTATCTGATGGCGTGCAAGTTCGGTGTTCCGGTGTGCCCGCATGCAGGGGGAGTAGGGCTCTGCGAGCTGGTGCAGCACCTGTCCATTTTTGACTACGTGGCAGTTTCCGGGTCCCTGGACAACAGGGTGACCGAATTTGTGGACCACCTCCACGAGCACTTCACGGACCCGTGCATTGTGTCCAACGGCTCCTATGCCCTACCCCTGCGGCCTGGGTACAGCGCCCAGATGCTTGAAGGGTCAGTGGCGGACTACACATTCCCTGGTGGAAACTACTGGGTATCTGCGTCCGCGGCAGCCAGCAGCCCGGCAGGCACTGCAGCCGAGCCGGAGCTGTCCCCGCTGCTTCCGGGCGCCTGAGCTTCGAGGAAATCCTGGACACCCAGCAGATGGTTTGCCATTCGGATCCTGGCACTTTCCGCGCTCCCGGCCCGGAGGGCTTCCAGGAGGTCAAGGTGCTCGACGTGGGTTCGCTGGTGCACGCCCTGCTCTGCGATGGCCCGCCACAGCCGCCCCCGCAGGGTGCGGTTGGCCAGTGCCTCGATCAGGGCTTCAAGGGCAGGGTTTCCGGAGGCCCGGGCAATCACCCGGTGGAAGTCCAGGTCTGCCTGCAGGAGGGCCTCGTGGTCCAGATGTCCACCTGCAGAGATGAGTCCGCCCGCCCGATCCAGGATGGCGGCCGCGTCATGGAGTTCGTCCGGCCCGATCCGGGTTGCGGCCAGGGCAGCTGCCTCGGATTCCAGGATCCGCCGGACGTTCTGGACATGCGCGATTCCCGCTGCATCCTGAAGATCGACCATAAATTCCATGGGAGCCAGGAGGCGGTCCGGGGACAGCGACGTCACGTAGGTTCCGTCACCCTGCCGGGTTTCCAGCACGCCCATGATTGCCAGGGCCCGGACTCCTTCGCGGAGCGACCCGCGGGAGACGCCAAGCGAGGCGGCCAGTTCCTTTTCGATCGGAAGGCGCGCGCCGGCGTCGAGCTTTCCGCTGGTGATCATCTCTTTGATGCCCTGGACAACAACGTCGGTCTGCGAGCGCGCGCCGGCGCCCCCGGCGGCTGGGCTCACAGTGGAAGGCATAGCTTCATTGTAGGAGGAACACCATGACCGTCATCGATGCCCACCAGCATGTGTGGGATCCTGCACAGGCCGAGTATCCGTGGCTGGGTCCGGAACTTGCCCCCATCAACAGGGCTGTTGCCTTCGATGAACTGCAGCCGTCGCTGGACAGGGCAGGAGTGCAGGCCACCATCCTGGTCCAGTCAGCTGATAACGACGACGACACGCACCTGATGCTGCGCGCTGCCGGGAAGTTTCCGCAAATCGCAGCCGTGGTGGCCTTTGCGCCGTTGGCAGACGCCGGGCGCACGGCGGAGCTCGCGGAGGGTTTCCGGGCTGATCCGCTGGTGGTGGGCATCCGGAACCTCATCCACAACCAGCCCGATCCGAACTGGCTGCTGCGGGCGGAGGTCCGTGCCGGCCTGGAGGTCCTTGAAAAAGCGGACCTGGCCTTCGATCTGGTGTCCGTGCTTCCGCGGCACCTGGAACTGGTGCCGGAGCTTTCCGCCCGGCATCCTGCCCTGCGCCTGGTGATCGACCACCTGTCCAAACCGCCGGTGGGGGCACCTGGCGACAGAACATGGCGGACCCTGCTGGCCCGGGCAGCGGAGAACCCGCTGGTCCACGCCAAGATCTCCGGGCTGTACTCCTCAACAGGGGACCCGGCGTCGTGGACGACCGAATCGATCCGGCCGTTCATTGAATACGCCGTGGAAGTTTTCGGGCCGGAGCGGTTGATGTATGGCGGGGATTGGCCCATCTCGGTGACGGCGGGCGGCTATGACAGGATCTGGGATGCCGTATCCGGAATCCTCGCCGAACTGCCGGCCCGGGACCGCGACCTGATCCTGGGTGGTACGGCCGAGCGCTTTTACCGCATGGACGCCGGGCTGCTGGCGCAGGCAGAGGCGGCATCGGCGGCGCTTCCTGTTCCTTCGGAGGCATGGCCATGACACGTGGTGCCCAGGTGGTCGGGATCAGGCCGGACCGGATCGATGACTACGAACGGGTCCACGCGGCAGTGCGGCCGGCGGTCCTCGAGCGATTGTCACGAAGCGCGGTCACAAACTACTCGATTTACCGGATGGACATCCTCCTGTTTTCCTATTTTGAGTACCGGGCAACGATTATGACGCCGACATGGCCGCCACCACAACTGACCCGCCACCATCTTGAACGATGCAGAACCTCAGATCATAGGAGATCCAGTATGAAAATAGTGCGATTAGGTGTTGCCGGCAAAGAGCAGCCGGCCGTTGTGGTGGCCGCGGAAGACGGTTCGGACAAGTACTTCAGCCTCAAGCCGCTGACCGCTGACGTGGACGGTGCGTTCCTCGCCGGCGGCGGGGTGGCTAAGGTCCGCGAGGCGCTGGCGGCCGGCACCCTTCCGGTCCTGGACGGTGCCGGGGAGCTGCGGGTGGGCCCGCCGGTATCCCGGCCGGGATCCGTGGTGTGCATCGGCATGAACTACGCCGCGCATGCAGCCGAATCAGGAGCAGCCCCGCCGGAGATCCCTGTGGTTTTCCTCAAGCCGGCAAATACCGTGGCAGGGCCCTACGACGCCGCCCCGATCCCGCCACTGTCCGCAAAGTATGACTGGGAAGTGGAACTGGGAATTGTTATCGGCAAGGAGGCCAGCTACCTCGGCGCCGTGGCTGACGCGCGGGAGTGCATCGCCGGCTACGTGACTGCCAACGACCTGTCAGAGCGTGAATACCAGTTGCCGGGCGCAGCGGGCCAGTGGACCAAGGGCAAGTCCTTGCCGGGATCCACGCCGCTTGGGCCCTGGCTGGTTCCGGCAGATGACGTCGATTCAGGCAATTTCCGGCTCCGCAGTTGGGTCAACGGGGAAGCCCGGCAGGATTCCACCACGGCAGACCTCATTTTCGATCCTGTCACTGTGGTCCATCACCTGAGCCAGTACATGCTGCTGGAACCGGGAGATGTGATCCTCACCGGTACCCCGGCAGGCGTGGCTTTGAGTGGCCGGTTCCCGTACCTCCAGCCCGGGGACGTTCTGGAGTTGGAGATCGAAGGGCTTGGCCGCCAACGGCAGGAATTCTTCCGGGCCGCCGGGGCGCTGCGGCCCGGGCAGGCAGCCGGTGAAGCAGCGGGACAGCCAGCGGAAACCGGCGTCAGGTCATGAGTGAGCTGCAAGGACTGGTCGCCATCGTCACGGGAGGGGCATCAGGCATCGGCGATGCCGTTGTCCGCAGGCTCCAGGGCCTGGGGGCGCAAGTCGCCGTCCTGGACCGTGACCCGGCGGATTCGGCACCCGGGGCTTTCCCGGTCACCTGCGACGTCGCCGACGACGCCTCAGTGCGTACCGCCGTCGAATCCGTTCTTGCCGAATTTGGCCGGCTGGACGTCGTGGTGAACAACGCCGGCATCGGCGCGCAGGGAACGGTGGAGGACAACAACGACGACGAATGGCACCGCGTGTGGGACGTGAACGTCGTGGGGATGGTTCGGGTCAGCCGGGCCGCGCTGCCGGCGCTGCGGGAGTCGCCGTCGGCAGCGATCGTGAATACCTGCTCGATCGCAGCCACGGCGGGGCTGCCGCAGCGGGCGCTGTACTCCGCGTCCAAGGGCGCGGTGCTGTCGCTGACCCGGGCCATGGCCGCTGACCATTTGCGGGATGGCATCCGGGTCAACTGCGTCAACCCCGGCACCGCTGACACGCCCTGGATCGCCCGCCTCCTGGATGATGCACCGGACCCGCAGGCAGAACGTGCCGCCCTGGAAGCCCGCCAGCCACACGGCCGGCTGGTTTCCGCCGATGAGGTTGCCGGTGCTGTGGCCTATCTGGCCAGCCCGCTGTCCGGATCCACGTCAGGTACGTCAATAGCGGTGGACGGCGGCATGCAGGAACTGCGCCTGCGTCCAGTGGGCGCCTGAACCGGTCCCGGCACAGCGAAAAGTCCCCGTCTCCGGCCGCTGACTCGTGCGGCTGGTGACGGGGACTTCTGCTGCGTCCTGGGTTTCAGGCCGCGATGTTCTCGTACGTCTCGCCATAGGGAACGGACTGGTCCACTGCCACGATGTACCGGCCGGGCAGGGTCCGGGTGACCAGGATTCCACAGCTCGCCCGGCGGGCCGGTTCGATCAGGGACTTAACCGCGCGGTCGAGGCCGTCGTGGACCTCGTGGGCAGAAGAAAATTCAAGCTCGATGGAAGCGCTTGTCCGTTCGCCGGACGGCAAGGGACGTTCCAAAATAGTTGCAGTCATGTTGTCGCCTTTCAGTGATGCGGGGCCGGAGGGCCTGGGATAGTTTAGGCGCTCCGGCCGGATATGGCGAAACGATTCAACACTTTTCATCGATAATGATTACATCCGGACACTGGACGCACAAGAGGCAACAGCGGTGTTCATGTTCGCCCAAACAGCGGGAGACGGAAAAGTCCGGGGCCTGTCCGCAGGAACCCGAGGGACGCTGCGGACAAGCCCCGGACCGTTCGGAGCAAAGAGGCTAACCGGCCTTGACCGCCAACACCGGGCAATCGGCTTCCAGCAGGATCCGTTGCGATGTGCTGCCCATAATCAGCTTGCCTACCGGACTCCGGCGGCGCAGGCCGATCACAATCAGCTCGGCGTTGTGCTCCTCCGCGGCATTAAGGACCTCCACTGCCGCATCGTGTCCACGGACCGGCTGCTTGATCACGTGGTCTACTCCCTGGCTGGCCAGGCGGTCCTCGATGCTCTGGATTTCTTGCTCCTGCGCGTACCTGTTGTCCACCAGGGCGTCACCCTTGGACGAGTTGATCACCAACAGCCGGGTGCCGCGCTGCCGGGCTTCCGCGATGGCCTGCGCCAGGGCCGCTTCGCCCTCGGGCGTGGGGACGTATCCCACTACGATCGTCATATCTGCTCCATCTTGGTTGGTTCGGAACGGCTTGGTTGGCGGGTCCGTCGCCAGAGCTTGAGCAACAGCGGGAACACCAGGATGATCGCCACGATGATGTAGACCACGACGGCGATCGGCTCGCCCAGCA
Source organism: Pseudarthrobacter sp. MDT1-40-2 (assembly GCF_059383595.1). Lineage (NCBI taxonomy): Bacteria > Bacillati > Actinomycetota > Actinomycetes > Micrococcales > Micrococcaceae > Pseudarthrobacter > Pseudarthrobacter sp. MDT1-40-2. Next base: position 176,461 of record NZ_JBWZCL010000002.1, on the reverse strand, counting down.
GCCCTGACGGGTCACCGCTGGAGAGCTGCAGCGCCTTGCGGAGCTGGTCCTCCAGCCGTGGTCCCAGGATCACGCCCAGGATCAGCGGCAGGACGGGCAGCCCGAAGCGCCGCATCATGAAGCCCAGCGCTCCGAGCACCAGCAGGAGTACCAGGTCGAACGCCTGCAGGTTCACCGAGTAGGCGCCAAGCGTGGCGAAGAACAGGATGCCGGCATACAAATACGGGCGGGGAAGCTGCAGCAGCTTCGCCCACATCGGTGCCAACGGCAGGTTGATCAGCAGCAGCAGGAAGTTGCCGATGAAAAGACTGGCAATCAAGGCCCAGACCAGGGGCCCCTGGCTGGCGAACAGCTGCGGGCCTGGCTGGATACCGTAGGAGGTGAACGCGGCCAGCATGACGGCAGCCGTGGCGTTGGTGGGCAGGCCCAGGGCAAGCAGGGGCGTCATCGTGCCGGCCGCGGCCGCGTTGTTGGCCGCTTCCGGCCCGGCAACACCTTCGATGGCGCCGTGGCCAAATTCTTCGGGGTGCTTGCTCAGGCGCTTCTCGGTGACATAGGACAAGAAGGTGGGAATCTCGGCGCCGCCGGCGGGCAGCGCCCCGAAGGGAAACCCGAACGCGGTTCCGCGGAGCCAGGGCTTCCAGGACCGCCTCCAGTCGGCTTTGCCCATCCACGGCCGGCCTACCGGGATGGCATGCAGCGGGGTGCGGCGCAGGTGGGCAGCAACCCAGAGGGCCTCGCCCACAGCGAAGATGGCAACGGCCACCACCACAATGTCCAGGCCATCGGCCAACAACGGGATCCCGAAGGTGAGGCGGGCCTGTCCCGACCCCATGCCAACCAGGCCAATGGCCAGGCCGAGGCCAAGGGCGGCGAAGCCGCGGAGCCGGGAGGACCCCAGGACGGCGGTGACTGCCAGGAGGGCCAGGACCATGATCGCGAAGTAGCTGGGTGCGCCCAGGCTGACGGCGAAGTCAACCACGATCGGGGCAAACAGGGCCAGCAGCGCGGTGCCGATGGTACCGGCAACGAAGGAACCGATGGCAGCCGTTGCCAGGGCTTGCGCTGCCCTGCCCGCCTTGGCCATCTTGTTGCCTTCAATGGCCGTCACCACGGACGACGATTCCCCGGGAGTGTTCAGCAGGATGGAGGTGGTGGAACCGCCGTACATGCCGCCGTAGTAGATACCCGCGAACATGATGAATGCGCTGGTGGGTTCCAGGGCGTAGGTCACCGGCAGCAGCAGTGCCACAGTCATGGCCGGGCCCAGTCCCGGGAGGACGCCGACAGCAGTGCCCAGGAGCACGCCGATCACGGCATACAGGAAGTTCATGGGGGTCAGGGCGGTTGCAAAACCGTCCATCAGGGAGGACCAGACGTCCATTACAGGATCCCTTCCAGGAGGCCGGCGGGGAGGGGGATACCCAGGCCGAGGTAGAAGCCGTAGAAGGTGAGCACCGACAGGCCGACGGCGATCAGGGCGTCACGCAGGTAGTGCCTGCTGCCCAGTGCCCAGGCGCTGCCCCAGAAGTGGACCGTCCCGGAGATGACCCAGCCGGCCACGTCGATCAGCAGGATATTCAGGACGAATGCGCCCACCAGCGGCAGGACGGTTTTCCAGTCGGCCGGATGGGTGAGGTCCACGTCCTCGCCGCCCTCCGCCTCGCCCTTGCCGCCCCGCAGCACGTCGATGGCCAGGAACACTGCGCAGACAAGCAGGAGGCCGGACACCAGGTAGGGAATGGTTTTTGGCCCTACCGGATCAGTTTGGGAGTACGTGATGGCCAGGCTGCTGGCGTCGAGGAAGACCACGACGCCGGCCACGCCGAGCAGGAGGGCTACCCCCAGCTCGGCGCGGCCTTTCAAGCCTGAGGCTATGGAACTCACGCCAAACCAAGCTTCGTGAGGACGTCCGCCACCCGCTTGTCCTGCTCAGTAAGGAAGCTGGAGAACTCGTCGCCGGTGATGAACGCGTCGGTCCAGCTGTTCTTCTTCAGCGCTTCCTTCCAAGCGTCACTGGCGTGCATGTCCTCGAGGGCGCCGATCAGCTTTTCCTTGTCCTCGTCGCTGATGCCTGGAGGAGCCACTATGCCGCGCCAGTTGCTGAAGACCAGATCGATGCCGGATTCCTTCAGGGTGGGAGCGTCCACTCCTTGGAGGCGGTTCTCGCCGCTGGTAGCCAGGACGCGGACCTCGCCGGACTCGATTTGCTGGAGGTACTCGCCCGCACCGGATGCTGCGAAGCCCAGCTTGTTGCCCAGGATCGCGGGCAGGAGGTCTCCGCCGCCGTCGTAGGAAACGAAGTTCACCTTGGTGGCATCGATGCCCACCGCTCCAGCGAGCTGCATCGGGAGCAGGTGGTCCGGGCCACCGGGGGAGGATCCGCCGCCGACGGCGATGGAACCGGGATCGGCCTTCCATGCCGTGACCAGGTCATCGATGGTCTTGTAGGGAGAGTCCTTGCTGACCATGATGGCGCCGGGCTCCTCGATCAGCCGGGCCAGCGGCGTGGTGTCGGTCAGCTTGGCCTCGGACTTGTTGGTGTAGCTTGCGCCCACCACGCCAAGTCCCATCAGCATGGTGAGGTCTCCGTTGCCCTTTTCGTTGACCACACGGGCCAGGCCCACGGTGCCGCCGGCACCGGCCAGGTTGAATACCTCCGTGTTGGTGCTGATCTTCTCGTCGTCGAGGACCTTTGCTGCAACGCGGGCGGTGGTGTCGTAGCCGCCACCGGCGGTGTTGGGGACCATGATCTGGACTCCGGCGAGAGGGCCGGCAGCGGCGCCGGAAGTCTGGGCGGAGTTGTTTCCTGTAGCACCGCAGCCGGTGGCCATCAGGGCGATGCCGGCGGCGACGGCGGCAATTCGCAATGCGCGGGTCTGGCGCATGGTGTTCCTCTTCTCGATAAGAAATCTTGTCAAAAACTGACTGGTGATTCGATGCTAGGTCCGGAAGTGACCGCCATCACTCTTGTGTACGCAGAGAAAGTTAAGTTCATTGCGTTCACGTTTCCGGAGTCCCACCTGCACACGCGGGCAGGGCCCTGCGGTATAGTTCCGATACCCGGCGCGGGGGTGCACCGGCACGCACCGGCCCTGCAGAACCAGAGGAAAACCACACCGTGACTCGACGAAGAGGAATGTCCCTTGCCGGACAGTACCTGGTCCTGCAGTTGCTGATTGTCCTGGCGGTGTTGGTGGCCGTGGTGGCAATTTCACTGGCCCAGTCCACGGCAGCCTTCGAACGGATCGAGGGACGCAGGGCCCTGTCCGCTGCCGAAGGCCTGGGCGGGAGTCCTACCGTTCGGGCGTTGCTTCCCGACGCCGAACCACGGGTGGGTGCGGCCCTCACGGCAGTTGCCGAATCAGTCCGTCTGGTGTCCGGATCGGAGCACGTTGCGCTGGCCAGAATGGACAGGACGGTAGTGGCCTCAAGCGATCCGGGAATGCTGGGCCAACCGCTGGAACTCGGGCCCAGCAGGGTGATGGAAGGGCGGGCCTGGTCAGGTTCCGTGGGCGGTTCCGGCAAATCCCTGCTCTCTGCCCATGTCCCGGTACTGGACGACACCGGGACCATGATCGGGATAGCGTCCATCAGCAGAACCTACCCGTCCACAGTGGAACGCCTGGGTGAAGCCGTGCCCAACCTTCTCACTTATCTGGGGGTGGCCAGCGTCCTTGGCGTGGCAGGCTCCCTGCTGTTGTCCCGGCGGGTGAAACGGCAGACCCTCGGCATGGAACCAAGCGAAATTACGGGACTGGTGGAAAACCGGGAGGCGATGCTGCACGGTCTGAAGGAAGGCGTGGTGGGGCTGGATCCGCATGGCAGGATCACTGTGGCCAACGACAGCGCCCGCGAACTCCTGGGACTGCCCGCGGACTGCGTGGGTAAGCATTTGGCCAGCCTGCCGGTTGAACCCGCGCTGAAGGATGTTCTCACCCGCGAGCAGCCCGCAGCGGACCAGCTGGTGTTGGTGGGCGAGCGGCTGGTGGTGCTGAACCGGGTCCCCATCCGCTCCCGTAGCCGGGACATCGGTTCCGTGACCACCCTGCGCGACCGCACTGAACTGTCCTCCCTGGAGCGGGAACTGGGCGCCACACGGACGGCTACTGACACACTGCGCGCGCAGGCCCACGAGTTCGCGAACCAGCTCCACGTGATTTCCGGGCTGATCCAGATTGGCGAGTACGATTCCGTGGTGCAGTTTGTCAACGGCGCTACCCTTGACCGGACCCGGCTCAACGATGAGGTCACCAGCCGCATCCAGGATCCGGCGCTCGCCGCCCTCCTCATCGCCAAGTCCAGCCTGGCTGCGGAGCGCGGCGTCATTCTCCAGCTGGAACCGGAGTCGGCGTTGGAACGGGTGGACGATCACCTGTCCCGCGACCTCACCACCGTGGTGGGAAACCTCATGGACAACGCGTTCGACGCCGTCACCGGACTTCCCGGGGCGGCCGTCCGGGTTCTCGTAGAGGAGGAAGAGGACGCCGTGACGGTGACTGTCCGGGACAATGGGCCTGGCATCGGCATCAGCGATCCGGAGGAGATCTTCCGGCAGGGCTTCACCACGAAACAACCCGGTCCCCAAGGCAGCAGGGGCTTCGGCCTGGCGCTTTCGCGGGTGGTGTGCCGCAGGAGCGGCGGGGACCTGGGGGTAATGAACGACCACGGTGCCGTCTTCACGGCACGGTTGAAAAGGCAGGCAGTGCGGAACTTGGAGAGTGAGTGGACGACGCCATGATCAAGGTCCTGATTGTTGATGATGACTTCATGGTGGCCAAAGTCCATGCGGGCTTCATCCAGCGCACGCCGGGGTTCGCCGTCGTCGGTGTTGCCCACACCGGTGCCCAGGCTGTGGCCGAGACCGCCAGGCTCCAGCCGGACCTGGTCCTGCTCGATATCCACCTGCCGGACGTCAACGGACTTGACCTGATGCAGAGCCTGCGGAAGGTGGCGCCGGAGTTGGACGTACTGGTGATCAGCGCGGCCCGCGAAGTGGAGACGGTAAGGAAGGCGCTGCGCGGCGGCATCGTGCACTACCTCATCAAGCCCTTCTCCCAGACGGACCTGCAGGAGCGGCTGGAGCATTACCGCAGCGCCTATCAGAGCCTGGCCTCGTCCAAGGACGTGGCGGAGCAGTCGGACGTCAACCGGGTGTTCGGCCTGGACCGTACGGACAGGCCGCTGCCAAAGGGCTGCAGCATCGAAACCCTGAAGATGGTGGAATCGGCGCTGCAAGCGGCCGAGGGCGATCTGTCCGCCGCCGAACTTGCCGTCCAGCTGGGCACCTCCCGGGTCAGCGCGAGGCGGTACCTGGAGTACCTGAACGACGAAGGCCTGCTGGAAGTGCGCCTCAAGTACGGCGTGGGCCGGCCGGAGCGGCGCTACGTCCTTAAAGGCGCCTGATTCCCTGTGCCGGCGGCGGACCCTGGCGCAGCAGGGTATTGATCAGCCGGGCAGCCACTCTGGCGGTCCGGGAGTCGACGTCGAATTCCGGGTTAAGTTCCGCGATGTCCAGGTGGAGCAGCTTGCCGCTGGCTGCCACCTGCTTGCAGACTTCCACGATCACCGGCAGTGGAACTCCGTAGGACGCCGGTGCGCTCACCCCTGGTGCCACGGCCGCGGGCAGCACGTCCAGGTCAATGGTCAGATAGAGCACATCGACGCTGTCCAGGAAGCCGCCCACAAAGTCCCGGACCCGCTCCGGCGAGCAATCCTCATCCGTAAGGAACCGCACCCCCAGCCGCTCCGCCGTCGTAAACAGCGCTGCGGTGTTGTTCGGCTCGGAAATGCCCACGACGGCGTACTGGAGTCCGCGCCCGGCGGCAGCTTCCGCGCGGGCCATCTGGAGGAACGGGGTGCCGGAAGTGGCTACCGGTTCGTCGCGAAGATCGAAATGCGCGTCGAGGTTGAGGACGCCGAGCCGCTTTCCCTTGCCCACAACGGCCGAGCCAGCCACGCCAAGGTAACTGGCAAAGGCCGTTTCGTGGCCGCCCCCCAGCACCACGGGAAGTGTTCCGGCGTCGATCAGCGCTGTGATGGCGCTGCCTGCACGGAGTTGGCCGTTCTCAAGGCTTCCGTCCTCTACGGTCACGTCGCCGGCGTCGAATACGTCCCTGTCCAGGTGGAAGGCCAGGGGCGAGAGTGCCTTCCGGAGCGCGGCAGGTGCCTTGGCCGCACCTTGGCGTCCCTGGTTCCGGCGGACGCCCTCGTCGCTGGCGAAACCGAGCAGGACGGCGGGGTTTCTGGCGTCGGTGAGTGCTCCAGGTGCAACCGGCCGGACGGCCTGCCACCACCGGCGGTGTTCGTCGCCGTCGCCGTCGAATCGCCCGGTCCACGGCTGCGGGGCCTCATCAACGGCAGGCGGAAGTCCCGGCAGGCTGGATGCGGGGGACTCCATGGGTTCAGCGGTTGCGGGGGATTCGACGGGTCGGGCGGAAGGTTCGGGAGTCACGGCAGGCATAGTCCCAGCTGATCAAAACCGCGGGACAGAAGCGAGCGGCATCCTCGCGGACCTGTCCGGAATCCCGGATTCGGTGGAGGCAAAGGCGTAACAAGGGGAATCTCGGATGCTTCGGCACGCCGGTGGGGATATCGTAAATGAACTGCTTGTTGGCGGTCCCTACCGATCGGAGTGCCGCACCATGCTCGAAGTCCCCAGCCTTGTGTTTGCAGCAGCCGGGGTCGCGGTACTCGTGGCCAGCATTCTGCCAAGGCTCCTGCGCGATGCGCCCCTCTCCGTGCCCATGGTCTTTCTTGGCGGCGGGTTGGCCGCCTTTTCACTCATTCCCACGCTCCCGGACCCGGATCCCCTCCAATACCCGGACCTCACCACACACCTCGCTGAAATCTGCGTAATCATTTCGCTGATGGGTGCCGGCCTTGCGCTGGACCGGCCTGTGGGCCGGAAAAGCTGGGCAACAACCTGGCGGCTCCTGGGGATTGCCATGCCCGTCTGCATCATCGCTTTGACCCTGGTGGGGATGTGGCTGCTGGGTGTTGGGCTGGGTGTGGCGTTGTTGGCGGCTGCGGCGCTGGCGCCAACAGACCCCGTGCTCGCCAGTGAGGTGCAGGTGGGCGAGCCTGCGGACGAGACCGAAAGTCCTGAGCGCGAGGACGAAGTGCGGTTCGGCCTGACGTCGGAGGCCGGGCTTAACGACGGACTTGCCTTCCCTTTCGTGTATCTTGCCATCGCCATCAGCATTGTGGGCTCGTCGCCATCGAACTGGTTTCCTGAATGGTTCGGCATCGACGTGTTGTGGCGGTTGTCCATTGGTCTGCTGTTCGGCTGGCTCATCGGAAAGGCCCTGTCACGGCTGCTCTTCACCACGGGTAGGACAAGCCTGCGTTTATCGGAGACATCTGACGGTTTTGTGGCGCTGGCCGCTACTTTTTTGGCCTACGGCCTCGCGGAGATGGTTGAGGGGTACGGGTTCATCGCTGTTTTTGTTTGTGCGGTAACCATTCGCTCCGCGGAACGCCACCACGCGTATCACCAGGTGCTGCATTCTTATGTGGAACAGCTGGAGCGGCTCCTGACAGTGGTCATCCTGGTTCTGCTGGGCGGCGCTATTGCCCGTGGGCTGCTGGCGGAGGTCGGTTGGACGGAACTTGCCGTTGCCCTGATCTTCCTGCTGCTGATCAGGCCGTTGGCCGGCTTATTGGGGCTTTTGGGCGGCAAAACCGGCCCGCGTGAGCGGATAGCCCTGTCCTTCTTCGGCATCCGCGGCATCGGATCGCTCTATTACCTCTCCTATGCGCTGGGAAAGGGAGAATTCGCGGACCACGCCGAATGGCTGTGGTCCTTTATCGGGCTGGTGGTGGCGCTGTCCATCGTCATCCATGGCGTCACGGCATCGCCCCTGATGAACCGCCTGGACAACCTCCGCAGCCGGAGGGCGAAGACCGAATTCGGGGATGAAGGACTGGCCCCCAACACGCCCGTGTAGCAGGAGCATTGGGGGCCGTCTGCCCGTGTAGAGGCGCGGACTACACGCCCAGTGCGGCCTCGATGGGGCCGATCGCGAAGAAGAGCACAAAAGCGGCAGCCACGGCCCACATGAGCGGGTGGATGTCGCGGGTCCGGCCCTGTGCCGTGCGGATGACCACGTAGGAGATGAAACCTGCACCCAGGCCAATGGCGATCGAGTACGTGAACGGCATCAGGGAGAACGTGAAGAACGCCGGGATGGCGATGCCCCAATCCTGCCAGTCGATCTTGCCCACCTGCTGGACCATCATGAAGCCCACAACTACCAGGGCGGGGGCCACGGCTTCGAAGGGCACCAGATTGATCAGCGGGGTGAAGAACATGGCCACCAGGAACAACAGGCCGGTGACAATCGAGGCCAGGCCAGTCCGGGCACCTTCACCAATGCCGGCGCCCGCTTCGACGTAGATCTGGTTGGAGGAAACGGAGGCGCCGCCGCCAACAATCGCTCCCAGGGCGTCGACCTGAAGGACGCGGTCAACATTGGGGATGTTGCCATGCTCATCCACGCTGCCTGCCTCGTGTGCCAGGCCCACCATGGTGCCCATGGCGTCGAAGAAGATGCTGAGGAGGATCACGAACGCCAGCAGCGAGGCCGCTACGACGCCCAGGTGTTCAAAGGCGCCGAACGGGTTGGCCTTGCCGATCAGCGAGAGATCCGGAGCCGCCCACCCGGTGAACGTGGGTGCCACCAGGGACCAGCCCTGCGGGTTGAATGTGTTTTCGCCCACGCTGGGCCCGATGCGCAGCGTCGCTTCGAGGATCACGGAAATGATGGTGGAGGTGATGATGCCGATCAGGATCGCGCCTTTGACCTTCCGGACCAGCAGCACAATGGTCAGGAGCAGGCCGAAGACGAAAACCGCAGTGGGCCAGCCCAGCAGTTTGCCATCAAAGCCCAGGCCCACCGGTACCGTGGTGCCGGCCGCGTCCGGGAGGCGGCGGACAAAGCCCGCGTTGACCAGGCCGATCAGTGCGATGAAGAGGCCGATGCCTACCACAATGGCCCTCTTCAGCCCGTCAGGAACGGCCTTGAACACTGCGGTCCGGAAGCCGGTGAGGACCAGGATCAACATGGTCACGCCGGCCAGGACCACCAGGCCCATGGTGTCCGGCCACGTCAGCTCAGGGTTAGTGGCTACGGTGACGGCGACGAAGGCGTTCACCCCGAGGCCGGTGGCGAGGGCGAATGGGTGCTTCGCCCAGGCGCCCATCAGGATGGTCAGGATGCCGGCCACAAAAGCGGTCACAGCGGCCACCGCGGTGAAGCCCAGCGTATTGCCGCTGGAGTCCGGTCCGGAGAGGATCAACGGGTTAAGGACCACGATGTAGCTCATGGCAAAGAAGGTGGCAAAGCCCCCGCGGATTTCACGGGAGAAGTTGGACCCCCTCTCGGAGATCATGAAATACCGGTCCAGTGCAGAGCCCTGCTTGAGCATTAGTCCTCCGGATGAGTGATTGGAATTACCTGAATCCTATGGCTCCCGGGCCCGGGCAGCCGGCATATTCGCCTAGTCTGTAAGGAAGCCAACACAAGGGAGCTATACCCTCATGCCTTCCACCCGCCGTCCTTCAGCCGGTCTTTCCGCCTTGCCGGCACTCCTCCTGGCCGCCGTGCTCTTTGCCGGCGCACTGTTGACCAGCGCATTGTTCGGCGCCGTACTCCTCACTGCCGAGCCGGCATTTGCGCACGATGCCGCCGAAGGTTCAACGCCCTCCAACGGTGAGGTCGTTGCCTCGGTGCCGGCTCAGGTCTCCGTGACCTTCAACAACAATCCGCTGGGGCTCGGCGCGTCCATGTCAGTCAAGGACTCCTCGGGCACCGAGTGGGCGGCCGGCGGCGTGCAGATCGCGGACAATGTGGCCTCGCAGCCGCTGCGGCCTGGCGCCCCCGCAGGTGCCTACACGGTGAGCTGGCGGGTTGTCAGTTCGGATTCGCACCCCATCGAGGGGACGTTCACCTTTACCGCGGCGGCGAGCACTGAGGGAAGTACGACGGCGGCAGGTACGGCCGCGCCCTCGGCTACCGGGCCGGCGTCGTCCGCTGTTCCCACGGCAGGAACGGTTCCCACCCTGGGTACCGCTCCACCGGGTGCCACCTCTACCCCTGAACCGGTGGTTACCTCTTCCGAGCCGTTCCCCTGGAGCATCGTGGGGTTTGCCGTCGTGGCGCTGGGCCTGCTGGTGGCTTTGGGCGTCATGGCCCGCCGCCGGCTCCAGGCCGGCGACGAGGATTCCGAGTAAGGCCTACCGGGGCTCGGTCAGGCCGGTGCCGGCAAAGCAGCGAGCCCGCCTTGGCTGTAGTCGGAATCGGAAGCCATGGTGGCAGAAATTGCCTTGCTGACGGTCTTGGCCTGGCGGAGTACTTCTTTAGGGGATGGAACGATCAGCTCTCCCACGCCCACCAGGTAAAGGCCGATCGCGCGGAGTGCAGCGGCCACGTTCTGGCCCACCGCCATGCCCAGCTCCGCCAGCATGCGCCGGAGCTGGCTCTGCGCGCAACGGGTGAGCACGATGTTGTCCGCCAGCAGGATGCCCGTGGCCGTGTGGACTTCCCATTGCGGCGGCGTCGTGGCGCCCGGGACAACGTCCGCCAGATTCAGCTGGGAGGCGCGGGTGGCACTGCGGATATCAAGCCGGTGGCTGGCGGCATAATTGCGCAAGTGCCGCAAAATCTCGTTCCGTTCAATAAGGGTTGCCGAAGCTGATGAATCGCAGCGGGGCAGTGACGCAGTGACGGTACCCGGCTGGGCTCCCGGGGTGTCCAGTCCGTCCACGACGATCGCATCCACGCCACGCCGGCACAGTTCAGAGGCCACCGCCAGGCCGGAAAACCCGGTGCCGATGACCACGGTTGTTGTACGTTCGGTTCCGCTCACAGGCGTGCTCGCCACCACACAGTTCCTCTCAAGAGAATCGGAAGCACAGGCATCTTTACCCTGCACTCGCCGCGGTACCCCCAAGGTTTGGCTGAAGTGCCTGGTCCGGACATCTTCCGATGTTCCGAACCAACAGTGCAACGAACAATACAGAACAAAACCGGGCCTGGGTAGCCCCACTTCTTCAACTGGGAAAACGTGTGCCGGACCGGTGGGCGCCCACCCGAAGATCCTTCGGTTGGGCGCCTTGCAGGAGCCTGAAAGTGGGAGAATAGAGAGAAGTGGAGGCGGTTGACAACGGATCAGCCGGCGTCTGGCAGAATAGCGGCAACATCAGGCAGTATCGCAAGGAGGCGGCCCCATGGGAGCACAGGAGATTCATCCGGACCCGGCCAGGGACGACCACCGGGATCCGTCGGGCCCCACCGGCATCGTCGTGGGTGTTGACGGCTCGGAGCACGGCCAGTGTGCCCTGATCTGGGCTGCGCGGGAGGCTGAACGCCGTCGACGTCCCCTTCACATCGTTACGGCCTACTCCGTGCCCATCTTCGCCGCATCCGGGCTCGACGGCGGTTACGCAACCGTCGATGATTCGGTAATCCGGGAGGGTGCCGAATCCGTTCTGCGCCATGCCGTGGACAAAATTTCCGGCTACAACGTGGACGCCGATGCCACCGTTGAAAACGGCGACGCCGCGGGGGTACTGCTGGAGATTTCCGAATCGGCGGAACTGCTGGTGGTGGGAACCCGCGGACGCGGCGGCTTTGTGGGAAGGCTGCTGGGCTCCGTGAGCAGCGCCCTGCCTGCCCACGCCAAATGCCCCACGGTGACGGTCCCGCTCAGTTGTGCTCCACGGCTGGGCGAGGACGTTACGGACAAACGGGCCAAGGCAGACGTCGCCAAGGAGGGGCTACGGCCCGTTGAGAATGTTGTAGTGGTAGGTGTGGACGGTTCCGAGCAGGCCCGGGTGGCGGTTCTCGAAGCCGCGAGCCAGGCCGAACGGCTTGGAGCGAAGCTCCGGGTCATCTGTGCAGTTCCGCACTACACCGGCTCACTCGCCTGGGTCCCCGCACCCATGGACCGCACGGCCCTGTTCGCGGACATCAGGACCCAGCTGGATGCCGGCGGCCGCTGGTTGAAGTCCCACTACCCGGACCTGCCCATGGAGTACGAGCTCCTGGACGGGTCGCCGGTGGACGTGCTGGTGGACCAGAGCCGGCACGTTGAACTGGTGGTGCTCGGAACCCGGGGTCGTGGTGGCTTCGCCGGCATGCTGCTCGGCTCAACCTCGGACGGCGTGCTGCATCATGCCAAGTGCCCGGTGATGGTGGTCCCGGACCGCGAGGACCAGCGCCTCGCGGACCGTGAACAGTTTGGTCCGATCCCGGCTGTTTAGAGCTGGCGTCGCTTAGTAGCGGGCGGCGTAGCCGTAGGCAGGCGCCATCCACCGCAGTTCCGTGACGTCGATGCCTTCAGTCGGATTCAAGGCCTGCACCACACGCCCGCCGCCAAGGTAGATGGCCACGTGGTAAAAGTTCCCTTCACTGCCCCAAAAGAGCAGGTCTCCCGGCTGGGCCTGCGACATGGGCACCTTCACCGGGGCATGGGTGTACTGGGGTGTTGCCGTCCTGGGCAACCACTTGCCGGCTGCGGCGAACGAGGTGTAGACCAGCCCGGAGCAGTCAAAGCCATAGGGCCCGGTGCCACCCCACTGGTAGTAATGCGGTGCGCCGACTTTGCTCAGGGCAACGGAGACGGCCGTCTGGTTGGAACCGCCGGGAGCGGGTGCCGGCGGAGGTGCCGGTGCGGGGGGCGGCGGCGGTGCCGGAGCGGGTGGAGGGGCCGGGGCCGATACCTGAGGGGGTGCGGGCGCTGCGGGAGGCGCAGGTGCAACCGGCGCCGGAGGCGCGGGTGCGGGCGCAGGCGGAGGCGCGGGTGCGGCCGCAGGCGGCGGCGCGGGCGCTGGTCCGGCCGGCGCCGGAGGAAGCGCCGCGCCAGGCCTGTTCCCGCTGTTGGTATTGCCGCTGTTGGTATTCCCGCTGTTGCCGCCGGTGTTGTTGCTGCGATCGGCACTCCGCCCTGCCTGTTCGGCGGCGGCCCGCTCCGCGTCCGCGTGCTGCTCTGCCAACCGCAACTCCGCCCGTTGCTGCTCCAGGCCGGCGATGCGCTCGGACTCGAGTTCCGCCGTCGTATTTCTCAGAGTTGCCAGCTGACTGATCAGCACTGTGCGTTGAGCCTGCGCATCGGCGACGGTCTTCGCCTGGGCGGCGTTGGCCTCTTCAGCCTGGGTCTTGCGGATATCGGCCGTGGTGGCTGCCTCATCCGCCGCCCTGCGGGTTTCGGCTGCCGTTGCGGTGAGCGATTCAGCGGCTGAAGCGGCCGTTTCCGCGGACTGGAAAGCACGGCTGCGGTTGGCGGAGATGGCTTCCAAGGTTGCGGCCTGCTGCAGGGCATCACCATTGCCTGACATGAAGGTCCCCAAGGACGGGTTCAATCCGCCATTGCGATACAGGTCCCCGGCCAACTGGCCCACCTCTTTGCGGGTGAGCTGCTGCCGGGCTTGGGCTGCTTCGGCTTTGGTGGCGGCAAGATCAGCGGCAGCCCTGCGGTTCTGAAGTTCCACCAAGGCCTCGCTGTAGGCATTGTTTGCCTGCAGGGAGAGGGTGAAAGTAGCTTGTTGGGAGGCGACTGCGGCTTCCAGGATCTGCTCGATCTTGTTGACCTGCCGGGCGCTGGTGTCCTCGTCGGACTTGGCGGCAGCAATCTCTTCAGCGGAGGGGATATCCGGGGCAGCAGGTACCAGGATCGGCCGTTGGGCCAACGGGGAAGCGGGTGCCGCCTGTGCAGGGAGGCCGAACGCGCCGACGAGGGCCATGATGCTGCAGAGAACTGCGGTCTTTTTTGCCGCGCTGGCTGCTGCCGTCCTCAATGCTGTATGGCCGGATCTGGCCGTGCCGGCACCATTGGCCAAAACCATATGCTGAACCTCGCTGGATCGGGCCGGGAACAGCGAGGTTGGTTGGCACATTGGCATTGCCCCTCGGCGGATCATCCCGGCTCACAAGAGGCTACGTGCCCAAAAGCCACTTTGGCAACATTGGTCACATCAATAACATAAACAACAAGTGTGTCATTCCGCTGGATTTTGCGCCCGGCGTGTCCGGCTAGGCGTGCTGGTGTGACTCGTGTTCTGAATGGCTGGCCGGTTCCAGCTGGAAGGTGCAGTGCTCAGTATCGAAGTGCGAGCCCAGGCACGTGCCCAGATGGTCCAATATCTGGTCAGTTCCGTGCGCGTTGAGCATGGCATCTTTCACCACGATGTGGGCCGAGAACACCGGCACGCCGGAGGTGATGGTCCAGATGTGAATGTCGTGCACGTCCACTACGCCCGGAACAGTCAGAATGTGCTCGCGGATCATCTGGACTTCTACGCCCTTGGGCGTGGCCTCCAGCAGGACATCCACCACATCCCGCAGCAGGCTCCAGGCCCGGGGAAGGATCATGACCGCGATCAGCAGTGAGGCGATAGTGTCCGCCGCCTGGAATCCGGTGGTCATGATGACGATCGCGGCGGCGATGACCGCCACGGATCCCAGCAGGTCCCCGAGGACCTCCAGGTACGCACCACGGATGTTCAGGCTCTCCTTCTGGCCGCCGCGGAGGATCAGCAGCGACACCAGGTTGGCCAGGGCGCCGAGCACTGCAGCCCCGAGCATGATGTCCGTCCGGACTCCTGGAGCCTCCCCGAATCTACGGATGGCTTCAATGACGATCACCACGGCTATGACGATCAGGATCAGCGCATTGGCCATGGCCGCCAGCACCTCGGCGCGCTGGTAACCGTAGGTGCGCAGTTCACTGGCCGGCCTGGTAGCGATCCAGGAGGCCAGCAGCGCGATGAAAACGCCGGCGGCATCGGAGAGCATGTGGCCGGCGTCGGCGAGGAGGGCCAGCGACCCCGAAAGGACGGCGCCGATGATCTGGATCACCACCACAGCCAGCGTGATCGCCAGCACGATGACCAGGCGGTTCCGATGCCTTCCGGTGCCGGTCATTGCGTGGCTGTGATTATGTCCCATGTGCCTAGGTTATCGCTGCCGATGGCCGCTGGAGCCCAGCAGTGTGTGGCCTTCAGCCCCATCCCAACTGGTGCAGCCGTTCGTCATCAATACCAAAATGGTGGGCGATTTCGTGGACCACGGTGACGCCCACTTCCTCGATGACTTCCTCGCGGGAACTGCAGATTTCCAGGAGGGGTTTGCGGAAAATGGTGATGCGGTCAGGCAGCGAGCCGGTATCCCAGGACGAGTCCCTGTCAGTGAGCGGCGTGCCTTCGTACAGCCCCAGCAAAACGGTGTCCGGATCCTCGTCGGGGCCGGGCTCGTAGTCGTCCTCGATGAAGACGGCCACGTTGTTCATGGCCTGTTCTACTCCGGGCGGGATACGTTCCAGGGCCTCGATGACCGCAGCCTCGAAGTCGTCAGGGCTCAGCTCGAAAGGCTGCGCCGGGCCGGGATCGATGGGCAGGCCGGGCGGAAGGTGGCTGGACATACTGATGACTCTAGCTGCGCGATGCTAGCCGCGGGTACGGGA
Organism: Pseudarthrobacter sp. MDT1-40-2; assembly: GCF_059383595.1. Taxonomy (NCBI): domain Bacteria; kingdom Bacillati; phylum Actinomycetota; class Actinomycetes; order Micrococcales; family Micrococcaceae; genus Pseudarthrobacter; species Pseudarthrobacter sp. MDT1-40-2. Next base: position 160,999 of record NZ_JBWZCL010000002.1, on the reverse strand, counting down.
GCGCCGCCGGGTCAGTGCCACTCCGATCAGGCAGAGGACGCCACCGGCCAGCCCCCAGATGGTGGGTACCTCGCCCAGCAGCAGCCAGGAAATCAGGATGGTGGTGCCGGGAACCAGGTAGGTGGTGGCGGCCAGTTTTCCGGCGTCGATCAGGGACAGTGTGTAGGCCCACGTGGTGAAGGCTATGGCAGTGGGGAAGATTCCCAGATAGAGCAGGCCCAGTGTGGCCGGCAGTCCCGCCTGCTGGAGCTCGCCGATCAGCTGGCCCGTGAAGGGCAGGCAGCAGATGGTGCCCACCATGATGCCGAACCACGTCGCCTGGCCGGCGGGAAACTTCTTCAGCACCGGCTTCTGGATGATGACGCTGACGGAGGCGAGCACCGCGGCGAGCAGGCACAACAACACACCGGTGACATCCGCCGTCGAACGCTGTCCGGAACCCAGCGCAATGAGGGCAACGCCGCTGAATGCCACCACGCTTCCGATCAACAGCCAGCGCGGGAAGCCCTCCTTGAGGAAAAGCGCGGCCAGGATGGCCACCACAATCGGGCTGACATTGATCAGCAAAGCGCTGGTGCCGGCGTCGAGCATGTGTTCCGCGGCGTTGAGCGCCACGTTGTACCCGCCAAACCACATCACGCCGTAGGCCAGGATGGGCCACCACTCACGGCCCTTGGGCAGCGCGCGCAGCGTGGGCAGCACCACCAGACCGAGCACGACGGCGGCAACCGCCAGCCGTCCCAGGGTCAGGGAACCGGGGGAAAACGTTGGTCCTACCGCCCGGATGCCCACGAAGGCTGAAGCCCACAGGACCACCGTGGTGATCATGGCCGCGATGGCCAGCGGCGGCACCTTCCCAGGCGTGAGGGCAGGTGCCGGGACATTTTCGGGGGCCGTTGCCGTAGTCACTGGTTCAGCAGTGGGCGGGTTTGCGGGGGAGGCGTCGATGTTGCGCCCGGCGGTGCTGCTCATGAATCCAATGTAGTTCCTGGCGGCCCTACTGATCCGGCGGAAATCGGACAGGTCAGCACAAATTACTGCCAATGCCCCGGACTGCCCTGCACCACCGCTCCAAGGCGCCGGATTGTGCCCTACCGGGTGCCCTGCCCTTTACCTTTCCCGGCCCACTCAAGCAGGCGGTCCAAAGGCCACGTGTTCACGATACGTTCCGCCGGAACCCCGTTGCGTTCAGCGCGTTCAGCCCCGTACTGCAGGAAATCGAGCTGTCCGGGAGCGTGCGCGTCGCTGTCGATGCTGAACAGGCAGCCTGCCTCGACTGCCTGCTGGAGGAGGTTGTCAGGAGGATCCTGGCGTTCAGGGCGCGAATTGATTTCCACCGCCACATGGTTCTCCACACAGGCGGCGAAAACCTTGGCGGCATCAAATTCAGACTGCGGCCTCGTGCCCCGCGAGCCCTCCACAAGCCGGCCTGTGCAATGGCCCAGCACATTGGTGCGCGGATGCGTGATGCCACCCAACATCCGCCTGGTCATAGTGCCACGATCCGCCCGGAGCTTGGAGTGCACACTGGCCACCACCACGTCCAGCTGCTCCAGCATGTCCGGAGACTGGTCCAGTTCCCCGTTCTCCAGGATGTCCACCTCGATGCCGGCGAGGAGGCGGAAGTCCGCACCGCCGTCGTTCTTAACCTCCTTGGCGATGGCCGTGTTGATCCTCTTCACCTCTTTGAGTTGGGCCGTCAGGCGCTCGGCGGTGAGGCCGTTCGCGATGGTGAGGTTGGGGGAGTGGTCCGTCAGGGCGAGGTACTCGCGGCCCAGGAGCCGCGCGGCATCAACCATCAGGGGGATGGGTGAGCCGCCGTCGGACCAGTCGCTGTGGCTGTGAAGGTCACCGCGAAGAGACCCGCTGATAGTGCGGCCACCGGCAGCCAGGGGCTGGGCTGTCCTCTCGCGAAGCTCGGCAAGGTAGTCAGGAACCTTACCGTCTACGGCCTCCCGGATCACGGTGTACGTCCGGTCGCCAATCCCCTTCATGGACTTCAGCCGGCCGTTCCGGACCCGGGCCTCAAGCTCTGCCTCGTCCAGCGTTGCGATAGTGGCGGCGGCCTTGCGGAAGGCCTGGACCTTGAACGTAGCGGCGCGCCCCCGTTCAAGCCAGAAGGCGATTTCGTTGAGTGCGGCGACAGCATCCATCTGACCATTTTGCACCCTTCCCGGCAGTCCGTCCGGAGCTGCGCAGGCCGGGCTCTTCCCCAGGGGTCCTTGCGGCGCTCCATTCAGAGCGGCCTCCACGGCCGCTGCGTGGACGCTTCCACGGCCGCTTCCAAGCGGCTCCGGCGGGATTTTGGATAATCCCGGTGAAGGCCCTATAGTTTTAGAGTCCAGTTCGGAGAAATCGCAGGGACGAAGACGGAGAGCCCCGGCTCGAAGCCTTTTATTTTTGCCTCCGTACTGAGTTCAGGCCCCCATCGTCTAGCGGCCTAGGACACCGCCCTTTCACGGCGGCGGCACGGGTTCGAATCCCGTTGGGGGTACGCAGGGAGCTGGTCCGGCAGGCTGGAAAAGTCTGGTAGGCTGGAGCCCTTGAAAAAAAGCGGTAGCAATGCCGCGGAGCAGTAAAAATGCAGTAAACGCAAGGCCCTGTAGCGCAGTTGGTTAGCGCGCCGCCCTGTCACGGCGGAGGTCGCGGGTTCAAGTCCCGTCAGGGTCGCTTTGATTGCCGGAAGAGATTCCGGCCTTCATGGTGACATGTCACCTAGGCTCTGTAGCTCAGTTGGTAGAGCGTTCGACTGAAAATCGAAAGGTCACCGGATCGACGCCGGTCGGAGCCACATTTCGGCAAGCTCAACGCAAGCAGCTAGAACCCCGCCTCCCGGACTTCCGGGAAGCGGGGTTTTGTCTTTGCCCGGTGAACAGGCGAACCAGCCTGCATCAGAGTTTTCAGCACCAGTAGAGATCCGGGCTTTGGTCGACCTACCCGTCGCCAGCCGGAACGCCTTAGCCTTAGTAGAGTCGTCAGCGATAGCCCCCGTCGGATGAGGTAGGAATCAGTATGAGAATTGCAGTGACAGGTGGCAGCGGAAAGCTTGGACGGCACGTAGTCCGCCGGCTCAATGATGATGGCCACGAAGTGCTGAACCTGGACCGTTCCGGGGAAAGAAGCTCCACTTTGGCAATAGTGGATCTCCGTGAGTATGGCCAGGTTCTGGATGTACTCCTCGGGCTCGATGACAGGCATCAGGGTTTCGACGCCGTCGTCCACCTGGGAGCGATGCCCGCTCCGGGCATTGTTCCCGACGCAGCCACCTTTGAAAACAACATGCTGTCCACCTACAACGTTTTCCAGGCGGCTCGCCGGGCCGGCATCAAAAAGGTGGTGTATGCGTCCAGTGAGACGGTGCTGGGACTGCCGTTCGACGTCGACCCTCCCTATATTCCCGTGGATGAGGAGTACCCGGCCCGCCCCGAAAGCACGTACTCCCTGGTCAAGCACCTGGAAGAGCAGATGGCGATTGAGCTGACACGCTGGGATCCGGAGCTAAGCATCAGTGCCCTGCGCTTCTCAAACGTCATGGACGCTGAGGATTACGAACGGTTCCCGTCATTCGACTCCGATCCGCTTCTGCGCAAGTGGAACCTGTGGGGATACATTGACGGCCGTGACGGCGCCCAGGCGGTGGCGCGCGCATTGGAAAACAGCAAGCCCGGGTTCGAGGCGTTCATCATCGCCAACGCGGACACGGTCATGACCCGTTCCAGCGCCAGCCTGGCCGCTGCCGTTTTCCCGGACGTCAGGGTGACTAAGGAGCTGGGGGAGCACGAGACCATGCTGTCCATCGATAAGGCGCGGCGCCTGCTCGGCTTTGAGCCGGAGCACACCTGGCGTGACTACCAGCCAAGCCGAACCACTCCCACAGAAGACTAGAAAACCGAGTTGCCACAACTGGCAGCACGACTCCGGAAGGCAAAACCGATGTTCCTTCTTTTTGGTTTCAAGACCGCCCTTAAGGCGCTGGCCGGCAAGTCCGCGACCTGCCAGCGCTGCCGCTTCTTCGGCCACCACCACCTTGAGGAGCGGGCCACCAAGTTCACGCTCTTCTTCATTCCGGTTTTCACCACGTCGCGGTCCTACCTCATCACGTGTGCCAACTGCGGCTACGCTTCCAGCATCTCCGCGAGGCAGAAGCGCGCGTTGGAACTGCGACGGTAGGAAAGGCCAGCCGTCCTCTGCGGTACACGCCCCTGCCGCGGCCCTAGACACGATGTCCTGGCCAAGGGATAGGGTTGAAGCAACAGAAGGGGGAGTGCCTCATGGAATATCCGGACCCGCAATCCGAACCCGGTGTGCTTGTAAATCCCGGCCGCACTGAAACTTCCGGCAGCCCGGCCGGAGCAGCCGGTGCCATACGTACTGCCGCTGCCGGCCCAGTAGCTGCTGCCGCGGAGGTGCCGGGGTCCCGCGGACGCACTGTTATATCTGAAACTGCAGTGGAAAAGGTTGCCGGCATTGCCGCCCGTGCCGTGCCGGGTGTCCACTCGCTGGGCACCGGATCCACCCGTGCACTTGGTGCCATCCGTGAAGCCGTGGGCAGTTCGGACCATGCTGCCGGCGTCCATGCCGAGGTCGGCGAAACCCAGGTTGCCGTGGACATCAATCTCGTCGCCGACTACGGCACACCCCTGCACTCCTTGGCCAACGCGGTCCGCGCCGCCGTGTACCGCGCCGTGGAGGAACTGGTGGGCCTGCAGGTCATCGAAGTGAACGTAGAGATCAACGATGTCTACATTGCCGCGCCGGCAAGGCCCGGCGCTGACCGGGAGGTACTCGCGTGAACCTGACAGTAGTGGGCATTGCCGCCGGCGCCTTCCTGGCCTTCATGTCCTTCGCCTTCGGGCCCTGGGGTTTCCTGGCATCGGTACTGTTCATGGCCATCGGCGCCCTGCTGGGCCGTGCAGCCGAAGGAAAGCTGGACCTGCGAGGGGTCCTGGACGCCATCACCGGCCGCCGCTCGTCCTCATGAGCACGGCAGCTGGGCCGGTAACGCAGCCAGGCGGCCCGGACACCCCCGGCACCGGCCTCCGGCTGAACGGCCACAACAGAATCAGCACCCAGGCGCTGAGCAGCCTCGCGAAGGCCTCAGCCTCCAGGTCACTCGGTGTGCCTGCGCATGAGATTCGCGTGGACTGGGCGGACGACGACGGACTGCTGGCCCTGTCCCTCGTCTCGCCTGTGTTGGTCCCGCCGCTGGCAGCCGTCGCCCGGGATAATGGGCGGCTCCGCGGATTCGGTGGGTCCATCCTGGACCGCGTTGTGGCGGCAAAAGCTGACATCCTGGGCAGCGTCACAGCACTGAGCGGTGCGCAGCTGAGCAGGGTGGATATCCGGATCAGCGGAATAAAAATCACCGATGGCGGGAGGGTACGTTGAGCCGGAATCACGAGCAATTGCCCGCGGAAGCCGCCTCGCAAGGGAACGCGCAAACCTACAGCGGCCTGGCCGTTGACCTCGATAAGGTGGTGCGCCGGGAGATGCGTCCCACCCGTGCCTTTGCGGCTATCCTGGCTGCCGTGCTGATTGGACTGGCGGCCACCTACGGACTGCTGGAAGCAGGTGTTCATGCAATCGGCCAGCCCGCTTGGCTGATCGAACCGCATCTGGCCGCACAGCGCATCACAGCGCTTCCCGAAGGGATTTCCCCTGCGCTGCTGGGTGCCGCCGGCGCCGTAGTTGCCATGGCAGGCCTCTTCTTCCTGCTGCAAGCTGTGCTCCCCGGCCGTCGCGCGCGCCATGTCCTGGACGGAGCGCGGTTGGGTATCCCCACCGAGTCCGTTGCCGTTGTGGTTGACGACGAAACCATCGCTTCGGCCCTTGCGCGGCGAGCCAGACTTGCTGCCAACGTCACACCGGAACAGGTGATGGTGGTGGTCTCGCAGAAGCAGGTGCTGGTCAACGTGAGGCCCACGTCCGGGGCGCCTGTCAGCGAAGACGTCATCCTGGCCGCTGTCCGCGATGAACTGGAAGACCTGGCTCCGCTGCCGCTCCCTTACGTCCGCGTGCTCGTGGCCAGTTCCGGGGTGATTGGCGCATGAACAGCACACCGCGGGTCCTGAACCGCATCCTGATTGGCATCCTCGGCGTGAAGTTGTTAGCCATTGGTGTCCTGTTACTGCTGCTCGCCGCCGTTCCTGCTGTCGCCGACTGGTGGCAGGCGTGGTCGGCCGAGGCATGGGGCGCGGCTTTGCAGGCCTTCGAGCGGACGCCCCTGCCGGGCCGCAGCGAGAGTTGGCTGTGGATGGTCGTGGCGGCAGTCCTTGCCCTTGTTATTGGCCTCGTTATCGCCTGGGTGGCGCAGCAGGGCAAGGGCAGGGCTGATCTCCTGGTCGCCCCGCGGGATGACGGCGATGTCCCGGGAACCATCCGGATTGCCGGAAGTGTTGCCGAACAGGCCATCAGAGGGGCATTGGCCGGCCGTGCTGACCTTGCCGGCTCTTCCGTCGCCACGTACAGCATCAAGGGCAGCCCGGCGCTGCGGGTCCGGCTGCACCCCAGGCAGGGGGTTGCCCCGCAACTGCTGGCAGCCGAGGTCGCCGAACTGGTGCAGGCGCTGGAGGACCTGGTGGGCCAGCGGATACCTGTCCTCATTCATATCAGTGCCGGCGCGCGCACGCGGTTAAGCCGGGCCGAACGGGTGCGCTAAAGCTGTTTGGCGGCCGTCTACCGCGCGCATGCCTCCGAGGCAGAAAGTAGGCCCTGCCCTATCTCCCAAGGGCTATACCCTTGGGCGCCGGCAATCAGGAGATACCGGCGCCATAAAAGTCTTCCGGCGGTTCATCCGGGCCTGTCGGGGAGCAGCCTGCCAAGCAAACCCGCTGCCGTGGCGTCGTTGACGAACTGGTACTGCCTCGCTGCCAGCCTGATGTCCTGGCTCAGCTCGTCCAACTCCGCTGCGAAGCAACCCAGGACTGCTTTGGCCGCGTCACCGCTTTCCCGCAGGATGGCGGCGGTGTGCGGTGAGCCGCAGTTATCGGCGCTCCAGGCAGACGCCGAACGGAGGCTCGTCGCATTTCTCTCCAGCGTGCAGGCAAGGGGCTGCATGGCCAGAGGGTCAACATGGATCGGGTTGCTCACGGCTACATCGTCCCCATTGCAGGCCTGCTCTGCCAATCGCCCGGCCCAGCCTGTGGATAAATCCGCAGCTACTTGTTCCGAAGCCAGCTTCGGATCAGAAGGAGTTCGACGGCGGCATCCGCGAGGTGGATCTTGCTGATCCGCCCCCGTGCCGCATAGGTAATGTCGATTGCTGCCAACGTGGCAGCACGTGTCCTCTACCGGACTTTCACTCCATTTGGTCATCCGCGGCAACTGTGAGGTAGACGGTGCAGGCGGTCGGCACCGCAGCAGTCGTACCGGCGTCGGAAGTGCTGGAAAGCAGCGCGGTGTAACCCTCCGGAAGTTGCACCGGAGCGGCGCCCATGTTCGCCAGGACCAGGATGTCGCGGTTATGGAAGGCCAGGACGCCGCGCTCGGGATCATGGGCATCGGCCCAGCGGAAGTCACCGGATCCCAGAGAATGGCTGCGCCGGAAATTCAGTGCCGCGCGGTACAGCTCTAGGGTGGAGCTTTCGACGCCGTCCTGGAGATCCGCTGCCAGCCCGCCGAAGGATTCCGGCTGGGGCAGCCATGGGGCGGCAGGCTGCGGCGCTGAGGAGAAACCATAACCCGGGGCTGCGGCCTCCCAGGGGAGTGGAACCCGGCAGCCATCCCGTCCCTTTTCAGCCCCCAGGGTGCGGAAGAAAGACGGATCCTGGCGGGCGACGTCTGGCAGGGTGGTGTGCTCGGGCAGCCCTAGTTCCTCGCCTTGGTAAAGGTAGGCGGAACCCGGCAGTGCCAGCGAAACCAGTGTGGCGGCGCGTGCCCGGGCCAGTCCAAGTTCCGGGTCCGGCTGCTCGTCTCCTTCGCCGATTCCCTTGGGAAACGTCGTCGGATTTTTCAGGCCGAAGCGGCTGGTGTGCCGGACGGTGTCATGGTTGCTGAGCACCCAGGTGGAGGAGGCGCCCACCGTGGCAGCGGACACGAGCGAGGCCTCGATGGCTGCTGACATCCTGGAGGCATCCCATCCGGACAGCAGGAAATCGAAGTTGAACGCCTGCTGGAACTCGTCCTTCCGGATGTAGCGCGCCAGCCTTTCGGCCGGTTCAACCCAGGCTTCGGCAACCATCATTCGATCGCCGTCGTAATCCGCCAGTACCTGGTGCCAGTCACGGTAAATCTCATGGACGCCGTCCTGGTCAAGATACGGCGAGGGCGGCAGCTGGGGTGAGTCGGCACGGTGTGGTTCTTCTGCATCAGAGTGGGCACCGGGCGCGTCGCCGGGCTCGATTTCCTCAGACCGGCCGCCCTCCACCATGGCAGCCGCACCCGCCCAGTCCGGCAACCCTTCGGCCTTGACCAGGCCGTGGGCTACATCGACGCGGAAGCCGTCCACTCCGCGGTCCAGCCAGAACCGCAGCACGGAGCGCATCTCGTCGTGGACCTCGGGGTTGTCCCAGTTGAGGTCCGGCTGCTTGGTGTCGAAAAGGTGGAGGTACCACTCACCCGCGGTGCCATCGGCCTCGGTGATCCGGGTCCACGCCTTACCGCCGAAAATCGACTGCCAGTTGTTGGGCGGCAGGAGGCCGTCGCCTGAACCCGGTACCTGATCCTTGCCGGGCCGGAAGATGTACCTGCTCCGCGCCGGGGATCCGGGCGGTGCGGCGAGAGCTTCCCGGAACCAGGCGTGCTCGTCAGACGTGTGATTGGGAACCAGGTCAACAATGACTTTCAGGCCCAGACCGTGAGCCTCCTCCAACATCACATCGAAGTCGTCCAAGGTGCCGAAGATCGGGTCGACGGCCCGGTAGTCAGCGACGTCGTAGCCGGCATCGGCCTGCGGAGACCGGTAGAAGGGGGACAGCCATATGGCGTCAACGCCCAGACGCTTCAGGTAAGCGAGCCGTTCCGTCACCCCGCGGAGATCGCCCAGCCCATCACCGTTGGCGTCAGAGAATGATCGCGGATAAATCTGGTAAACAACGGCGCCAGCCCACCAGGTGTCGAGCTCTGAGCCGGGGGTGGGGATGGTCGCTTGCGGCATAGGTCTCCTTCAGGGAACAATTCTGTGTAAACGCTTGCATTTCTTCCAATAACCTTACTAGGGTGATGGTCACCACATCAATGCGGGCCAATTTTTCTTGTACTCATCGAGGAGTCAGAAGCATGAAAAACCGAAAGTACCTGTTGCCCATAGCGGCTACCGGAATCCTGGCGCTGACGCTTAGTGCCTGCAGCTCAGACGGCGGCGGCGGAAGCGATCCGGCCGCTGAGGTCGATTGCACGGCCTACGAGTCGTACGGCAAGCACGAAGGCAAAACAATTTCCGTCTACTCCACCATCGTTGACGTTGAGGCCACCAACCTGGAGCAGACCTGGGCGGCATTCGAGGAATGCACCGGTGCCACCATCAAATATGAGGGCAGCAAGGAATTCGAAACCCAGATCGGTGTCCGCGCCAAGGCCGGCAACGCCCCGGATATCGCTATCTTCCCGCAGCCCGGCCTGATGGCCGATCAGGCCCGGGCCGGCAACCTGAAGCCCGCCCCGCAGACCGTTTCGGACGCAGTGGATGAAAACTGGTCAGCTGACTGGAAGAAGTACGGCACCGTAGACGGAACCTTCTATGCCGCTCCCATGCTGGCAAACGTCAAGGGCTTCGTCTGGTACGCACCCAAGACGTTTGAGGACAACGGCTGGGAAGTACCCACCTCGTGGGACGAAATGATGACACTGTCCAACACCATCGCCGATGCCGGCACCATGAAGCCGTGGTGTGCAGGTTTCGAGTCCGGTGAAGCCACAGGCTGGCCGGGCACTGACTGGATTGAGGACGTTGTGCTTCGCGCCCACGGCCCCGAGGTTTACGACCAATGGGTCAGCCACGAGATCCCCTTTAACGATCCCAAGATCGTTGAAGCGTTCAACACCACCGGCGAGATCCTGCTGGACGACAAGATGGTTAACGGTGGCTTCGGCGACGTCCGCTCCATCCTCACCACGGGCTTCGCCCAAGCTGGCCAGCCGGTGCTGGACGGCCAGTGCGCCATGCACCACCAGGCTAACTTCCAGGCTTCCAACTGGCCTGAAGGAACCGTTGTTGCTCCCGACGGCGACGTCTGGGCCTTCATGACTCCGCCCATCGACGAGAGCCTTGGCCAGACCATCACCGGTGGCGGCGAAATGGTCGGCGCCTACAAGGACACCCCTGAGGTCCAGGCTTTCCAGGCCTACATGGCCAGCCCGGAGTTCGCCAACGATCGCGTCAAGCTTGGCGGCGTGATCAGCGCAAACAAGGGTCTCGATCCGGCGAACGCCCAGACCGAGCTGGACAAGCTCTCGATCGAGCTGCTTCAGAATCCCGATACCGTCTTCCGGTTTGATGGTTCTGACCTGATGCCCGGCGCCGTTGGTTCCAACTCCTTCTGGAAGGGAATCGTTGCGTGGATCAACGGAACCCCTGCCGAGCAGGTAACCGACAGCATCGAAGGCAGCTGGCCTGCCAGCTGACCCGCCTCCACGTCACACCCCCGGGGCCTTCCGTCCCGGGGGTGTGACGTACCGCGACCATCTGGATCCACGCACACCACGGAGGTTGGGCAATGGAGTTTATCGGAGGAAAATTCCTTCAGGTCCTCATCGCCTTGGCAATTTTTGCCGCGATTATCGGACTCATTATGTTGCTGGTGGACAGGGCTCCCAAGTCCGCCAAGGACAAAGTAACCATCGCCGGGTTTTTGGCACCGGCAGCAATTCTTCTTATCGTCGGGCTCGTTTATCCGGCCGTCAGTACCTCATACCTGGCCTTCACGGACCCCAGCGGCAAGCTCATCGGCTTCGACAACTTTGTCTGGATGTTCACGCAGCCGGAGGCCCTGATCACCCTGCGGAATACCCTCATCTGGACAGTCCTGGTGCCCCTGCTTTCCACGGTGTTTGGGTTGGCCTACGCGGTGTTTATCGATAAGGCTCGCGGCGAGCGGGTGCTGAAGGCCCTGGTCTTCATGCCAATGGCCATTTCCTTCGTCGGTGCGGGCATCATCTGGAAGCTGGTGTATGACTTCCGCGGTTCAGGGATTGAGCAGACCGGCGTTCTGAACGCTTTGCGCGTGATGTTCGGAATGGAACCCAAGCAGTTCCTCTTGGACGCACCCGAAAACACTATCTTCCTTATCGTCGTGATGGTCTGGATCCAGACCGGTTTCGCCATGGTAATCCTTTCCGCAGCCATCAAGGGTGTCCCGGTGGAACTGACCGAAGCGGCCCGGCTGGACGGCGCCAACGCCTGGGAGCAGTTCCGCAACGTGACCATTCCGGGTATCCGCGGCTCACTGGTGGTGGTGTTGACCACCATCACCATTGCCACCCTGAAGGTCTTCGACATCGTCCGGACCATGACAGCCGGAAACTACGAGACTTCGGTCGTGGCCAACGAGATGTACACACAGGCCTTCCGTGCCGGTGAGCCCGGCAGGGGCGCGGCATTGGCACTGGTGCTCTTCCTCATGGTCCTGCCGATCGTCGTCTACAACGCCCGCGTCCTTCGTCAGCAAAAGGAAATCCGATGACCGTCATGCCAGCGCCGGATGCGGCACCAAAAAATAGCAGTACCAAGATCACATCACGCAGGGTCCCCGGCGGTCCGGACGATTCCGCGCCCATGGCCCGCCGGGTCAAGCAACGCCTGACCTCCCGCTGGGCCACGGCGGCGGCCCTGGTTATTGCCGTCGTCTGGACCATCCCGACCTTCGGCCTGTTTATTTCCTCCATCAGGCCTGCAACCAAGCAGGTGGGCCCCCGAGCTGACGGCTGGTGGAATTTCTTCACCGACTGGCAGTTCACGTTCAAGCACTACGTGGACGTCACGGCCGCAGCGGGTTCACAGTCTGCGAATCTCTCGCAGTACTTCGTGAACTCGCTGGCAATCGTCATTCCGGTCACCGTGTTCGTCCTGGTGCTGGCGTCCATGGCTGCCTATATCTTCGCGTGGGGCAACTTCCGCGGCCGGGAATCAGCGTTCATTTTCGTCTTTGCCCTGCAGATCATTCCGCTTCAGATGGCCCTGATCCCGCTGTTGCAGCTCTTCACGCAGGTGCTGCAGATCCCGGCGGGCTCCTACACCCAGCTATGGATAGCGCACACAATCTTCGGTTTGCCGCTGGGCATCTTCCTCCTTCACAACTTCATCTCGGAGATTCCGGGGGAAGTTATCGAGGCCGCCAAGGTCGACGGCGCCGGCCACTCCACGATCTTCTGGCGGATTATCCTGCCGCTGTCCGTACCGGCGCTGGCATCACTGGCGATCTTCCAGTTCCTCTGGGTGTGGAATGACTTGCTGGTGGCCCTGGTGTTCTCCGGTGGTACTGCGGATGTCGCCCCCATCACCCAGCGGCTTGCGGAAATTTCCGGTACCCGTGGAAACCGGGATTTCCTGAACCCGGCGGCGGCTTTCGTCTCGATCATCATTCCGCTTCTGGTGTTCTTCGGCCTGCAGCGCTACTTTGTCCGCGGTCTGCTGGCGGGCGGCCTGAAGGGCTGATGCCGCCGCTAACTGACGGAGGGAACCGTGGCACGGGCAACTGAAAGAAGCCAACGGGGCGGGCACAGCGGGGTCAGTATCGAAGACGTCGCTGCAGCCACCGGGTTCTCCACGGCGACTGTCTCCCGGGCAGTGAGGGGGCTGCCCCGGGTGTCGCCGGCCACCCGGGAGAAGATCCTGGAGATTGCCGGCCAGTTGGGCTATGTGGCGTCGTCGTCGGCTTCCGGACTGGCAACCGGCCGCACCAAGACCATCGGTGTGTTGGCGCCGTTCGTGAGCCGCTGGTTCTTCTCCAAGGCAATCGAGGGCGCCGACCGGGAGCTTCACACCCGGCACTACAACCTATCCCTGTTCAATTTGGGCGGGCACGGGAGCAACCGGGAGCGGCTGTTCAGCAAGACTATGGTCTACAAGCAGATCGACGCCCTGCTGGTCCTGTGTATGGCGCTGACCCACGAGGAACTGGAACATCTGCAGAAAATCGACATCCCGCTGGTAGTAGTGGGTGGCCACGTGGAAGATTGTGCCTACATTGGCATTGACGACTACGCGGCCGCCTCCACCGCGGTCCAGCACCTGATCGATCTTGGTCACAAGGACATTGCGCTGATTCATGGTGACGATGAAACGGACCTGAACTTCGATGTTCCGCGGGTCCGGATCCTGGCCTTTCACGACGTGATGAAGCGGGCGGGTCTGGTGGACCGGCCGGAGTGGGATGAACTCGGCGACTTTACGGTGCGCAGTGGGCAGGCAGCTTTCCAGCGGCTGTGGCGTGCGCCCGGACCAAAGCCGACGGCCGTTTTCTGCGCATCGGATGAGATGGCAATGGGCGTCATGTTTGAAGCCGCACGCCTGGGGGTCCGGGTGCCCGAGGACCTGTCAGTGGTGGGAATCGACGACCACGATTTCGCCGAAGCCATGGGCCTGACCACGGTGAGTCAGCGCCCTGACGAGCAGGCCGAGCTCGCCACCAAGATGCTCCTTGACGAACTGGACGGCATCAGCGGCGCGGTACATTCCGCGGTCGCGCCTCATGAGCTGATTGTCCGCACCTCAACATCCCCGCCAACCAGGTAGCAGTGGGTCAGGAGGCGCGGGCCAGCTGACGGATGGGAATCCAGCGGGACGCGAGCCTGCGGTAAGCGGCAGCGGCGCCGGTCATGTCGCCCTCGGCCAGGCACTCGATGCCCAACCTGATGTCCAGCGGCGAGTCATCAGGGTGCACCTTGTCTGCCACGGCACCATAGTCCAGCTCCACAATGGACGCTGAATCGAACCGCTCCAGCCAGGCGGTCAGCTGGGCCAGTTCCTCCAACATGTCCAGGTCCGGAGCAGCCAGGGCAAGATGCGCGACGGCGTAACGCGCCCTTTCCAGTGCCTCCAGGAGGGTGGCCCATACCCGTACCGTGGCGATTTTGCCCTGGGACTCCACCACCTCCTGCCGGTCGCCCTCCATGAAGAGCGAAAACCAGCTGAACGGAATGCCCCAGGTAGAGGCCCGTGTGTGCACCCGCGGCGTTTCACCGCTGGCCTTGACCTGGTTGATCCGTTCCTGGTGCTTGTCCAGCTGTTCCTCGGGGATCAGCAGTTGTGCCAGCGGGCCGTGGATACCCTCCATCAGGGCGTTCGCGGCAAGGCCGGCGCGCAGCACCAGCTGGCTGGGGCAGTACAACAGGTCTTCACCATCCGCTCCGGCACCGGCACCGGCACCGGCGGCCGCGGCAGCTCCGGCGTCGTTCTTTGCCGATCGGACCCGGACCAGATCTGTACGTCCGGTAGGAAAGGGATCCCCGCCTTCGCGGGTGATGCGGCCCAGGGAGGCGAGCAGTTCGGCATTTTCGACGGCGTCCCTTGAGGCAGCGCCGAGCCCCGCCTTGCGGAGGGCTTTGCGCTGCTCTTCGGGGAAGGCGTGCAGGGGTTCGTAGACCCGCAGGGCGGAGGAAAACGGCAGGCCCGCCTGGCCCCGGTAGATGCTTCCGGTCATGTCCGCCTCCCTTGCAAAAACACTAGTCAGCCAGGTCCACGATCACAGGAGCGTGGTCAGAAGCGCCCTTGCCCTTGCGCTCTTCCCTGTCGATGGAGGCGCCAGTGACCCGGGCAGCCAGCGCCGGTGAGGCCAGCACAAAGTCGATCCGCATTCCTTCTTTTTTGGGGAAGCGGAGCTGGGTGTAGTCCCAGTAGGTGTAGACGCCGGGGCCAGGAGTGTAAGGACGGGCGACGTCGGTAAATCCGGCGGCCTCGAAAGCCCGGAACGCTTCCCGTTCGGGCTCGCTGACATGGGTGTAGCCCTGGGTCAGGAAAAGGTCGATGTCCCAGACATCCTCGTCCCGCGGGGCGATGTTCCAGTCGCCCATCAGTGCCAGCTGCAGGTCCGGGTTTGCTGCCAGCTCGCCACGGGCGTGGGCGTTGAGCATGTCCAGCCACTTCAGCTTGTACGGCATGTGCTCATCGTTGAGGGAGCGACCGTTGGGAACGTACAGGCTCCATACGCGCACGCCATTGCACGTGGCTCCCATGGCACGGGCCTCCTGGACGGGATCCTTTCCTTCTTTCCCAAAAGCGGGCTGATCCATGAAGGTGCGCTCCACGTCCTCAAGCCCTACGCGGGAGGCAATGGCAACGCCGTTCCACTGGTTGAGCCCGAAGTGCGCCACCTCGTAGCCCATCCGCTCAAAGAGCTCCCATGGGAAGTTGTCGTCCTTGCATTTGGTTTCCTGGATGGCGAGGACATCGCAATCGCTGCGCTGAAGCCAGGCTTCGACACGATCGGCCCGGGCTCGGAGGGAATTAACGTTCCAGGTAGCAATCTTCACAGTTCTAACTTACCGAACTTGTCGGCCGGAGGCGTTACAGGGTTTGTTGGGCGGCCGGGCGCTGGCCCAACACGGCACAGCTCAGCGCATCCCCTCCCGGCGGATGGCGGTGGCGATCGCGGCGGCACGGGTGTCCACCCCGAGCTTGGCGTAGATGTGCGCCAGGTGGGTTTTTACTGTGGCTTCGGAGATGAAGAGCTGCTTGCCAAGCTGGCGGTTGCTCAGTCCCTGGGTGAGGAGGCTGAGCAGCTCCGCCTCGCGGGCCGTGAGGATTTCGTCCGGGTTGCGCATCTGCTGGAAAAGGCGGGACGCCACGGGCGGACTCATCACGCTCTTGCCCTGCACAGCGGCCCGCACGCCCGCGAAGATCTCCTCTGGAGCGGCGTCTTTGAGCAGGTAGCCCATGGCGCCGGCGTCCACGGCACGGACTATGTCAGCATCCGAATCGTAGGTGGTGAACACGATGACGGCCTGCTTGCTGTTGCGCTGGCGTAGCCGTTTGATCGCCTCGATGCCATCCATGCCGGGACCCATGGCAAGGTCCATGAGGATCACGTCCGGCGAGCAGGATTCGGCCACGGCCAGCGCTTCCTCACCTGATGCCGCTTCACCTACGACGTCGATATCGGGCTGGGTGCCCAGCAGCGCCTTGAGCCCGCTCCGGACCACCACGTGATCGTCCACCAGGAGCACGGTAATGGCAGTCATCGGGTCTCCTTGGCAGTCCGGGTTGCAGCGGAGGTGGCGTTTGCCTCTTTGGGCGCCGCTGCGGGAGGCAGTGGCAGTTGGGCCGCAATGACGGTGCCCTCGCCCGGGCTGCTTTCCACTGACAACATACCGCCCAGCTGCTCCACCCGCTGCCGCATCGCGCGGAGTCCGTAGCCGCCGGCATCCGAGGGCCCGGGTACCGCCGAGGGATCGAAGCCGCGGCCGTCGTCGAACACATCCAGGGTGACCGCCCCGGGAAGGTAACCGAGGGTGATGCTGACGTTTCCTGCCCGGGCGTGAAGCTTGATGTTGGCCGCCGCGCTTTGAGTGACACGCAACAGGGCATGACGGATTTCGCCGGGAACAGGTGACTGTTCTCCGGTCACCTGGAACCGAAAATGGTCCAGGTACTGCCCGGCCGCTTGCTCGAGCGCGTCCGGGAGAGGAATGCTCTCCAGCCCTGGAGCGGACAGTTCGTGCACCAGGCTCCGGGTTTCGGCGAGGTTCCGGCGCAGCAGGCCCGCGGCTTTCTGTATTTCCTCCCGCGATTCCCGGGCCGGCCAGGACCGCTGGGCAGCTTCGAGCAGCAAGAGGCTGCTGGCCAGCCCCTGGGTGACGGTGTCGTGGATTTCCCGGGAAACCCGTTCGCGCTCGGCAACCACTCCTGCTTCGCGTTCGCTGGCGGCGAGGCGGTCCTGGGCCCGGGTGACGTCGTCCAGCAGCTGTTTCTGGATTCGGGCGTCTCGCTCCATCCTGCCGTAGATGAGGGTGAGCAGCAGGCCGGCGGCCACCGGTCCCAGGAGCATGGCAACATCGGTGCCGCCGCTCATCCAAAACAACCCGACGGCGGTTGCGGCCGCCGTGATTCCCGACGCCACGTAAGCGGCCCAGCCGCGAAAGGCCGAACGGGCCAGGAAGAACAAAGCGAAAGAGCCCCAGGCAAAGCTCGGGGCCGCGATCACCAGTGCAGACCACGCGGCCACCAGGGCAAACATCCATGGCATCCAGGGCTGGCCGCGCAGCGAAAGGACTGCCACCACGCCATAGAGGGTGCAAACGGCAGCGGCCAGGGCAACGGTCCAGAGGTTGTCCGCGGGGGAGTGCCGCATCACGTACCGCACGCCGGAAGCCACCATCAGGACTGCGAAACTGACGTGGACGACGGCGTCAATCCGGCCGTCAATCCTGTTCACTGACATGGGTTTCCTTCGCTTGAATACGCTACCCACCATGCTAATTCCCTTGCGGTTGCCGGTCTCTCAGCCATTTGGCTGATAAGCCCCGCAGAAAGGATGAGCAGGCAGCGACTGCTTGGCCGATGCCCCGAGGCGGCGTCCCCGACGAAGCTTGAAGGGTGCCCTGGCAAGACCGCCAGGAAAGCCGACAAGCAGGAGAAGCCATGAAGAAGTCCACCATGTTGTTCAGCAGCGCAGCCGTCAGTGCCCTGGTCCTCACCGGCGGCATTACTGCCGTCGCGAATGCCGTCTCCGTGCCGCAACAACCCGCACCCATCTCCGTTCCCGCCGTCGACGTCCCTGCCTCGCCGGACACCACGGTCCAGCAGAACCGCATCAGCGTGGGTGCTTCCGCGGATGCCGTCAAGGCAGCCCTGGCGAAGTGCCAGGCGGACAAGCTTCCGTTCGTCACGGTGGCACTGGTGGACCGCTTCGGCACCGTCCAGGCTCTCCTGCGCGGAGACAACGCCGCCGAGCACACCATCGAAGCTGCGAAGCAGAAGGCCTACACCGCAGCGGCGTTCGGAGCTCCCACCAGCTAACTTGCAGGTCGCATCAACGGCAACGGCAAGCCTTCCATTGCGGACCTGCCCGGTACCCTGTTCCTCCCGGGCGGGGTGCCCTTGAAGGTCAACGGCGTTTCCGTTGCAGGGATCGGCGTGGGCGGCGCTCCGGACGGCATGCTCGATGAAGCGTGCGCCACCGCCGGAGCCGAGGTCATTGCCGGGGCCGGCAAGTAGGCTCGGGTTCAATGCGGAGATTCAGGAAAGCAGCCCGGCGCCGCATCGCCGGGATGGCGGCGGCCGGGCTGCTGGCCGGTTGTGGCACTGCTGCACCGCAGCCAGCGCCGTCAGCCACTACGGCGCCGGTCACCAGAGCCCCGGCCAAGGTTGCAGAAACCACGACGCCGGCACCCGCCACTGCGGCGGCGGTACCGCCGTCGTCCGCTGCTCCGGTAACGGCGGCGGAACGCAGGGCAGCCTTGGGCCCGGAGGCACAAATGGAACTTGACCAGCAGCTCATCCGCGCGGCGAAAGCCAACGATCCGGTCCGCGTCAAGGAATTGATTGAGGCTGGTGGGGACGTCAACGCCAAGGATTCCATCCAGGATTCAGCGTTCCTGTATGCCGGCGCGGAGGGCTTCAACGAGGTGCTGCAGCTGACGCTCGCGGCCGGAGCTGATGTCAGCAGCACCAACCGCTACGGCGGTACGGCGCTCATCCCCGCCAGCGAGCACGGCCACGTGGAAACGGTGAGCATCCTCATCGCCGCCGGCGTTCCCGTGGACCACGTCAATAACCTCGGCTGGACCGCCATGCAGGAAGCCATCCTGCTCAACAGCGGCGGTCCCAACCAGCAGGAAGTGGTCCGCCAGTTGCTGGCCGCGGGCGCCAACCCGGACGTCCGCGACCCACAGGGGCGTACGGCTGTGGATAACGCTGACCGGCTGGGGTTCACGGAAATCGCGGCGCTTATCCGAAGCCGCTGAACCAGTCAGGCTCGACACCTCCCGGGTTCCCCAGTAGATTCATCAGGACCACCGTGCAAGCCCGTTCCGTTCCGGGTTCTGAAAGGACCTGATTGAAGCCCTCACTTGTGTGGTTTCGCGACGATCTGCGCGTCAGCGACCATCCTGCCCTCCGTGCCGCGGTCGAGGATGGCGGCGCGGTGGGTCTCTACGTCCTCGATGAAGAATCTCCGAATATCAGGCCTCTGGGCGGAGCCGCCCGCTGGTGGCTGCATCACTCCCTTAGCGCCCTCCGGAAAGAACTCAGCCGGTTGGGAGTACCGCTGCTGCTGCGGCGTGGGCCCGCTGGAACGGTAGTTCGGGAAACCGCCGAGGCCTTGGGCGCTGGTGCGCTGTACTGGAACCGACGCTATGGGTTGGCCGAACGTACTTTGGACGCTGAGATCAAGTCGTGGGCACAAGAGTCTGGGTTGCACTCGGAGAGCTTCCAAGCGTTGTTGCTTCATGAACCGTGGAAAGTGACTACCAAGCAGGGCGGGCACTTCAAGGTGTTTTCGCCGTTCTGGCGGGCGCTGTCCGCCACGGAGTTTCGCGAACCGCTGGCTGAGCCAGAACCTGGAAACGGGTACGACGGCGGACTTCCGGGCCAGGAGGACTTGGACACCTGGGCACTGCTGCCTGTTAAGCCGGATTGGTCCGCTGGGCTGGCCCAGATGTGGACGCCGGGATCGGCCCACGCCCGGGAGCGGCTGGCGGTCTTCCTGGGAGAGGGCCTGGCCGGATATCGGGAAGGCCGTGATCGGCCTGACCTGGCGGGAAGCAGCAGGTTGTCCCCCTACCTTCGGTGGGGTGAACTGAGTCCCTACGAAGTGTGGCACGCAACGGTCAGGCACCGCAGGGACGCGCCGGAAAGCGTTGCGTTGTTCACCTCCGAATTGGGATGGCGCGAGTTTTGCTGGCACCAGTACTTCCACCACCCGGGGCTGGCCACGGAGAATTTGCGGCCGGAGTTTGACAGGTCCCTTGGGCGTGGCCAGCTGCTGCCGACAACGCTGCCGTAGGGAAAACCCCTGCCGGGAGTACTGAAAGCTCAGTGTCTGACACCTTAGCGGCCTGGCAGCAGGGCCGGACCGGTTTCCCCCTGGTGGACGCCGGGCAGCGGCAGATGTGGCATACGGGGTGGATGCACAACCGCGTCAGGATGGTGGCGGCCAGCTTTCTGGTGAAGAACCTCGGCATCCATTGGCAGGTAGGTGAGCAGTGGTACTGGGACACCTTGGTGGACGCAGACCCTGCCTCCAACCCGGCCAATTGGCAATGGGTGGCCGGGTCCGGGGCGGACGCGGCACCGTTCTTCAGGATATTCAATCCGGAGTCGCAGCGGACCAAGTTCGATCCCGCCGGAAAGTACGTCGGCCACTGGGTCCCCGAGTTTGGAACACCGGACTACCCGGAAAGCATCGTGGACCTCAAGGCTTCGCGGCAAAAGGCGCTGGATGCGTACAGGGGGCTGAAGGACGGACTCTAAGCAGGAGCCCGGGGTTTATTGTCGCATCAGCATGCTCTGGAATTTAGTAGGAAGTCCGAGTATATTCGGCTGCAAGATGGCCTGGATCACATGCGAAGGAGCATTCCACTATGGCAGCTTTGGTGCGCGAGCTTTCCCATTACGTAGACGGGCAGCGGGTTGATGGTACCTCCGGCCGGTTCGGGGATGTCTTTGATCCCTGTTCCGGCCAGGTGCAGGCACGGGTTCCGTTGGCTTCCCGGGACGAGGTGGCCAACGTCATTGCCAGCGCGGAGAAGGCGCAGCTCGAGTGGGCGGCTATGAATCCGCAGCGCCGTGGACGGATCCTGCTCAAGTTCGTGGAGCTGGTCAACGCCAACATGGACGAGCTGGCCACGCTGCTGTCCAGGGAACACGGAAAGACCTTCGCCGATTCCAGGGGCGATATCCAACGCGGCATCGAGGTGGTGGAGTTCGCCGCCGGCGCCCCGCACCTGCTCAAGGGCGAATTTTCCGACGCCGGCGGGATCGACGTGCACTCGGTGCGGCAGCCGTTGGGCGTCGTCGCCGGGATCACGCCGTTCAACTTCCCCGCCATGATCCCGCTGTGGAAGTCCGGCCCAGCGCTCGCCGCCGGCAACGCCTTCATCCTCAAGCCCTCGGAGCGCGACCCCTCGGTGCCGCTCCGCCTCGCCGAGCTTTTCACCGAAGCAGGCGTCCCGGATGGCGTGTTCAACGTGGTCAACGGGGATAAGGAAGCCGTGGACTCGTTGCTGGAGGACCCCCGGGTCAAGGCGGTGGGCTTCGTTGGCTCCACCCCCATTGCCCAGTACATCTATGCCACGGCTGCAGCGCACGGCAAGCGCGCCCAGTGCTTTGGCGGCGCCAAGAACCATATGGTGATCATGCCCGACGCCGATCTGGAGATGGCAGCTGACGCCCTGATCGGTGCGGGGTATGGTTCTGCCGGTGAACGCTGCATGGCCATTTCGGTGGCCGTACCTGTCGGCGAGGAGACCGCGAACAGGCTGGTAGCCACACTTCAGGAACGGGTAAAGGCTCTCAAAGTCGGCCCCAGCCTGGCGCCGGACAGCGACTTCGGGCCCGTGGTCACCGCCGCCGCCAAGGAACGGATCGAGGGGTACATCCAATCCGGAGTTGACGACGGCGCCACCCTCCTTGCGGACGGGCGCGGCCTTGAAGTGGACGGACACGACGGTGGTTTCTGGGTGGGCCCCACCCTCTTTGACCATGTCACCAAGGAC
Source organism: Pseudarthrobacter sp. MDT1-40-2 (assembly GCF_059383595.1). Taxonomy (NCBI): domain Bacteria; kingdom Bacillati; phylum Actinomycetota; class Actinomycetes; order Micrococcales; family Micrococcaceae; genus Pseudarthrobacter; species Pseudarthrobacter sp. MDT1-40-2. Next base: position 139,411 of record NZ_JBWZCL010000002.1, on the reverse strand, counting down.
ATGGCGATCTACCGCGAGGAGATCTTCGGCCCGGTCCTCAGTATCCTGCGGGCTCCGGACTATGAGGAAGCATTGCGGCTCTGCACCGAACACGAGTATGGCAACGGCGTGGCCATCTTTACCCGCGACGGCGACGCCGCCCGCGACTTTGCCAGCCGCGTCCAGGTAGGCATGGTGGGCATCAACGTGCCCATCCCCGTTCCCATTGCCTACTACACCTTCGGTGGCTGGAAAGCCTCAGGCTTTGGCGATCTCAACCAGCACGGCCCGGACGCCTTCCGCTTCTATACCAAGACCAAAACCATCACCACCCGGTGGCCTTCGGGAATCCGCTCCGGTGCCAGCTTCATCATGCCGGAGGGAAGCTGATGACGCAGGGTGCTAATGAGGCCGCGGTCCCGGAAATACTGTTCGAGCGCCGCGGCCGGTTGGGCGTTATCACCTTGAACCGTCCCAGGGCCGTCAACGCCCTGACTGAAGGGATGGCTGCAGGCATGCTGGAGCAGCTGACGGCGTGGGCAATGGACGATGCCGTGGCCACAGTCCTGGTCCGGGGCGCCGGTGATCGGGGCCTGTGCGCCGGCGGCGACATCGTGGCTATCTACCGGGACATGCTCACCGGCGGAGACAGGACGGCCAGGTTCTGGCAGGTCGAGTACCGGCTGAACGCGCTGATCGCCAGCTACCCTAAGCCGTACGTGGCCTTCATGGACGGGCTGGTGCTGGGTGGCGGGGTGGGCATTTCGGCCCACGGTTCGGTCCGGGTGGTCACCGAGCGGACACGCACCGGAATGCCCGAAACCACCATTGGCTTTGTGCCCGACGTCGGCGGGACCTATCTACTGGCCCGCTCGCCTGGGGAGGCGGGAACCCATGCCGCCCTCACCGGGGCGCACTGCACCGGTTCGGATGCCATCTTCCTGGGGCTGGCAGACCACTTCGTTGAGTCAGGCAGGCTTCCCGCGCTGGCGGAGGCGTTGGAAAGCGAAAACCCGGAGGACGCCGTCGTGCGTTTCAGCTCGTCGGCCCCGCCCAGCGCCCTGGAAAAGCAGCGCAGCTGGATTGATGACTGCTACACCGGGGACAGTGCCGAGGAGATTGTCCGCCGGCTCGACGCCGCGGGCGGGGACGCAGCGGAAGCCGCTGCCACCATTGCCGCGAAATCCCCGACTGCCGTGAAGGTTGCACTGGCCGGCATCCGCCGGGCGCGCAACCTGGACCTGGGCGAGGCACTGAAGCAGGAGTACAGGGTTGGATTGCGGTGCCTCACCGGTCCGGATTTCCGGGAGGGGATCCGGGCGCAGGTGGTGGACAAGGACCGCAACCCGCGCTGGAACCCACCCTCGCTGCACCAGGTGACGGAGGCCGACGTCGATCGGTTCTTCCATCCGCTGGATGACGCTGAACTGGAACTCGAAGTGCAACCCGATGCCGGGCTGGAACTGCAGGAGAGGGAGTCCGATCATGTCTGACGCTGCTTCACAGGACGCTGCCCCACGGGGCACCATAGCGTTTTTGGGACTGGGCCATATGGGCGGTCCGATGGCCGTGAACCTGGTCAAGGCCGGGTACCCGGTGTCCGGTTTCGACGTTGTCCCGGCGGCCGTCGAGGAAGCAGGCCGCAACGGGGTGCCCACGGTGGAGAACGCCGTCGACGCCGTCCGGGCCGCCTCCGTGGTGCTCACCATGCTGCCCAGCGGCCGGCACCTGCTGGATGCTTACCGCGGGACCGTCGGCGCCCCCGGCCTGTTGGCCGAAGCCGCGCCGGGCACGCTGTTCCTGGACTGCTCCACCATCAACGTGGACGAGGCCCGGGAAGCTGCGCAGCTGGCTTTGGACGCGGGCCACCGCTCCGTAGACGCTCCGGTGTCCGGCGGTGTGGTGGGAGCCGAGGCCGGCACCCTGACCTTTATGGTGGGCGGCACTGCTGAGGACTTCGAGGCCGTCCGTCCGCTGCTGGAGGTGATGGGTAAGCGTATTGTGCACTGCGGCGACCACGGTTTGGGTCAGGCGGCGAAAGTCTGCAACAACCTGATTCTGGGGATTTCCATGATCGCCGTGAGTGAGGCCTTTGTGCTGGGGGAGAAGCTGGGGCTGACACACCAGGCACTGTTCGACGTCGCCTCCAACGCCTCGGGGCAATGCTGGGCGCTGACTACCAACTGCCCCGTGCCGGGCCCCGTCCCCACCAGCCCGGCCAACCGCGACTATCAGCCCGGGTTCGCGGGTGCGCTGATGGCAAAGGACCTGCGGCTGGCCTTGAACGCGCTGGAGAGCAACGGCGTGGCTGCACGCCTGGGTCCGCTGGCCGCCGAAATTTACGAGGCGTTTGCCGCAGAAGGCGGCGCCGGCCGGGACTTCTCCGGCATCATTACGGACATCAGGGACAAATCGGCGGCTGGACAGCCGGAAGCATCAGACACGTGAGGGAATCCATGACGCAGCAGGGCACCGCCGGGACAACAAAAGCCGGAACCACATCATCCGCGACAACGGCCGGACAGTACGCCAACATTCTGGTGGAGCACCGCGGGCGCGTGGGCATCTTGACCCTGAACCGTCCAGAGGCGCTGAATGCGCTGAACAAGGGAACGCTGGACGACGTCGTTGCTGCAGTCAGTGCCATGGATGCGGATTCAGGGGTTGGCGCCGTCGTGATCACCGGTTCTGCCAAGGCGTTTGCCGCGGGTGCGGACATCAAGGAGATGGCGGATAAAAGCTACCTGGAGATGTACGCGCTGGACTGGTTCCGTGCATGGGAGGACCTGACACGGTTGCGGATTCCGATCGTTGCCGCGGTGTCCGGCTTTGCCCTGGGCGGCGGCTGCGAGCTGGCCATGATGTGCGACCTCGTGATTGCCGGGGACAACGCCAAGTTCGGTCAACCGGAAATCAACCTGGGCGTGATTCCGGGGATGGGCGGCTCACAACGGCTCACCAGGGCAGTGGGCAAGGCCAAGGCCATGGACCTCATCCTCACAGGACGTTTCATCGGTGCCGAAGAAGCCGAACGCTGCGGGCTGGTCTCCCGCGTGGTACCGGCTGCGGACGTCGTGGAGGAAGCTGTGAAGGCCGCGGAGGTGATCGCGTCTAAGTCCAAACCAGTGGCCATGCTGGCTAAGGAAGCCGTGAACGCGGCCTTCGAAACAGGCCTGGCGCAGGGCGTGGTGTTTGAACGCCGCCTCTTCCATTCGCTGTTTGCCAGCGAGGACCAGAAGGAAGGGATGGCGGCGTTCGCCCAGAAGCGGCAGCCGGATTTCAAGCACCGGTAGGTATACCGACTGGAATGGTTGTTTGAGTGACTCACTCGCCCCGACTGTGCACCGGTCTGGCGTTCGCCGGAGGTTCTCCGACCTCGTGGATGGTGTGGCCGCTGCACGCCGTCCTGGTCACGCTGGCTCGCTCGATGCGCGACACAGTGAACCATCGCATTGCGTTGCGCAGTCGGCACCAGCCAACCAGGTACCACTGGCCGTTCGTGGAGGCGAAGAGCACTGGTTCAACGTCACGGGTGGTCGTGGTCTCGTCCTTCGATGTGTAGCGAATGCGGATCACTCGCTGCTCGGCCATCGCTTCCTCCAATGCCGACTTGATGGCGCGCGAAGAGGACGGAAGCGCGTTGACCCAGACGCGATGGGCCAGCTCGTCGGCCCGTGCCCGGGTTTTAGGATCGAGCACGTCCAGGATCTTCTGGATACCTGCCGCTGCAAGATCGGCGTAGGGGGCATCGGGTGCAGCGGACACAGCTGCCATGAGCGCCACGGCCTGCCCTGGAGACAGGCTGACAGGCGGCAGGGACGCGCCTGTGGCCAATCCGTAGCCACCGCCCGGACCTGGGCGAGACCAGATAGGCGCACCGCTGTTCTCCAGCGCATCGAGGTCCCTTTTTATGGTGCGCACGGATACCTCAAACTCGCTCGCCAACCGTTCGGCGGAAACCCCCCGCGTGCCGCTGCGGCGCAACATCTCGGATAGGGCATGGAGCCGTTCGACTCGTTTCACAGTTCAGGCCCGGACAAATTCATGACACAAATAGTGACATACCTTTGTCCGTTGTGGCTGCGAGGGTAGTGACATGACAACTACTACAAGCAGTCCGATCATCGTTCTCATCGCCGGCCACTGGCTAGGCGCTTGGGCGTGGGACGAAGTGCTTGAACACCTGACAACCGACCACTCGCGTGCAATCGCGATGACACTGCCCGGCCTAGACGGGGACGATCCCGGACGGGCGGCGAAGACTCTGGACGATCAAGCCGCGGCGGTCCTTGAGGTCATCACTGAACTTGGGGTCTCCGAGGCTCAGCCCGCAACTCTCGTCGCTCACAGCGGGGCGAACGCCCCCGTCAGCCTCGTCCTTGACCGGCACCCTGAGCTTGTCCATCGAGTGGTGTGGGTCGACTCGGGCCCCGTGGCGACGGGAAGCGCCTTCGCCCCAAACATTCCGCCGGAGTTGGAGGAGCTTCCGCTGCCGCCCTTCGACGTCCTCGCACAGCAGGCGAGCCTCGAAGGCCTGAGCGCAGAGGTCCTCGAGCGTTTTCGGGCCCGGGCCGTCCCTGAGCCCGGCCCCGTGCTTCGCCAGCCCGTCGAGCTCACGAACGATGCCCGCCGCAAGGTCCGGACCACCCTGGTGTGCTGCTCGATCGCTGGCGCGCAGGTGCTGGAGCTGGCACGCGCAGGCCACGCCATGTTTGCCGAAGTCGCGAACATCGAGCACCTGGATGTCATCGACCTCCCGACGGGGCATTGGCCTATGTGGAGCCGTCCCCTCGACCTCGCCAAGGTCATTCACTCAGCGGCCTCTCGAACCAACTGAATTGCACTTACAACCTGGAGGGGTCAGCCGAATCCGGCTGGCCCCTACACCCTCTGTCCGAGGGACTCCCGGTAAACCGCCACGTCCCGATCCAGTTCCTCGGCCATCAGGCTGTTGTTGAGGTTAACTGCCGCCCAGGTGCCTCCCGCCGCGGCCGGCAGCACCTGCGCCTTGATGTCCGTGACGTTGCCCGCCGCCCAGATGCCCGGGACCGCCGTGGCTCCGCCCTCGTCGGTTACCAGGTAGTCACCCATGCCGGACGGGTGCGGTGTGGCGGACAGGCCCAGTCCGGCCAGGCCGTCCAAGCGGGCGTGCACTTTGGGTCCTGCCACCAGGGCGTCGATGGCCACCTCGCCGGAAGCGAGCGCCACGCCGCGGAGCCGGCCGTCCTGGACGCGGAGTTCCTCAATGCCGCCGCCCACCACCCGGATGCCACGTGCGGCCAACTGTTCCAGTTCCTCCTCGCCTGGGGCGGCAAGATCATTGAGGAACAGGGTGATGTTGGCGCTCCACTGCCGGAACATCAACGCCTGGTGGACGGACACCGGCCCGGCTCCGATGATGCCGATTGCCTGGTCCCGCACTTCCCAGCCGTGGCAGAACGGGCAGTGCAGCACATCCTTGCCCCACAGGTCCCGGAGTCCGGGAATGGCGGGAAGATCGTCCCGCAACCCGGTGGCAACCAGGATGCGGCGCCCTGAAACCCGGGCGCCGTCGTCGAGCGTGACGGTGAAGGCGCCTGCAGAGCCTGAGGCGTCGGCGACGCGGCCGGGAACCATGACCGCGCCGTAGCTTTCCGCTTCGGCGCGGGCTATCCGCAGCAGCTCAAGGGGGTCCATGCCGTCCCGGGTGAGAAAAGCGTGCACGCCCTCAGCGGGCGCATTGCGTGGTTTGCCCGAATCGATTACGGCAACTGTGCGCCGGGCACGGCCCAGGGTTTGGGCAGCGCTCAGGCCGGCGGCGCCTCCTCCGATGACGACGGCGTCGTACAAAAGTTCGTTGTTTTCGCTCATGTCTCAAGCGTGCTTGCCATCCCTCTTGCTGGCAATTATTCTTGCTGGATCAGCAAAAAGAACCGTTGGATGCGGAAGGCAGGCATGGCGGAAGACGAGGAAGAGTTCGACGGCGTCCTGGCGGCTGTTGGTCCCCGGCTGCGGGCGTTGCGTTCGGAGAGTAACGTCACCCTCACCGAATTATCCGCCACTACCGGGATTTCGGTGAGCACGTTGTCCAGGCTGGAATCAGGCCAGCGCAAACCCAACCTGGAACTGCTCCTGCCGCTTGCCCGTGCGCACCAGGTGCCGTTGGACGAACTGGTGGGGGCACCGGACACCGGAGATCCACGGGTGCACCTGCGCCCCCGGACGGGCCCGCGGATGACCATCATTCCGCTGACCCGCAAGCCCGGCGGCATTCAGGCCTACAAGTGCATCATGAAGGCGGGCCGTACCGAGGAGCCGGACCCGCAGGTCCACGAGGGCTACGAATGGCTGTACGTACTCAATGGTGCGCTCCGGGTGGTGCTCGGTGACCGAAACTTTGTGATGGGCCCGGGGGAGGCAGCCGAGTTCGACACCCGCGTGCCGCACTGGTTCGGCACGGCGGACAACGACCCAGTGGAATTCCTCAGCCTCTTTGGCCGGCAGGGAGAACGCGTCCACCTGAAGGCGAAGACCGTTGGCTGAATCAACCGTGACCGTCTCCCAGGCCAGCCGCCTCAACCTGCTCCCGGCCACGCTCTTGTCCGCCTCCGGCTTCGTGCTCTTCGCCCTCGAAAACCGGCTGGTCGGTTTCAGCATGCTGGCAGTTGCCCTGCTGGGTGCTGCCATCTTCAACCGCTCCCTGGCCAAGGATCTCGCCCTGGTGGCGTTCGGCCTGGTGATGATGAGCCTGGTTCCTGTCACCACGGACATCAGTACGGGGCACATGCTGGAGATGGGCGCCGCGATGATTGCCGCCGTCGGGGTTCCCTATGCCGTATCCCGCTGGGTCTACCGCGACCATGCTGTCCTTTTCCCTGTGCTCACCGGGCAGCCCTGGACCCGCGCGGAGAAACTGTACCTCTGGGTGGTGCCGCCGCTGGGATACGTGATGCTGGGCTACTACATGGTGAGCACCGGCGTGTACAGGAACTGGCCTGCGGTCAGCGAGCCTGACGGGATCATCAGGCTCTTCGTCGGCACCAACGGCCTGGGCATCTGGGATGAGCTGTTCTTCATCTGCACGGCCTTCACGCTGCTGCGCCGGCATCTGCCTGAATGGCAGGCCAACCTGCTCCAGGCGGTGCTGTTCACCTCGTTCCTCTGGGAACTGGGTTTCGAGGCCTGGGGGCCGCTGTTCATCTTCCCGTTCGCACTGCTGCAGGCCAGGCTTTTTACCGTAACCAAGTCCCTGTCCTACATCGTCAGCGTCCACCTGTTGTTCGACTTCGTGCTGTTCCTGGTGCTGCTCCAGGTGCACAACAGCGGCTGGTGGGACGCGTACGGGCTGTGAGCCGGAGTTGACGGACAGCAGGCGCCTCAGCCCTCGAAGTCCCCGGCGTTCCGGCGGAAATCACCCAGGATCCGGATCAGTTGCGTGACGTCGTCGTCGCCGAACCCTGACGTGGCGAAGATGACACTGTTGAGTGCCGCCGTCGCGTTTTTGGCCAGCGTCCGGCCCTCCGGGGTCAGCTCCACGAGGGTGGTGCGGCCGTCGCTGGGGTGCGGTGAACGGACCACCAGCCCTGCGGAGGCCAGTCTGTCCACGGCATTGGTGACCGACGTCGGATGCACCTGGAGCAATGCGCTCGCCTTGTTCATCGGGAGCGCACCGCCGCGGGCGAAACTGAGCAGGGCCAGCAGTTCATAGCGTGCGAAGGTCAGCCCAAAGGGCCGCAGCACCGCTTCGATCCGGGCCAACAGGATCTGTTGGGTGCGCATGATCGCGGTAATCGCGGCCATGGGCGCGGCTTCTTCAACCCAGCCGTGAGCCTCCCAGTTGCGCTGTGCATCGGCAATGGGATCCCGGGGCAGCGGACCGGCCATGGCTTAGCCTTCGCTCCCCAGGCCGCTTCTGAGGGCAGGGAAATCAGCCTCGGAATACTCAACGCCGACTCCCGCACCGGCGATCATAGCGATGCCTGCCGCGCCGGGGTTAGCTGAGCCTCCACCCGCGGCGTGCCGCAGTTCCTCGCTCTGCCGCAGCTCCACGCGCCGGATCTTCCCGGAAATGGTCTTGGGCAGGGCGGTGAACTCCAGGCGCCGGATCCGTTTGAACGGCGCTAAGTGGTCGCGGCAATATTTGAAGATGTCCTCCGCCAATTCCGCGCCGGGTTCAAACCCGGCAACCAGCACAACGAACGCCTTGGGTACTGAGAGCCGCAACTCATCCGGTGACGGAACCACCGCAGCTTCCGCCACTGCCGGATGCTCGATCAGCACGCTCTCCAGCTCAAAAGGAGAAAGCCGGTAGTCCGACGATTTGAAGACGTCGTCGTCCCGTCCGATGTAGGTGATCACGCCGTCTGCGTCCCGGCTGGCCATGTCGCCCGTGTGGTAATAGCCGCCGCGGAAGGCTTCCGCCGTCCGTTCCGGGTCGCCGTAGTACGCCTTCATCAGTCCCACCGGCCGGGGATCCAGGCGCAGGCAGAGTTCGCCGTCGTCGCCTTCCTGCCCCGTCGCCGGATCAACCAGTACGACGTCGTAACCCGGCAGCGGTTTTCCCATCGCACCAACGGTGACGGGCTGGCCGGGTGTGTTGGCCACCTGCACGGTGGTTTCCGTCTGCCCGAAGCCGTCCCTGATGGTTTGCCCCCAGGCTTTGGATACCTGGCCAATGACCTCAGCATTGAGCGGTTCGCCGGCGGAAACCACCTTCGTGGGAGGATTCCTGAGCAACGTCAGGTCCGCCTGGATCATCATCCGCCAGACAGTGGGCGGAGCGCAGAAGCTGCTGACGCGTTCGCGGTCCATCTGTTCCATGAGGGAGCGGGCGTCGAAGCGTTCGTAGTTGTACACGAAAACACAGGCCTCGGCGATCCACGGAGTGAAAACGTTGGACCAGGCGTGCTTTGCCCAGCCCGGCGATGCGACGTTCAGGTGGACGTCGCCGGGTTCGATGCCGATCCAGTAGAGCGTGGACAGATGGCCCACCGGGTACGAGGTGTGGGTGTGCTCCACCAGCTTGGCCTTGGATGTGGTGCCGGAGGTGAAATAAAGCAGCAGGGTGTCATCCGCACCGGTGGGGGCGTCGGGCTCAAATTCCGCCGGTGCACCCCGCGAATCGCTGTACTGAAAGGCGTCGGCGCTGGCTGCAGCACCGCCGTCGTTCACTTCAACCAAACGGTAGCGGCCCGGGACGTCAGCGAATTTTGCGATGTTCGAACTGCCCGCCACGGCCCACGAGGCCCTGCCACGCTCCACCCGGTCGCGCAGATCAGCCGGGCCCATCAGTGTGGTGGTGGGGATGAGGACGATGCCCAGCTTCATGCCGGCCAGCATGAACTCCCACAATTCGACCTGGTTTCCCAGCATCAGGATCATATGGTCCCCGCGCCGGACGCCCACGCTGCGTAGCCAGTTGGCCAGCCGGCTCGAATCCGCCGCGAGCTCGGCAAAAGTCCGCCGGGTGGCGGAACCATCCTGTTCCACGATCACCAGGGCGGGTTTGCCGGCGGTGGCCGGGCTGGTAGCGATCTGGTCAAACCAGTCCAGGGCGAAGTTGAAATGCTCGAACCGGGGCCAGCCGAACTCCTGGCGGGCGGCGCCGTAGTCAGCGCGGAGGGCCAGTAATCTGTCGCGCGCGGAACGGAAGTCGTCGGTGACTGACATTGCAGGCCTTTCGCGTGGTGATCCCCATCACTTCGTCTCAACTCTGTGAATATACTAGGACATCCAATGGTCTGGAAGAAGGGATATGTCCCGTGAAGCCACAAGGAAGTGACACCGGGGGAGGGACGCCGCAGGCCGCCCGGGCCGGGATCCCTTTTCCGGATGCTGACCTGATGCACATTGTGGACCTGCTGCCGCCAACAGAACGTCAGCGGTACCTCGAGGTGCGGGACCTGCTGCAGGCCAGGGTTCGGGCAGCCTCTATTCCGTACTGGAACCGGGAGGAATTTCCCTATGAGCTGCTGAAACTGCTGGCCGGCTGCGGCCTGGGCGGGCTCCAGACGGACGGTTCATCAGCCTTGTTCAAGGGCCTGATGTACGTCGAAGTCGCACGGGCAGACGTCTCGCTCAGCGCCCTCGTGGGGATCCATAACGAGCTCATCCTTGGCATGATCAACGAACTGGGCTCGGAGGAACAGAAGCAGCGCTGGCTCCCCGGGCTGGCAGCCTTCACCCAGTTGGGGGCTTTCGCCTTGACCGAGCCGGAGCACGGTTCTGACATTGCCGGCGGCCTGAGCACCACGGCACAGCGAGATGGCGCGGAGTGGGTGATCAACGGCGCAAAGCGCTGGATCGGAGCCGGAACCATCGCCGACTTCGCGCTGGTCTGGGCCCGGGATGAAGCCGATGGCAGGATCAAGGGTTTCATCGTGGAGACGGACAGGCCCGGCTACCGTGCCACCAAGATCTCCAACAAGATCGGCCTGCGCATCATGCCGAACGCGGACATAGTGCTTGACCAGGTCCGAATTCCCCACCGCAACCTGCTGCCCGGGGCCACCGACTTCTCAGCAGCGAACTCCCTGCTCCGCGACTCACGGGCCTGGGTCGGCTGGCAGGCGGCGGGCATCCAACTGGCCGCGTTCGACGTTGCCCGCTCCTACGCCCTGGAGCGCACCCAGTTCGGCAGGGAGTTGGCCCGCTTCCAGCTCATCCAGCAGCAGCTTTCGGAGATGGTGGGCAACGCCTCGGCTTCATTGGCGCTGATGAGCCAGTTGGCCACGATCCAGCGGGACGGGCGGCTGGAGATGGCGCAGGCCGCCATGGCCAAGGCCACCACCACCCGGTTGGCGCGGGAAACGGTGGCCATGGGCCGGTCCCTGCTGGGCGGCAACGGCATCAGCACCGATTTTGAGATGGCCAAGCTGTTCGGCGATGCCGAAATCCTCTACACGTACGAGGGCAGCTATGAGATCAATGCGCTGATTGTGGGCCGGGCCGTGACCGGAAAGTCCGCTTTTGTGTGACTACTTCCACCAGGTGTCAAAGATGGTGACCGGCACGGTGCGTTTGTGGCGGGTCCGCAGGTACTTTTCCTCGATCAGCGTGGCGGCAGCTTCAGTAACCTCGCGGCCTTCCAGGTAGTCGTCGATCTGGTCGTAGCTGAGGCCCAGTTCGTCCTCGTCGGTTCGGCCGGGGTTATCGTTCAAGAGGTCTGCCGTGGGAACCTTCTCCCACACCCGGGCAGGGGCACCCAACTCGGCCAGCAGCATCCGGTTCTGCCGCTTGTTCAGGCCGAAGAGTGGCAGGATGTCCGCGCCGCCGTCGCCGAACTTGGTGAAGAACCCCGTGACGGACTCAGCCCCGTGATCGGTGCCGACCACCAGGTAGTTGTGCTCGCCGGCCAAGGCATACTGTGCGATCATGCGTGCACGGGCCTTGACGTTGCCGCGGTTGAAGTCGGAGATGGGGCTGCCGGTGGTCTTTTCGAACTCCTCTTCAAAGCCGTCGACGGCGTGGGAGACGTTGTAGGTCCATTCGGTTTTGGGCCTGATGAAGTCCATGGCGGCCTGGGCGTCTTCCTCGTCATGCTGGACGCCGTAGGGCAGCCGGACTGCGACGAAGTTGGCGTTCACGCCCTCCGCTTCCAGTTCGTCGACCGCCAGCTGAGCCAGCTTGCCGGCCAGCGACGAATCCAGGCCGCCGGAGATGCCCAGGACAAATCCCTTGGTTCCGGTGGCCTTGAGGTATTCCTTGAGGAAGTCAACACGTTTGCGCACCTCCCCCGCGGGGTCGATCCGGGGCTGGACGCCCATTTCTTCAATGATCCTGGCCTGGAGTTCGCGCATGTGATCCACACTAGTCACGAGTGTCAACCCTGCTCAACAGGTGACGGGCCACGGCGGCGGAACAGGACAAAAGACCCGGATAAACTTGTCACCATGACTTCCCCCAGCGTTTCGCCTGCCGATGCCCGTGCCCGCCTGCTTGAGCTGATTAAGGAACTGGCGGTGGTCCGGGGCAAAGTGACCCTGTCCAGCGGAGCCGAGGCCGATTACTACATCGACCTCCGCCGCATCACCCTCCACCACGAGGCGTCCAGGCTGGTAGGCCAGGTCATGCTGAAAATGATTGACGACGCCGGCATCAGCTTTGAGTGCGCCGGTGGCCTCACCATGGGGGCGGACCCCGTGGGAACCGCCGTGATGCACGCAGCTGCCGACGCCGGACGTCCCGTGGACGCCTTTGTTGTCCGCAAGGCGCAGAAATCGTATGGGATGGGACGCCAGGTGGAGGGTCCCTCCGTTGACGGCCGCAATGTGGTGGTCCTTGAGGACACTTCCACCACCGGCGGTTCCGCACTGACCGCCGTCGAGGGCGTCCGGACCGCTGGCGGCAACGTGGTGGCGGTGGCTGTCATTGTGGACCGCGACACCGGCGCCAAGGAAAAGATCGAAGCCGAAACCGGCGTTCCGTACCTCTTTGCTTTCGGCAAGGACGAGCTTGGCCTGGGCTGACTCATTCCGGCTCGACCGGGACGCCCTGTGAAGCCTATCCTTTTCTTACGTTTCGCAAGCGGGTATCCTCCGCAGTACTTACTATAAAGGTGGCGGTATGTCGCTTGATCCGGAGTTCTTACCTGTGGACAGGATCCAGAACCTGATCCTGGAAAGCGCCGACTTTGAGGAGTTCCTCAATGAGTTGGCTCAGTTGTCTGCCAAGGCTACGTCGAGCGACGGTAATAAAGTGCTCTGTGGCATCACCCTGCTGCGTGACCGCCAGGCGGCCACCATCGGCTGGAGCAGCACTGAGGCACGTGAAGTGGACGAGATCCAGTACTCACTGGCCCAGGGACCTTGCCTCACCTCGGCTGAGGAGCAGAAAGAGGTCTACGTCCCGGACCTCACGGAGGAAGACCGCTGGGGACCGGATTACGCCAAAGCCGTGGCCAGCCACGGCTTAAGGTCTGTGCTTTCGCTGCCTTTTGACCTGCAAGGTGAAGCGAAAGCGGCCCTGAACCTGTATTCGGCCGCTCCGGATTCCTTTAATGATGTGACCCGTGAACGCGCCTGGGAGTACACCCGGGAGGTATCCCAGGCACTGCGCCTTGCCGTCCGTATTGCGCTACATAATGACAACGCGGTTAATCTGCGGGCCAGCATGAAGTCGCGGACAGCCATCGATCTTGCCATTGGCATTGTGATGGGGCAGAACCGCTGCAGCCAGGAGGAGGCGTTCAGGATCCTGAGCGAGGCTGCCAGCAACAGCAACACCAAGCTGCGCACGCTGGCAGAGAATCTTGTGAGCAAAATCGGCGGTGCGCAGGCTGCTACTCATTTCGATGAGCCGACTCACAGCCAGGCAGGATAAGGCGCCAGTGAGCGTTTTTGTATTACCCGCAACGCGCACTATAGGCTGGTAGAGGTTGAGCATCCGGCCATAGTTGAGCCCAGGTTGGAGTTTCTATGGTCCACGCATGTTTTCTCGATCACTTTCATCACCGTCCGGACCCTGCCTCCCTGTCCTCGTGGACGGACGCCGAACTGCTCAAGGCCAGCGACAAGGCCTATGCCCGCATGGAGAATAACCGTGACCCCCGCATAGGTGAGCACCTCGCCATCTACAGTGCCATCTGCCTCGAGATTGATCGGCGCCGCAGGACCAATCCGTCGCTGACTGACGCCTGATTACTTGCCAATGGGCGGGGTCCGCCCGTGGCCCAGGCGAACCTTCGCAGGTCCGCCCTCTATTACGGTAGAGACGTGGACTTTCGCTCCGAACACACCGATTGGGCCCGCAGGCTGCTGAGGCAGGCCGGGGATCTGGACAGGTTCTCCCGGCGCAAATTTCTGCTCGGCGCCGCAGCCTCAAGTGTCTTAGCGGCGGACATGCTCTTCACCCAACGGGTGCAGGGCCAGCGACGCGTCAGCCAGATCCTGCCCGTGTCCGACGATTTCGCGGACAAGTACCACCCCGGTGCCAGCTGGTTCCTGTTCCCCGGCTACAAGACCAGCTGGGAAGAAGCGCAGTGGATTCTTAACTCCCTGAGGGGTGCCCTTAACCGCCGGGGCCGGCTCGCCGCCATCGGATATTCCAACCTGGGGCTGGACATTGATGAGCTGGTGATTGAGGTGATCGAATATGTCCGCGCGCAGAAACTCACCAAGCTCTACTTTTACGGCCACAGCTTTGGCGGCATGGTGGCTACCCAGGTGGCCGCACGCCTGCGCGAGCTCCATGGCCTCGAAGTGGAATTTATCCTGCTGGACTCCTCCCCGCACAGCCGCACCGATGTGCTGGACCAAAGCTGGTTCGACGGCGTGGTGTTCCTCTACGAGTCAGGGTTTCGGGTGCCCAGCGTAGTCCGCGGCAGCTATGAGTTAGGGGAACGGATCGTGCACAAGGACGAGCGTACCTGGCGGCAGATTTTGGACCAGACCATGGCGCAACTGTCGCCCCTTGCACCGTCCAGCGTGCTGATCCAGAGCGAATCAGCCTACATCTACCACTTCTCCGCCTTCCGTTTCGCTGACAAGCTGGGAAGCACCCGGATGGCGTTTATTGGCAGTCCGGAGGATCAAACCGTGCGGTACGCAACGGCCAGGGCCGGCTGGGAATCCACGTTTCCGAACAACATGGAAACCACGGACCTGCGGACGGACGGCGCCCGGCCCGCCCACGCGAGCCCGGGCTGGAACCCGTTCGTCTACCGTCCACTGGTGGTGGAACTGCAGGACAGGATCTTCCCGCTGCCCGCTGGCGGGTCGAGGGTATCGATCTACTAGATGCGATCCCCTGAACCTGTTCTCCTAGGTCCGGTCCCCTAGATCTGGTCCTTGAGGTCCGCGACCGAACCCAGCACCTGGTTGGGCCGGAACGGGAATGAGTCGATGTCCTCGCGGCGGGTGATGCCGGTCAGGACCAGTACGGTGTGTAGTCCCGCTTCCATGCCCGCCACGATGTCAGTGTCCATCCGGTCCCCGATCATGGCGGTGGTCTCGGAATGGGCGTCGATCTGGTTCATGGCGGAGCGGAACATCATGGGATTGGGCTTGCCCACAATGTAGGGTTCCCGGCCCGTCGCCTTGGTGATCAGCGCAGCTATGGCGCCGGTGGCGGGCATGGGACCGTCCTTGGAAGGGCCGGTGGCGTCCGGGTTGGTGGCAATGAACCTGGCCCCGGCGAGGATCAGCCGGATCGCCATGGTGATGGCCTCGAAAGAATATGTACGGGTCTCGCCAAGAACCACAAAGTCCGGGTTCTGGTCGGTGAGGATGAAGCCCGCCTCATGCAACGCCGTCGTTAGTCCTGCTTCACCGATGGTGTAGGCGCGGTTGCCCGAACCGGAACCATGCACCTGGTCCTTGAGGAACTGGGCCGTAGCCAGGGCGGAGGTCCAGATATTCTCCTCCGGGATCTCCAGGCCGGAAGCGCGGAGCCGGGCCGCAAGGTCCCTGGGAGTGAAGATGGAATTGTTTGTCAGGACCAGGAAACGCTTGGAAGTGTCCACCCAGCGCTGGATCAGATCCGCCGCTCCGGGAACGGGCTGATTCTCGTGAACCAGCACGCCGTCCATGTCCGTGAGCCAGCATTCGATCTCCTGGCCACTGCGGTAAACCGCCGCCGATGCTTTTACCTGGTCAGCTTCTGCCATGACTTCCTCCACGGGTAATGGATATTCCTCGGCCCAGTCTAGTGTTGAGGGGTGAATCAGACACCCGGGACGCCAGACGATCCCCAGCCAGGCATCGAAGAAGCGCCGCAGGCGGAAGTCGGCGTGGGGCCGTGGGAAGGCAAACTGCCTGACGGCGACCACTGGGACCCCGAGCTCCTGGCAGCCGGGGACCGGCGCAACGTGGTGGACAAATACCGTTACTGGAAACACGACGCGATCGTGGCGGATCTTGATGCAAGGCGGCACAACTTCCACATCGCCATCGAGAACTGGCAGCACGACCTCAACATTGGCACTGTCGTGCGCACAGCCAACGCCTTCCTGGCAAAGGAAGTTCATATTATCGGCCGGCGCAGGTGGAACCGCCGCGGCGCCATGGTCACCGACCGCTACCAGCACGTCCGCTACCACCCCACCGTGGACGACTTCGTGGCGTGGGCGCAGGGCGAGGGCCTGGCCATCATCGGGATCGACATCTTTCCGGACTCGGTTCCCTTGGAAACCTATGAGTTACCAAGGGACTGCGTGCTGGTGTTCGGCCAGGAGGGTCCAGGCCTGACTCCTAAGGTCCACGAGGCCGCGCTGGCCACCCTCTCCATTGAGCAGTTCGGGTCCACCCGCTCCATCAATGCCGCCTCTGCTGCAGCCATCGCCATGCATGCCTGGATTCGCCGCCACGTCTTCAACCAGCCCGTGTAGGGGTCCCGCAGCCACGGCCGGACTTACTCCGCAGAGAATTTGTTGTCGACTGGGTTGTCAAGTCATGAGTCATAACGTGCGTTTACCTGAAACCACCTGTGAGTTTGTTTACAGTTTCGTCAAGCTCTTTACTATTCTTTAGGTGCTGGGTAGCTAATCACAAGGTTTCACCTGACCAAGGTCTCACTGCGGTCAAATCAAGGTTCCGAAGACTTCCGAGGACGCGTCCCAAAGGTAAACATTGGGGCGTTTTGTGCCCTGATGCCACGCAATAAAAAAGGGGTATCAGTTGAAAGATGGAACCAAGAGTCCCAACGTTTTGAGAGGTTGGGCTTCACAACGAAGCGTGGCTGCATCGGCGCTAAGCATGACGGCCGTTGCTGCTCTTCTGGCAGTTTCGTTTACAGGAGCGGCCGGGCTTGGGCCGGCCGCAGCGCCGGCACAGGCAGCACCTGGCACACCGGGAGCACCGGGAACTTCGACCATGCTCTACACGGAAGACTTTCAGAACATCGCCGATCCAACGCAGGGCGTGGGGATCACCGAATATGTTTCGACCAGCGGAGTCACCTACGCCGCCGACGGTGGCTGGAACAATCCGGCCCTGTGCAACGGCTTTGTTCACTCCGGCCTACTGAGCGCCGCCTCCCAGGCTGCGTACAACTTCTGTCCGGGTTGGTGGCCGAACTCGACGAAGATAGCAACCGGCATGGGTATGTCCCAGGGGATGGCGAACCCTGCGGCCAACTTCGTCGTCGCCGAGCAGACGTACACCGGTGGTAATTACGCTGCGGCGGACATGCTCCGCACGAACAGGCCTGTCTCCCTGCCGGCGGCGGGCCGCTTCGTCACCTTCAGCCTCGACGTCGGCGGGTACTGCAACAGTGGTGCTGGCGTCCAGCCCAAAGATGTTTTTTACCTGACCGACGGCGCACAGAACGTTCGGCTCAACGACCAGGCCTACAACTACTGCACAGATCCCGCCGCGGACTCGATCACTGTCCCCGGCAGCGCAGCACCCGTTGTCGTGGGCAGCATCGTCGGTGACCGCTCCTACCTGATGGCCGGCGACACGGTCGGATTCCGCATCGAGAACCTCGAAAAGAGCGGAAGCGGCAACGACCAGTCGTTCGATAACTTCCAGATCCTGGATGTCACCCCGCAGCTCGACAAGTCGTTCTCGCCCACCTCGGTTCCTCAGGGCCAGGCGTCGACGCTGACTTTGACGGTGACCAACACCGAAGAGCTGGCCTCGAAGAACGGCTGGTCCTTCACGGACTCCCTGCCTGAGGGCTTGAGCGTCGCTGACGGTGCTGCGTCCACCACCTGTGCGGCTGGCGTCGTCACCGCTCCTGCGGGCGCCACGTCTGTGCGCGTCGCCGGCAACCTCAATGCCGGCCAGGCTTCCTGCACGGTCACGGTCAAAGTAGTTGCTGACGAGCCTGGTTCCTACACGAACGGCCCGGCCAATATCACCGGGACCGGCATCAACCTCCCGGGCGAGTCCACGGTGGAGTTCACGTCCGAGCCCTTCCAGTGTGACGCGAGCGGCTACCTTTTCCAGAACCCTTCTCCGGGAGTGAACCTGGTGCAGAGGGTTGATCTGGTCACCGGTGACTTCGAGACGATCTTCGAGACGCCGACGCCGCTCAATGGTGTGGGTTACAACACGCTGGACAACTACTTTTACGGCCTCGCCACCGGTACGAATGTCCTGTACCGGATCGGCTCCGATGGTTCAGCCGAGAATCTGGGACCAGTACCAGGGCTCCCCGCGGGTTCCTATCTCGTCGGTGACTTCGACAACGCCGGGCAGTACTGGGTCTTGCAGGGCAACACTCCAGCACACCAGATCGATCTGGCTCCCGGGTCGCCTACCTTCGGCACCGTGATCAACACGATTCCGATGACGATGGCCACAGGGGTCACCCAGATGAACCCGGACTGGGGCTACATCGACGGCTTCTTCTACTCCAACGGTGGAGACGCGGCCGGCAACAACCTCCTTCTGCGCTTCGATCCCTCGACGGGCATCCAAACTGTCGTCGCTCCGCTCACCGGACCTAACGGTTCCACCATCTCGGGCCTCTTGACCGGTGCGGTGTACGTCGACGCTGCCGGGTTCCTCTACGGGTCGAACAACGCCAACGGCAACATCTACCGCATCGACGTCACGACCGGTGCGACGATCCTTCTGGCTAATGGCCCGGCCGCCGGCGGTAACGACGGTGCGCGCTGTGCGCTGGCTACGATCCCCACCCTGGCAATCACGAAGACCGTCGAAGGGCGCCAGGCTCCTGCCGACCAGTTCACCGTAGGCCTCGTGGACCCCGAGGGCACGGTTCAGGCGCAGGCCACGACCACCGGAACTGCGAACACGGTGAGCACTGTGAACCAGCCCGTCTCCCAGGGCGCGACGTACACGATCACCGACACGATGGCCGCCGGCTCCGCCAGCGCCATCAACGCCTACACGACCGGTATCGAGTGCCTGAACACTGTCACTGGGGCTGTGGTCCCGGCGACTGGTACCGGCGCGGGCTCATGGGCTGTCACGATCCCTGATGCAGCCGCCTTCGCTTGCAACGTCACCAACGACGCGATCCCTGTTGCTGCAACGCTGGTCAAGACGGCCGACACTGCGGCACAGGCGAGCATCGAAGCCGGGCAGGTCATCACCTACTCGTTCGTGTTCACCAACTCCGGCGACGTCCCGCTGACCGATATTCGGATCAACGAGACCACGTTTACCGGCAAGGGTACCCGTCCGGTCGCGGTCTGCCCGACCGGTGCCGTGCAACCGGATGAGTCCGTAACCTGCACCGCGACGTACACCGTGACGCAGGCCGATGCCGATGCCGGGTCGATCTCCAACGAGGCCACCGGCACCGGAACGCCTCCGGTCGGCTTCCCGGTTCCCCCGGTAACGCCTCCGTCTGACATCACGGTGCCGATCGTTCCCGAGCCAGGGATCGCCGTCGTAAAGTCGGCGTCGGAAGCACCGATCACCGCTGCCGGCCAGGAGATCACGTACTCCTTCCTGGTCACCAACACCGGTAACGTCACGCTCAGCAATGTCACCGTCAACGAGGGTGAATTCTCCGGTACGGGCAAGCTTTCGGATGTCGTCTGCCCGACGACGACGCTGGCTCCGGACGCGACCGTGACCTGCGAGGCGACCTACACGACCACCCAGGCCGATGTGGACGCGGACGCCGGTGTCATCACGAACACGGCAACGGTGACCGGCACCCCGCCGGGCACGGACGAGCCGATCACGTCCGGGCCTGACGGTGCGGAAGTAACCATCAACCGGACGCCGGCCATGACCGTGGTCAAGTCCTCTGATGTTGCTGCTGGTGCCACGTACACGCTCGGCCAGAAGATCACCTACTCCTTCCTGGTCACGAACACCGGTAACGTCACTCTCAACAACGCAACACCCGTTGAGGGAACCTTCACCGGAGCAGGCAAGCTGTCAGCGTTTGATTGCCCGGCTGGCGCTGTTTCACTGGCACCGGATGCAACAGTGACCTGCACGGCTACCTACACGGTCGTCCAGGCCGATGTGGATCGCGGCACGATCAGGAACATTGCAACCGGAACCGCGACGCCTCCTACAGGATCCCCCGAGCTGCCGGAGGTGCCCTCGAGCGAGGTCACCGTCGAGGCTGACCAGGATCCGGAACTGTCGATCGTGAAGGCTGCCTCCGAGGGCGTCACCCGCGCCGGCCAGGAGATCACGTACACCTTCGTGGTCACCAACACCGGCAACGTGACGATCAAGGATGTCTCTGTCGTCGAGGGCGAGTTCAGCGGTACTCCCGCCAATCTCTCTGATGTGACCTGTGCGGACGGTGCTGCAGAGCTTGCACCGAACGCGTCCGTGAAGTGCACCGCAACCTACACGACCACCCAGGCCGACGTAGAGGCTGGCGTCATCACGAACACCGCCACAGGTACAGGCACCCCGCCGAACACCAGCACGCCAATCACGTCTGTTCCTGCTAACGCACGCGTTGAATTCCCGGCCCAGCCGGGTATCACCGTCGTGAAGAGCGCCGATGAACAAGCACAGGGCGCGCTTAAGCTCGGCCAGGAGATCAAGTACTCCTTCCTGGTCAAAAACACCGGCAACCTGATCCTCAACGACGTCACGGTCAACGACGTCTTCGAGGGCGCCGGCGATCTCTCGGCAATCACCTGCCCGGAGGGAGCCGCTTCACTGGCACCGGGTACGGAGATCGTCTGCACCGCCACCTACACGGTCCTCCAGGCCGATGTTGATGCCGGGTTCATCAAGAACACTGCCACCGCGACCGGAATCCCTGCCCGTGGAGAAGCACCGGTCTCACCGGACTCCGTGGTTACCGTTCCCCTGGTCATCGATCCGGAGCTGGCGATCGTAAAGACCGCCTCGGCCGGCAACATCACCTCGGCCGGTCAGGTTATTACGTACTCGTTCCTGCTCACCAACACCGGTAACGTCACCCTGCGTGACGCGGCCGTCGTCGAGGGCGAGTTCTCGGGCACCGGCAAGCTCTCCGGGGTGATCTGCCCGGAGGGCGCAGCAGTGCTCATCCCGGGCCAGTCGGTGACCTGTACCGCGACGTACACCACCACCGCCGCCGACCTGGTGGCCGGAACCATCTCGAACACCGCAACCGGAACCGCCACGGTCCCGGGCGGCGGGAAGCTCGATTCGGATCCGTCCACCGCAAAAATCATCACCGCTCCGGTTCTGACCCCAGAGCAACCGGCAGCCCAGAAGCCGGCGCCGCCGGCTAAGGGCGCCCTGGCGAACACCGGCCTGACCGCCGGTCCGCTCGCAATGGGTGGACTCGTGCTTCTGCTCCTCGGCGCAGGCACAGTAGCGGCCGTGAAAATGCGGCGCCGCGAACACGCCTGACAAGGCACCGTTCAACCTGAACCACTGAGGGCTGAACGAACACGGTAAGAGACCAGCACCCGGGGCGGAAGACACCGCCCCGGGTGCTGGTCTTTGTCCGGAACAACAGAGGCAACCCCGACAGCCGCTTCACCGGCCGGTCCGCGACCCGCACCGCGTGCCACAATCGACCGCATGACTACCTTTCGCATCAAAGCAGAATTTGATCTTGACGTACTCGATGAAAGCTCGGCAAGAGAGGTCGCCCGGCAATTCATGATCGACCGCATCGATGACGCCACGATGAGGGGCGAGCAGATCAAGACCGGCACAGAGACGCCGGCGGAGGCTTTCGACGGTGTGCTCGGTTCTCCCAAGGCCCTGGCGTCGCTCGTTGCCACCTCCCTGTTCTCGAGCGGTGCGGCAGCCACCCCCTCGGTAAGGTGTTCAAACCTCAACCTCGAGCACCTGGACGACTGAACGTCGCCGCGTCGAGGACCTGCAGGCTCCGGGACAGGCGCACTCCCACACCGGCCCGAGTGCCACCTCGGTGCAACTGTTACCCCTCCAGTGACCCGAAACACGGCAAGGCGTCCGGAAATGGCTAGGATGGTTGCTAGCCGACGAGGTCCACTCCAGGGTCACCACACCCGCAGACGAAATTCACTTTAGGAGTCAGCATGCCCATTGCAACCCCAGAGATCTACGCCGAGATGATTGACCGCGCAAAGGCGGGCGGCTTCGCATTCCCGGCCGTAAATGTCACGTCCTCGCAGACGCTCAATGCCGCACTTCGCGGCTTCGCCGAGGCTGAGTCCGACGGCATCATCCAGGTATCCACCGGCGGCGCAGCCTACTGGTCCGGCGCCTCCACCAAGGACATGGTGGCCGGTTCCCTGGGTTTCGCGGCCTTCGCCCGCGAGGTTGCCAAGAACTACAACGTGAACATCGCGCTGCACACCGACCATTGCCCCAAGGACAAGCTGGACGGCTTCGTCCTGCCGCTGTTGGCAGCTTCCGAGGCTGAGGTCAAGGCCGGCCGCAACCCGCTGTTCAACTCGCACATGTGGGACGGCTCAGCTGAGACCCTGCAGGATAACCTGCGTATTGCCCGCGAGCTGCTGGAGCGCACCGCTGCGGCCAAGATCATCCTCGAAGTTGAAATCGGCACCGTGGGTGGCGAGGAAGACGGCGTCGAAAACGAGATCAACGAGAAGCTCTACACCACCGTTGAAGACGCCCTGGCCACTATTGACGCCCTCGGCTCCGGCGAGAACGGCCGCTACATCACGGCTCTTACCTTCGGCAACGTCCACGGCGTCTACAAGCCCGGCGGCGTGAAGCTGCGCCCGGAGATCCTCAAGGACATCCAGGCCCAGGTCGGCGCCAAGATCGGCAAGGACAGCCCGTTCGACCTCGTCTTCCACGGCGGATCCGGATCCTCGGACCAGGAAATTGCTGACGCGGTTTCTTACGGCACCATCAAGATGAATATCGACACGGACACCCAGTACGCCTACACGCGCCCGGTTGCGGATCACATGTTCCGCAACTACGACGGCGTCCTGAAGGTTGACGGCGAGGTCGGCAACAAGAAGACCTACGATCCCCGAGTCTGGGGCGCTGCCGCCGAGGCCGGACTGGCCGCACGCGTCGTCGAGGCCACCAAGCAGCTCGGCTCCGCTGGAAAGACTTTCTAGGAATGTCTGACGAGTTCCGCAAGAACCTGATGGGCCCGGAGCCCACGCTGCTGCCGGCCGAGACCGAGGTTTACCAGCAGTTGGAAGCGGGCCAGGAAGCGCTGGACCTGGTGGAGAAGTACCCCACGTCCTCGCTGCTCTGGGCCGTCCTGGCCGAAGAGGCGTGGGCTGAGGGCCGCACCATCGATTCGTACGCGTATTCACGGGTGGGCTACCACCGGGGACTGGATTCGCTGCGGCGCAATGGCTGGCGCGGCGTTGGCCCCATCCCGTGGGAGCACGAGCCCAACCGCGGTTTTCTCCGGGCGCTGTACTCTCTGGGCCGCGCTTCCGCAGCCATCAATGAGGCGGAGGAGCCGGAGCGGATCGAGAAGTTCCTCAAAGACTCCGATCCCACTGCGAAGGCAGCGATCGAAGCCCGGAAGCACTGAGCCGGAAACTCGAGAACTCCAAAAAATAACGACGGCGGGAGGTCACCTTTCAAAAGAAGGGTGACCTCCCGCCGTCGTACACCGGTGATCGAGCTTGTCGAGATCCTCCCGGGTTTCGACAGGCTCAACCAGCAGGCATCAGGCGGGGGTCAGGCCGGTGCGCGCCATGGCGTCCGCGTAGGCCACGCGCATGTCCTCCAGGTACTGTTCCTGCCGCACCGGGCTGCCGGCGAAAGCGCGGCCGCTGAGGGACCGGACCTTATAGGTCTTGAGGCCGCGGCGCCAGAGAAGCGGAACTTCGGTCTTGAGCAACAGGTTGGCCAGGCGGTTTGCCTCGGTGCCGTGCGCCACGATCACCGATGCCCGCGGTACCAGTGCCAGGAACTTCAGCAGCGGCTTGAGCCCGGCGGAGATCTGGTCCGGAGTGAACTTGCCGTTGGCCTCGCCCGGGGTGTACCAGGGGTGGACGTTCCACGGCATCACGTACTCCGGGCGCAGGCCCAGCTTCCACTGTATACCCAGCATGCGGCCGGCTGCGTCGTCGTCGCCCGGGGTGATGAAGCCGGACGGATCAATGGCGCCGATGTTTGAGTACAGGCTGATGATGCGGCATTCGTCAACGTCGTGGATCGGGTCAACGTAGGGGACTACGGTGTCCGGTTTGGTGCCCTGGAGGGAATCGCAGAGCTCGTTGATGGCTGCAACGGTGGGTTCGTAGCGGCGGTTCATGAGCTGCTCTCGTGTGGATTCGGGTGCCAGGGCTGTCATAAAGGGCGGGGTCTCCTGCGGGTTTGGCGTTGCTGCCACGGGGAAGGCTGCGCCGTGTTCGATGGCACGGCCGGTCCGGGTGGTTTGAAAGATGGAGTGGACTGATTCCTGGTCAGCCTTACCCAGTTTAGCAAGCCGCTGTACATCATGGTGCCGGGATGGCTCGTGGAAAGTTCTTTCCAGCTTTTGTCACGGCCATTGACAGCTTCTGCCCAGCTTGCTTGGCTGGTCTGACAGCCGCGCTCTCCACCCGTCCGGCTGCCCGCACTAGAGGAATTCGAAAGAGGCAAGCACTGTGAGAAAACCACTGGCAACCTTCAGGACCCTGGCAGTTACGGGAGCATTGGCGCTGGCCGTAGTGGCCGCGCCGCTTCCGGTGGCGAATGCTGTAGGCGAGGGCCCCAACTACAGCGGCAACGGTCAGATCACCACCTCCAAGCTGGCAACGTATGACGAAATGGTTACTTTCCTCAAGGACCAGGACGCCCGCCAGTCCGCCATGGAACTGGAAGTTATCGGCCAGACCGTCAAGGGGCGGGACATCCACCTGGTCAAGTACATCTCGGACCCGGCCAAGCCCACCATCCTGTACCTGACACAGCAACACGGCAATGAACAGCTCACCACCGAAGGGGCCATGGAGTTCATCCGGCACCTGGGAACGGGCAAGTCGGGCGGCATCCTGGACGGCGTCAATATACTGGTGGTCCCGATGCTCAATGCTGACGGCGCCATGGGAGACGTGAACTTCCCGCTGGATGACTACCTGGCCAAGGGTGACCGCCACCTTACGCGTTACAACGCGGAGGAAGTGGACCTGAACCGCGACCACGTGGACAAGATCCAGCCGGAGACCCAGGCGCTGCACAACAACGTGATGCGGAAATACCGGATCGACTACATGATCGACCTCCACCACCAGGGCACCCGCAGCGAGCGTGATGGCAAGCTGGTGTCAGGGTCAATCCTGTACCCCACCACCCCCAACGCCGATCCATTGGTTGTTGAGAAGTCCAAGCAGTTGGGCGCCGTGGTGTTCGATAACGTCGATTCAACTGGCTGGGGCCACCTGGGCAAGTACTCCGGCGGCAGTGCGGAAACCATCAGCCGCAACGGCATCGCTGTTGAATACGGCATCGCCACGCTGTTGTTCGAGATGCGCGGCATGTCAGACCACTACGCGGACGGCGTCGCCCTGGGACTGCGCAGCAACGGTTACCTGATCAAGCAGACGGTCACCACGCTGACGTCCACGGCTGCGGCTATCGCTGACGGTTCAATCGCCGACGCCGACACCTCCTTCTGGGACACCCTCGCCACCCAGACCTCCCGCCCTGGTGAGGAGGCCGACGGCGAGTAGCAGCCCAGCGGCCAGTGGTGGTTCCCTGCCGGGTGCAGGGAGCCACCGCGTGCCAACGGCTGGAGAAAGTCCGTGATCGGCTAAACTTGGGTGGTAAGAGCCCCGGAACTCTTGCATCGCTGCGCTCCGTGCGTAGCGGCAGCCAGTTCAGCCGGGGCGTTCTCATGTACGGCGCCGCGCCATCTTGGTCCGGCCCGAAACGAATGGGGGAGGATCCCATGCCAGCAATCGTTATCGTCGGGGCCCAATGGGGCGACGAAGGAAAAGGCAAGGCCACTGACCTGCTCGGGCACCGTGTGGACTACGTGGTTAAGCCCAACGGTGGCAACAACGCCGGGCACACCGTCGTCGTGGGCGGTGAGAAGTATGAGCTGAAGCTCCTTCCTGCCGGCATCCTCAGCCCCAACGCCGTCCCGATCATCGGCAACGGCTGCGTCGTGAACCTGGAGGCCCTGTTCCAGGAGATCGATGGCCTCGAAGCCCGCGGCGCGGACACCTCCAAGCTGCGGATTTCCGCCAACGCCCACCTGGTGGCCCCGTACCACCAGGTCCTGGACAAGGTCACCGAGCGCTTCCTGGGCAGCCGGGCTATCGGCACCACCGGCCGCGGCATCGGCCCCGCCTACATGGACAAGGTGGCCCGCCTGGGTATCCGCGTACAGGACGTTTTTGACGAGTCCATCCTCCGCCAGAAGGTGGAAGGCTCGCTGCGCCAGAAGAACGAACTCCTGGTCAAGGTGTACAACCGCCGCGACATCGAGGTAGAGGAGATTGTGAGCTATTTCCTCTCCTTCGCTGACCGGCTCCGCCCGTTGGTCATCGACAGCACCTTTGTGCTTAACGAGGCCCTGGACCAGGGCAAGGTAGTCCTGATGGAAGGCGGCCAGGCCACGTTCCTTGACGTTGACCACGGCACCTACCCGTTCGTCACCTCGTCCAACCCCACAGCCGGCGGCGCCTCCGTGGGCTCGGGCATCGGCCCCACCCGCATCTCCCGCTCCATCGGCATCATCAAGGCCTACACCACCCGTGTAGGCGCCGGCCCGTTCCCCACTGAACTGTTTGACGACATGGGGCTGTACCTGCAAAAGACCGGCGGCGAGTTTGGCGTAAACACCGGCCGGCCGCGCCGCTGTGGCTGGTACGACGCCGTCCTGGCCCGCCACGCTTCCCGCGTCAACGGCTTCACTGATTACTTCGTCACCAAGCTTGACGTCCTCACCGGCATCGAACAGATTCCGGTGTGCGTGGCCTATGACGTGGACGGCGTGCGCCACGACGAAATGCCCATGACGCAGACCGATTTCCACCACGCGAAGCCCATCTTCGAGTACTTTGCCGGCTGGACGGAAGACATCACTGGCGCCCGCACCCTCGCGGACCTGCCGGAGAACGCACGGAACTACGTGCTGGCCCTCGAAAAGCTGTCCGGCACCCGCTTCTCGGCCATCGGCGTCGGTCCGGACCGCGACCAGACGATCGTCATCAACGACCTCATCAACGACTGACGATCTGCGGAGCAAACAACACACAGAACGACGACGGCGGGTCACCTTGGGAAGGTGACCCGCCGTCGTCGTTTTCCTCAACTATGAACGGGCGCCAGGCCAGTACCTGCCGCTTGGAGGAGGTGGTCTTGTTCCGGAGGTACGGCGAAGGCCTCAAACGCGTTCGTTGCATTCGGCGGATAACGCTCATAAGTGGTCAGAGTACGCTTGTTTTATGGCTCATCTGAACGATCCGGTGGTTATTGAGAATCTCATGCGCACGAAGGGTCGTTGGGCCGTTGTTGGCCTGAGCTCCAATCCGTGGCGCTCAGCGTATGACGTCTCGCTGCTCCTCCGTGACCGGCTCGGGATGGAAATCATCCCTGTGAACCTTGCCGGCGTTAGCGTTCACGGCGAACAGGGGTACAGGACTCTGGCGGACATTCCCGCTGACAAGCAACCGATCGACGTTGTGGACTGCTTTGTGAATTCCGCGAAAGTGGGCGCCGTGGTTGACCAGGCGATCGCCGTTGGCGCAAGAGCGGTGTGGCTGCAGCTGGGCGTTATCGACGAAGCCGCTGCGGAGCGCGCCAAAGCCGCCGGCCTCGACGTCGTAATGAATACCTGCCCGGCGCACCACGCATGGAAGTTAGGACTCTAAGCGGGCCTTGCCTGCGGAGAGTGCAGAGGCTCGCAAATGCAGCGCCGCCAGGGGATCAGCGCTTAAGCATCTGCGGATAGTGGCGCTCGGTGACATCCGGGTGGGCACGCATGCGGCCCTTCAGCATGTTCATTCCAAACGAAGCCAGCATGGGGTTCTCCGGATCGTCGGAGATGCCCCGGGCTTCGCGCCTCAACTCTTCCGGAAGCGGCACGGGATCGATTAGGGCGTCCAGCCTCGGTGACCAGAAGAATGGCACCGAGTAGCGGTCCGCTCCCGGCGGAGGTGCCTGCACCCGGTGAACGGTGGCCGCCAGGTAGCCCTCCGTGGCAACTTCCAGCATCTCGCCCAGGTTCACCACCAGCGCACCCTCGATCGGCTCCACGGAAATCCATTCGGTGGTACCGGGTGGCAGCACCTCCAGGCCGCCCACGTTGTCCTGCAGCAGCAGAGTGACAAAACCGTAGTCCGCGTGGGTACCCACGCCCTGGTCTCCGGCTGCCTCCACCACGCCGCCCACATAGTGCACCAGTTTCCCCATCCAGGCAGGCGTCCCCTCGAAAGCCGGATCGAAATAGTCAGGTTCCAAGTGCAGGGACACAGCGATCGCAGAGAGCAGCCCCGCACCCACCCTGGACATCAGCCCGGCCCAGTCCATGGCTGCCTGGCGCAGCTCCGGCAAGGCCTCGTCCGGCCAGAGATTGGGACCCTGAAGCAGCCAGAACGGCTGGTCCTCAGGGTAATCCCGAACCGGCTCCCGTTCTGGCGAGTAATCGATCTGTTCACGGGCGTCCGCGCGGCCCTGGGTCACCTCCGTGCCCATCCTTGTGTACCCACGGAAATGCGGTGACAGCCGGTTGTCCAGCTTCATCCGCTCTTCGAGGGGCAATGCGAAGAACCGTCTAATGACGTCGAAAAGGTGCTCCGGCTGCCCCGGAGCCGCTCCGTAGCCGGTCAGTTGGAAGAAACCCACGCGGTGGGTGGCATCCCGTAGCTGATCGATGAACTCGGGGTTGAACGAACCGTCCGGCAGCTTGGCAGTGCTGAAGTCCAGAACTGGAATAGTCTCCATTACCGCAGGCTAGCACCGCGCACACAGGCTTTGTAGGCTCGCTGCATGGACGCCACGCAACTCAGGAAAACATGCCTCTCTTTTCCCGGTACCTTCGAAGATTTTCCCTTCGGGCCCGACATGTCCGTCTTCAAAGTGCGGGCGGCCGTGAGCGGCGGCGCGCGGCAGGAGGCAAAGATCTTTGCGATCTCCGGGCTGGAGCCAGCGGCACTTTCTGTAAGCCTGAAATGCGATCCGACCCTGGCTGTGCAGCTGCGCGCAGCCCACCCGGAAATCGTCGGGGCGTACCACCTGAACAAGGTGCACTGGAATGGCGTCCGGCTGGACGGTGCCTTGCCGGACGACATGGTCCGGGACATGATCGAGGACTCCTACGACCTGGTGGTGGCCTCACTAAGCCGCAAGCAGCAGGAGCAATTGGGTTGGGCGCGGCTTGCCGATGGCACCTAAAGAGGGCGGGCCGCTACATTGAGAGGGCAAACGACCTGGCCGCCGGTGACAGCTGATGAGGAGCCTCCCATGCTGAACCAACACACCCTTGACCAACTCTGGAACGTATCCGACCCAAAGGAATCCGAATCCCGGTTCCTGGACGCCATCACCAATGGCGGTTACGACGTAGATGAACGTGCAGAACTTGCCACCCAGCTCGGACGCGCCGTGGGCCTTCAGGGCCGTTATGAGGAAGCCGATGCCCTGCTGGATTCAATTGATGACTTGGAAGAACCTACCGTCGGCGTTCGAATCCTGGTGGAACGGGGCCGGCTCCTGGCAGAAAGCGGGCATGCGGCCATGGCTGCTCCTCTGCTGGAACAGGCTGCCGAACTGGCCGACCACCTGGGCGAGGATTACCTTGCGGTGGAGGCGCTTCACCTGCTGGCCACCGCAGACTCCGGCCATGCCGAGGCCTGGATGCGCAGTGCCCTTGAGTATGCGTCCACGGCTCATGTTCCCGTTGCCAGACGCTGGATGGTGACGTTGCACCAGAACCTGGGCCAGCTGTTGCTGGACGCTGGCAGGAGAACGGAAGCCATGGTCGAGTTCCAGCTGGCCGAACAGTGGGCAGACCGGACAGGCACTCCTGCCCAGGTTGAGCTGGCCGCCCGATCAATCTCCCAGTGCGGAAGAGGCCAGGAAAGCGAAAGTGATGGAAAAGCGCCCTGACGTTCCGAAATACCGGCGTGCGTTACCGAAATGATTCTTTCTGATTAAAAGTGCCACCAAATATTGATTTCCGAGCACTAGTGGTGAAATATGTCACACAGGACGGACCGGATTGGCCGTCGATGTCCCGGAACTTATCCGTTCAGGGGGTCGCATCAGGAGTCACTGGAGGGTAAGAGATGAAGATTGAGAATCGGCCACTCGCACGGCGGGGATTTATCCGTGGGGCACTGGCAGCAGCAGTCCTCGTTCCGATGGGTGGTGCCCTGGCCTCCTGTGCCGCCGGTGGGGGAGGTGCTACCGGCCCGGTAGCTACAGGTGCCGTCTCCGACACCAACCCCTTCGGCATGGCGGACAACTCCACGGTTGACGCTGTCATCTTCAAGGGCGGCTACGGAATTGACTACGTTGAGTTTGCCGGCAAGACGTTCGAGAAGGTCCACGAGGGGTCCACCGCCAAGATTGCCCCCTCCACAGATATTGCCCAGGAACTCCAGCCTCGCTTCGTCGGTGGCAACCCGCCGGACCTCATCGACAACTCCGGTGCGAAGGCCATCGGCTTCAGCACCGTACTTGCCCAGCTCGAAGACCTCACCAGCGTGGTCGAAGCCAAGAACCTTGAGGGAACCGTCATCAAGGACACGCTCTACGGCGGCGTCCTTGCTCCGGGCACCTTCGAGGGCAAACTGGCAGCACTGAACTACGTGCTGACCGTTTACGCCATGTGGTATTCGGATTCGCTGTTCAAGGAAAACGGCTGGTCGGTGCCCAAGACCTGGGACGAGATGTTCGCGCTTGGCGAGGAGGCCAAGGCCAAGGGCAAGTACCTGTTCCTGTGGGGCAAGGAGGCAGCCACGTATTACCAGGAGATGGCGATTGCCTCCGCTGTCAAGGAAGGTGGCGACGAAGTGCGCCTCGGCCTGGAGAACCTCACGGCCGACTGCTGGTCACACCCCGCCGTCCAGTCGGTCTTCACCGCCCTGGACAAAATCATCAAGGCCGGTTTCTTCAAGCCCGGCGGCTCAGGCACCCAGTTCACCGCTGCACAGGCGCAGTGGAGCAATGCACAGGAAGCCCTGTTCTACCCGTCCGGCTCCTGGATTGAAAATGAAATGAAGGACCAAACCAAGGCCGGCTTCGATATGACCGGGGTGCCTGTCCCGTCTGTCACCGCTGATTCTGCGCTTCCTTACGAGGCACTGCACAGCGCGGCAGGTGAACCTTTCATCGTTCCGTCCCAGGGCAAGAATGCAGCCGGCGGCAAAGAGTTGCTGCGCGTCATGCTCTCGAAGGAAGCCGCCACCAACTTCGCCAAGTCCAAGCTGGCCCCGACCATCGTCAAGGACACCGTTCCGGCCGATGGCTTCGGATCCACAGCCCTGGTCTCGCAGACCAAGCTGCTTGATGCAGCCGGCGAGAATATCTACACCTGGAATTTCATCGACCTGTACGGCACCAACAAGGACCAGCTGGTGGTCTGGAACACGTTCCTCGACGGCAAGTCCGACGTCGCGACGCTGACCGCGGGGCTGCAAAACATCACGGACAAGGTCCGTAACGACAGCTCGGTCAAGAAGATCGAAGTGAAGTGACAGCAGTGAAAACCCAGCAGGGCCGGAACGACGACGGCCTGACCGCCGTCGCCGTTCCGGTTACCGCTCCGACGTTCGTGAAGCGGCGGCGCAAGCCGTTGACGTGGGACAGAGTCAGTTTCTTCGCAGTCTTCCTCGGACTGCCGCTGGCGATCTACCTGTTGTTCGTGATTTGGCCCTTTGTTCAGGCCTTCAGCTACTCGTTGACGGACTGGTCGGGTTTTTCACCCACCCAGAACTTCATCGGCCTGGAGAACTACACGAGGATCTTCACCGACGACATCTTCATGAAGGCCATGGGGAACAACATTCTCCTGGTCATCTTCCTCCCGATTATCACCATCATCCTGAGCCTGGTGCTGGCATCCCTGGTGACAGTAGGCGGAAGCAGCAAAGGCCAGATCAAGGGACTGCGCAATTCCAGTTTTTACCGTGTTGTGTCCTTCTTCCCGTATACGATTCCCGCCATCGCCATCGGCATTATGTGGGGCCAGATCTATGACCCCTCCGGAGGCTTGCTGAACGGCATGCTCACCGGACTGGGATTTGACCAGTACAAGGACTTTGCCTGGCTGGGTGACAAGAACACCGCCATGGCGGCCACCATGTTCGTGATCGTCTGGGGCTTTGTAGGCTTCTACATGGTCCTGTTCGTTGCCGGCATCAAGGGCATCCCTGCCGAGCTTTTCGAAGCGGCCAGAATCGACGGCGCCGGACGTCTCCGCACCGCATTGTCCATCACCATCCCCTTGATCCGTGACAACATCCAGACCGCTTACATCTACATGGGCATCCTGGCGCTGGATGCCTTCGTCTACATGGCAGCCCTGAATTCCGGCGGTGGTCCGGACAACTCCACACTGGTCATGGCACAGCAGTTGTTTTTTACCGCTTTCAGCAAGGGACAATTTGGTCTGGCCAGCGCCATGGGCGTTGTCCTTGCAGTCGCCACGCTTGTCTTCTCCGGACTGGTGTTCCTGGTTAACCGGCTCACCGGCGGCGATAAGGACGTGAGCATGTAATGACAACAAAAATCTCAGCTCCTCAAATGAAGTCACTGCACTTCCAGCCACGGACTCCCGCAACCACAACCGGAGACAAAGTGGTGGGAGCGGTATCGCATACGGCACTGACCATCTGGACGCTCATCGTTATCCTTCCCCTCCTGTGGACCGTGATGTCCTCTTTCAAGACCTCCAGCGAGATCTTTGCGTCACCATTTGCCCTTCCGGGTCAGTGGAACCTGGATAACTACTTTAAGGCCTGGAGCGAGGCGGGCATCGGGAGTGCCTTCCTGAACTCGGTCGTGGTGGTGGCTACGGCACTGGTGATCGTCATGGTCCTGGGCGCCATGTGCGCCTACGTACTGGCCCGGTATACCTTCCCGGGCAGCACGCTGATCTACTACCTGATGCTCGCCGGGCTCACCTTTCCGATTTTCCTCGCCATGGTGCCGTTGTTCTTTGTCCTGAGGAACATGGGCCTTTTGAACACCTTGCCGGGGCTGATCCTGGTCTACGTCGGCTTTGCGCTGCCGTTCACGGTGTTCTTCCTCTTCGCCTTCTTTAAGTCTTTGCCTCATGAAATCACCGAGGCGGCCGCACTTGACGGAGCAGGCGAGTGGCGGACGTTCTTCCAGGTCATGCTGCCGATGGCCAAACCGGGGCTGGCCTCGGTGGCCATCTTCAACTTCCTGGGCCTGTGGAACCAGTTCCTGATTCCGGTAGCCATCAACGCTGCCGGTCCGCGTGTGCTGTCACAGGAGCTCGCGGCCTTCGCGGGGCAGATGGGCTACGCCGTGGACTTCGGAGCGCTTTTTGCCGCCGTTACGGTCACGGTGGTCCCGGTGCTGATCGTCTACATCATCTTCCAGCGCCAACTGCAGGGTTCGGTGTCCCAGGGCACCCTGAAGTAGAAGTGCAAGACTGGGTAGATGTGGATTGGATGGATCGAATGCGATGTCCTGCTGGGTGATGTTCACAGCCTGAAGGAAAAACGGTCGGTAGTGCGGCCCATCCTGGCCGAATTAAGGCGCCGGTACGACGTTTCCGCCGTCGAGGCGGATCTTCATGAGCAGCACCGCCGGACTGTCCTGGGCATTGGCCTGGTGGCAGCAGACCGCAGCCATCTGGTCGAGGTGCTTGACGCCGTCGAGCGTTTGGTGGCTTCCCGTCCGGAAATAGAACTGCTCAGCGTTCGACGCCGGGACCTCCGCAGCGAGGACCACTAGGCACCGGGGCACCGACGTCAAAAGAAATCCGCGGTGGTCCCGGACAAGCCGGAACCACCGCGGATCTCTGGTCGGTGCGTTTAGCCGAAGTACTTCGGCAGCGTTCCCTCGTGGGCTTCACGCAGCGCGTTCAGGGACAGCGGATCTACGCCGTTGATGGCGAGTTCGCCGCTCTCAGCATCGACAACGCCGATCCGGGTGTAAGCGAAGCCGCGGGCGGTGCACATGTCGTTGAAGCGGACCTCCTCCGAGCGCGGGACGCCAACAATGGCACGTCCCTGGGTCTCGGAGAAGAGCGCTGTGAACAGGTCCACGCCATCGCGGTCCATGACGTCCTGCAGGGCGATCCGGGCACCCACACCATAACGCAGCGAGGATTCCACGAGGGCAGCCGCCAGGCCGCCTTCGGAGAGGTCGTGCGCGGAGTCGATCATGCCGTCGCGTGAGGCGTTGATCAGGATCTCGCCCAGGGAACGTTCGACGCCAAGGTCAACCTTGGGCGGCAACCCACCCAGGTGACCGCGCATGTTCGCCCACTCCGAGCCGTCCAGCTCATTGGCCGTGGTGCCCAGGAGGTAGATGGCCTGGCCGTCTTCCCGCCAACCCGACGGCGTGCGGCGGGCGACGTCGTCAAGCTTGCCCAGGACTGCCACCACGGGGGAGGGGTGGATGGGCGTGGTGCCGGTCTGGTTGTACAGCGAGACGTTGCCGCCGGTAACCGGGATGCCCAGTTCCATGCAGGCATCGGACAGGCCGCGGATAGCCTCGGCCAGCTGCCACATCACGTCCGGATCCTCGGGGGAGCCGAAGTTCAGGCAGTCGCTGACAGCCATGGGCACGGCACCGGAAGTGGCCACGTTACGGTAGGCCTCCGCCAGGGCCAACTGCGCGCCGTGGTACGGATCCAGGTAGGTGTAGCGGCCGTTGGCGTCAGTTGCCAAAGCAACGCCCAGTCCGGTTTCCTCGTCAACCCGGACCACACCGGCGTCATCGGGGAACGCCATGGAGGTGTTGCCGCCAACGTAGCGGTCGTACTGGTCCGTGATCCAGGACTTGCTGCACATGTTCGGCGACGCCACCAGCTCAGTGACTGCTGCAGCCAGTTCAGCCGGAGCGGCGGGACGGCTGGCGTCCTGTACGGAACCGGTGAAGGAATCCGCCTGCACGGAGTCCTGCCATTGCGGACGGGCATACGGCCGGTCGTAGACCGGGCCGTCGTGGGCAACAGTGCGCGGGTCGACGTCGACAATGACTTCGCCTTCCCACGTGATGATGAGGCGGCCGGTATCGGTGACCTCACCCAGCCACGAGTATTCCACGGCCCACTTGTCCATCACGGCTTCGAAGGCTTCGATGTTCTCCGGGGTGACCACGGCCATCATGCGTTCCTGCGACTCGGACATCAGGATCTCACCGGGGGTCAGCGTGGGATCGCGGAGCAGGACCGAGGTCAGCTCAACTTCCATTCCGCCGTCACCGTTGGACGCGAGCTCCGACGTGGCGCAGGAGATGCCTGCAGCGCCGAGATCCTGGATGCCTTCCACCAGCGAGCCCTTGAACAGCTCCAGGCAGCACTCGATCAGGACCTTCTCGGCGAACGGATCGCCCACCTGGACGGCCGGGCGCTTGGACGGCTTGGTGTCATCGAAGGACTCCGAAGCCAGCACCGAGGCGCCGCCGATTCCATCGCCGCCGGTGCGTGCACCGAACAGGACCACCTTGTTGCCCTTGCCGGACGCGTTCGCGAGGCGGATGTCCTCGTGGCGCATGACGCCCACAGCCAGCGCGTTAACCAGCGGGTTGCCCTGGTAGACGGAGTCGAAGACCATTTCGCCGCCGATGTTGGGCAGGCCCAGGGAGTTCCCGTAACCGCCGATGCCGGCAACCGCTCCGTGCATGACGCGGGCCGTGTCCGGGTGGTCGATCGCGCCGAAGCGCAGCGGATCCATCACGGCAACGGGGCGGGCGCCCATGGAGATGATGTCGCGGACGATTCCGCCGATGCCGGTGGCTGCGCCCTGGTAGGGCTCAACGAACGACGGCGAGTTGTGGGATTCAATCTTGAAGGTTACGGCCCAGCCGTCCCCGAGGTTGGTCACGCCGGCGTTTTCGCCGATGCCTACCAGCATGTCCTTCTTCATTTCCTCGGTGACCTTCTCGCCGAACTGGCGAAGATGGTTCTTGGAAGACTTGTAGGAGCAGTGCTCGCTCCACATCACCGAGTACATGGCAAGTTCAGCCGCGGTGGGGCGGCGGCCCAGGACCTTGACAACCTCGTCGAACTCGTTCTGCTTCAGGCCGAGTTCGGCCCAGGGGAGATCGGTGTCCGGGGTCTTGGCAGCGTTTTCGACGGTGTCGATGTTGAACTTCTTGCCGATGGTTTCAGCTGAGGTGGTCACTTGGCGCCTCCCACGATCTTGGTCAATACGGAGGTGAAAAAGCCGAGGCCATCGACGTCGGATCCACCGACTCCGGCGGAGCCGGACCCAACAGATTCGGGGCCAAAGCCAGGTTCGATGGCGTGTTCGGGGTGGGGCATCAGGCCCACCACGTTGCCGGCGGCGTTGGAGATTCCGGCGATGTCCCGGCGGGAGCCGTTCGGGTTGAAGCCCACGTAGCGGAACACCACGCGACCTTCAGCTTCAAGGGCATCGAGGGTTTTTTCGTCGGCGAGGTACTGGCCGTCCTGGTTCTTCAGGGGGATGGTGATTTCCTGGCCCTGGCCGTAGTCGAGGGTCCAGTCGGTGTTGTTGTTTTCAACACGCAGGACCTGATCGCGGCACAGGAATTTCAGGTGATCGTTCTTGATCATGGAACCGGGAAGGAGGTGGGACTCGGTAAGGATCTGGAAGCCGTTGCAAATACCCAGGACGGGCAGCTTGGCGTCCGAGTTTGCAGCGTCAATGACCTTGCCCATCAGGGGGGCGAACCGGGCGATGGCGCCCGCCCGCAGGTAGTCGCCGTAGGAAAAGCCGCCAGGGATGATGACGGCGTCGACGTCACCAAGTTCGGCGTCGGCGTGCCAGAGCTGAACGGCCGTGCCTCCAGCGCGGCGGACAGCGCGGGCAGCGTCGCGATCGTCAAGTGTGCCGGGGAAGGTGATGACGCCGATTTTGGCACCGGCGAGTGCGCCGCCGTCGAACATGTCCGCGGCAGCCGGAGCCCCGCCGATCAGGGGAAGTTCAGTCATGTCAGGCTCCAACGACCTCGACGTTCACGACGTCTTCGATCACCGGGTTGGACAGCAGGGTCTCGGCGGCGTCGCGGGCCTGGGCCAGGATTTCCTCCGTCACCTCGCCGTCGACCGTCAGTTCGAAGCGCTTGCCCTGGCGGACAGAACTAAATGCAGTGAAGCCCAGCCGGGGGAGTGCACCCACGATGGCCTTCCCCTGCGGGTCCAGAATCTCGGGCTTGGGCATGACGTCAACAACGATCCGGGGCATCCGGCAACTCCTGTGCGTGAGCATTGGGTAAGGGCGCAGTGCAGCCCAGCGGAGTAGTGCCGTCTCACGCCGTGGCCTGGCGACCCGGTAGGGGATCAACAACAGAAATGAACGGACGCTCCGCGAGCTTGCTACTCTATTCTACCGGCCCCGGAGGCTTCGGCCGTCTCGATTGGGTTTGAAGGGTTTACCGGCCAGTAAGGCGTGGCCATTTCCGCTGCCTGGACTCTGACGTTCCCGTGTCTCCGGCCGCCGTCCGGGACGGAAGGGCCAGTCCCGGGCCTTCGCTTGTCCGGGTATGGGTTTCGTTTCCTGACTGCCCTGTTCGGCTGGGGGCCGCTGATCTAGGATGGCCGCATGGCTGCGAATCCGAAGTCCCTCCTTTTGCCCATGATGGCTGCTGCTGTCTTTGCCGGCCTGGGACGGATGGTGTGGCAAAAGATCCAGGCAGACCGGGCAGCGAGGGAAACCCGGGTCACCGGTGACATCGATGACAAAACCCGTCAGTGGATCAGCGAAGTGGTTCGTACCCCGCGCCAGTAGGACTCCGGGCCAAGCCAGCGCGGCGCAGGCCAGGTTCGCAGCCGGTCTGTGCGCCTTCGCGTAGCATGCTTCCTCCACGGCCGACGGCTCCCCTCTGTGTAAAGATCAAGTAAATTTGCATGACAAGCAAGACAACTTTGTTGTGGGCTATGTCATATTCGACTCTCAATCTGTACTGTGGGAAACGCTGGTCGAGCCGGTTGTCACAACCTGTCAATCCTGCGCAAATCCAGCTAATGTTCCCGGCCACGATGCCGGGACCGTTCCATTGGAAAGGTACACACCACTCGTGAAACCAGCAGGAAAGAGCTTCCTTGGAAGCCAGAGGGTCCGCAAAGCTGCCGCATTGTCCATCGGTTTGCCTTTGCTATTTACATCCGTCGCCATCATGCCCGCCACCGCGGCGCCATTGGCGGACCAGCCCGCCGCCGTTCAGCAGAAAAATCCCGATCCGGACAGCTACCCCGACGGCCGGTACATTGTGGTGCTGGCCGAGAAGCCTGCCGCAACCTACGAGGGCGGGACGCCCGGTCTGGGGGCAACCAAACCGGAGCGGGGCCGCAAGCTGGACGCAAACCGGCCTGAGGTGAAGCAGTACCAGGCGCACCTTGAGGCCGAACAGCAGCGCGTTGCCGCCGCGGAAGATGTCCAGATCAAGAACACCTTCACGGCCGCCCTCAATGGCTTTACTGCGGACCTCACCGCCCAGCAGGCCGTGCAACTCGCGAAGGATCCAGCGGTACTGACCGTGTCGCCGGACACGGAGCATGCGCCGGACTATTCCACCACCGATTTCCTCAAGCTCAGCGGTGCCGATGGCTCCTGGAACACTGTTTTTGGTGGCACGGAGAACGCCGGCAAGGGTGTTGTGGTGGGCGTGATCGATTCCGGATACGCTCCGGAAAACCCGTTCTTCGCAGGCGTGGACGTCCAGCCACTTACCGGTGAACCGCAGGTGGGTGTGCCCTACCGGACTGAAGATGGCAAGATCGCCATGCTGAAGGCCGACGGCGACACTTTCCTGGGTGAATGCCAGCCGGGAGTTGGTACTGGAGCAAGTTTCGACGGTAGCGCCTGCAACTCCAAAGTCCTGAGTGCGCGCTACTTTGCCGATGATTTCCTGCGCTACACGCCGCCCGGAAACCGTGCTCCCCAAGAGGTCATTTCTCCCGTGGATGTAGGCAGCCACGGAACCCACACCGCCAGCACGGCGGTCGGCAACGCCAACATCGAGGCCACCCTCGGCGGCCGTGACATGGGCGTCACCGGCGGTGTGGCCCCGGCGGCCAAGCTGTCCGTCTACAAGGTCTGCTGGGAAGACACAGACCCCAACACCGGCGGCTGCTACAGCTCCGCCTCCGTTGCCGCCATCAACCAGGCAATCCTGGACGGCGTAGACGTGCTGAACTACTCCATTTCCGGCAGCACCACGTCCACCACGGATCCGGTAGCGCTGGCTTTCCTCTCTGCAGCATCAGCCGGCGTCTTTGTGTCCGCTTCCGCCGGAAACTCAGGACCGACCGCCAGTACCGTCAACCACGGTGCGCCGTGGCTGACGACCGTGGGGGCGTCGTCGTTCTCCAGCGAACTGCAGGGCACCATTGAATTCGAGGACGGCACCAAGTACCGCGGCGCCAGCCTGATGGCTGAGCCGCTCCCGGCCACCAACGTGATCCTGGCGACGGCGGCTGCCGCAGCAGGTGGCGCCAACCCGGCACTGTGCGGGCCCAACACATTGGATCCGGCCAAGGTTGCCGGGAAGATTGTTGTCTGCGACCGTGGCGTGATCGACCGTGTGGTCAAGAGCACCGAAGTCAAGCGTGCCGGAGGTGTAGGCATGATCCTGGTGAACGTCACACCCTCCTCCGAGGATGTTGACGTGCATGCTGTTCCCACCGTCCACGTCAACCCTCCTGCTACGGACGAGATCAAAGCCAAGGTCACAGCCAACCCGGAGATCAAAGCTTCCCTGGCCAACACCGACACCACCGGACTGCCCAAGGCACCCCAACCGCAGGTGGCCGGATTCTCCTCCCGCGGCCCCCTGCTGGCCTCGGGATCAGACCTGCTGAAGCCGGACGTAACAGCTCCCGGCGTGGCAGTGCTGGCCGGCGTTTCACAGGTTGCCAGCGGTGGCGAGGATTTCGGAATGATGTCCGGCACGTCCATGGCTGCTCCGCACGTGGCGGGCTTTGGCGCGCTGGTCCTGGCCAAGAACCCCACGTGGTCCCCGGCCACCATCAAATCGGCCATGATGACCACCGCGACGGACCTGGTAAACGCGGACGGCAGCCGTAACGGTGACGTCTTTGCCACTGGTGCCGGACAGGTTGCCGTGACTGATGTTCTGGATCCGGGCCTGGTCTACGATGCCAACCAGGAGGACTACCTGAAGTACATCCAAGGTACCGGACTGGACCTGGGCATCCCGGGACTGGGCAGCACCGCTGCCAAGGACATGAACGTTGCGTCCTTCGCCCTCGGAGCCCTCACCGGCAAAACTGAAGTGACCAGGACTGTTACCGCCCTGACTCCTGGCCTGTACCGTGTTCAGGCAAACGTTCCCGGAGTCAGCGTGAAGGTGACGCCATCGGTTCTCAACTTCGACGCAGTGGGCCAGACGCGCACCTTCAAAGTGAAGTTTGAGAACAACGGTGCTGCGCTTGGCCAGTTCGCCATGGGCAATCTGGTGTGGCAGGGCGCCGGCAAGACTGTTGCCTCGCCCATCGCCGTCCGGCCGCAGGCTGTCACGGCGCCGTCGAACATCGCCTTCACTTCCCAGGGCAGTACCGGTTCAGGCCAGATCCCGGTGGTTTCCGGCACCAATTCACCGGTCAACATCACCCTGGATGGGCTGTCCAAGGCTGATTCCACCGCGATCGAGCTTGTTCCCGGCCCGCTGGCCATGGCAGGCGATGCCTCGAACGCTGTGAAGGAAGTGACGGTTCAGGCAGGCTCGCCGCTGGCCAAGTTCTCCGTCTTCTCGTCTGACGACGCAGCGGACTTTGACCTGGTTGTTGTGGACCCCACGGGCCGTTCGCTGCTGGCACAGACAGCGTCCGCCAGCGAATCGGTTTCCGTTCCCAACCCGCGGGCCGGCGTGTACAAGATGTACGTCAACCTGTACTCGAGCCCGAACGGCCAAGCCACCAAGGCCTCGATGGACGCCGCGGTACTGGGTGCGAACGTTGGAAACGCTTTCGTTTCGCCCAACCCGCTCAAGCTCAAGAACGGCACGACTGGAGCCCTGACCCTCAACTGGACCAACCTAGCTGAGGGTTCCTACATCGGCCGCGTCAGTTACGAAGGGTCCAGCACTGCAACATTTGTTTCGGTGCTGGTTGCACCCGGTGGCGCAGCCAGCGTTCCCGGTGACGAGGCGGCAGGGGCCACTCCTGAGCAGCAGGACAAGGTGAAGAAGGAAAAGAAGAAGCAGGAACTGCCCGAAACGACGGGCACCGTGGACCTGGGAATCTAGCCGGGAAGCAAAACTCAGCTGGATCTGCCAACGGCAAGCATCAACCGGAGGCCACCGGACCATATCTGGTCCGGCGGCCTCCGGCGCTTAACACGGTACGCAGGCGATGGACGGGCTCGGCGGGCAGCCAAAAGTCACGGCTGGGAGCGGGGTATGTGCAACCCAGTCAAAGCATCGGCAAGGCGCTGCCGCAGCACGTCGGCTTCGGCTGCAAAGGCCCGTTGGTGCTCCACATATGCCGCCTTTCCGTCCGGAGTTTCAATCCGGATGGGCGGGTAGCCCCAGGCCTCGAGATCGTAGGGCGAGGCCTGCATATCCATGGCACGCACCCGCCATGACAACTCGAAGCAATCCATCACCAGATCGCTTGAAAGCGCGGGGGTCAGCTTGTACGCCCATTTGTACAGGTCCATGTTCGCGTGCAGGCAGCCCGGCTGCTCCAGGTGCCGCTGGTTCTCACGGGTGGGCTTGAGCCCATTGAGCGGGACCGCATCCGGAGTGTAGAAACGGAACGCGTCAAAGTGCGAGCAGCGGATCCGGTTCTCTTCCACTACACGGTCTGTTCCAGTTCCGCCCAGCCGGAGCTTCAGATACTCGTGGCGCAGTTCAAACTTGTCCTGCCGGTACACCATGGCCCACTCGTGCAGGCCGAAGCAGCTGAAGTTGGCGGGACGGGCCGCCGTGCCGCGCAGAATGATGTCTGCAAAACGGACCGCCTCGCTCCTGTCAGTAAGGAACGAATCCCTGTCCACCGTGACCGCCACCGTGCCAGGTCGGAGTCCGGCGTCCGCGAGCTGGCCGGCGTCGAGCATTTTGTAGTGTTTCCAGCCGGAACGTTGAGCCGCGGCCGCGCCGGTGAGAACCACGCCGACGCCCGGGTGCCAACGCAGCAGCTGCCCTGGCTTCTGCGTGTAATAGGTGAAAAGGAAGTCCTCCACCGGGTGCTTGCGGCCGGCCGAGCGGCGGGCAAGGTAGGGATCAGCATAGCGGCGGACGCGGACCTGATGGGCCGCTTCCTGTGCCTGCCACTCCTCGGCCGCGAGCGTCCTAAACTGATCCACCATCGGCGCCCAGCAGGTCCTTCGCAGCGTCCCAGGCGCTGATTTCGCAACCGTCAGTCCGTGAGAAGGTGGCCGCAACGGGAATGCCGTCCACTGCGCCGGTCACCGTGGCTGTTTGCGGACCGCCATATTGTTCAGTACAGATCCGGTTGGGGTCCGGCTTGCGGTGGAGCATCCCGGGGTTGGTCGTCAGCGCAGCACAGGCGGCCTGGGCATTGGGATGCGAGCTTTCCGCAGCGGCCGTGCCTGATTCGCACACCAGCGTGTAGTGGAGGGGCGCGGCGCCCTCGCCCGGTTCAACGACGATCGAGAGTTCCGCGCTGCCCGGACCGGACGGGACGTCCGTAGGTGCAGCGGGTGCCGGTGTCGGAGCGGTTGAAGCGTCGTCGGGCGGTGTAGTGGAAGCTGGGGATTCGGAAGGCATGTCAGTGGCTGATTCTGTGGGTGCGGCGGGCTGGTTGCCGGTGGAGCAAGCGGACAGAAACGCAACAAGAACTGCGACGGCGACGGCCATCACCGGGAGGAGTATCTTGCGCATGGTCCGTTCCTCCTGAGTCGTGGCCATTCTACCGCCCTGACGCCAGGATCTTCAGCGGGAGGTGGCAGCGATAAGGGCCATCATGGAGGAATGCAGCTCAGTTACCTGATCGCGGGTGAGGCCTAACCGTTCCATCATGGTCCCGGGGACCGCGAGGGCTTTGTCGCGCAGTGCGGTGCCGCTGGGGGTGAGTTCCACGGCAAGTGCCCGTTCGTTGCCGTCCACCCGCCGCCGGGTGATAAATCCCGCGGACTCAAGCCGCCGTAGGAGCGGGGAGATGGTGGCCGGGTCCTGTGCGAGTGCTTCGCTGATATTCCGTACCGTCCGGGGACTTTCTTCCCAAAGGCACAGCATCACCAGGTACTGGGGGTGGGTCAGGCCCAGTTCTTCCAGGACGGGCTTATAAGCCCCCACCACGCTGCGGGAAGCAACCGTCAGAGCGAAACACAGTTGGTGCTCCAACCGTAGGTCATCCGATGCGGCTGCGGTGACTGCCATGGCGCTCATTCCTTTGGTTAGACTCTGGAAACTGCTCGCACTAATCATTAGTGCATTAACTATTAGGCTACACTGTAAGAGCTGGATCGAATCTGATGAGGAGTTCACACGTGGAAAAGGAAAACCGTGCCCAACGGTTCATGCGGTTGACGGGAAGGTTGCGGATGTTCTTTGGTCCCGCTACCCGTACGGACCTTTATCACGCGATGACTGAAGAGAACCGTGAACTCCTCGACGCCCAGAGGCGGGCGGCCGCAGACCAGTTTGAGACCGTCCGCCGGGCTGACGGAACCACTTACCTCGTGCCGCGCGACCCGGAAGACCGGTCCCTGCGCTAGCAGGCGTTAGCGGCCGGTACCGCCGTAGACGGTGGCTTCCTGCTCGCTGTCCAGGTCGAACGCCTTGTGGATGGCGCGCACTGCGTCGTCCAGCAGATCGGCATGCGTTACAACAGAGATCCGGATCTCAGAGGTCGAGATCATGTTGATGTTGATGCCGGCGGCCGAGAGCGCCTTAAAGAACGTGGCGGAGACGCCCGGGTGCGAGCGCATTCCAGCGCCGATCAGGGACAGTTTGCCGATCTTTTCGTTATATTCAATGCTCTCAAAGCCGATTTCCGGCTGGGCTGCCCGCAGCGCAGCCAGTGCGTCCGCTCCTTCGATGATGGGCAGCGTGAAGGAGATGTCGGTGCGGCCGGTTCCGTGGGTAGACACGTTCTGCACGATCATGTCGATATTTGAGTGGGCGTCAGCAATGACCTGGAAAATTGCCGCTGCCTTGCCGGGGATGTCCGGCACCCCCACTACGGTGACCTTCGCTTCGGAACGGTCATGTGCAACGCCGGAGATGATTGGCTGCTCCAAGGCAACTCCCTCTTGAATGGTGATCTTGTCGTCGGCGCCGGGCAGGACCCAGGTGCCTTCGTTCTGGCTGAAGGACGAACGGACGTGCAGCGGCACTCCGAAGCGGCGGGCGTATTCCACGCAGCGCAGGTGCAGGATTTTGGCCCCTGACGCCGCCAGTTCCAGCATTTCCTCGCTGGAAATGGTGTCAATCTTCTTGGCCGACGCCACCACACGCGGATCGGCGGTATAGATGCCGTCGACGTCGGTGTAGATCTCGCAGACGTCCGCTTCCAGTGCTGCGGCAAGCGCCACCGCTGTTGTGTCCGAGCCGCCGCGGCCCAGCGTGGTGATTTCGTTCGTACTGCGGCTCATGCCTTGGAAACCGGCCACAATGGCGATGTGCCCCTTGTCCAGTGACGTACGGATCCGGTGTGGATCGACGTCGATAATCCTGGCCTTGCCGTGGATGCCATCGGTGATCATGCCGGCCTGGGAACCGGTGAAGGACTGTGCGGTAGCGCCGTACTTGTTGATGGCCATGGCGAGCAGCGCCATGGAGATGCGTTCACCGGCGGAGAGCAGCATGTCCATCTCACGGGCGGGTGCGGAGTCAGTGACCTGCGCGGCGAGGTCCAGGAGTTCGTCGGTGGTGTCGCCCATGGCGGAGACCACCACCACTACCTCGTTGCCCGCGTTCCGGGCGTC
Organism: Pseudarthrobacter sp. MDT1-40-2; assembly: GCF_059383595.1. Classification (NCBI taxonomy): domain Bacteria; kingdom Bacillati; phylum Actinomycetota; class Actinomycetes; order Micrococcales; family Micrococcaceae; genus Pseudarthrobacter; species Pseudarthrobacter sp. MDT1-40-2. Next base: position 94,665 of record NZ_JBWZCL010000002.1, on the reverse strand, counting down.
CACAACGCGGCGGGCCACACGCTTAATGCCTTCGGCGTCGGAAACCGAAGAGCCGCCGAACTTCTGGACCAGAAGCTGCTTGGTGGCGCCGTTCCTGGCGGGCCGCGTCCCGGGCAGGGGCTCGGAGTGCACTTCGGTAGTGGGCGTGCTCATGCGCGTACCTTCAATGGATCTATCGGATTTCTGGACAGTCTTGGAGCCGGAAGGCCTCACGGCCGAGCAGCGTACTGATGAAGCCAGTTTATCGCCGCCCCTCCCCGGGCGTTGAATTGTGACTGAAAACTGCATCATTGTCCCGAGTGTGAGGGCGGATTCCTTACTCCTGCGGGTGCTCAGCAGGAGCACGGCGCTGGTGCTGTGCTCCTGCGTGGAGGCCAAGGGCGTGCTGTACCGGCATGCTTCCGCAGCGTAGGCTGACGCATAGCCAGTATGCACGTCGGATCTTGGGGGAAACAGGTGCAGAACAAATGACCGCAGAGTCAGGAACAACGGGGGTGCCCACTTCAGGGCCGGCTCCGGAACAGTCAGGAATACGGGCGACGGCGGTGCGCCGTTCCTTTGGCGCGGTGCTTGCCGTCGACCATATGGACCTCGCAGCCCCTGCCGGGCAGGTCACCGCCCTGATCGGGCCAAATGGCGCCGGGAAAACCACCCTGCTGCTGATGCTGGCGTCGTTGCTGGCCCCGGACTCCGGGACCATCACGGTGGACGGCCTGGACCCGCAGCACCACCACGCTGCCGTCAGGCAGAAGATTGGCTGGATGCCGGACACCCTGGGCATATGGGAGTCGTTGACAGCCCGGGAGATTTTGACGCAGATGGCCCGTTTCTACCGGCTTCCGGCTGTGCAGATTCCCGAACGGGTCAACGCGATGCTTGCCACGGTGCGGCTCGCCGATCTGGCAGACCAGCCCGCCCGTGTGCTGTCCCGCGGCCAGCAGCAGCGGCTCAGCCTGGGGCGCGCTCTCATCCATGATCCCAGCGTGCTGCTGCTGGATGAGCCTGCCTCAGGACTTGATCCGGGCTCACGACTGGAACTGCGGGCGATGCTTCGGGGCCTGGCGTCTGATGGGAAGGCCGTGGTGGTTTCCTCCCACGTCCTCAGCGAGCTGGATGAGATCGCCGACGGCGCAGTCTTCGTCAACCGGGGGCGGACGCTGAGCCAACAAACAACTGCCGATGCTGTGGCGGGCGGACGCAGGTACGCGGTATCGGCGGTGAACGGTCCCGGACTGGTGGCCAAACTGAACGGACTGGGCCTGGTATTCCGGCAGGAGAACAACCGTCGTGCCACCATCAGCCTGATGCTGCTCAACGATGACGACGCCGCGCGCCTCCTTAGGGAACTGGTGCTGGCCGATGTCGGGGTCATCTCCTTCGCGCCCGCCACGGGTGCTTTGGAAGAGACTTACCTGAAACTGGAGGCACGGACGTCATGAGTACTGCAACGGAATTGTCCACCTCTCCCGCTGGTTCGGCTGGCAGTTACCTTGGCGCTGTCCGGGACGTGGTGGTCCTGGAACTCAAGCAGCGGCTGAGGTCCCGGGGCTGGTACATCATGTTGGGCATTTGGTTTGCCCTGACAGGGATTGTGACGGCCCTGACCTGGGCCGGCTGGGAATCCTCCAGGCAAGCGCGCCTCGGTTACGACATGCCGGACACCAGCGTTGCTGCCGGTGGGGGACCGGGCTCCATGATTTTTGAAGTGGTGCTCGCCTTTGTGTTGCTTTTCGCATTGTTGGTGGCTCCGGCATTGTCCGCCAATGCGGTAAACGGCGACCGTGCCGGCGGGACGCTGGCCATCCTTCAGGTGACGCTGCTGACGCCGGGTCAGATCCTGTGGGGGAAGTTTTGCGCTGCCTGGATCGCTGCACTCATCTTTTTGGTGGTCAGCGCTCCGTTCCTCATTGTCGGCGTTTCCTTGGGCGGCATGACACCCGGCCATGTGCTGGTGGCGTTGCTGATGCTGGCCGTGGAACTCGCGGTCGTCTGTGGCCTGGGTGTAGGGATCTCGGCCATCGCCGGGCGGCCGTTGTTCTCGATTGTGGTGACGTATCTGACGGTGGCCGGGTTGGTCTTCGGGACGCTGATTGCCTTCGGCCTGGGCGTCGGACTGGCCCATGGGACCGTGCTGGCGAACCAGACGCAGTACAAGGAATATGTGCCGGATCAGCCGGAGGCCATTCCCGCTTATGAATGCAGCGGCCCGCTGCGGGAGATGCCCGCCGTGCGCACCGAGCGCGTGGCGTGGATGTTGGCCATGAACCCCTTTGTGGTGGTGGCGGATGCTATCCCGTACCCGGACCGTACCGGGGGCAACAGTTATGGGTTCGCCGGCGGGGCCATGGAATCCATCAGCCAGGGGGCGCGGCATGCCTTGGCTGGACCGGAAGGTTCCTACGCGTGCGCCAACGGCCAGCCCCAACCCCATTATCTGGCGCAAACCACCCCGCTATGGCCGCTGGGCCTGGGGTTGCAGGTGGCGTTGACCGGACTGATGCTATGGCTCGGCTGGCGCTCGCTGCGTACTCCTGCCAGGAAGCTGGCGCGGGGTACCAGGATCGCTTGAGCCTCCCCAACCGGGTAGCAGGGGAAGTTTCTATACTGCGGTCTATGCGGCACCCGCTGCTACTTGGCTGGGCGGTCCAGGCGCATCCGGATCGATGCGAGATTCTTGCCGTGGCGGTCAGCCGACGCCGGCACGAACAGGTCCTGCTTGAATCCAAGTTTTTCCAGCAGCCGGCGCGAGGCCAGGTTGGGCTCGTAGATGGCCGCGAGGATGCTGGTGATGTTCCGTCTTGCAAAGAGCCAGTTGACCATGGCGCCGGCAGCTTCACGGCCCAGGCCCTTGCCGTGCTGTCCAGGGTCCAGTACGTAACCCATTGCGGCGTGGTCCTTGGGGACAGTTCCCGGCTGGATCCTCCCGTCCGCGGATATCTCGTTGGAGTTCCAGGCCCTTGCGTCCCCAATCAGTTGCCCGGTCCGGGTGGCCACCAGCGCCCAGGGCACCATAAACCACTCCGCAGTGGACACCTGCGCCAGCTCGATTGAGTGCCGGATCCGTTCCACGGTTTCCGGTGCAGTGAGCACTCCGTGGGACAGGAACCTGGTGACGTCAGCCTGACTCCGGTACCGGTGGACGGCTGGGGCGTCGTCCCCGGTCAACAGCCGCAGTGTGAGCCGACTGGTTTTGATCGGGGCCGGCAGCACCGAACGGAGGTGGTCAGGTGAGGGCATTGCGCCTGCCCTCAAATGCCCGGCCCAAGGTTACCTCGTCGGCGTACTCGAGGTCGCCACCCACCGGCAGCCCGGAAGCGAGCCGGGTGACGGCAATGCCAATGGTCTTCAGCATCCGCGCCAGGTAGGTTGCCGTGGCCTCACCCTCAAGATTGGGATCCGTGGCGATGATGACTTCCTGGATAGCACCGTCGTTAAGCCGGGTGAGCAACTCCCGGATCCGCAGTTGTTCGGGGCCGACTCCCGCAATCGGGTTAATGGCTCCCCCCAGCACGTGGTATCTGCCGCGGAAGGACCTGGTCCGTTCGACGGCCAGTACGTCTTTGGACTCTTCCACGACGCAGATCACCGCTGGATCACGACGGGGGTCGCGGCAGATATTGCACATCTCCTGCTCGGTGACGTTCCCGCAAACTGTGCAGAACTTGACTCGTTCCTTCACAGTGGTGATGGCATCGACCAGCCGCTTCATGTCCTGCGGATCGGCTTCGAGGATATGGAAGGCCAGCCGCTGGGCGGACTTGGGCCCAACTCCTGGCAGGCGTCCGAGCTCATCAATCAGCTCCTGGACAGCACCTTCGTACACTTTTTCCTCATTAGCTCGAGATGGATCTGGTCAGCGGATCCCATATGGACCGCTTCCCCCTGACGCCCTAGAAGCGGGGCGGCAAGGGACTTCCGTCCAGGGAACGTTCATCGATCAGCTTTCCGCCCAGAATACGCTCGACGGCGGCACGGCCGAACACTCCCGACTCCTCGATGGTTTCATCTTCCGGGTCCGGGATGTCCTGGACGTATGGCTTGGTTGCTGCCGCGGTGGCCTGGGCCACCCGGGCACGGCCGGCCTGGGCTTCCGGACTGTTGGACAGCCGTTGGTACAGGCTTTGGCGTCCGGATGGTGCGGGTGCAGGCACGGGTTCGGTGGTTCGGACCGGAGCCGGGCTGGCTGCAGCGGGGACAGCAGCCGCCATGGAGTAGGCCGGTTCGCGGGCAGGTGGCCCGGTGGGTTCCGTTTCCTGTGAACCCCAGCCGGAGTCCTCAGGCCTTGCAGCCAGTGTGGACGACGACGGCGCTTGCTGGCCGGTTGCCTGGGGTACCGGCGAAGCTGGAGCAGCAGGCTGCACAGAAGGCCCGGGGCGCTCCTGCCCTGTAGAGATGTTGGTGGTCGAACCAACCTGCCAGACGCCGGGAGCCTGTTCGACAGCCCGCGACCAGGGATCGTCAACGCGGGATTCGGTGGTGCCGCCGCTGCGGGCCTTGGATTCGGGTGTGAGGGAATCCCGCGGCGGGGATGCCTGGCCAGCAGCAGTGCCGTGGGCTGGATTGGACGGCATCCAGTCCATAGGCGGTTCCTCGTCCAGCGGCGGAGCATGCTCGTCGAGGGGAGGACCCCAGTCGTCGTCCGAGTAGCTCGCGATGGTGGCATCGGGACCCGAAACGGCAGGCGAGGGCTGGGCAGCGGTTGCTGAAGAAGCTGGAGTGGCTGCGACGGCCCGATCTGCGGGAACTGTGACGGGTGTTGCCGGGGCCGCAGGTCCAACAGGAGACGGTGCTGCCGCCCGCGGAACGGGGGCCGCCGGAATGACGGACTTGATGGTGGGAGCCGAGCCGGAAGGGACCAGACCCCAGGCTTCATCAACGGACGTCGGCGTGACGTCCGGAGTGGTTGGCGCTTTTGGGTTTGGCTCAGAGCTCGCAGGTCCGGTTCCACCGGCAACAGCCGTGATCTGGCAATCAATCCCCACAGTCTTGTGAATCGCCTGACGCAGGTTGTCCGAATGCTCCGCCCGCCCGAATGCGCCGGCCAGGCCACTGGTGGTGAAGGCCAGGGTCAGCAGCTGGCCGTCGAAGGACGCCACCTGGGCATTCGGCTCGACCAGGGCCCAGGTGCTCCGCTTGATCTTGGACAGCGTCTGGAGGACGTCCGGCCAGGCACGGCGCAATACTTCGACATCGCCATGCCTTCCGGCGGCGGAAGGCTGGGCAGCGGGCGGGGAAGAAGGCTGAGGCTGGGCTGATAGGGTCCCGGCAGGTGCCTTGGCCGGCATTGAAACAGAAGGAACTGGCGGGGCGGCCGATGCTGCAGCACTGGACGCCGAAGAAGCTGCCGGCTGGGAAGCAGCCGGAACCTGTTGCGCGGGTGCAACTGGTGGTGCAGAGGCAACTGGTGGTGCAGACGCTTCAGCGGGTGAGTCGTCGCGGGGCACGTCACTGGTGCTGACACGGGGCGGAGCGATCTGTTCACCATCCGGGCCGACGGATACGACTGGTTCGGCAGGCCCGGCGGCCGGTGCCCGGGTGACCGGAGCAGAAACAGCAGGTTCGGAAGCCAGGGGCGCAGAAACAGCAGGTTCGGAAGCCAGGGGCGCAGAAGCAGCAGGTAGGGGAGTGGGAGCGGCCGGGGACGCCACCGCAGGTGCCGCGGCTTCCGAGGCTGCAGCGCCGACGTCGGCCCGTCCTTCCAGGGGCGCGGCAGACGGGACAGGGGAGGCGACATCGTTCCCGGCGTAGTTGAGGCGTCGCTCTACGCGATCGATCCGGGCTGCGATGCCCCGTTCCGTCTGTTCAGCGCTGGGGAGCAGGATGCGGGCACACAGCAGCTCGAGGTGCAGGCGGGGGGAAGTGGCGCCGGTCATTTCCGTCAGCGCGGTGTTGGTGACGTCCGCGGCGCGCGAGAGTTCGGAAGCGCCGAGGTTGTGGGCCTGGTGGTGGAGCCTGGCGATCTGGTCTGCAGGCATACCGCGCAGGATGGCACTGGCGCTCTCCGGCATGGCCCGGACGATGATGAGGTCGCGGAAGCGCTCCAAAAGGTCCTCGACGAAACGCCGCGGATCGTGGCCGGTCTGGATGACCCGGTCCACGGCCTTGAATACGGTGGCCGAATCCGAAGCGGCGATGGCCTCCACAACGTCATCCAGCAAGGTGGCGTGGGTGTAGCCGAGCAACGCCACGGCGAGCTCGTAATCCAGGCCGTCTGCCCCCGCGCCTGCCATGAGCTGGTCCAGTACGGAAAGGGTGTCCCGGACTGAGCCGCCGCCGGCCCTGATAACGAGGGAAAGCACACCCGGCGCCACCGGCACGTTTTCCTGACGGCACAGCAGCTCCAGGTACGCCAGGAGCGGCTCCGGAGGAACAAGCCGGAAGGGGTAGTGGTGCGTGCGTGAGCGGATGGTGCCAATGACCTTGTCCGGCTCCGTGGTGGCGAAGATGAACTTGATGTGTTCCGGCGGTTCTTCGACGATCTTGAGCAGGGCATTGAAGCCGGCGGAGGTGACCATGTGGGCTTCATCAATGATGAAGATCTTGTAGCGGTCCCGGACGGGGGCGAAGGTGGCACGTTCGCGAAGATCGCGGGCGTCATCGACGCCACCGTGGCTGGCGGCGTCGATCTCGATGACATCGAGGGAACCAGAGCCACCGCGGGCAAGCTCAATGCAACTGGGGCAGGTACCGCACGGGGTATCCGTGGGGCCCTTGGCGCAGTTCAGGCAACGGGCCAGGATGCGGGCAGAAGTGGTCTTGCCGCAGCCGCGCGGTCCGGAAAACAGGTACGCGTGATTCACCCTGTTCTTCCGCAGGGCCGTCATGAGCGGCTCCGTGACATGCTCTTGCCCGATAACGTCTGCAAAGGAATCCGGACGGTATCTACGGTAAAGAGCAGTTGTTGCGGTCACAGGAAAACCCTACCAATCCGGTGCGACAGTTTGCTGGGCTGTGGGGGAATAGTAAAGACCCCCCATGCACCCGCCAGAGCCCATTTACCCTTGCTACCTTCCGGTCCTGGGGGAGTTCAACAGGATGACGCCACATGAGGGGCCGTCAGCAAGTTTACCCGAAGTTTGCCGCCGTCCCGAATCGACCGGACGGGGTGGTTACCGCCATCCGTCCACTCGCCAGCTCATGAATGCCGGCTCCTCATACGGATGGGCCGCGCGCAAGGCAAGCACCACGTCGCGGAGCAGGTCCTCCTCAACCACGCACTCGATCCGTTCCTCCGCAATTTCGGTGGCACCACCCACCTCGCCAAGGAACGGGACGGCGCCGTCCAACGGAGTAAAGCGTCCGGTGCCCAGCTGTACAAAGGAGCAGTGTGAATAGTTCCCGATCCTGCCCGCCCCTGCGTCACCAATTGCCGCGAGGACGTGGCTGGTATGGGTGGCGGGGACGTAAACAACCAGTGCGTGGAGTGGAGCCATGGCTCCATCCTGCCCGGGAACCGCACGAAGGCAAGAGATCTTTTCATTGCTTATCCGGGGGGCAAGGCCGATCATGGATATGTACACCGATTGGGGCAATCTCAAGGTTGTGAGCCGTGGGGCCTGGTGGGATGGCCGGACCCGGTGGCTCAACGGTGTATCGCCAGAATGGGCGCATTGGGGGCGCCCATTTTGCCGTTAAGCCGATGACGAGGAGTTATGGCATGCCAATTGGGCGTTGCCGCGAAGTTCAGGTAGTCTAGTATCTGCTTTTGATTCAGAAGCAACTGGAGAATTCGCCTAGCGGCCTATGGCGCACGCCTGGAACGCGTGTTGGGTTAACGCCCTCGGGGGTTCAAATCCCCCATTCTCCGCCGGAAAAACCCGGTCCTGACTTCGGTCAGGACCGGGTTTTTTGTTGCGCTGATGTTCTGCGTGCAGCTGGTTGCGCCGGTTGCGCTGAGCCGCTGCGACCCGGTACCAACTGCAGGTGGGCGGTCAGGATGACTTGGGGTGTCACCAACCGGCTCCAGTAGGGGGTTCCCAAGGTCACCCTATTGTGGTCCCATAAGAAGGTACGTCGCCCATATCTGAGGTATTGCGTACTATTGGGGAGCAATCTTGGCATCACACCGGGAGTCCGGGTTCGGCAAGAAGCTGGCTGGCGCCTGCGGTATTGGGCTGCGCGTCGTGGCCTTATGCTTCCTGGCGGTCGCAGTAACCGTTGGATTCTCGGTTGAGCCACCTCCCCCCGACACGGTAACCGCTGGTTCTGCGTCCGGCGTTGTGGGTCCGGCGTTCCTGCCTATAGCGAACCCGGACTCCCATGAAGCGCGGATCGACGCCGGGGCTGATGCGCTTCCAGGCGGTCTTGCTACCATCGCTGCCGCGCCCAAAGCGCTGGTGCCATTCACGCGGACCTCCGTTAGAACCGTGTCCAAGGACGGTGAGTCCACGCTCAACCTTGCCCGCGCAGGCCTGAAACGTCCACCGGCGGGATACCTGATGTCGCCACTGGAATCACTGACTGCCAGTTCGCCTTACGGGTACCGCATCAGTCCCATTTCCGGGGCGGCCGGCGATTTCCATCTGGGCCAGGACTTCGCTGCGCCCTGCGGGACACGCGTGTATTCGGCAGACGCAGGTGTGGTCCGCGCTGCCGGCTGGCATCCCTGGGGCGGCGGCAACCGCGTGGAAGTTGATCATGGCAACGGCCTGATCACCACATACAACCACCTTGAAGCCATCGGCGTGAAGACCGGCCAATCGGTGGAGGTGGGCCAGGTGATTGCGCGGGTGGGAACTACTGGCTGGTCTACCGGCTGCCACCTGCACTTCGAAACCATCCTGGACGGCCGGCATGTTGATCCCAGCCGCTGGAAATTGATCCCCATTCAGCAGCTTGACCAGCTGGAGAACATCGGCATGGTGGATTATGGAGCTGATCGCACCACCGGAACCTCGGTGAACTGGGCACTCCCTGCTGGCGATCACGGCCACCACGCTGTATCGGGCGGCGAGCACGAGCTGCCTACGGTCCCGGCCACGGATCCGGGCAGGTCGGCGGCGACGCCCTTGCCAGCGCCTGCTGACCCCGGCACTGCAACACCAACACCGGCTGACCCTGGCACCGCAGTTCCAGCGCCTACACCTGCACCTGCGCCCTCGCCGGACCCCGTTCCAGCTCCCACGCCGCCGCCTCCGCCCTCGCCCTCGCCGGACCCCGCTCCAGCTCCGACGCCGCCGCCTGCGCCTACGCCGGACCCCGTTCCAGCTCCGACGCCGCCGCCTGCGCCTACGCCGGACCCCGTTCCAGCTCCAGTGCCGTCGGAACCCGCTCCAACGCCTACACCCACCTCCGCCTCAACGATCCCTGTCCCTGAACCGGAGCCGTCTGCGCCCCTCGAGCCAGCGACCCTTGCTGAAGTGCCCGTTGCCGTCCTGCTGGAGAACGCCCTGAGCACCCAGCCGTAGGCCTGATCTTGAGGGTCCCGGGCCTCAGCTTGCCAGCCAGGGAGGGGGATAACCCCGATCCGCCGGAGAAAATGCGTACTTGAACTCCCTGGGTGCCCCAAAACAGCTCCAAAATCGGTCCACGGGGTTGGGCAGCTCCGCGAGCGCTTCGCGGAGTTCCGCCAGGAAACGCTCGGTCTCATCGAGCGCATAGGAGATCAGCAGCTCTTCGATATCCGCGTAGTAGTTGTAGACGGCGGTCCGGCCCACGCCGGCATGCCGGGCCACATCAGTCATCGTGAGGCCGGGCAACCCGTGACTGAAAAGAAGTTCGCCAAAGGCAGTCAGGATCCGGCGCTGTGTCTCGGCGCGTTGCGCTGCATTACTGGCGGCCGAGATCCTGGGCATGCAGACACTTTATCGCGATGTGTCAGCAAACGGACGAATGGTGCGAACTGGTGTCAGCAACAGACCGGCCGCCTGTGTGCCTGCCGGGACGCTCCTGTGTGCCTGCCTAAACGCTGCAACCGTCCGGCCCGCAGGCTTCAGCGCCGGCTGCGGTGCCATCCCGGCCCGCCGGGGCCCCCACCATGACCAGTGGATGGCTTTCCTGCCATGCCTGGTTCAGAGCAGCTGCAAAGTTCTCAGGAGGCTGGGCGCCGGAGAGGCCGTATTTGCGGTCGATGACGAAGAACGGGACGCCACTGATGCCCAGGGACCTTGCCTCGCTGATGTCCGCCCGTACCTCGGCGGTGAATCTGTCCGTACTGAAGAGCTCTTCCACCTCGGCTGCGTCAATGCCCAGCTCAAAGGCTACTTCCATGAGGTAGTCATGGTTACCGATGTCCTTGCCGTGTTCGAAGTGGTCACTGAGCAGGCGCTCCTTGGCTTCACCCTGCTTGCCGTGGGCAGCAGCAAGATGGATCAGCCGGTGGGCTGTAAAGCTGTTGGCCACCACTACACGGTCAAAGGCGAAGTTCAATCCTTCTTCGTGCGCCTGCGCGGCCACATGTCCGAACATTCCCATGACCTGGTCTGCCGGCAGTCCCTTGCGGCTGCTCAGGTACTCCAGCTCGCCGCCGTCGTAATGGTCCGGAAGCGAAGGGTCCAACTGATAGCTGCGCCACACCACCTCGACATCGGCGCGGTGCGGAAACTCCGCCAGCGCTGCCTCGAACCGCCTTTTGCCGATGAAACACCACGGGCACGCCACATCTGACCAGATCTCAACCTTCATAAACGAGCCAACCACCAGACTGTCCGAGGCATTCCTGGCATTCCTGCCGCCCTTGCCGGACCGCTGGAGGGGAACATACGCTTTGGGTAGGTTATGGAGCAGCAGCCTCCGGACACCGTCGTCCCATCCTCCGCCATGATTCGGGAGGCAGCGATGCGGATAGGACTCATAGCTGGTCCCTGGTTTCCGGTCCCGCCGCCCACGTACGGCGGTACAGAACGTGTAGTGGACGGATTGGCGCGGGGCTTTGAAAGTGCCGGCCACGAGGTGGTGCTCGCGGCACCGTCGGACAGTACCTGCCCGGTTCCCCTTGCCCCGGGAATGCGCGAATCGGACCCGGATGCGCTGGGAACGCCTGTCTCGGAGCTCAGCCAGGTAATCCGGGCCTACCACGCCCTCGGCGGAGTGGACATCATCCATGACCACACGGTGACCGGGCCGTTGTATGCGGGACGGCCAGCAGGGATTCCCGTGGTGACCACCATCCACGGTCTGCTCGATCGGGCGGCGATAGACGTTTACCGGACAATGTCAGCCAACACCTCGATCATCGGAATTTCACGGGACCAGGTGTCCCGGGCAAAGCTGCCGGTGGCACGGGTGATTCACCATGGAATCGACGTCACATCAGTGCAGCCCGGTTCGGGACAGGGCGGCTACGCGTGTTTTGTGGGACGGATGTGCCCTGACAAGGGTGTGCTTGAAGCCATCCTTATTGCCCGCGAAGCCCGGGTACCGCTGCGGATCGCCGCCAAGGTACGCGAGCAGGCCGAAGTCCGGTACTTCCAGGACGTCATCGAACCGCTGCTGGGAAGCAACGAAGAGTTCCTGGGCGAAGTGAACGAGGCCGACAAGCAGCACCTGATGGGCGAGGCTGTGGCGCTGTTGAACCCCATCCAGTGGCACGAACCTTTTGGCCTGGTCATGATCGAGGCCCTCGCTACGGGGACGCCGGTGGTGGGAACGCTTATTGGATCGGCGGCGGAAATTGTTGACCATGGCCGGACCGGTTTCCTTGCTCCAACGGAGAAACTGGCGGATTTTCTTTCCCGGGCTGCGGAGCTGGACAGAGCTTTGTGCAGGTCGCGCGCCCTGCAGTTTTTCAGCACTGAACGCATGGCGGGAAACCACTTGGAGCTTTTCGGCGCGATTCTCGATTCCGGGAAGGCGACGGGACTTCCGGACCGTCCGGGCTTGCACCACAATCTTAGAGAGAGGGCAGCCAGCAAGGCATCGAACCGTACCGGGTATCCGGACGAGGACCCGGAGGAAGGAGTCCTCCCATGAACGCATGGAATGCTGACACGGAGGCCGCCGCCACTGAATCCGGTGCGATGACGGTGGTGGAGGGATCATCCTTCTGCATCTCCGGCGGTACCGGGGATATCAGTGCCGACGCCGGTACCAACGGGGCGTTCTACCAGGACACGCGCATCATTTCGCGTTGGATCCTGAGGATCAACGACTCTCTGCGTGAGCCGCTGGTGGCTCAACGGCCCGAGTCGTTCCGTGCCATTTTTGCAGGCCGCGCACGGTGGCCGGATGGCCGCTTCGACAGTCCACTGGTGGTCCGGCAGGAGCGCCATGTAGGCCCTGGCCTGCAGGACGACATTACGCTTGAGAACTATTCGGCCGAGGCCGTGGACTGTGACATTGAGTTGCTGGTGGATGCGGACCAGGCGGATCTCTTCGAGGTCAAAGGCGGCCGGGTGGCGAGTCCGGCCAGCATAAACCGCGTGGTCCGGGACGGGGAGATCGTGCTGGAAGCTGTGCGCAACGGCCAGCGACGCGGCTCGGCCATCCGGGCCCGGGGAGCTTTTGCGAGTGAAGGATCGCTCCGGTTCCGCGCCACTATCCCGCCGCGCGGGCAGTGGTCCACCACCATCATTGTGGTGCCACTAATCAATGGCGAACCTCCTGCCGAACCATTCAGCGAGGCAAGCAAGCCGCAGCACCTGACCGGAGTGCGCCGGCACCGTGACTGGGCGGAGGCCGTTCCCCGGATTACTGTGACGAACACCAACGTCCAGAACGTGCTGGACCGCAGCCAGCGCGACCTGGGTTCTTTGCGGATATTCGACCCCCGGCACCGGGACCGTGCAGCCGTCGCCGCGGGTGCCCCGTGGTTCATGGCGCTGTTCGGCCGGGATTCCCTGATTTCTTCCTATATGGCGCTGATGGTGGACCCCGGCCTCGCCACCGGCACTTTGCAAACACTGGCAGGCCTGCAGGGGAAGGTGATGGACCCGGATTCCGAAGAGGAGCCCGGGCGCATTCCGCACGAGGTCCGGCTGGGGGTCACCGCCGGATTGTCGTTGGGCGGGACCGCCTACTACGGGACAGCCGACGCTACGCCACTGTTCGTCAGCCTGCTCGGCGAGCTGAGCCGCTGGGGCCTCTCCGACGACATCATCGACTCCCTGCTGCCACATGCCGACCGCGCCATGGAATGGATCGAAAAGTACGGAGATCGTGACGGCGACGGGTTTGTGGAGTACCTGCGCCCGAATCCGCACGGGCTGATCAACCAGGGCTGGAAGGACTCGTGGGACGGGATCAACTTCGCAGACGGCAGGATTGCTGAGCCGCCCATCGCGCTGTGCGAGGTCCAGGCCTACGTCTACTCCGCGTACGTTGGCCGGTCACGACTGGCCCGCTGCGCCGGTGACCGGGCGACGGAGCGGCACTGGGCAGCGAAGGCGGCTGCGTTGAAAACCGCGTTCAACGAGCGTTTCTGGTTGCCGGACAAGGGCTACTTCGCCGTCGCGCTGGACAAGGACAAAACACCTGTTGATGCCTGCACCTCCAATATGGGCCACTGCCTCTGGCTGGGGATCGTCGACGCCGACAAGGCTCCGGCGGTTGCCGCGCGGCTGATGGAGCCGGACATGTTCACCGGCTGGGGCATCCGCACCCTGGCATCCAGCATGGGTGCCTACAACCCCGTCAGCTACCACAACGGCTCCGTTTGGCCGCACGACACCGCCCTGGTGGCTACTGGATTGATGCGTTATGGATTTGTAGAGGAAGCCAGCAGGGTTGCCAGCGCAATCTTCTCAGCGGCCTCGCACTTTGACGGGCGGCTGCCGGAACTCTTCTGCGGATTCGACCACAAGGATTTCCCCGGACCGGTGCCATATCCGACGGCGTGTTCCCCGCAGGCGTGGGCGGCCGCTGCTCCCGTCCAGCTCGCCAGGATCCTGCTGCGGTTTGACCCCGACTTCACACGCGGCGTGGTGCACCTGGCCCCGATCCTGCCCGAGTCCATGGGGGACTTCAGGGCGGAGAACGTCAATCTGGACCATTCCCGCGTAGTGGTGGAGGCCCGTAACCACGAAGGATTGCTGACCGGGCTGCCCGGCCGCCTGGAAATGATCAAGGAACCCAGGCCCCCGCTGGACCATGACCTGGCGCCCGGGGAGCCGGAGCAGGACAGCCAGGCGGGCTAAGGCAGAGCCCGTTCCATGACGAAGTCGTTCTCCACAACGCTGCCCAGCACGAAGGTTTTGGTGCCCACTTTGCGGAATCCGGACTTCTCGTAAAAGCGCACCGCCCTGGCATTCTGACTGTTGACGCCCAGCCACATCCCCGTGGATCCGGCGTGGTGGGCTGCCTGAATGCTGGCCCGCATGAGCTCTGCCGATGCCCCCAGTCCGTGGTGGTCAGGGTGGACGTAGCACTTGCTCAGCTCCATCGACGGGTGCAGGGTCAGGGAACCAGCGACGTCCGGGTCCGACGACGGCCTGTTTACCAAAAGGCTGTAACCAAGCAGCGCGCCGTCGACATCGATGACGAGGATGGTGATATCCGGATCTGCCAGATAGGCCTGGAAATGCCGTTCGCTCAACGTGCCGGCCAGGTGCGCGGCGATGTCCTCAGGCGATGACGACGGCGGGCACGCCAGCGGGAACGTGACTGCCGCCAACTCCGCCAGCGCGCCGGCGTCGTCTGCTGTTGCCGTTCGGATCATAGGCGCCATTCAGGCATTCTATTTCTCCGCTCTCATGTTCAGGACCACCAGCATGACCTGCTACTGACTGAAGGCGGCGTCGAAGGAGGTGTTCGACGGCGGGAAGTCGAATTTCTTCAAGGCGGCGAGGGCTTCGGGGGCGCCATGGAGTCGGTCCATGCCGGCATCCTCCCACTCCACCGAGATGGGCCCGTCGTACCCGATGGCGGTGAGGGCACGGAAAGACGCTTCCCAGGGGACGTCGCCGCGACCGGCGGAGACGAAGTCCCAGCCGCGGCGGGGGTCGCCCCAGGCGAGGTGCGAGCCCAGCACGGTGTTGCGGCCGGTCTGGCGGACTTTGGTGTCCTTGCAGTCCACGTGGTAGATCCGGTCCTTGAAGTCCCAGATGAAGGAGACGGGGTCGATGCCCTGCCACATCATGTGGGACGGGTCCCAGTTCAGCCCGAACGCGGGCCGGTGGCCGATCGCTTCGAGGGTGCGGACGGTGGTCCAGTAGTCGTAGGCGATCTCGGAGGGGTGGACTTCGTGGGCGAAGCGGACGCCGCATTCGTCGAAGACATCCAGGATAGGGTTCCAGCGATCGGCGAAGTCCTGGTAGCCGGCCTCGATGACCTTTTCCGGAACGGGCGGGAACATAGCCACGTACTGCCAGATGGATGATCCCGTGAATCCGATGACGGTGTCCACGCCCAGTGCCTTGGCGAGCCTGGCGGTGTGCTTCATTTCCTCCGCCGCGCGCTGGCGTACGCCTTCGGGCTCACCGTCACCCCAGACCTTCGCGCCAACGATGCCCTGGTGCCGGAAGTCGATGGGGTCATCGCAGACGGCCTGGCCCTTGAGGTGGTTTGAGATGGCCCAGACCTTGAGGTTGTACTTTTCCAGTACTGCGAGCTTGGAGTCGACGTACCCGGGTTCGTCCCAGCGCCAGGCATCAAGGTGGTCGCCGGAGACGGCGATTTCCAGGCCGTCGTAGCCCCAGCCCGATGCCAGCCGGGCAACTTCCTCGAACGGGAGATCGGCCCACTGGCCGGTGAACAGTGTGTAGGGGCGGGACATGTCAGGCTCCTTCGGGGGTGACGGCGTGCAGCTGGATGAGTGAGCTTCTGGCGGCCGCGGATTCCTCCACGGCAGATAGGATGCGCTGGACGTTCAGGCCGTCTTCGAATGAGGGCGACGGTTGCCCGCCGGCGTCAATGGCGGTCAGGAAGTCCCGGATCTGGTGGGTGAAGGTGTGCTCCCAACCAATGATGTGCCCCTGGGGCCACCAGGCTTCGAGATAAGGGTGTTCGGGCTCGTTAACCAGGATCCGGCGGAAGCCCTGCTCACGGACCGGGGCTGTGGCGTCCAGGAAGCCGAGCTCATTCAAGGCTTCAAGATCGAAAAGGATAGTGCCTTTGTCGCCATAGATTTCGAGCTTGAGGGAGTTCTTCTGGCCCGTGGCCACGCGCGAGACCTCCACTGAAGCGATTGCTCCAGAGGCGAGGGTCAGCGTGGCCCAGGCGGCGTCGTCGACATTTACAGCTTCCGGTCCGTCCGGCCCCGGACGCTGATCCACGAAGGTATGCAGACGGCCGGTGACCTCCGTGACGGCATCGCCCAGGAGGAACTGGACCTGGTCTACGGCGTGGGAAGCGATATCGCCGAGCGCACCGGAACCAGCGGTTTCCTTGCGAAGCCGCCAGGTCATGGGGGAATCGGCGTCGGAGAGCCAGTCCTGAAGGTAGGCGGCGCGGACGTGCCGGATTGTACCGAGCCGGTTTTCGGCGATCAGTTCGCGGGCGAGGGCCAGGGCGGGAACACAACGGTAGTTGAAGCCCACCATAGATTTGACGCCGCGGGCGCGGGCTTTTGCAGCGGCTGCCGTCATGGCCTCTGCCTCGGTGACGGTGTTGGCGAGTGGCTTTTCCACGAGGACGTGCTTTCCGGCCTCCAGGGCTGCGATGGCGATTTCGGCATGCATCCAGCCGGGGGCGCAGATGTCGACGATGTCTATATCGTCCCGCTCGATGACGGAACGCCAATCGGTGGAAGATTCTGTCCAGCCGTATGCAGCGGCGGCTGCGGCCACCTGGGCGGCGTCACGGCCAACGAGTACCTTCTGTTCGAATGCGGGAACGTCGAAGAAACTGGCTACATTCCGCCACGCGTTGGAGTGGGCTTTCCCCATGAAGGCGTAGCCGACGGCCGCAACTCCCAGGGGTCGTTGGGGGAGGCCCGGGGTCTGGCCAGTATGGGCGGGGATGGTCATAAGTATGGTTCCTTGCTGTTTGCTGGGGATTCTAGAGGGTGGCGGTTTCCGGAGCCCAGTCCTCGGGGAGGGAAGCCGAGGCGGGTGCGGTGCTGCTGACGTCCACGAACGAGCCCGATTCCACTGACTCGGCAACCGCGACCATGGTGTCCACTACGTGGTAGGCAAGTTCCCCGGTCGCGCGGTGCGGAACGCCGGCGCGGATGGCACGCGCCATGTCCAATGCGCCCATCCCGCGGCCATTGGCCGGACCGGTGGACGCGATGATCTCGGGTTCTTCCGCGCCCGGACGCCAAAGCTTCAGGTCACCATCGAAGTAGTTCGGGTCCGGAAGCGACAGCGTCGCTTCTGTTCCGGTGATCTCCACGAATCCCATGCGTTGGCGCGGGGACTCGAAGCTGAACACGCTGTGAGAGGACTGCCCGCCCTCGAACTGGGCCATTGCGGACACATGCGTGGGGACCTCGACCGCGAATTCCTCGCCTGCCTTTGGACCGGAACCAATAATGCGGGTCGCCTTTGCGGAGGAGCCGACTGCGGCCACCTTGCGGACCGGGCCGAACGTCTGAACCAGGGCGGTGATGTAGTACGGGCCCATGTCGAACAGCGGGCCGGCGCCATGCTGGAACAGGAAAGCAGGATTCGGGTGCCAGGATTCCGGGCCGGGCGTCTGGAATGCGGTCATGGCGGTGAGCGGTGTGCCGATGCCGCCGCGCTCGATGATTCGGCGTGCGGTCTGCAGGCCGGCCCCCAGGAACGTGTCCGGTGCGGTGCCCAGCCGGATGCCGGCGGCGTCGGCCAGTTTGAGCAGGCCCAGGCCGGATTCACGGTCCAGCGAGAACGGCTTCTCTGTCCAGACGTGCTTGCCGGCCCTGACCGCTGCAGTTGCGACTTCGACATGCGCCGCAGGGATGGTGAGGTTGATGATCAGTTCGACGTCGGGATGGTTCAGTGCCAGGTCCGGCGCGCCCCACTCCGGAACACCGTACTCTTCAGCGCGTGCCTTCGCCGCCTCGGCGAAAAGGTCCGCGATGACCAGGACCAACACGTCAGGAAAAGCCGTCAGGTTCTCCAGATACTGTTTGCTGATGTTGCCTGCACCGATGACGGCGACTCCAACGGGGCCTTTGCGTTCTGACGGGGAGAAAGCGGCACTCATGCCCCTGCCTCCTGTGTAACAGTTCCACTGGCTGCCGGAAGGCCGGCGCCGGTCAGGTAGTTGAGGCTCTCGGTGATGCCTTCAAAGATATCGCCGGAGTAGTCGTCGAATTCAACGACGCCGACTTCCAGGGACGTGGCGGCAGCGATGACCTCCAGGACGGGAATGGTGCCTTGGCCGGCGGGTTGCTGCGCCTTGGTGTCCGTGGTGGCCGGGCCGTCCTTGATGTGGATGAGTCTGACGCGGTCGCCCAGGCGGGCCAGAAGTTCAACCGGGTCCTGGCCGCCGACAGCAACCCAGTAGGTATCCACTTCAAGGACGAGTTCCGGGTCCAGGAGCCCCTCGAAGTACTCCAAAGCAGTTTTGCCTTCAATGGTGGACTGCAGCTCCCAGGCATGGTTGTGGTAACCCACCCGGATCCCGTACTTCGCACCCTTCTTGGCTGCTGCGTTGAGCTTCTCCGCGGTGCCCTGGATGGTTTGTGCGTCCTGCCAGTGCTCCGCCGGAAGGAAAGGATCGATGACGGTGGCGATGCCCAGTTCCTGGGCGGCGGCGAAGATCTCGTCTTGGTCCTGGCTCAACAACGGAGCGTGACCCGAAGGGGCGGTGAGGCCGTTTTCCCTGAGGGCAACCCCGAGTTCCTTGGCTGTGGCCACGAAATTGTACGGTTCGACCTGTGTGAAGCCGATCTCCGCGACTCGCTTAATAGTTCCAGGAAGGTCCTCCTGCATAGCGTCGCGCAGGCTGTACAGCTGGATGGAGTAAGACATTTATTTCCTTTGTATATTCATTGCCGTCAGCAGGAGCCCCGGTTGGGCGGGGGCCGAAGGAGCCGGTTTCGGTGGCATGTCTAAAGATGAGCAATCACTGGCGCAAGCCTTGGGGCCAAGGGAGGGCGCCCCTGCGGCCCGTGGCTTCGGTCACGAAGCCTAAAGCGTTGCTGCCGTGGGATCCCAGTCCTCAGGCAGTGCAGGCACCTTTGCGGCGGAACTTTCCACATCCACAAATGCCCGGTTATCGATCGACTCTGCGATAGACGCCATCGTGTCCAGGATGTGGAAAGCCAGCTCACCCTGTGCCCGATGCGGCCGTCCCGCACGGATGGCGCGGGCCATCTCCAGTACTCCTGCGCCCCGGCTGGCAGTGGAGCCGACGGACGGAACAGTAGTCCAGTCATCGGAGCCGAGGGCACAAATCCTGACATCACCGTCGAAGTTGTTCGGGTCCGGAAAAGCGATGGTTGCTTCGGAGCCGGTGACTTCCACGAAGCCTGCGCGCCTGAACGGTGAATCGAAGCTGAAGATGCTCTGCGACGATTCTCCATTCTCGAACTCAATGATGGAGCTGACGTGGGTGGGGACTGTGACCTCAAACGTCTCTCCGGCCTTGGGTCCCGAGCCAATCACGCGTGTTTCCCGCGACTTGGAACCGAATGCTCCGACCTTGCGGACGCTGCCGAACGTTTGGACCAGCGCGGTCAGGTAATACGGTCCGATGTCGAACAGCGGGCCGGCTCCGTCCTGGAACAGAAAGGCGGGATTCGGGTGCCAGGATTCCGGGCCGGGTGACTGCATCAGGGTCAATGCGGTCAGAGGAGTTCCGATATCGCCGCGCTCGATCATCCGTCGGGCCGTTTGCAGCCCGGCGCCCAGGAACGTATCGGGTGCGCATCCAAGCCTGACGCCCGCCGCGTCAGCAGCTTTGAGCAGGCCCAAGCCACTTTCGCGATCCAGTGAGAACGGCTTTTCGCTCCAGACATGCTTTCCGGCGTTCACGGCCTGGGTAGCAACTTCCACGTGCGCCGCGGGAATGGTCAGATTGATGACAATCTCCACCTCGGGGTGGCCGAGGACAGCATCGATCCCGCCATGGATGGCAATCCCATACTCGCCGGCCCGCGTAGCAGCGGCCTCTTCGAACAGGTCACCGATCGCTACAACGCGAATGTCAGGGAAGCTGGTGAGATTGTCCAAGTATTGCTTGCTGATGACGCCGGCGCCGATGATGCCGACGCCTACCGGGCCTGACCCCAACGGACCAAAGGCTGCTCCTGCCGCGTGGCTCATACGGATACCTTTCCCGCGCTGAGGTAGTTATAGCTGTCCTGTACGGCTTCGAACATGTCGCCCTTGAAGTCATCGAGTTCCACCACGGTTGCTTCGACGGATACTGCCGCCTCCAGCACGTCCCATATGGGCATCTTGCCGGCGCCGACGGCGAGTTGGCTCGACGGGTCGGAAGTGACAGGGCCGTCCTTGATGTGAATAAAGGTGACCCGGTCACCGAGCCGGGCCAGAAGCTCGGCAGGGTTCTGGCCGCCGACTGCCGCCCAGTAGGTGTCCAGTTCCAGCACGACCTCGGGGTTGAGGTGGTCTGCCAGATGCTCGAGGGCGGTCTTGCCGTCAATGACTGACTCAACTTCCCACCAATGGTTGTGGTAGCCCACCCGTACGCCGTACCCGGCGCCCTTCGCCGCAGCCGTATTCAGCTGTTCAGCAGTCGCCGTGATGTTTTCGATCGTATTCCAGCGCTCGATCGGAACGTTCGGGTCTATCACGGTGCCGATGCCAAGCTGCTGAGCCGCAGCAAAAATCTCATCCTGGTCGCCACTGAGCAGGGGGGCATGGCCGGACGGGGCAGTGAGGTTGTTCTCGGCCAGGGCCCGCTTGAGTTCGTCGGCCTTGGCGACGAAACGGTAGGGCTCAACCATGGTGTAGCCGATGTCGGCTAGTCGTCGGATGGTTCCGGCAAGGTCCTCCTCAAGGGCTTTGCGGACCGTGTACAGCTGAATGGAGTAGGGCACTGGCTCTCCTCGTAATCGTGGGTTGACGGGCGGCCCCCTGTGGCCCGGATTCCGCCGCTTAGGCCAGGGTGACGTCACTCACACCTCAACTTAGGGTGACTTTTGCCGAGCGTCAAGCAAAAGGTGGAACTACTCCGGCAGTCTTCTGCCGAATGACACAAATAAGCAATCATGCTTCACTAAAGGCATGACTTCAGCACCCGGAACCGTCGCCGGACCTTCGTCCGTCCCGGAGGCCGGCAACCTTTCGCGTGCTGGAAACCTCTTCCAGCTTCTCAGGGACGGACGAGCCCGCACGCGCGCCGAACTTGCCGTTACAACGGGTCTCGCCCGCTCCACCGTTGCTTCCCGCATCGACGCCCTGATCAGCGCCGGTCTGGTTGGCCCTGCCGGTGAGGCGAACTCCAGCGGCGGCAGGCCGCCGTCGCGCTTTGCCTTCAATCCCGCGGCACGCGCTGTGCTGGCCATTGACGTAGGCGCCACGCACGTGATCGTGGCAGTGACGGATCTGAGCGGGAGCGTCATCGTGGAAAAACGCCTGGCGCAGGAGGTCGCCGACGGCCCCGAGGCGGTGCTGAACCGGGTGATCCGGGAAGGGAAAGCCCTTCTTACCCGGACCACGTGGGGCCTGGAGCAGTTGGCTGGAATCGGAATCGGGCTGCCGGGTCCGGTGGAACACCACAGCGGAAAACCCGTGAAGCCGCCCATCATGCCTGGCTGGGACGGGTTCGACGTCGTTACGTACGTCCAGCGCTCGCTGGCCGTTCCCGTGCTGGTGGACAACGACGTGAACATCATGGCCCTGGGCGAGCGGACGGCCCACTGGCCCATGGAAGACAATTTCCTGTTCATCAAGGTGGCCACCGGCATCGGCTCAGGCATCATCAGCAACGGAGAATTGCAGCGAGGCGCCAACGGTACCGCCGGAGATCTGGGGCACGTCCGCGTTCCGCGTGGCGACGACGTCCTGTGCCGCTGCGGCAATTCCGGCTGCCTGGAAGCGCTCGCCTCAGGCCCGGCGCTGGCTGCGGAGTTGAGCCGACGGGGCCTGCCGGCAGCCAAAGGGGCGGATGTCCTGCGGTTGGTTGCGGAAGGCAATCCTGAGGCCATCCACGTGCTGCGCCAGGCCGGCCGGGATGTGGGGGACGTGCTGGCGACGGTGGTAAACCTGCTGAATCCGTCAGTCATCGTGATCGGAGGAAGCCTGGGTCAGGCCGGCGAGCACTTGATGGCTGGAGTGCGCGAGGTGGTCTACCGGCGCTCACTGCCGCTGGCCACCACGCACCTCCGGATTGCGCCCTCAATCGCAGCGGACCAGGCCGCCATCCTGGGGGCCAGTCAACTGGTGACGCAGTACGTGTTGTCCCCCGCGGCCGTCGAGGCAAAACTGCAAACGTCCTGGCCCAGTACAGCCGGCGGTGTCAGGGGCTGAGCACGCGGACAGGCTTGCCTGCCAGCCATGCTGTGACATCCTCGAAGGCCCCGCCGTAGAACTCCCGGTAGCTCTCCCGGGTGACGTATCCCAGATGGGGTGACAGCACAGTGTTTGGTGTGGCCAGGAGCGGATGCCCCGGCGGTAAAGGTTCCTGGTCAAAAACATCCAGTGCGGCTCCCGCAATCCATCCTTCGGAAAGCGCCCGGACAAGATCATCCTGGTTGACCAACGGGCCCCGGGCCGTGTTGACCAAAATACCTTCCGGCCCGAGCAGGCGCAGTTCTTCCTCAGTCACCGTGTTTTCCGATCGCTCGGAGAGGCGCAGATGCAGGGTTGCAACATGGGACAGCCGGAACAGCTCCGCCTTGGTGACCAGCCGCGCACCGGCCTCTTTGGCGGCCTCGGCTGTGAGGTTCTGGCTCCATGCGAGCACCTCCATCCCGAAAGCATTGGCGTAGCCCGCAATCCGGCGGCCGATCTTGCCCATTCCCACAATCCCGAGCGTCTTCCCGGCCAGTTCGAAGCCCACGGTTGTCTGCCAGCTGCCCGCCCGCAGGGAACGTTCCTCTGCAGTGAGGTTTCGTGCGGCGGCCAGCAACAGGGCCCAGGTCAGCTCCGGCGCCGCAGCGGGGGAACCCGGCGTGCCACACACAGTGACGCCGTTCTCTTCGGCGGCTCCGACGTCGATTGCAGCATTTGCCATCCCGGTGGTGACCAGGAGCTGCAGGGCGGGAAGTTGTTCCAGGACTTCCCGAGGGAAGGCAGTGCGCTCACGCATGGCGATGATGATTGTTACCCCGGCAAGTGCCGCCGCCATCGCCTCCTGGGATGGAAAGGGCTCCCGGAAGGTCATGACCTGGACACCGTCCTGCTCCAGTGCGGTCCAGTCTGCGAACCCCTGGGCCACGTCCTGGTAGTCATCGAGGATTGCAAGACGGTGCTTCATGGCGTGCCCTTCATTCCGTGGTGGCTTTCATCGTAGAGCAGCGTGAGGCGTGTGGGTGGGAAATCAGGCAGCCACGGGCGTGATAGCAATAAGGTGATGAATGAAAACCCACCACCGCCGCGCAACAAGTTCCTGTCCAGGATGTCCGGCGGGGCAATCCTGATTGCCTGTATTGCGCTCCTGGCCCTGAACCTTCGTGGTCCCTTTGTGGCAGTTGCGCCCGTGGTTGGGCTGATGCAGGCGGACCTGGGGTTTTCACCCGTTCTTTTGGGCCTGCTGACCAGTATTCCGGTGCTGTGTTTTTCGCTTGCAGCGCCCTTGGCATCGCTGGCCACCCGCAAGTATGGTGCCGAATTTGCCGTAACACTCACTATCCTGGGCGTGCTGGCCGGGGTGGTGGTACGTTCGGCTGGCGGCCCGACGATGGTGATTCTGGGCACGGTGATAATTGGCCTGGCCATCACCATCGGCAACATCGCAGTTCCGCTGATCATCCGGCGCGACTTCTCCGCACGGCGGCAGGGGACCGCGATGGGTGTTTACACAGCAGCCCTCAACATTGGCTCCTTTCTGACGTCCGTGGTCACTGCGCCGCTGGCGGAGGTGGCGGGCTGGCGCATGGCGCTTGCCGCCGTTGGGATCTTTGCGGTGGCAGCGATTGTGGCCTGGATCCTGGCCACTGGACCGCGCCGTGCCCTCCTGCCGCAGGGGATTACTCATGACAAAGACCCCGACGCCCGCAAAGACGCCGTCAAGGGCTCGGGATGGATCACGGCCGGCCTCACCGCGGGCTTCGCCGGGCAGGCCTTTTCCTACTACGGTGTTACCGCCTGGCTGCCCAGCTACCTGAACGCCGAACTGGGAATGTCCGCTTCCGCAGCAGGCGCCGGATCCTCGCTTTTCCAGGTGCTGGCGATCGTGGGAGCGCTGGGCGTGCCCTTCGCGGCTAAATATCTCAGTACGACGACGACGGCGGTCACCCTGGGTGTGCTCTGGCTTGCCGTACCGGCGGGGCTGCTGATGGCACCCGGGCTCTGGTGGTTGTGGTGCGTTTCCGGCGGGATAGCTCAAGGCGGGGGCATCACCCTGATCTTCCTCGCCATCATCCGGTTGGCCCGGGACCAGGCTTCCGCGGGCCGAATGTCAGCCACCGTGCAGGGCGTCGGTTACTGCTTTGCCGCTGTTGCACCCCCGCTGGTGGGTTTCGTCCACACCTCGGCTGATTCCTGGACGCCCGCACTGCTGGTGGTGCTGGTCTCTGTGCTGACGTTCTTCGTGTGCACCACTGCGTCAGTGCGGCTGGTGCCGAAGGGCCGCTAGGTATCGTCCCCCGGACGAACAGCGGAACCGGACGGGGTTTCCGCAGCCGGGCCGGCCCCCGGCTCTCGGGGTGCCTGTTGCGAAGGGCGTGCCGGCCCGGCTGACGTGCCGGTGGTCGAGCCTGTCGAGACCAGGTTTCGACGGGCTCAACCACCGGAGATGTTAGGCGGCGGCGAGTTCCTCTGCTGTGGCTTTTTCCCGTGCCTCGGTGAGGTAGCGGGCGTAGGCAGGCAGGGTGAGGAAGGACGGGAACTCCGGGCTCATGGTGACTTCCTCGAAGATGTCCCGGGCGTCCTCGAACCGGTCGCCGTCGAAGCGCTCCAGCCTGGCGAACTCCTCGTCGAGAAGTTCACCCACCCATTCGTGGGTGACGATCTCGCCGTCGTCGGTGATGGCCCGGGCATACATCCATTGCCACAGCTGGGAACGGGAGATTTCCGCGGTGGCGGCGTCCTCCATCAGGTTATGGATGGCCACCGCGCCGTTGCCACGCAGCCAGGACTCGATGTAGCGGATCCCGACCTCGACGTTATTGCGGATGCCCTTCTCAGTGATGGTGCCCTGGGTCGCGGTGATGTCGATGAGGGCGGCATCATCGGGGGTGACGTCTGTGCGGAGACGGTCCAGCTGGTTGGAACGGTTGCCCAGTACGCCGTCGAACACTTCGCGGCAGATGGGCACCAAGTCGGGGTGCGCCACCCAGGAGCCGTCGAAGCCGTCGTTGGCTTCCCGGGTTTTGTCTGCACGGACCTTCTCCAGCGCGATCGCGTTGGCTGCGGGGTCCTTGCGGTTGGGGACGGCGGCGGCCATTCCGCCGATGGCCATGGCGCCGCGCTTGTGGCAGGCGCGGACCAGCTGCTCGGTGTAGGAGCGCATGAAGGGCTGGGTCATGGTCACCAGGGCCCGGTCCGGCAGGACAAAGCGGGGGCCGCGGGTGCGGAAGTTCTTGATCAGGGAGAAGATGTAGTCCCAGCGTCCGGCGTTCAGGCCGGCGGCGTGATCGCGCAGCTCGTAGAGGATTTCCTCCATTTCGAAGGATGCGGTGATGGTCTCGATCAGAACCGTGGCGCGGATGGTGCCTTGCGGTATGCCCAGCAAATCCTGGGCCAGGACGAAGATGTCGTTCCACAATCGGGCCTCGAGGTGGTTCTCGATCTTGGGCAGGTAGAAGTAGGGGCCCTTGCCTTGGGCCAGCAGACGGCGGGCGTTGTGGAAGAAGAACAGTCCAAAGTCAACGATTCCGCCTGCGATGGGCCCGCCGTCGATCATCATGTGTTTTTCCGGTAGGTGCCAACCGCGCGGCCGCACCACGATGGTGGGGAGTTCGACGTCGCTGCGGAGCCGGTATTCCTTGCCCTCCTCGGTGGTGAAATCGATGCGCCGCTCCAGGGCGTCAATGAGGTTCAGCTGGCCCTTGATGACGTTCCGCCACGTGGGTGTGGATGAATCTTCCATGTCCGCCAACCACACCTTCGCGCCGGAGTTCAGGGCGTTGATGGTCATTTTCTTGTCCACGGGGCCGGTGATTTCCACCCGGCGGTCCTCCAGACCGGGAGCCGGGGGAGCGACGCGCCAGCTGTCATCATTACGGATGTGTTCGGTCTCGCGGAGGAAACGCGGGTCCTGGCCGGCTGCAATGTCGGCCCGCCGGGTCCGCCGGGCCTGCAGCAGTTCCTGCCGCCGCCCCGCCGTAGCCTGGTGCAGCCGGGCAATGAAATCCAGCGCATCAGGAGTAAGAATCTCGTCCTGCCGGCAAACAGGCTGCGCAGTCAACGTAATGCCATTTGCGAAAGAACTGGTGTCAGGGTCAGTAAAGGAATGCATCTCAAACTCCTAAAGAAAGAAGGAAAGGTCGACGGCGACGCTTAGCTCACGCGGCGACATGGGCGTGTAGCCGAAGGAGCCGGTGCCGCGGCAGCCTGCGTAAAAGGGGCCCTGTGCCCGCCCCCGATCGAGTTCTACGAGGTCACGGGGCGGGCGTGGGGAATAGCAGGCAGAGCGACGCCGATCCGGAGGCCGGAAGCAACTGCCGCCGTCGGGGCGGGCCCACGGCCGCCGGGTTCCCTCGCAAGCTTGCGAGTGGAGGGGCGGCTGGGGATTAGTGGAACTGGCCTTCTTCGGTGGATCCCACCAAGGCAAGGGTTGATGCGTTCGGGTTGAGCGCAGTAGCGATGTCGTCGAAGTAGCCGGTGCCGACTTCGCGCTGGTGTTTCGTTGCGGTGTAGCCGCGGGATTCGGAGGCGAATTCCTTTTCCTGGAGTTCGACGTAGGCGCTCATGCCGTCGCGGGCGTAGCCGTGGGCGAGGTCGAACATCGAGTAGTTCAGGGCGTGGAAGCCGGCCAGGGTGATGAACTGGAAGGTGAAGCCCATGGCGCCGAGTTCGCGCTGGAACTTAGCGATCGTGGCGTCGTCCAGGTGCTTGCGCCAGTTGAACGACGGCGAGCAGTTGTAGGAAAGCATCTGGTCAGGGAATTCGGCCTTGACAGCTTCGGCGAACGTACGGGCCAGCTCCAGGTCCGGGGTGCCCGTCTCCATCCAGATGAGGTCCGAGTACGGGGCATAGGCCTTGGCGCGGGCGATGCAGGGTTCGATGCCGTTGCGGACTTTGTAGAAGCCTTCGGCCGTGCGGACCGGCTGCCCCCCTTCGCGGAGGATGAACTCCTGGTCCCGTTCGTCGACGTCGGAGGTGATCAGGGTGGCTGCCTCAGCGTCGGTGCGGGCGATGACCACCGACGGGGTGCCGGCGACGTCGGCCGCGAGGCGGGCGGCGTTGAGCGTCCGGACGTGCTGCTGCGTGGGGATGAGGACCTTGCCGCCGAGGTGACCGCACTTCTTTTCGGAAGCGAGCTGGTCCTCCCAGTGCACGCCCGAAGCGCCGGCCTGGATCATGGACTTCATGAGCTCGTAGGCGTTCAGCGGGCCGCCAAAGCCGGCTTCGGCGTCGGCAACGATCGGAACCAGCCAGTCTTCAACGGTCTGGACACCCTCGGCGAATTCGATCTGGTCGGCCCGCAGCAGGGCGTTGTTGATGCGGCGGACCACGGTGGGAACCGAGTTGGCCGGGTAGAGGGACTGGTCCGGGTAGGTGTGGCCGGAGTTGTTGGCGTCGGCGGCTACCTGCCAGCCGGAGAGGTAGATGGCGCGCAGGCCGGCTTTGACCTGCTGGACCGCCTGGTTGCCGGTCAGTGCGCCAAGGGCGTTGGTGTACTGGCCGGTCGCGTGCTCTTCGGTGAGCTGCTTCCACAGCTTCTCAGATCCGCGGCGGGCCAGGGTGTGCTCTTCGGTCACCCGGCCACGGAGGCGGACCACATCCGCTGCCTTGTAGTCACGGGTCACACCTTCCCAACG
The DNA here is from genome assembly GCF_059383595.1 of Pseudarthrobacter sp. MDT1-40-2. Lineage (NCBI taxonomy): Bacteria > Bacillati > Actinomycetota > Actinomycetes > Micrococcales > Micrococcaceae > Pseudarthrobacter > Pseudarthrobacter sp. MDT1-40-2. The sequence continues at coordinate 66,812 of NZ_JBWZCL010000002.1, read as the reverse complement.
GGGGTTAGCGGCCCACTCGAGCTCCAATGCGGCGGCCTGTGAGGTTGCGTCCTGGCCGGAAGGCTGCTGGGTGGGCTCAAATGCTGCAGTCATCGGTAATCTCCTTGTTTGTGCTTCGATAGCTGCCCCGGTGGTCGAGCTTGTCGAGACCCAAGTCCCGGCGGTTGAGCTAATCGAAGCCGTGCTTCTTTGCGTAATGACTACTTTTCAGCAGTTACAACCCCTTCAACAGAGGCAAAGCATGGAAAGAAACGCACTTCTTCACGTATTCTTCAAAAATGTCGCCTTCAAGCTGGAACCGCACCGCCACAGTCCCCGCCTCGTCCCCTTCCTCGGCGGATCTGGACGCCATCAGCCTGGGCCGCCGCATCAGGCACCTGCGTAAGGAAGCCGGGCTGACGCTCGATGGCTTGAGTGCCGCCGTCGGGACTGCGCCCAGCCAGTTGAGCCTGATTGAAAACGGCAAGCGTGAACCCAAGCTGGGACTGCTGCAGCAGCTCAGCGCGGCCCTGAATGTGGGCATCGATCAACTGCTTGGCGCGGAGCCTCCCAACCGGCGGGCGGCGCTGGAAATCGAGCTGGAACGGTACCAGCGCAGTCCGCTGTACGAGTCCCTGAACCTGCCTAAAATCCGCATCAGCTCTCGGCTTCCCATGGATGTGTTGGAGTCCATGGTGGGCCTGCAGCAGGAGCTTGAGCGAAAGCTGAATGAACAAATCGCCACCCCAGAGGAAGCCCGGCGGGCGAACAGTGAGCTGCGCGCCATGATGCGGGAGCGGAATAACTACTTCCCCGAATACGAGGCGGAGGCGCAAAAGGTGCTTGCCGGCGTCGGGCATACCCATGGTCCGCTGTCCCAGCACGTGATCGCGGACATCGCCGGGCATCTGGGTTTCACCCTCCACCACGTGAGCGATTTGCCGCATTCCACCCGCTCGGTCACGGACCTTAAGAATCACCGAATTTACCTGACCCAGGGCGGACGCAGTGATCACGACCCGCGTTCGGTGCTGCTGCAGGCCTTGGGGCACTACGTGCTGGGCCACCAGACGCCGTCCAGCTATGCCGATTTCCTGATGCAACGCGTTGCCACCAACTATTTCGCTGCGGCCCTTCTGCTGCCGGAGAAAGCTACTGTCGAGTTTCTGCAGCGTGCCAAGCAGGCCAAGGAAATTGCTGTGGAAGACATCCGCGACGCCTTCGCGGTGAGCTACGAAACGGCGGCGCACCGCTTCACCAACCTCGCCACCGAGCACCTGGACATCCGCACGCACTTCCAGAAGACGCACCAGAGCGGCATCATCTACAAGGCTTATGAGAACGACGGCGTGACGTTCCCGCAGGATCACACGGGCGCCATTGAGGGCCAGCCGTCGTGCAAGCAGTGGACGTCGCGGGTGGTGTTCGATGTGCCGGACAAGTTCAGCGCGTACAGCCAGTACACGGACACCCCTTCGGGCACGTACTGGTGCACTGCACGGACTGAGCGCTCGGCAAACGGTGAATTTTCGCTTTCCGTCGGGGTCCCGTATGCGCAAGTGAAATGGTTCCGTGGCAGGGATACCACGCAGCGGTCCAAGTCGATGTGTCCCGACGAGAGCTGCTGCAAACGCCCGCCCGCAGAGCTGGCATTGGCATGGGCCGGCAACGCGTGGCCGTCCGCCCGGGCCCACTCGCACCTCCTGGCCGCGATGCCGCCGGGTGCGTTTCCAGGGGTTGATGAAACCGAGGTTTACTCATTCCTGCAGGCGCATTCGGAAAGCTGAGGAAACCGTGAACCCCAGGAATCTTGTCAGGATCATCGCCGTGGGTGCTGTTGCCTCACTGACGGCCTGTTCGTCGGCCCCGCCCGCACCGCAGCCCACGCCACCCGCTTTGGAGAAGGCCGACGTCGAGCGCCTGTCAGTTTCTACGGGTGACTACGCCGCCGAACTGGAGGCTTTCCGGCAGTCATCCCTGAAGCTCGGAAGCGCCCTTCTTGCCGACGGTGGCGGGAATACCGACGGGAATGTGGTGGCCTCGCCGGCCAGCCTGCTGATAGCACTCTCGATGCTGCGGGCAGGCGCTACGGGCCGGACAGCCGCCGAAATGGACCAGGTGCTGGGGCTTCCGGAGAAGCGTGACGAGGGGATGAACGCGCTGCTCGCCTCCCTGCAAGAGTACGACGGCGACCCCTCCTCAGTGGACGAGGAGGACCCGCCACGCAAACCGGTAATGCATCCCGCGAACGGGCTGTTCATTGACCGAGACGTGCCAACAGGTGAGGAGTATCTGAACATCCTGGCCAGGCACTACGGGACCGGCGTGTATCGGCTGGGCTTTACCGACCAGGCCACCACCGAACCGATGATCGATTCCTGGGTGGAAGAGCATACCGGCGGCCGCATCAAGAAGGCCCCGGTGCGGTACCAGCAAAACTTCACCCTTACGCTCCTCAATACCCTGTACCTGGCTGCTGCCTGGGACGCCCCGTTCAAGCCCGAAGCCACGGACGACCGTCCGTTCACTACCGCGGCCGGCGAAACGGTGGACGTCCCCACCATGGCCGGGTACGTTCGGGCCGCGTATGCCGAAGGCGACGGCTGGCGGGCCATCGACCTGCCGTACGCGGAAGGTTTCGCCATGCGGTTGGTGCTGCCGGATGCTGATGCGCCGCAGCAGATGCTCGACGCCGATGAGTTGGGGTTGGTGGCCGAGGCACTTGAGGGCGTGACGCCGTCGAACGTTGCTCTTGATCTGCCCAAGTGGGACCACGAGAGCAAGTTCGAACTGATGGAGGTCCTGCGGAAACTGGGCCTGGACATCATGCTGTCCACCACCACAGACTTCGACAACATCCAGCGTGGAGCTTTTGTCAGCGCCGCCGCCCAGGCCGCCAACATCACCGTGGCCGAAAAAGGCACAGTTGCCGCCGCCGTAACACAGATCGCCATGGAGGTAAGCGGGATTGCTGAACCTGACCTGAGCATCAGTTTCGACAGGCCGTTCCAGTACCAGATAGTGCACCTGGAGACCGGCATGCCCTTATTTATGGGTCAGATCGGCGACCCGCGATAGTTGCGTGGTGCGCCTTAACGTCTGGCGCTGCGCCGGCGCATCAGGGCACCGTAGCCGGCGAAGAGCCGGGGTACCACCACGTAGACGGCTGCCGGAACCACTACCAGGGTGAGCGCAAAGGACCGCAGTACCGGATGCCACTCTTCCATGAGCGGTGCTGAAGCCATCATGGCGATCGCAACCAGCGGGAAAATGGCCAGCCAGGTGATGACGGCCCGGATGTGGACGGACGGTCCGTTGGGTGCTGGGAGGGGAGCGTCTGCCGCGAGGGTGGTGGGTTCGGGGCTGGGCATGCTGTTCACGACAATCTCCAACTGTCTAGTTGCATTTGATGGATGCGACTCTAGTCCCGCAAATGCCCAAGTGCAACTGGTTAGTTGGAATTTGCGTAAAATGGGTTCATGGCCTGGAATGTTGAACGCACCAAGGAACTGCTGCTGACCGCTGCTACGGCTGAATTCAGCGATAAGGGCCTGGCCGGCGCACGTGTGGACCGGATCGCAGCTGCCGCCGGCGTCAACAAAGAGCGGATCTACCAGTACTTCGGTAAGAAGGACGATCTCTTCGACGCCGTCCTGGCGGCGGAAATGGTCCGGGTAATGACTGAGGTGCCCATCAAAGGGCACGGGCCGGAAGCCTTCGGCGACTACGCCGGCCGCCTCTTTGACCGGCACAGCAGGGACGGGGTGCTGCCGCGGCTGCTTTTCTGGGAGGGACTGGAGCGCGGCCGGGACACTGTGGACCGCGCCACACGGGCGGATCACTGCGCCACCAAGGTAGGCCAGGTCCAGTCAGTCCTGCCCGGTATCCACAGGGCCGACGCGGCCGAACTGCTCCTTACCGTCGTGACGCTGTGCGATGGTTGGGTAGCGCTGCCGCAGGTGGACGCGCTGATGGCGGGAGAGGCGCCGGACCGGGCGAACCGGCGTCGCGCCTTTATCGTCCGGACGTCAGCCCTCATGGCCGAAGCGCTGGTCGCCGAGGCCGCGGGGAGTGCCTCCTAGCGGGCGCCGCCTTCCATCTGGATGGAGGGCGTGCTTGATCTGATGATGAGCTGAGCTGGGTAGATGAAAGGGACCTGCCCGGCATCGGGAGCATCCAACTTCTGCAAAAGCATGTCAGCGGCTTTGCTTGCCATGGCGGCCATGGGCTGGGTGATGGTGGTCAGCGGGACGGCGGTGGTAGCAGCGATCGCATGGTTGTCGTAACCGATGAGGGCAACATCGTCCGGGACTGAGCGGCCTTTACTGGCCAAGGCACTCATCACCCCAAGAGCCATGAGGTCCGACGCGGCAAATATGCCATCGAGGTGCGGGTTGCCAGCCAGCAAACGAAGAGCGGCCTCCTGCCCTCCTGCGGTAGAGAAATCAGCATGGACTATAGGCCCTTGGGACAGTCCCGCCTCACGTAGTCCTTCCTTCCAACCTGCCAGTCGGTCTGTTGCTGCCGTCATGTCCACCGGACCGGCAATGGTCCCTAGCCGGGTGCGACCTGTGGAAGCGAGATGTCGTGCCGCCTGCCGCCCACCCTCGTAGTTGTCCGCATCTACGTAGGTCACATCGGATGTCGTGTCCCACGGCCGGCCAATAAAGATGGATGGAAGGCTTGTTTCAGCGAGTAATTTCCCCCAGGAGTCGGCCTTGTGGTGTGAGACGACGATGGCACCGTCAACGTGGCCGCCCCGCAGGTACCGCAGGGTGCGTGACGAGTCGTCGCCGGTCCTGGACATCAGCAGCACCAGTTGCACGTCGGTCTCACGAAGGGCTTCCGTGATGCTGGTGATCACAACGGCGAAGAAAGGATCCATCATGACGCGGACATCCGGCTCCGGTATAACCAGCGCGATCGAGGACGTCCGGCGGGTCACCAGGCTCCGGGCCGCGTGGTTGGGAATGTAACCGAGGGCGGCGACGGCGCGATCCACTGCGTCGCGAGCCTGCGGGCTGACTTTGTATCCCCCGTTGATTGCTCGTGACGCGGTTGATCGAGACACCCCGGCAGCGTGGGCCAGGTCCTCCAGCGTGGGGTTGCTTGGCCGTCGTGAGATGGGATGACCGGACCCAAGCGTTTGAGCGTCCATTATCTAGACGATACGACACCAGCGGTGGATTCTTCCAGCAGCGACGCCATCATCTGCCCGCGGATAAGCCACTCTCCATGGGAGCGCTCTCAACCCTCTTTCCGTTGGAACCGCTCTTCCTGCCCTTCGCCAGTAAGAGTGGCAGCCACCCCGGCATGTCTCGTCAGCACGCTACTGGTTGACGGCGTGACCTGCAGCACACATACTTTGTGGGAGCGCTTCCACGAAGGCGCCGGGAACGACACTTTCCAAGATGCCCACTACTGCTCGAAGGAGCGCAGATGTTCAAAAGATCGCTATTCTCGCTGTCTAAACTGGGAGCTGTGGTGGCGGCGACCTCATTCGCCGCCATGTCCCTCTCAGCTCCCGCTGCGTCCGCTGATATCGCAGACGGATCCCGTTTTTACGTTGAGCAGCAGAACCATTACCAGGAAGCTCTGCGGCAGTCGGCAAAACTACGGGCGTCAGGGGACCACAGGTCTGCTGAGCAGCTCAGGGAGCTCATTTCGACCCCGCAGGCTGTATGGGTGACGTCAGGAACCCCTCAGCAGGTCGAGCAACAGGTGCGCCAGACGACCCATCGGGCGGAGGGTAAGGGACAGATTCCGGTATTGTCTGCCTACAACCTGCCGTTCAGGGATTGCTCCCAGTACTCAGCCGGTGGTGCTTCCACCGTTGACGAATACAAGGCCTGGATTGATGGAGTTGCCGCTGGCATCGAGGACCGGGAGGCTGTCATCATCCTCGAGACCGACGGACTCGGGATCATCCCCTGGTACACGCCCTACAACAGTACGAGCCCGGAGTGGTGCCAGCCCGCCGAGGCTGACGCCGAAACCGCGGCCGCAGATCGCTTTGAAATGCTCAACTACGCGGTGGATACCCTCAAGGCCCTGCCCGAAACGAGTGTGTACCTCGATGGGACACACAGTGGCTGGTTGAGCGTAGGGGACGCAGCAGACCGGCTTGTTAAGGCAGGAGTTCAGAGAGCCGATGGGTTCTTTCTGAATGTTTCGAACTATGAGTTGACCGACAAGCAACTCAAATTCGGTACCTGGATTTCCAAGTGCATCTACTACGCGACGGAAATAAATCCCGGGAACTTCGGGGCCTGCGGAAGCCAGTACTATCCTGCGTCCTCGAATGACTTCTCAACCTGGACGTTGACCGATGCATGGTACGAAGCGAACGTGGACAAGGCCTCCAACGCTCCCGGTTCCGACGACCTTGCCCACTTCGTCATCGACACAAGCCGTAACGGGCAGGGGCCCTGGACACCAGAGCGCACCTACCCGGACCCCCAGACCTGGTGCAACCCACCGGCCAGGGGCCTGGGCATCGCCCCCACCACGGATACCGGCAACGAACTCGCCGATGCTTTCCTCTGGGTTAAAGTGCCCGGGGAATCCGACGGCGAGTGCAACCGCGGCCTGGGTTCCGGCGCGGTCGATCCGGAGTGGGGAATCGTCGATCCTGCAGCAGGAGCATGGTTCCCACAGCAGGCGCTGGACCTGATCAAGCACTCGAATCCGACGTTCGGACGCTAAAGCTTCGCAGCACCAGACGTCAGTCAGCACCACATGCAGAAGCTGCTCCCTGTAGTAACAGGGAGCAGCTTTTTGTGTCTTCTCCTGCCGTGCTTAGCGGGTGCCGCCCTGCCACAGTGCGTCAAATGGAGCACCCGAGGCCACGCGGTTCTTGATGCCGGCCGTCACGAACTCCTTGGCAGTGCGGGCGGCTTCCAGCGGGGTGGCGCCCTTGGCCAGTTCGGCGGTCACCGCGGCGGCAAGCGAGCACCCGGCACCTGACACGGCCACCTCACCAATCTTGAGCGTGGACAGCACTTCCAGCGTCTCACCGTCGTAGAAGACGTCGACGGCGTCCGGGCCTTCCAGCCGTACCCCGCCTTTGGCGAGGACTGCTGCGCCGCTCAGCTCGTGGATCTTCACGGCCGCCGCCTTGAGGGATTCGACGTCTGTGATCGTCATCCCGGACAGCGACTCCGCCTCGAAGTGGTTGGGTGTGACGAACGTGGCCAGCGGCAGAATCTGCGCCTTGAGGGCCTGGTCCGTGTCCAGAGCATGCCCCGGCTCTTGGCCCTTGCAAATGAGTACCGGATCCAGCACGACGTTGGTGAACGAGCCAGCGGACAGCGCGTCCTCCACTGTGGAAATGGTGGCAGGGCTGCCCAGCATGCCGATCTTCACGGTGTCCATCACAGACGGTGCACCGGACCCGGCACCGTATGCCGCCGTCGTGGCTTCCAGTTGGTCCGCGATGACCTGCTGGTCCACCGGCACAAAGCGGTGGTTCCAGTCGTCCTTCGGGTTGAAGGAGACGATGCATGTCAGGTTCGCGATGCCGAAGACACCCAGTTCCTGGAAGGTCTTCAAGTCCGCCTGGGCGCCGGCGCCGCCGGTCGCTTCGGAGCCCGCGATGGTCAGGACCACAGCAGGAAGATCGGGAGCGGGCAGGGTGGATGCGGCTGCAGCTGCTACAGAAGTCATGGTTCTATCCTGCCATCCGAAGGCAGGGTGCCGGGATCGGAAACAAGCTCGACGTTGTCATCGTTGGTCCGCGCCAGCTTCCAGACGCTCAGCCGGCCCACGCCTAGGGAGAGCCCCATGACGGCCGCTGCGAGCGCCATGAATCCAGGGTCCGGGCCGGTGCTGAGCCTGGTGAGCGCAGCAAGCGCGGGACCGATGCCGGCACCTAAACCGGTAAAGGCCGCCACGTGTAGCCACTGGTTCCTGACAGGATGCAGAAGAATCGCCAGTGGCGCTCCACAGCAGAAGCCCAGTGCGACCGCTGGCACTGAACCATAAAGCAGGGTAGCGAACAAGACAGCCGCCGGGTGGAGGGAGAATCCCAGGAGCACCATCAGCATGGCAGCCAAGCAGGCCAGGCTCGCAGCCGATCCCGCGAAGATAGCCGTGGTACCCAGGACTACCCGCCGCGGCCGGCTCATGCTGCGTCTCTCGCGATGGCCGTCAGCGCATCGCCTAGGGTGGGGTGCTTGAACGTGAAACCGGCATCCAGCAGTTTTCGCGGATGGACCCAGCGGCTTTTGAGAACCAGCTCAGTCTCTGTCCCGATCAGGACGGCGCCCAGTTCCAGGAGCCATGCCGGCGTGGGAACGCCTCGTTCTATCCCGTAGGCCTTTCTCACCAGCCGCATCAGCCCTCGGTTGTCCACAACCTCAGGCGAGGCAATGTTGACCGGCCCCGTGATGTCAGCCCGGGCCGCAATAAACAGCGTGGCCCGGTAGAGGTCGTCAAGATGAACCCAGCTGAACTTCTGGCTGCCCTTGCCCATGGCGCCGCCCAATCCCAGCCGTGCGAGGTTGCGCAGCGGCCGCATCACTCCGCCGCCCGGGCCCAAAACAATGGAGATGCGCAGCGGAATCTTGCGCGTCCGGGGCGTATCCGCGGCTTCCAGTATGTCCTCCCAGGCGCGAGCGATCTCCACCGAAAAGCCCGTACCCAACTCGCCGTCACTTTCGCCTTGGGGCCGGTCCTCCGCGTGACGGTAAATGGTTCCTGTGCTGGCGTTCAGCCAGGTGGCCGGGGGAGCAGCGCTGCGCCCGACCGCATTGCCGAGTGCCGCCGTCGTACTCACCCGGGAGGTGAGGATTTGGGCGCGATTCCGAGCGTTGTAGCGGCAGTTTACGGAACGTCCGGCGAGGTTGATCAGCAGATCGGCGCCGTCAACCGTCCTGGTGATGGCGTCGCCGTCGGACCAGGTGGCGTTGTTGTCAGCACTGCGGCCGATGGTGCGGACCGTCCAGCCGTCCGCTGTGAACCGCCGCCGGAAGTCCTGGCCGATGTAACCCCCAGCCCCTGCGATAACAACTGTCTTCATATTTCCCCCTTGGTGGATGCGTCTAGTTCCGGATGCTGCGGGTGAGCTCCAGTACTTCGTCGATGAGCTTGCCGACGCCCGGGATCCGGGCCAGTGACAGCCCCCGTGCCATCAGCGGAACTGCTCCGTCCACCAGGCGGCGGGTGCGGCGCTGGCCCTCGGAGGAGTCGTATACCCAGAAGAGTGCAATCCCCATGTAGCCCAGCCACAGGAGTTCCGGAAGTTCCGGCCGGAGCTTTTTCGGCACCTGTGGTTTGGCACCTTCGACTGCTCTCCGGAAGACGGCCAGCGAGGCCTCGCGCGCTTCGGTGGAGTCGCTGGAAAAGGGGTTTACTGCCGACGTCGGCCGGATGGCAGTGGCAATGAAGTCGGCGCCAAATTGGTGATAGGGCGTCAAAACGTCGAGGCCGGAATGGAGGGTGGCCTTGAGCCGCGAAGCGAGGTCAGTCTTCCCTGCCACTGCCTGCTCCGCCAGTGCCTTTTCAGCGAGTGCGGCGTGTTCGTCCTGGACCTGCCGGTACAACTCCTGCACCAGTTCGTCCTTGGACGCGAAGTAGTAGTAGGCGTTGCCGACAGATACCCCCGCCTGTGCCGCTATGGCGCGCATGGTGGTTTTCTCGAAGCCGGTTTCGCGGAACATTCGCAGTGCCACACCTGCCACCAGTTGCCTGGTCTGTTCGCTCTTGGACATTTACTTCTCCCTTTTTGAACACGTTCAGAACCGAGTATGGCAGATATCTGAACATGTTCAAATATTGCCATTGGAGACCCTCGGATTACTGACTGGCCTCGCGTGGGAGAATTGTTCGACCAGTGCTAATACAGCCGGTGCCGCGTGATGATCCGGGTACCGAGCGAACCACTACGAACGGACACTCCCCATGCCTTCATCCCCGGGCTCTGACGCCCTGCCCCGAACCGTCAACACCGGCTCCGCCCCTGAACCCGCTGCCGCCCGTGCAGCTTCTGCCGGGAGCGGTGTCAAGTTCGCCTCGATCGGCTCGCCCTACTTTGGCATCATGCTGGCGGTCATGGCCGTGGTGGTGATCCTGTCCAACATCGGCGCGTCCAAGGGCGTTGCAATCGGGCCGATCATCACTGACGGCGGCTTCTTCCTGTTCCCCTTGGCCTACATCCTTGGCGACGTCATCAGCGAGGTTTACGGCTTCAAGGTAGCCCGCAAGGCCATCTTCACCACGTTCGCCCTGTCGGTGTTCGCGTCGCTCTGTTTCTGGATCATCATCGCCCTGCCGGGTTTTGACGACGAGTTCGGCATCTCCAAGCAGGCCGCCCTCGAAGGAGCCCTTGGCCCGGTACCGCAGATTGTGCTGGCGTCGCTGCTGGCATTCCTGGCGGGCCAGACCATCAATTCCTGGATCCTGGTGAAGATGAAGGCCCGTTCAGGTGAGAAGTCGCTTTGGGCGAGGCTGATGGGTTCCTCAGGGGCCGGCGAATTCGTGGACACGCTGATCTTTTGCAGCATCGCAGCGTCAGTCATTGGCATCACCGACTTCGCGACATTCCTGAACTACGTGCTGGTGGGCTTCGTCTACAAGACCCTCGTGGAGTTCCTCTTCGTTCCCGTAACGTCCCTGCTCATCGGGTGGGTCAAGAAGCGCGAGCCGAGTTACGGCGTCGTCAGTTCCTGACAGTCCCGCTGATTCACCGGGCTCGCCGGAACGCTGCCACCTCACCGTAGCGCTGCGGCGAGCCCGCCCCTTTCCCGCGAGTCCGGAGGCGGAAACGCGCTTCCGACGTCGGAGCTACCGCCGGAGGGCGGCCAAGATGCGGTTCTTCAGCTCCTGCTCGCGGAAGAGATCGCGCCATTCCAGACGGATGAAGAACCAGCCCTCCTCCGCCAGTGCCTTTTCCCGGCGCCGCTCCTCGAAAAGCACCTCCTGGGTGGGCCGGTAGGCAAAGTATTTGACCTTGCCGTCGAATTCGAGCGCGGTCTTCCTCTCCTTCCAGGCAAAGTCCAGCCGGTGACGGCCACTCCGGCTCTGCACGTCCACCTGCAGCTCCGGCATGGGGAGCTTCAGCCGATGTAGCAGTTCGCGAGTCAGCGTCTCACCGGCAGACTCGGACCTGGGGTCAGCATTGGCCAGAACCATCCGGAGATTTCTGATGCCTCGTCGCCCTGGCAATTCGGCTGCCATAGCTTCCAGCAGGGCTACGTCTGCGCCCAGCCTGAGTGCATGGTCAAGCAGGACCAGTGCTTGCCTGTAACTCAGCATCATGGCGCAATCCACAACCGTCCGCTCGAGGCTGGTCACCCGTAACTTGTCAATCATCACGACGTCATCCTCCGTGAAGGGTTTGGTGTGGCCCCGGACGTCGCTGCCGAGGCGCTCATTTGATGGGCAGACCTTGAGCAGAATGTGGATGATGTCGTCGGCATTCCAGAGGAACAGGTCGTGAAGCCTGGCCGCAGAAGTGTGGCTGTACACGTAATCTCCCGTGGACGTCGTGAGTGTTCCGTGGGCGTGTGCAAAGATCAGCTGCTTGCTGCGGCTGGCCGCGGACTGCCTGTCCCACAGAGAACCCCGGATGTAACACCCGTAGCGGAGCCGTACCAGCGTCCGCTGTCCCAGAAGCAGCCGGATGGACCGAGAGGTGTGGCCCAGCTGATGCAGTTGTTCAGTCCGCCAGAGATTGCCGGTTTCCGGTAGCTCCGGGACCAGCGGCGGGTTCGGCTCAGTCATCCATCCACCTTCGGACAGCCTACGAACGGCCGCCAGGTGCCGTCGCCGTTATGTGCATAACTCGAGCTCGCCGGAACTGTGCCAGCTTGCCGGGCCGAATCGGCGAGCTGGCAGCGTTCAGGCGAGCCCGACGGCGGCACCCGCCTCGGATGCTACGAGTAGTAATCCGCCAGGGTCTGGGCCTTAAATTCGAAGAAGGTGCCGGATTCGATGGCCAGGCGGGCGTCGTCCACCATTTTCACCACGAAGCGCTCGTTGTGGATGGAGATCAGGGTGGCGGAGAGCATCTCCTTGGCCTTGAACAGGTGGTGGATATAGGCGCGGGAGTAGTTGGTGCAGGTGTAGCAGTCGCAACCATCCTGCAGCGGGCCGAAATCGCGCTTGTACTTGGCTCCGGAGAGGTTGAATCGACCGAAAGGGGTGTAGAACGCTGAATTACGGGCAACACGGGTTGGAGAGACGCAGTCAAAGGTGTCGGCGCCGTTTTCGATGGCCGTGAAAATATCGTCCGGTTCGGAGATGCCCAGCAGGTGGCGCGGCTTGTTCTCCGGAAGTTCCTCATTGCACCAGCGCACAATCGTTCCCAGGTTTTCCTTCTCCAGCGCGCCGCCGATGCCGAACCCGTCAAACGGCATGGCGCCCAGGTCCCGGCAGGCCTTGCGGCGCAGGTCCTCGTACTGGGCACCTTGGATCACACCGAACAACGCCTGGTAGGGCTTGCCCGCCCGCGCGTCTGTCAGCCGGAAGTGCTCCTCGATGCAGCGCAGCGCCCACAGGCGGGTGCGCTCCAGCGACTCTTCCTGGTAGCCGCGGGAGTTCTGCAGGGTGGTCAGCTCGTCGAAGGCGAACATGATGTCCGCGCCGATCTGGTGCTGGACCTGCATGGAGATTTCGGGGGAGAATCGGTGCCGGTCACCGTTCAGGTGCGACTTGAACCAGACGCCGTCGTCGTCAATATGGGCCAGGCGCTCCTTGCCGGGCGCCACAGCGTCATCGGGTCCCGAAGCATCAACGGACTTCATGTCGATGACCTTCTTGAAGCCGGAACCGAGGCTCATCACCTGAAACCCGCCGGAGTCAGTGAAGGTGGGGCCGGGCCAGTTCATGAACGCGCCCAGCCCGCCGGCCTCATCAAGGATATCCGCGCCGGGCTGGAGATACAGGTGGTAGGCGTTGGCCAGGAGGGCCTGGGCGCCCAGCTCCGCCATGGACTCCGGCAGTACGGACTTGACGGTCGCTTTGGTTCCGACGGCGATGAACGCCGGCGTCCTGATCTCACCGTGCGGGGTGGTGATGGTGCCCGTGCGGCCAAGGAATTCTCCGCCATTGGCGTCAACCTGGGCAGCGGACGGCGTGCAGCTTTCGGACAGCCTGGTTCCTACGGTGAATGAAAACTCCGACTGCCGCAATGACGCCTCCGGTGACGCCTCGCGGGCGTCGGGGGACGCAGGAACAGAAGGGGAGGCAGGGGCAAAAGACGAAACAGGTTCAGCTGGCACCGTTCCAGTTTGCCAGCTATTGGCGGCCGCTCCGCACGGCGGGCCTTACCAGGCCCATCAACCCGAGGCTGGTATCACGCCCGCACGGCCTCAAGTTCGTTGGCAATCCGCCGCTCCAGCTCCCCGGCCCCGAAGGTCTCTGAACCACCGTGGGCACGCAGGAAGAGCAACGATTCCAGCCGGAGAAGCCGCCATTCACGTTCGGCATCGTGGTTGGAGTTATCGATCGAACGGAATATTTCCTTGTCGTACAGATTGGGCTCGTTGAGTGAACGCTGCCTGACTTTGGCGTTCATCCGCGCCTTGAACGGGTCAGTTTCCCGGGATTCGGGGCTCCGGAGCAGTTTCTCGTACACGGCGGCCCGCTCCGGCTGCCCATTCTGCCTGCAGATGTAGCTGGACAGCGCAAGCGACGCCTCCACCGAGGCCCAGCGTCCCGGGTTCCCGTCGTAAGGCAGGACGTTGAGTAGATCGGCCACAGCCAGGGCGCCGTCACCGTCCTTGAGCGTAATGAACAGCTCATGGGAAAGGTCACTGAGGTCCTTAAGGCAACTGCCCGATTTTGGGTTGATCCCCTTGGCCAGCTTGTCCGCCAGCAGCAGGACGCCGATCGAATCCTGATGGTTCTGCGCCACGGACTCAACCACGGACTCCGGCGTGCCGGCAGGCTCAGGAATCAGGGCCAGTTCCTCCTCGGTCGCGATCGGGACTGCAGGAGCGGCCACAGGAAGAGGGGGGATGACGACGGCGGGAGGCACTGTGGCGGCTGCCTCGCCGCCCTGCCCCTCGGCAGGCAGTCGCGCAGGCGAACCCTCACTGCCATCAAGGTTGCCCTTGGTGAAAAGGGGAGTCACGCCGTCGTGCGTTTCCTGGACAATCTTGACTTCGGAACCTGCAGCTATCCGGACGGTGCGGCCATCCACGAGGGTTGCCACGATGATTGCGGCGGTGCCGTAGTCGTCCGCGTCGATATGGAACTCGTGGATCTCGGCGCTGGAGGCGGCATCCGGAAGAAGCAGGCGGTCTCCTGCGCTCAGGGTTCCAGCCTGTTGGTTCCGGTATTGCGGTTCGGCTGGGGTTTGAGTCATCGGAAATCCTTTGGTTCTCTTGCGGTCCGCCCACCAGTCTACAAAGCGGCACCCCGGAATTCGGGGACGCGGGCCGGGCGGATGCGCCTAGAAGCCTACTCCGGCAAAGCTCAATGCCTGCCGGACAAGGGCGCCGCGGCCGCCAACGAATTCCAGCTGGACCCCTTCGCTGAGCACCTCGTCGGGGGTCATCCAGGTGAGTTCAAGGGCGTCCTGGCGTGGCTCGCACTCGCCGGTCACGGGAATAACATAAGCCAGAGCCACGGCGTGTTGGCGGTCATCGGTGAAGCCCGTTTGCGACGGCGCTGGAAAGTATTCGGCAACCGTGAAGGGAACCGGACTGATAGGAAGCTGCGGGAACGCCAATGGGCCGAGGTCTTTTTCCAGGTGCCGGAGCAGGGCCGCACGGATGGTCTCGCGGTACAGGACCCGCCCGGAGACGAGCGAGCGGACCATGCTGCCATCCTGATCGCCTTGCAGCAGCGTGCCCACTTCGTTGACGAACCCTAGGGGATCGAGCCTAACGGGCACCGCCTCCACGTAAACCATGGGGAGCCGTCCGCGGGCTTCGAAGAGGTCCTCCTGCGAAAGCCAGCCTGGATTGGGGTCGGGGGTTCGAACGTTCATGGGTTAAGTTCTACCCCATGAGGCCGGGCCGCCCCACCGAGCGGCGGGATAAATGCGCTCCGCGGCTCGTGTCAGGGGCTGGGAGTAGCCTGTGTTGCATGGCCATTGAATTGCCCGAACTTCTGGTGAGAGACGCCCATGAGTGGCGCGCCTGGCTGGCTGAGAACCATGCCACCAGCCCCGGAGTGTGGCTGGCATTGCACAAGAAGGGCGGCCGGGCCACGGAACTGGACTACAAAGCCGCACTGGATGAAGCCCTGTGCTTCGGCTGGATCGACGGCCAGTCCAGAAAGCGCGACGACGACACCAGCTTTCGGAGGATGACCCGCCGGGGGCCCAAGAGCCCTTGGTCGCTGATCAACGTGGGCCATGTAGCCCGGCTTGAAGCCGAAGGCAAGATGACCGACGCCGGCCGTGCCGCCGTCGAAAGTGCCAAAGCCGACGGCCGCTGGGACGCTGCATATTCCGGGCAGGCTACTGCGGAAGTTCCGGAGGACCTGGCCGCGGCTATAGCCGCGGTCCCGGCGGCGCAGGCCATGTTTGACGTCCTCACCAGCGTCAACCGCTACGCCCTGATCTACCGCACCAACTCGGTCAAGAGGCCAGAGACCCGCGCCCGGAAAATCGCCGGATTTGTGGAGATGCTGGCTCGCGGCGAGGCGCCGTTTCCGCAGAAGAAAAAGCTCGCAGGGCCGGACTAAGCGGTAAAAGCCACGCCCTCGCCCACCACGCGAAGGCTTAGAGTACTGCCGGGGCGCGCGATGGAGGCGTTCCAGTGCCGGATGGAGATGATCTCGCCGCCTCCCGGGTACCGCGGATCTTGCTGGAGTTCCGGAGGCGCGATGAGGCGGATCCGCACCGTCGATTCGGGCCCGAAGTAGTCGGCATCCAGCACCACCCCGCGAATGGGCGAGTCCTCCGCGATCCTGATCTGCTCGGGCCTCAGCATCAGCTGCACGCGGCCCTGCGCAGGCGGCCTCCGGACGGGTATGCCACCGAGCGAACAGGTAGCGAGGGAGCCTTCCATCCAGGCATCAAGAACGACGGCGTCACCCAGGAACTCTGCGGTAGCCCTGTCAGCGGGGCGTGTGTACACCACAAAGGGGTTGCCAACCTGCGCCAGCCTGCCGCCGCGCATGACGGCCACCTGGTCCGCGAACGACAACGCCTCCGCCTGGTCGTGGGTGACCAGGATGGTGGTGATGCCGGCCTCCGCCAACACTTTTGCCACGGCGCGCCGGGTAGCCACGCGCAACCCGGCGTCCAGTGCGGAAAACGGCTCGTCCAGGAGCATGATGCCGGGCTCCCGGGCGAGGGCGCGGGCCAGGGCAACCCTTTGTTGCTGCCCGCCGGACAGCTGATGCGGACGCCGCCTGGCCATCGCCGGATCCAGCGACACCATCTCCAGCAGCTCTGCCACGCGCCCGTCGATGTCTTTCCGCCCGTGGCGTCCGTGGCGTCCGTGGCGCGAGCCGGGGCCGCCCAACCCGAACGCGACGTTCTGGCCAACTGTCAGGTGCGGAAAGAGTGCGCCGTCCTGGGCTACGTAGCCGATGTGCCGTTTGTGGGCCGGCACCCAGCCGCCGTCGCCCGCCACGGTGACGCCGTCCAGTGTGATGGAGCCGGTGGCCGGGGCGTCGAAGCCGGCGATCAACCGCAGAAGGGTGGTCTTGCCGGACCCGGAGGGCCCCACAATGGCCGTGGTGGAGCCCTTGCCGATGGAGAGGTCGATACCTTGCAGCACGGCCTGTGACCCGAAGTTCCGCGTCACAGCCGAGATCTGAAGATACCCGGGGGCGGAGGGCACGGTGGTGCCCGGTCCTGGCCGAAGGGGTACGCGGGAGGGTGCTAGGTCTGTCACTGTCCGGCCACTTTCTTGGACTGCTGGAAGAGGAGGTAGGTCATGGGTGCCGAGAGCAGGATCATCAGCAGTGCATACGGCGCGGCTGCCACGTAATCGATTTCGCTGCTCTTGCTCCAGAACTCGGTGGCAAGCGTGCGGGTGCCGTTGGGAGCCAGCAGCAGTGTGGCGGTGAGTTCATTCACGATCGCCAGGAACACCAGGGCGGCCCCGCCGGCGGCAGCGGGCGCGGTCAGCCGAAGGGTCACACCAAGGAACGCATGCAGCGGAGGACGCCCGAGAGCCCGTGCGGCCTCATCAAGTTCCCGGGGAGCCTGCGACAGGCCCGCCCGGAGGCTCACCAGAGCCCGCGGCAGGAACAGCAGCACGTACGCGGCGATGAGCACCGCGCTGCTTTGGTACAAGGCGGGTACGGCCCGGATACTGACGGTCACAAACGCCAGCCCGACGACGATTCCCGGCAGCGAGCTGGTGATGTAGTTGGACAGTTCCAGGGTTTTACTGAACCACCCCGGGTGCCGGACGGCCAGGTACGCCATGGGGAACGCGACGACGGTGGTCACCAGTGCGCCGGCGAGTCCGTACCAGAGGGTCTGCAGGAGGGCCGGCAGGAATTCGTCGGCCGTCCAGATCTCCGCCCCGCCGGCCATGATCCAGCGCAGCACCTGGAACACGGGCAGTCCCACGGAAAGAACCGCCAGCGCCAGCAGGGACAGCTGTGCCGGAACGCGGAAGGCATGCAGGGGAAGCCGGAGCGCCCGGGCCTGGGCGCCGGAGCCGATCCTGGCGTAGCGGGCGTTTCCCCTGCTGCGGACCTCCAGGACGAGCAAAATCAGGCAGAGGAACACCAGGACGCTGGCCAGCATGTTGCCGGCGCTGCCGTTGAAGGTGGACTGGAACTGGACCATGATCGCCGTCGTGAAGGTATCGAAGCGGATCATGGCGAAGGCGCCGTATTCGGCCAGCAGATGCAGCGCCACCAGGAGCGCGCCGCCTGTCATGGCAACGCGGAGCTGGGGGAGTACCACACGGAAAAAGACCCGCCAGTTGCCCAGCCCCAGCGCCGCCGCGGACTGTTCGATGGCCGGGTCCAGCCGGCTGAGGGTGGCGGCGGCCGGAATGTAGACCAGGGGGAAATAGGAGAGCGTGGCGATGAGGACTCCGGAGCCCAGTCCGTTCAGCGACGGCACGGCGGAAACCCAGGCGTAGCTGTTGACAAACGCCGGAATGGCCAGCGGCGCGGCCAGCAATACAGCCCACACACGAGCGCCCGCAAGAGCGGTCCGTTCCACCAGCCAGGCTCCGCCCACGCCCAGCACCAGGCACAGGGGAACGGTGATGACGGTGAGCAGGATGGTGTTGAGGAGCAGTTCGCCCACCCGGGGCCGGACAATCAGTCCGACGGCGGTGTCCCAGCCGGTTACCGCCGTCATATAGACGACGTACCCGAGCGGAATCAGTGCGAATGCTGCGATCAGCACCGCCAGCAGGGACACCGTGGAAACGCCGAAAGGCGGGCGGGGGCGCTTGCCCCTGCCCGCCGTCGTCGTGCTCCCTGTGACGGAATCCTTCCCGCGGGGAGCCGATAGATCAGTGGTCACGAAATTACAGCAGTCCTGCCTCGGTCATGAGCTCGGTGACCTTTTCCGAGTTGAGCTTGGCGGGGTCCACGACCGGAGCCTGCAGCTCAGGCAGCGGAACCAGCAACTCGTTCGCAGGAACGTCGGACGCGATGGCGTACTCGAAGGAGTCACCCTTCTGCAGGACCTCCTGGCCCTTCTTGCCGGTTATGAACTTCAGGAAGGCCTGTGCAGCCTCAGCATTCTTCGAGGTCTTCAGGACACCGCCGCCGGAGATGGACACAAAGGCGCCCGGATCCTGGTTCTTGAAGTAGTAAGGCTTGACGTTGTTGGAATTCTCGCCGGTCTTGGCCTGATCGCCGTAGTAGTAGTAGTGGTAAATCAGAGCGGCATCCACTTCACCGGCGTTGACTGCCTTCATGGCGGCACTGTTTCCCTTGTGCGCCGTGGAATTTTCCTTCATCCCGGCCAGCCAGGTCTTGGTGGCTTCCTCGCCCTCCAGTTCCAGCAGTGCGGAAACGATCGCCTGGAAGTCGGCTCCGGTGGGGGATGCAGCCCACTTGCCCTTCCACTCCGGCTTGGCCAAATCCAGCATCGACTCCGGAAGCTGGTCCTCGCTGATCTTCGCGGGGTCGTACATCAGGACGGTGGAGCGGGCGGCAATGCCGGTCCACTTTCCGGTGCTGGGACGGTACTCTTCGGGAACCTGCTCCTGGGTGGCGGCATCGACGTCGGCGAACAGGCCGGCGTTCTCAACCTGCGTCATCGCGGGAGAGTTCTCGGTCAGGAAAACGTCAGCGGGGGACGCGTCGCCCTCCTGGATGATCTGATTGGACAGCTCCGTGTCCTTGCCCTGGCGCATGGTCACCTTGATGCCGGTCTCGGCGGTGAACGCGTCGATCCATTCCTGGGTCAGGCTTTCGTGCTGCGCGTTGTACACGGTGATCTCACCGCTGGCACTGCTGGCCGACGCTGACGGTGCGGACGCGGGGGTGGTGGCTGCTGGGGTTGCGCTACCGCCGCAGGCGGTCAGTGCCAGGGCTGCGGTGGCGGCCAGTGCGACACCGGCCAGCGCATTCTTGGGGAGCTTCATGGGGACTGCTTTCTCGAATGGACTTGGTCCGATGAGCCGAAGGGAAGTGGGGGTGTCGGCTCATTCGAAATGAACTTTAGGTTAGGCATCCCTAAGCCACCTAGAGGGATTCACTTTAAGTGATGAGGATCACGTGCATTACGTAACTATTGCGTTCTCTAATTCAAGCGCGAAGCGTAGCGGCGGCCTCCAGGACCATCCACGCCTGGAGCTGCGTGGAAAGCTCGACGGCGGAACCTGGCGGGTAATCCTCGTCGGCTGTGCCGGTGGCGTGGATGGCGAAAACACGTTCTTCCCTGGCTTCGGGTGAGCTGCGGCTGCCGGCCCAGAAGGCGTCCGCGGTGTCCAGGATCAGCCGCCCGGCGGTGCTGCGCCACGCACGGGGTATTCGCTGGTCGCGGGCGGCGAGGGCCAGGTAGCGGCAGAGGATTCCAGTGAACAGCCCGCGGTCGCCGGTGCCGTCGCAGCGGAGCACCTTTGTGGCGCCTGGGCGCACCGTGAGGTGGCGTTCGACGGCGGCAATCACCTCCACTGCCCGTTCCAGGTTGCGTGCCCCGCCTAGCTCCAGCAGCGCGCCCAGAACGGGACCCTGGTTGTAGGTGTATACGTTGCCTTCTACCTGGATCTGGCCATCCCCTCCCAGCCGCACGCCGTCAAGGTAAAGGCCGCGTCCGGCGTCGAACAGTGTGGAATCGAGCCAGTCCGCCAAGGCCCGTGCCCGCTGCTGCTGGCCGGTGCGGGCAAAATAGAGGGCCACGGGGGCGGTGGCCGGCGTGTTCTTGAAGTCCCGCTTGGTGCTCCAAAAGGTGCCGCCGCCCAGGTCGTCGGTGGAAGCCGCTATGAACTGCGGAGTAAGGCTGCGCTGGACTTTGGCATAGCGGCGGCGGCCCCGTTTGCCGGCGGCCGCAGCCAGGCCGTCGAGGCGCAGCGCAGCCAGGGCCAGCCAGGCCATGTCGTCGTAGTAATTGTTGACGAAAGTGAGCAGGTTGCGCAGTCGGATACCCCTAAGGAGCCGTGAGGCCAGCCGTCCGGCACTCGGGTTATCGGGGCCGTCAAAACGGTCCCGTGGCGCAGCCCCACGATCCAGTTCGCGCCGGCCGGCGTCCACCAGGCAGTCCAGGTAGTGCGCCTGCCACCAGTAATGCCAGGGGAGCGGCCGGTTCCGGTTCCCTGCGGGCCAGGCAGTAACCGCGATGTGGGTGCCGGGCAGGAACAGCAGCTTCCGGCCGAACCTTCGTGTCACGGAGCGGGCGGCCTCATCTGCCCGCGCGGACCAGTCGATGGTGGTGGTATCCGGCCAGGTCATTCGGCCAGCCTATCGCCGTGAGGGCTGGAGGGTGCGCCGGACATGAATTTCAGTTAGCATGCGTTAACTAAGGCCTACCGGCCGGTTCCGCATCAAGGAGGATGTATGGACGTAGCAGGAGCTGTAGCGCTGGTTACGGGTGGGGCGTCCGGATTGGGTGCCGCCACCGCCAGGATGCTGTTCGACGCCGGAGCTTCCGTGGTGCTGGTTGACCTCCCCGGCAGTGCGGGTGCTGAGGCGGCCGCTTCCCTGACGAATGGGAATCCCACCACGGCGCAGGCCGTATTTGTCCCAGCGGATGTCACCAGCGAGAACGATGTGCGCGGTGCCGTCGAGGCTGCCGCAGCGCTGGGTCCGCTCCGGATCGTGGTGAATTGCGCGGGGATTGCCACACCCGGCAAGGTAATGGGGCGCGACGGGGTGCTGCCGCTGGCGACGTTCAACCGGGTCATCCAGATCAACCTGGTGGGCACCTTCAACGTGATCCGGTTGGCTGCCGAAGCCATGGCCCTTACTGAGCCGGTGCTGTCCTACCCGGGCACATCCGGCAGTGACACCCGCCCCGGAGACTTCGAACGCGGTGTGATTATCAATACCGCGTCCGTGGCTGCCTTTGACGGCCAGATCGGGCAGGCCGCCTACTCCGCGTCAAAGGGTGCCGTCGCCGCCATGACGTTGCCGATCGCCCGAGAGCTGGCGCGCTCGCAGATCCGGGTGGTCACCATCGCGCCGGGCCTCTTTGAGACGCCCATGCTGGCAGGGCTGCCGGCCGAGGCGCAGGAATCCCTCGGCAAGCAGGTGCCGCATCCCTCGCGCCTGGGGCTTCCGGTTGAGTACGCAAAACTCGTGGCGCACATCGTGGACAACGCCATGCTCAACGGCGAAACCATCCGCCTTGATGGTGCCATCAGGATGGCACCCAAGTGACCCAGCCGCCGTCGGACTTTCCCGCAACCGTATCCGCACCGAAACCGCCGCACACGCTCCCGGGCCCGGATTTCTTCGCCTTCGAATCGCTGCTCAGTGAAGAGGAGCGGCGCAAGTTGGCGGAGCTGCGGGAATTCCTGGCCTCGGAGATCGCTCCGTTCGCCGGAGAGTGGTGGAACAAGGCCGAGTTCCCCGCCCATATCCTGCCGAAACTGGCCGCCCTGGAACTCAGCACACCGGTTCACAGGGGCTACAGCCAGCTTTTCGCGGGGCTGGTCATTGCCGAAATGACGAGGACGGATACGTCCATCGCCACCTTTTTCCTGGTTCACCACGATCTCTTCGTGGAGGCGTTGCACCGCTTCGGTTCAGAGGACCAACGCGGGCGGTTCCTCGACGACGCGTCCCGGTTGCGCATTACCGGCGCCTTCGCGCTGACTGAGCCTGATCATGGTTCGGATGTGGCCGGCGGCATGGCCACCAGCGTCCGCCGTGTTACCGACGCCGGCGCCGACCACTGGGTGCTCAACGGTGCCAAACGGTGGATCGGCAACGGGACGTTCTGCGACTACATGCTGGTATGGGCGCGGGATGAGGCCGACGGCTCGGTGCGCGGGTTCATCCTTGACGCCACCCTGCCGGGAGTCAGCCGCAGCCGGATCGAGAACAAAGTGGCGCTGCGGACCGTCCAGAACGCGGACCTCCGGTTCGAGGGTGTCAAAATCGAGGAGCGGGACAGGCTGGCCGGGATCAGCAGCTTCGAGGACACCAAGGAGCTGTTGCGGGCATCGCGGATCATGGTGGGCTGGCAGGCAGTCGGGCAGCAGCTGGCGGCCTTCGACGTCGCCCGGGAGTACGCGGTGGGCCGCCAGCAGTTCGGCAGGCCGCTGGCCAAGTTCCAGCTGATCCAGCAGCAGCTGGTGGACATGCTGGGAAACGCCGTGGCCTCGATGGGCATGATGGTGCGGATTTCGGCGCTTCAGGAAGACGGCGGGGCGGATATGGCGCAGGTGGCGCTGGCGAAGTCCTACACCAGCGCCCTGATGCGCCGCAGTGTGGGCATGGGCCGGTCCATCCTGGGCGGCAATGGAATTCTCAGCGACTACCGGATGGCCCGGATATTCTCCGACGCTGAGGCTATTTACACGTACGAAGGTACCTTCGAAATAAATTCGCTGATTGTGGGGCGGGAAATAACGGGTACCTCGGCCATTACGTAAAAGAATGATTTTTAGCCGCGGATTGTTCGTCGGTAAACGCTTACCGTGCGGGTGGGCGTTATCTTCATCACGCCCCGGGGTGTGTCGCTGCTTTTCTTCCGCTGCCGGTTGCATACTGAATGAGCGGTTCTTCCCGCGCAGACAGCAGGCAGGAGGCAAGGATGGAAACGGTCAGGAAGATTGTCAGGAGCGAGTACTTCCCTGCAGCCGCGGTGCTCGCGGGAGTGGTCCTTTTCTGGGTGGTGGCGCTGACCGGCGGGCTGTCCATGCTCAATGACCGGAACCTGCCCATAACTACATTGATGTGGATGTTGTTCGTCTACCTGATAGCTGTTCTTACCCCGATCGCGGGCCTGCTGGCGGCGGCTGACCTCATCCGCCGTTACCGGTGGAACCGGAACGGGAATAACCAGCGAATTGAGCAGGAAATTAACCGCTGAATTAGCGCGGCAGTTTCTCGCCGGCTTTTACTTCTACGTCCAATGAATTCCCTCGGACGGGCATGGGGCAGGTCCCGTAGGGAGTGAATGCGCTGGGGTAATTGATGGCGCGGTTGAAATCGATAACGACGGAGCCGTCCGGGCGGGGCCGTGGAATGAGAACCTTGCGCCATTCGTCGGTGCTGATGCCATTTGTTTCATCATGGAACGTGACGTTGAGGGCGCCCAGTTTTTCTTCCTCAGCCTGCAGCCGCAGCTCGTGCCCGATTCCTGGAATCCGGAAAACCACCTCACCTACTGAGCGGTGCAGCCCGTCCACCAGCGGGTTGGCCGTGGCGATCGGTACGTCGACCGGTTCGGGATATGGCTCAAAGCGCCCGGTGATTTCCCAGGCGGGGTCGAAATCGAAGGTGGGAACGCCGTCGAACTCCGTGAACACCGGTGAGCCGGCATCCCTGGTACGGATGGCGTACTTGCCGGCCCGCATGGCCAGTTCCACCTGCACCTGTGTCCCGTCCGTGCCGCCGTACTGCACCCACAGCAGCGATTCCTCATCCAGCAAAGTCGCTGTCACTTTTCCGCTGACCGGCGTTCCGCTCTCCACAAGCGTCAGTCCGTCCTCGGAAACGGCGGTGAGTGCCGCCGTCGTGCCATCCGTAAACCAAAGTCCAGGGGCAAAGTCGACGGCGGAAGGAGAGTCTTCCAGCCACTGGAAGGAGGTGAGGGTCAGCCAGCCGTGAGGGGCAGCGAGGGCACGGTTCCGGCTGCTGCGGAAACGCTGCAAGCGCTCAAGCCGTTGATTGGTGTTGGTGCTCATGTGGCCCTCCATTGCCTCTGTGCCTGGGTACAACCGCGGCCGCATGCTGTTCATTCCAGCACATCCCACCGGCCCTTATCTGGCACGGGCACCGCTGCTAATTTGGAAAGCAGCGCCTGATGGCAATGGCAGCTCAGCGCGGTGCAGTCACTTTTGACACAAATTCCTAAGTACAGCCCCGGTGCCGGTAACATCATTAAGCAGTAACGTGGCTCACAGTATCCAGCGCAGTGTACGGGCCCAAGTCCAAACCTTCGAAAGAAGCTTCCATGGCTCACACTGCATTCAACAAGGGCATTGACCTTGACACCCACCTGGCTGCCGAGCTCCGCGCCGACGTCCGCCGGGTGTCCACGCTGCTGGGCGAATCCCTGGTCCGCCAGCACGGTCCGGAGCTCCTTGAGCTGGTGGAGCAGGTCCGGCTCCTGACCAAGGAGTCCAAGGAAGCCGCCCGGGGCGGCGCCGATGCCACCGGCCCGTGGAGCGCGCACGACGTCGTGGCCCAGGTCCGCGAATTGCTCGCCTCCCTGCCACTTGAGCAGGCAACAGACCTGGTCCGCGCCTTCGCCTTCTACTTCCACCTCGCCAACGCGGCGGAGCAGGTGCACCGGGTGCGCGGGCTGCGGACCCGGGAGGAAAAAGACGGTTGGCTGGCCAAGGCCGTGGCGGACATCGCCGACAAGGCCGGTCCCGGAGCCTTGCAGGACGTGGTTGATTCGCTGGACGTGCGGCCCGTTTTCACCGCACACCCCACCGAGGCATCGCGCCGCTCGGTCCTGGACAAGATCCGCAGGCTCTCCGACATTCTGGCCAGGCCTGCAGCGGAAGGATCTTCGGCCTGGCGCCGACAGGACCGCGAACTCGCGGAGATCATCGATCAGATGTGGCAGACCGACGAGCTTCGCCAGGTTCGGCCAACTCCCGTGGATGAGGCCCGCAACGCGATCTACTACCTTGGCAACATCCTCACGGACGCCATGCCCGAAATGCTGGACGACTTCTCCGAGCTCCTGGCGGAGCAGGGCGTGAGCCTGGCGGGCAAGGCGGCGCCCATTCGCTTCGGCTCCTGGATCGGCGGTGACCGCGACGGGAACCCCAACGTGACGGCCGCGGTCACCAGGGAAATCCTGCAGATCCAAAACCAGCAGGCCATCCGCCTGAACATCGGCATGATCGATGAACTCATCACTATCCTGTCCAACTCCACGGCGTTGTCCGGGGTGGATGCCGAACTGCAGGCCTCCATCGACGAGGACCTCATCAACCTGCCCGGACTGGACCGCCGGGTCCTTGAACTCAACGCGCAGGAGCCCTACCGGCTAAAGCTCACCTGCATCAAGGCCAAGCTCATCAACACCGGCAAACGGGTGGCCAATAACTCCTCGCATGAGCACGGCCGCGACTACAACGGCGCGCCGGAACTCCTGGCGGACCTGGCGCTGCTGGAAGCCTCCCTGCGCAACCACTCGGGCGTATTGGCTGCGGACGGCGCCCTCGCCCGGGTTCAGCGTGCTGTTGCCTCCTTCGGGCTGCACCTGGCCACGCTTGATATCCGTGAGCACGCCGACCAGCACCACGACGCCGTCGGCCAGCTCATGGACCGGCTGGGCGGTCCCGGGCTGCGCTACGCCGAGCTCAGCCGCAGCGAACGGTTCGACGTGCTCGGTTCCGAGCTCGCGTCCCGCCGGCCGCTCTCGGGCCACCCGATCAAGCTCGACGGCGCTGCGGACGGCACCTACGACGTCTTCCGTGAGATCCGACGTGCGCTGAGGACCTACGGCCCCGACGTCATCGAGACGTACATCATTTCGATGACCCGTGGCGCCGACGACGTGCTGGCTGCCGCTGTTCTGGCCCGGGAGGCCGGGCTGGTTAACCTGTTCGGCGAGTCTCCCTGGGCCAAGATCGGCTTTGCGCCGCTGCTGGAAACCGTGGAGGAGTTGCGGGCCTCTGCCGAGATCGTGGACCAGCTGCTCTCCGTTCCGGCCTACCGGGACCTGGTGCGCCTGCGCGGAGACGTGCAGGAAGTCATGCTCGGTTACTCGGACTCCAATAAGGAGTCCGGCGTCATGACCAGCCAGTGGGAAATCCACAAAACCCAGCGGAAGCTCCGCGACGTTGCCGCAAAGCACGGTGTACGGGTGCGCTTGTTCCATGGCCGCGGCGGTTCCGTGGGCCGGGGCGGCGGACCAACCTATGAGGCCATCATGGCCCAGCCCAACGGCGTCCTGGAAGGTGAGATCAAGTTCACCGAACAGGGTGAGGTCATTTCGGACAAGTACTCGTTGCCGGAGCTTGCCCGTGAAAATCTGGAGCTCTCCCTGGCCGCGGTGCTCCAGGGTTCGGCCCTGCACCGCAGCCCGCGGACGTCCGAGGACCAGCGCGTGCGCTACGGCCACGTGATGGAAGTCATTTCTGATGCCGCCTTTGACCGGTACCGCAGTCTGGTTGACCACCCCGACCTTCCTGCCTACTTCCTGGCTTCCACGCCGGTGGAGCAGCTTGGTTCCCTGAACATCGGCTCGCGGCCGTCCAAGCGCCCCGATTCCGGAGCGGGCCTTGGTGGCCTGCGCGCCATTCCGTGGGTGTTCGGCTGGACCCAGTCACGCCAGATTGTGCCGGGCTGGTTCGGCGTGGGGTCCGGGCTTAAAGCGGCCCGGGAAGCAGGCAGCTCCGAGCAGCTGGTCGAGATGATGGAAGGATGGCACTTCTTCCAGTCGGTGCTGTCCAACGTCGAAATGACGCTGGCCAAGACGGACATGGACATCGCTGGATACTACGTTTCCACGCTGGTTCCTGCCGAGCTGCACCATATCTTCAAGGCCATCCGTGAGGAGTACGAGCTGACGGTCCGCGAAGTCCAGGCCCTGACAGGTGAGAACATCCTGCTCGACGCGCAGCCTACCCTGAAGCGCTCCCTCGAAGTCCGCGACCAGTACCTCGATCCCATCAGCTATTTGCAGGTGGAACTGCTCCGCCGTATCCGGGAGACCGCTGCTCCCAGCTCCGAGGCCACGATCTCCGGCGGTGAGATCGACGAGCGGCTGCAGCGGGCCATGCTTATCACCGTCAACGGCGTGGCGGCAGGACTGCGCAACACCGGGTAGGGTTCCCGCCCGGCGGTGGCGGGCAATTCTGGCCGTGCGTTTGTGGTTAGGGTGGTGACATGCCTTCGTTTCAGACCCGTCTCAAGATCACCGGGCTGTTGCCCGGCAACCCGCCCGAATCCGTGATGGCTGCCGCCGTGGAGGCCCTTGAAACCCGGCACCACGTTGAGTCCAACCAGCTGGACATTGCCGGTGGCGTGCCCCAGCTGAACCTGCGCTTCCTCGTGGAGGCCACCGAGTACAGCGGTGAGAACCAGCAGGCCCTGGAGTCGGCAGCGATGATGCGTGACGCCGTCGAACGTGTTGCCCTGACCGGTTCGCTGATGGTGTTGCGCCGGAACCGCGGACGCTGGGCACCGGTCTAGGAATCAGTCTGCGCCGCGGTGCCGGGTTCGTCCACGGGCGAGCGGGTGCCGCGCCGTCGGGTGACAATGATGCCGACGGCGGCACCCACCACCAGCCCCAGGGCTACACCGATGAGGGAGCTGGCCCAGAACGGCAGGCCGGTGGTGGAGCCGGTGACATAGCCCAGGCCGACCAGCCAGCACGCCCACAACAGGGCACCGAGGCCGGCGCAGAGGCTGAAGCCTCGGGTGGTGACCTCACCGATGCCTGCGGCAGCCGACGTCGCAAGCCGTCCGCCCGGGATGAAGCGCGCTCCTATGATGGTGCCGTAAGTGGAGGAGCGGCCGGCTTTGGCGATGGCCAGATGGATGCTGGCGTGGACTTTCCGGCCCCACCGCCAACGGTCCAGCACGTAGCTGAGGCGGCGTTTGAACAGCTGGAAGACCACGATGTCGCCGATCCAGGAGGCCACTGCGGCCAGGGCTAAAACGAGGAAAACGTTGGCCCCGCCTTCGGCAGAGAGTGCTCCGCCGGTGATCACCACCAGCTCGGACGGGATGGGCGGAAAGATGGCGTCGCCGAGCACTGCGGGGATGATCCAGAAATAGATCGCGGCCCCCCAGAGGTCAACGCTGCCAACGTCCATGCGCATAACGTACCGCACTTTATGGGACCCACGTCACCTGCCATCGCCAACCCGCCATCATCTCTTTTTGACGGCGGAACCGGTATCAACACCAGGTAGAAAACCTCTTGCGATAGCGGGCCCGTGGTGCTATTTAATCTATATCAGCCGATATACATCCGGCGGTCAGATGATCATAGGAGGTATGCGATGTTGATGTTGAACGACCCGTTCCGCCAGTTCGACCGGATCGCCCAGCAGGTCATGGGCACGGCGGCACGGCCCGCAGTGATGCCGATGGACGCCTGGCGTGAGGGGAATGAATTTGTTGTTGCACTGGATCTGCCCGGCGTGGACATCGATTCGGTTGACCTGGATGTTGAAAAGAATGTTCTCACGGTGCGCGCCGAACGGAAGGATCCAGTCGGCGAAGACACCGAGCTGCTCGCTTCCGAACGTCCCCGCGGCGTGTTCAGCCGGCAGCTGGTCCTGGGCGAAGCCCTGGACGTTGCGAAGGTTACGGCCTCATACGAGGGCGGCGTCCTGACCATACGGATCCCGGTGGCCGAACAGGCACAGCCCCACAGGATCGAGATCGAGACGAAAGGCAGGCAGCAACAGATCAACGCCGCCTGACAAGCAGGGACGGGACGCCGGACGCAGAGGCTGCGGATAGGGCGGTTGGCATCATGCGGACGCCACAGCGCCTTGTAGCGCAAATGCAGCAGCGCGGATCCCTTCCCCACGGTGGTCCCCGGTCGGTACGGCCGGGGACCACTTCTGTCGCTGTGGGCCCGGCAGTGGGAAACTGGAACATGCGTACCAGGATCCTGCAGGGCGACATCACTACCAGGGCCGTGGACGCCATCGTCAATGCGGCCAATTCCACGCTGCTTGGGGGCGGCGGTGTGGACGGCGCCATTCACCGGGCTGCTGGGCCCCAGCTTCTGGCCGCCTGCAAGGAGCTTCGCGGCACGGACCTGCCGAACGGACTGGCGCCAGGGGCCGCCGTGGCAACGCCGGCATTTGGGCTGCCGGCGCGCTGGATCATCCACACCGTGGGCCCCAACCGGCATGCCGGCCAGACCAACAAAGCACTCTTGGTTTCCTGCTTCAGCGAAAGCCTGCGGGTGGCAGATGCGCTGGGCGCCAGGTCCATCGCCTTCCCGGCCATAGGCGGCGGGATCTACGGCTGGACCGGACGCCAGGTGGCTGAGGCAGCCCATGCCGCACTGAGCGCTTATGCAGCCTCCCACCCGAAAACCTCCCTGGAGCTGGTGGAGTTTGTGCTGTTCAGCCCCGAAATGGAGGAAACGTTCAACGCCGTGTGGGCGGAACCTCACTGAGCTGCAGCCGGCTCCGGTATTCCACCGGCTTGCCCGATATTGGATCGACGAAGCGGACGCCACGGGCCAAAAGCTGGAGCGGTTTGGAGTAGTCGTCCGGCGCCTTGTCCAGCAGCTGGGGATAAAACGCGTCGTTGACGATGCCCAGCCCCAGCGACGCCATGTGAACCCGCAGCTGGTGCGTCTTGCCCGAATGCGGCTCGAGCCGGTACAGCGCCCTCCGCCCGGAGAGCGGGTGCGCGGCATCACCTGCTGGCGTTCCGCCGTCGAACGTTTCCAGGCGTTCGATGCGGGTCTCCGCGTTCGGTTCGCCCTCGATCACCTCGGCCAAGAGGTAGCTGCGGGACTTGGTCATCCGGTTCCGCACTACCACGGGAAACTCGACGGCGGGATACCCGGGCGCAGGGTCGGCTGCGGACACGCACTCGTACTCTTTTTGGACCTGCCGTTTCTCGAACAAGACCTGGTACCTGCCGCGGGTTTCCGGGTTGGTGGAGAGGAGCAGGATGCCTGCGGTCATCCGGTCCAGGCGGTGCATGGGAATCAGGTCCGGCAGGCCCAGTTGGTTGCGCAGCCGCACCAGCGCCGATTCCTGGATGTAGGTGCCGCCCGGGGTGGTGGGCAGGAAGTGCGGCTTGTCCACTACCAGGAGGTGCTGGTCCTGATGCAGGATGTTCAGCTCCACCGGGATGCGGTCCTCCGGCGGCAGGCTTCTGTAGTACCAGATGAAGGTGTGGTCCTGGAGCTTGGTAGTCCGGTCCAGGGGGACGCCGCCCTCGCCAACAATTTCGCCGGCGTCGAACCTGTCCTCAATGCCTTGCGGATCGATGTGGCCCCAGCGGTGCATCATGTAGTCGATTGCGGTGATCCAGGGGCCGTCCTCCGGAAGGCGCAGGCGGGTCGCATTCACGCCGTCGCGCACGGGGAGGGGGGATTGCATCACCGGTCCATTCTACTTGCTGCCCGCTTTCCCTCACCGCCCGGTTCACCCAGCCCTGGGTGCCCAGCCCTGGGTGCCCAGCCGCGGTCCCCAGCCGCGGATGCCGGCGGATGGCCGCGCTTCCTCGCCATTTCGATGGTTCCCTGCCCATACGATGGTTCGGGCCATCGAACGGGCCGGGAACCATCGAATCGGTGCGGGCCGCCGAACCATTGGGCAGGGGCGGAAAGTTCGACGGCGGCACTCGGGTTGGTGCTGAAGGGCCGGCAGCGCGGCACGAGTGGTGCAAACTGCGGGCCCGGTTCACCCGGCCCGGGGTGCCCAGCCGCGGATGCCGGCATCCAGGGTGGCGTCGTAAAGCCCTTCCCAGTCGATGGGCATTGAGGCGCCGCGGGCCAGCTCAAGGCTGACCAGCCCGTGGACCTGGCCCCAGAAGGCTGTGGCGATCAACATCACGTTGTAGGGGCCGAGGAGCCCTTCGGCCTGAGCCGCGGTGACCGCGCTGACCAACGGCGCCATGGCGTCCACAGATACCGCCTCAGCCGGCTCCGCGCCCGATTCTCCGCCTGCGTAAGCGGCCATGCCGCCACCGAACATCAGCCTGTAGAGAGAGTCATGCTCCAGCGCCCATTGCCGGTACGCCCGACCAAGAGCTTTCAGGCCTTGTTTACCTGCCGCTTCCTGGGAAGCGTGGAAGGACCGGAATCCGTAGTCCACCACCGCGGTTAATAGCTGGGGCCTGCCGCCGAACAAGGAGTAGATAGCTGATGTTGATGTGCCTGCGGCGGCGGCGATGTCCCGCATAGTGACCCTGTCCGGGCCTTCCCGATCCACCAGCTGGGCAGTGACGTTCAGCAGGCGCTGACGGAGTGCCTCGTCGTGGACCACTGGTCTTGCCATACTCTGCATTGTTTCACTACATTGTTTCGTAACTGCGTTATAAAACCTTCGGCCCTTCCGGGCGGGGTATGGCGGAGCCGAAAGGCTTACCGCGAGCAGTGCATTCTTTCGCGCCGGCAACTATTGGGGGAGTCGGCGCGAAAGAACAAGTCAGGCGATCGCGTTGACAGGCGAGTCCCGGAGCTCCCTCCGCAACCGGGGAGCTGCCGCCAGCCGTTCCTGAGCCGCACACAGTGCCAGGACAGCAACCCGAAGCCGCTCCGGAGGCAGCGTAAACGGGATACGCAGATGACTTTGGTAGCTTCCCCCTAGTCCAAATCGCGGGCCGGCCGCCAACCGGATGCCGAACTCCGGAGCGACCAGGGCCAGGGAGGTGCTGATCGGGCCCGGCAGCCGGCACCAAACCGATAGTCCGCCGTCGGGAATTTCTGGTGTCCAGTCCGGCAGTTCCTTGCCCAGCAACTCCAGCAAGGCCGCCCTGTTTCCGTGCAGCGATTGCAGCCGGTCCGGCAGTGGCTGGTCAAGTGTTCGAACCAGGTGTGCGGCAGCCAACTGCTCCATCACGGGCCCACCCAGGTCAATGCTGCTCCGGGCCGGCGCGAAGCGACTGATGAGGTCTGCGCTGGCACGGATCCATCCTGTCCGCAGCCCGCCCCAGTGTGACTTGCTCAGCGAACCGATGGACACCACGCCCGGGCCGAACGCAGCCATCGGCAGGCTGGGAGTCCCGTCCAGGTTCAGCTCCCGCAGCGTCTCATCAGCGATCAGAACCGTGCCGGTTCGGGCCGCTGCCCTCACCAGCCGGCGACGCTGGTCATCTGGCATCAGGCGCCCTGTTGGGTTGTGAAAGTCCGCAATGACGTACGCGATGGTGGGGCGGTGTTGTTCGAGCGCAGATTCCCAGGCCTCAATATCCCAACTGCCCGGTGCCGCCGGAAGGGGGACCGGCACGGCCCGGGCGCCGGAATTCCGGATCGCGTCCAGGGCGTTCGGGTAGCTCGGGTGGTCCACAAGCACCTTGTCCTGGCGTCCGCTGGCCCGGGTGATCAGGGCACGGAGGACAACGTTCAGCGCATGCTGCGCCCCCGACGTCACAAGAATTGCGTCCGCCTCTGTAGCCACACCGGCCGCGGTATAGCGCTCCGCAATGGCTTCCCTAAGCCCCAGCATTCCCTGGACCTCGTAGCCAAAACCGGGCAGCAGGGCCGGGAGTTCGGTCAATGCTGAAGCAAATGCGCGGTGCACCGCCTCGCCGCTGGCGGGCAGGGCGGCGTACGCCAGGTCGAGGACTCCATCCGGGGCATTGATTCCCGGAACGGCTGCGGCTTCCGGTGAGCGGGGCAGGCGGGTACGGCCTTTTGCGCCCTGGCCGCTGCTGAGAAAGCCCTGCTCACGCAGTTGTGCGTAAGCCGCCGTAACGGTGGTCCGGCTGATGCCGAGGGTTTCGGCCAGCGGGCGCTCGCCGGGAAGGGCATTATCCAGCGGGACCCGGCCATCCAGGATGAGGAGGCGTACGACGTCAGCAAGCTCGCGATACGCCGGGGCGGCACCTGCCTGCCACCTGCCAAGGAGACGGGCGAGGGCTGAGGCTGAGAGTTGACCGGACATAAAGCCAGTATCGCAGACTGGCTATGTATTTCGATGCCAGTTTGCCGGGACTATGGTTGTCATGATGATTCGCAGACTCGTTCAGCTCTTTACCGGCCTTGCCTTGTATGGCTTCTCCCTGGCCATGTTCATCCGCGCCGGCCTGGGGCTGGATCCATGGGACGTGTTCCACCAGGGCATCTCCCTCAAGTCCGGCTGGAGCATTGGCGCTGTGGTGATCGTGGTCAGTTTCCTGGTGTTGCTGCTCTGGATCCCGCTGCGCCAGAGGCCCGGTTTTGGGACCCTGTGCAACGCGATCCTGGTGGGCCTGTTCGCCGACGTCGGGCTGGCGTTGTTGCCGGAGTTTTCGCACCTCGGCGGCCAGATAGCGATGTTGGTGGGAGCCGTGCTGGCCAACGCCGTGGCGTCCGCCTGCTACATCGGCGCACGGTTCGGCCCGGGCGCCAGGGACGGGCTCATGACCGGCCTGGCCAGGCGCACCGGCTGGTCTGTCCGGGTTTCCCGCACCCTGATCGAAGTGGTGGTTCTGGCGGCGGGCTGGTTGCTGGGCGGGTCCGTGGGCGTCGGGACCGTTGTGTACGCGCTGGCCATCGGGCCGCTGGTGCAGTTGCTGATGCCGCTCTTCGCGGTGGCGGAACGGGCTAAGCCACCAGCGTCAGGACCTGCAGTGGAACGGGGCTTACGAGCAGAAGCTCCCACCACCGCAGCATAAGCTGCAGCTTCAAGGACTTTCAGGGGCGGGCTGGCACCGCGGACAAAAATAGATGTCACGCTCCTCCTCGCCGCCTGGCTTTCCCAGGGTGGCATGCCTGATGGGCGTGCGGCAGCGCAGGCACGGCTGGTTCTCGCGGTGGTACACCCAGTACCGTGCAGGCCGCCCGCCCCGTGCCAGCATGGTCCTGTCCCGGTAGGTTCCCGCCTGTGGCAGAACAGTGATGCGCCGCCCAGGCCCGAGGTTTGCTTCCAGGAGCAACTTGGCGTGCGCGAACAACGTCTTCAGGTCAGCAACATCCCGTGCCGGTGTGGCGGGGTGGACACCGGCAAGGAAGCACGCCTCGCAGCGGTAGATGTTGCCTATCCCGGCCAGGTTCCGCTGGTCCAGGATCGCAACCCCGATGGGGACCTCAGGGGCCGCGCGCACCCGTCGTTCGGCTTCCTCGGGATCCCAGTCGGGCCCCAACAGGTCCGGACCCAGATGCCCGACGGCGGAATCCTCCTGATCCGTCCGGACCACTTCCAGCTCCCCCAGGGAGAATCCGACGGCGACGGCAACACTGGTCCGCAGGACGCACCTGGCTGTAAAGCCGGGTTTTCGCCAACGGCCACCCGGCGGGTACACCTGCCAGTTCCCCTCCATCTTCAGGTGGGACCGGATGGTGAGCCGCTTGTCGTCAGGGCTTTTCACCCGCATCAGCAGGTGCTTGCCGCGGGGAATCACTTCTTCTACTGTCCAGCCAGCGAGGTTCAGGGTGGCGAAGCGTGGCACCCGGAAGTCGGAGGCGGTGAGAGTTTGCCCGGCCAGGGCGGCGTGGAGCTCGGCGCAGGCCCGGAATACGGAATCTCCCTCAGGCACGGATCCGCAACCCC
The DNA here is from genome assembly GCF_059383595.1 of Pseudarthrobacter sp. MDT1-40-2. Classification (NCBI taxonomy): domain Bacteria; kingdom Bacillati; phylum Actinomycetota; class Actinomycetes; order Micrococcales; family Micrococcaceae; genus Pseudarthrobacter; species Pseudarthrobacter sp. MDT1-40-2. The sequence continues at coordinate 32,196 of NZ_JBWZCL010000002.1, read as the reverse complement.
TTGGGTGTGGAATAGGCGCCTGCCGCAGCCAGTGCAGAGGCAATCGGGGTGTCCAGAATGCCGTGCCCGTTGACCTTTTCCATGATCAGTTTGTCCACTGCCCCGCGTTTGACCACGTTCGCCAACGCAGCGCCCGCAGCGGTGAGCACCTCCGGCTCTTCAGAGAAAGCGAGCAGCGTCTTGCCGCCACGTTCCACGTAAAGTACCAGGGCGCCGTCGACCATAACCACCAACGCTCCCGCTTTCCGCCCCGGCCGGTGCCCCGTCCCGGCTTCCACGTGCATGGCCGGCCAGGGGAGGGCGGCACCGTAAGGGTTGGCGGGATCAGTGGCTGCCAGTGCCAGTGCGAAGGGCTGGGCCTTGGACATGGCAACGTCCTCCGCGTAGGTGCGCAACCGGTCTACGGTGGCGGGCACGGCGAACTGGGCGGCGCCGAGGTGCTCTATGAAGTAACCGCGGCGGCATCGCCCGGCTTCTTCCAGGCGCGCCAACACCTTGTACATCAGGCCGAAGCCACCAAGGATTTGTTCGGCCATCACGGATCCACGGGTAACCACGCCGTAGCGGTCCAGCAGGAGCTCAGCTGTGGCCCGTGCATGGATGGTGGGGTCCAGTTCGGGCAGCGGCAGCGCTGACCAGCGGCCAACCGCAGTTGGCGGGGTGGGCGCCGCGCCACCAGAACCGTACCGTCCACCGGTCAGTCCCGGCGAACCAAGCAGGCCGGTACCGTGTGAACGGCCCAGCCGGCTGAGCCGGGGAGCCCTGGCGCGGGGCGCCTTGGCGGTTTGCCGGTGTGCGGTGTGTCCGGCGGCGATGAGGGCCCGGACTGGCGCGAAAGTGTCCCCGGTGATGCGTCCGGCCCAGGCGAGGTCCCACAGGGCGGAGTTGACATCGGCGTCGCTCAAGACTGCGTCCATTCCGCCGGCGACTTCCGTGAGCTGGCGGAAAAAATAGCCCCCGCCGTTGTTCTGCAGGTGGTCCAGAATTCTTTGCGCGGCGTCGCCGGGTTCGTATTCGGGCGAGGGATTCAGCGTCAATTCGGCGGATTCGGCCAAGTGCAGGCTGACCCAGCCGTCATTTCCCGGAAGCGCGCCGGCACCCGACCATAAGACCTCGCCGCTGGCCATCAGCTCGTCCAGCATGGCTGGCTGGTAGTTGGATACCCGGCTGGCCAGGATCAGCGGTTCCCACGCCGACGCCGGGACGGGGACGCCGGAAAGCTGGTCTACGGCAGTGAGCACACCATCCAGCCCGCGAAGTGCGGGTTGGCCTCTTTGGCCTTGTTGTCCACGCGTCTGGACGTGCTGCCAGGCCGGCAGGAACCGGCCGTATGCGGCGCCATCAACCGGTTCCACCTCGGCGCGCAGGGCCGCCAGGGAACGTCGCCGCAGCTTGCGCAACACCTCGGCGTCGCACCATTCGCTGGCCGGCGGTGCGGAAGGGGCCGGGGGAGGTAGCTCTGCGGAAGCGTCCCCCGCTTCCGTGGCCGTTGGGTGCGGCCGGAATTCTCCCTCCACGGTTCGGCCCTCGCCTGCCAACCGCTTGAGTGCGGCACTGACGACGGCGGCGCCGAGCCCCAGCCTCGCCGCTGCCTCCGTAGCGGTGAAGGGGCCGTGGGTGCGGGCATAGCGGGAGACGAGGTCACCCAGCGGATCATCCACCGGCTCGATGAAAGCCAGCGGAACGCCCATGGGCAATGGCACCCCAATGGCGTCGCGGAGTCGGGCGGCATCCTCCACAGCAGCGAAGCGTTCCACGCCGCCGATGTTCACCTTGATGGCACGATTGGCGCGCTGCAGCGCAGCCAGGTGGGCGGCTGCGACTTCCGGGGTTTCGGCCGGCTCTACGGCGACTTCCGGGGTTTCGGCAGGCACAACCACCGGGGCGGAGGTCTCGGCCTGTTGCTCAGCTTCCAGTCGCGCGGCCACTTCTTCCACGGTCAGTGGCCCCAGCAGCCGGAGCAGGTCCGCCACGCCTTCCATCCCGCGGGCGCGGCGGCCTGGAGCGAGGCGCTGTAGCTCCGCCTCGGTGGCTTCGATGACCTTAGCGTCCAGCAGTTCGCGCAGCTCCACCCGGCCCAGGAGTTCGTTGAGAAGGGTTGAATCGAGGGCCAAGGCTGCGGCGCGGCGCTCGGCCAGCGGGGAATCGCCTTCGTACAGGAACTGCGCCACATAGCCGAACAGCAGGGATTTGGCGAAAGGCGACGGCTGCTGCGTGGTGGTTTGAAGGATCCGCAGTTCGCGGCGCTCCACGGACGCGGCGATGTCCTTCAATGCGGGGAGGTCGTACACGTCCTGCAGGCATTCACGCACGGTTTCCAGCACGATCGGGAAACTTGGATACTTTCGGGCAACGTCCAGGAGTTGGGCGGACCGTTGGCGCTGCTGCCACAGCGGCTGCCGTTTGCCGGGAGTCTGGCGCGGCAGCAGCAGCGCGCGGGCAGCGCATTCACGGAATCGGGAGGCGAACAACGCGCTGCCGCCCACCTCCGCGGTGACAATCTCCTCGAGTTCGTCAGGCTCGAAGAGGAACAGTTCAGCACCCGGCGGCTCGTCTTCCATCATGGGAACGCGGAGCACAATGCCGTCGTCGGCGGCCATCGCGGAACCGTCCATGCCGTAGCGCTGGTGGAGCCGCTGGCCCACCGCCAGGGCCCACGGCGCGTGGACCGGCATGCCGAACGGGCTGTGCAGGATAACGCGCCAGTCGCCAAGCTCGTCATGGAACCGTTCAACCACCAGGGTGGTGTCGCTGGGCACCACCTCGGTGGCTTCGCGCTGTTCACGCAGGTACTGGATCAGGTTTCCGGCGGCGTAGTCGTCCAGGCCGCTGGCTTTGCAGCGTTCCATGGCGGGCCCGACGTCGGACGCTGACAGTTCGCGGACGAAAGCACCCAGCGCCCGGCCCAGGTCCACGGGCCTGCCCAGTGAATCGCCCTTCCAGAACGGCAGTTTCCCTGGTTGGCCGAAGGCGGGGGAGACCAGCACACGGTCGTGGGTGATGTCCTCGATCTTCCAGCTGGTAGCACCCAGCGCGAAGACGTCTCCCACGCGGGATTCGTACACCATTTCCTCGTCCAGCTCGCCCACGCGGCGGCCGCCCTTTGCCGGGGAGGCTGCGGGTTTTCCGTCGGTCCCGGGATTGGCTGAGCCTTCCTGCTCGGTGCCGATGATGTAAACGCCGAACAGGCCGCGGTCCGGGATGGTGCCGCCGGAAGTGACGGCCAAGCGCTGCGCCCCGGGCCTGCCTTCGATGGTGCCGGCATTGCGGTCCCAGATGATGCGTGGCCGCAGCTCGGCGAATTCGTCCGAGGGGTAGCGGCCGGCCAGCAGGTCAAGGGTGGCCTCGTACGCGGAACGAGGCAGCGAGGCGAACGGCGCAGAGCGGCGCACCGTGGCAAACCATTCCTCGACGTCGATACTTCCCAACGCGGTGGCCGCTACGGTCTGTTGGGCCAGGATGTCCAGCGGATTTGCCGGGATGGCGAGCCGTTCGATCTTGCCGTCCAGCATTCGTTCCACGGTGATGGCGGTGTGAACCAGGTCCGCGCGGTGCTTGGGGAACAACACGCCTTGGGAGACCTCGCCCACCTGATGCCCGGCTCGGCCCACGCGCTGGAGCCCGCTGGCCACCGAGGGCGGCGATTCCACCTGCACCACCAGATCCACCGCACCCATGTCGATGCCCAGCTCCAGTGATGAGGTGGCCACCACGCAGCGCAGCCGGCCGGACTTGAGGTCGTCCTCGATCATGGCCCGCTGGTCTTTGGAAACGGAGCCATGGTGCGCCCGGGCCAGCACCGGATCGGCGCCCGTGGTGCTGCCGGCCTGGGCCATCATGTGGGCAGGCGTGGCGGTGGAAACGGGGGAAGGCGAATCGGCAGCACCGGAGTCAGCCGGAAGATCCCAGCCACCGCCACCCGCGGCCACCAGCTGGCGTTCCGCGTAGATCTCGTTGAGCCGTGCCGTGAGCCGCTCTGCCAGGCGGCGGGAATTGGCGAACACGATGGTGGACTGGTTGTCCAGCACCAGGTCCACGATCTTCTCCTCCACATGAGGCCAAATAGACGCTTGTGGCTGCAATCCCGACGCCGGGCCTGAATCGAAGGCGCCCGCAGCGCCCTGCAGATCTGACATGTCCTCCACAGGCACAGAGACAGTGAGGTCCCAGGTTTTGCGCGACGGCGGTGCCACGATTTCCACCGGTGCGCTGCCCGCCAGGAACTGGGCCACCAGTTCGCGCGGCTCCACGGTGGCGGACAGGCCGATGCGCTGAGCGGGCTTGGGGAGCAGGGCATCCAGACGCTCCAGCGAGACTGCCAGGTGGGCGCCGCGTTTGGTGCCGGCGACTGCGTGGACCTCGTCCACAATGACTGTATCCACCTCGCTGAGCGTTTCGCGTGCCCGGGACGTCAGCATCAGGAACAGCGACTCGGGGGTGGTGATCAGGATGTCCGGCGGGTTGGTCAACAGTGCCCGCCGGTCCGACGCGGGGGTGTCGCCGGAGCGTACACCCACCGTGATCAGCGGTGCCGGCAGGTCCAATCGCTTTGCGGTCTGCGTGATGCCGATCAGCGGGGCACGCAGGTTCCTTTCGACGTCGACACCCAGGGCCTTGAGTGGTGAGATGTAGAGGACGCGGGTCTTACGCTTTGGCGCGCGGATCCGGCCGCGAGGCTTGGCTTCCGCGGTGCCGGGAAGTTCCGGCGGCGGAGCAGGCGCCGAGACCAGGAGCCGGTCAAGGGCCCAGAGGAACGCGGCCAGGGTCTTACCGGAGCCGGTAGGCGCCACCACCAGGGCGTGCTGGCCGGAAGAGATAGCGTTCCAGGCACCCTCCTGTGCAGGCGTGGGAACGCTGAAGGCGCCCAGGAACCAGTCACGGGTGGGCCGGCTGAACCGATCCATTCCTAGAAGCTCCTGACCCTGCATTTCTCCATCATGCCTCAACGCACTGACAGTTTGCCGTGCTGGGCAACGGTGGGCCTCGCAATCCGTCCTTCACGCAAGTTCGCTGCCGCCGAGCGCCGTGTCCTCGGTGAGCAGGTCATCCTGAAGGGGGCGTGCCACCTCACCCTTTGCCCGAATCCGGCGCCTGCGCCAGCGGAGTCGTGGCTGGCCCTTCCAGGTTCTCGCCTTCCGGTGTGAAGCGCGAGCCATGCAGCGGGCAGTCCCAGGTCTTCTCCGAGTCGTTCCAGTGCAGGATGCCGCCCAGGTGCGTGCACCTCGCGCTGACGGCGCAGGTTTTACCGTTGACCGTGGAGGTTGCCACCGGGCGCATGCCGGAACGGGTGACGACGCCGGTGCCCTCCTCAGGTGCCCCGTCCGGCGTCGGACGTTTCAGGAGCTTTGCCCAGTCCTTGGCGAGCGTCGCTCCGACTTCCGCATTGTGCCCCACGGCGGATGCCGCCGCCGACGGGGCGGTGATCCGGCGGTGGATAGTGTCTGCCCACGGGATCTGGCCGCCGAGGATGTTTGCGGAGATTCCTATCGAGGCGCCCACCGCGTTGGTCATCCCCCACTTGTTGTAGGCGGTGGCGAAGTAGATGTCTCCCCGGCCGCGGGGGAGCCTGCCGAAGAACGGCATCAGGTTGACGGCCTGGTAGTCCTGGGCGGACCACGTGTGGGTGGGGCGTGCTCCGGGGAAGTGCGTCTCAGCCCAGTTCAGCAGATCATCCAGGTGCGCCTGCTCGGAATCGGCCTTGCCCACAGGGTGCCCACTGCCGCCCACCAGCAGCAGCGGCTTTCCACTTCCCGCACCACTGCCCTCGCCGCTGACGGCGTCCGAGGCGACAATCCCGTCCGCCGGGTAATCGCGCAAGGACCGGGTGGGCTGTTCGACGGAGAGGTACATGCCCTCCGGCGCCTGCATTGTTCCCGGCATCTCCAGGGCCGCCGCGTAGGAGCGGTGCGGCTTGAGTTTGGCGAAGTACAGGCCCCGGTCCAGGATGGGCGTGCCGGTTGCGAGGACTACGCTCGTGGCCCGGACTGCGCCGCGGTTTGTTTCCACTGTTGCCGGCCCTGAGCCCTTGACTCCTGTGACTCTGACGTTGCTCACGATTGTTCCGCCGTGGGCCTTCACGTCCTTCAGAAGGGTCTCGATGACGTCCAGCGGATTGATCTGGGCCTGCTCCGGCAGTGCGATCGCACCTGTGATGTTGAACGGCAGTCCGGCAGTCCGGACGTAATCGACGTTCAGGCCAGCTGACGTGGCGGCAGCAAGCTCCAACCGCAGCTTCTCTGCGCCTTCAGGGGTGGTGGCGTAGGTGTAGCCCGTGCGGCGCTGGTACGGCAGGTTGTTGGAATCAAGGTAGCGGAGCAGCCAGCTTTGGCCTTCGCGGTTCATCTCCACGTAAGCATTCACCACCTTCGGCGAGTACTGGCGGCTCAGTTGTGAAAGCACGGTGCCCTGAAGCAATGTCACTTTGGCGGTGGTGTTGCCGGTGGTCACGGCTGCGGGCTGCCGGGCTTCCAGGACCAGCACGTTCTGGCCGGAGCGGGCCAGCAGCAAGGCCGTCACCAGGCCGGTAAGTCCGGCGCCGGCTACAACGGTGTCGTACGTGTTCCCTGGGACAAACGCATCACTGGAAAATTCGGTCTTCCGGTCAAGCCACAGTGAGGTCATGGTGCAGTCCGTTCCGGGTCAGTGCCCTTGTCCACTAATACCCATCGATTCAACAGCAGATTTAGTAAGTCTACTTATGAAGCGATGGGTAGCAAGGGAGGAACAAGGAACAGCTAGCCCACCGGTTGGAAAGATTCGATGGTCAGCAGGTCGATTTCGGTGTTGCTGCAAGCCTGTGTGGGCTGCGGAATGAACAGTGAGCCAAAGTCCTCCGGCGGGTAGATCCGGTAGCCTGCCGCACCAGTCATAGTGCAGTCCGGGTAGTTGCCGGCTTGCACGTACCTCAGCACCGCGCCGCCCGATTCACCCGGAGCCAGCAGCAGCTCCACCGGCGCCTTGGATTCTTCCCGCGCAGCCGGCGCGCCGATGGGTTCGCCTTCCGGTCCGGCGGTCAGGGACACGCCCGGATAGCCCATCAGCATGCAGGGCTCCGCTCCGCTGTTGGTGAGGACCAGGGTCATGTAGACGCTGCCCGCCGCGCCGCCGCCGCTGGCGTCGGTGGACCCGGTCAAGGTATCAGTGTTGCACCTCTTCACACCGGGGGTGGAAGGCGGGGCTGGCAGTGCGCTCGGCGAAGTGCTGGGGCTGGAAGGGGAGATCGACGACGTTGGGCCGGCCGACGTCGTCGGCGTTTCCTGCGTCTGTGGCGGGCTGGCCTGGCCACAGCCGGCCAGGAGAAGAGCGCCTGCCGCGGCCGCCGTCGTCAGGAGAATACCGTAGGTGAATCGCTGAGACCTCATCGCTCCACCCTCTCGGTACGGCAGCGGCGAGTCAACGGCGGCGCGGCTGCGGGGAGGTTTTGATGCCCGGATCGTAATGCTCCGGGCATCAAATCCTTGTTTCCCCAGCTCAGGTATCAGTTGCCGGCTGTTGTGCCTTGCTTGGGGGAGCGTCCGCTGCGGGCCAGCGCCACGCCGCCCAGGGCCAGGCCGCCGAGTCCCGCCACCAGCCCTCCCCAGCTGCGGGCGTTCGCTCCGGCGTCCTCAGTGGTGCTTGCCGGGGCAGGCTCTGCTTTTTGATCAGAACCGTGCCCATCGGTTCCCTCGGCTGCTGCCTCTGTGACGGTCAGTGATGGTGCCGGAGCCTCGAGGTCGTGCGGATCCTGGCCCTCCGCAGGGATCTCCGCCCAATCCGTCTGGCCGGTCTCACAGGTCTGGAGGGTAGGGAAGTAAAGCGTGGTGCCGGCAACATCGGGGAGCTTGGCGGAGAGAGCCAAGGTGTCCCGCAGACCGTCGGCCACGGGTTCCTTGGCTGTGTAGACGATCTGGCTGGTGCGTTTGGTGATGCTGCTGCCGTCTGCGAGGGTGCGGGGTTCGGCCAGTGTTTCGGTGACCTTTTCCACTGTCCAGTTCGGGTTCACGGTGGGCGTCGCGGCGTTGAGCTCCTGTGGCAGCGTGATGGTGATCTTGCTGGTGGCGGCACCCTCGCAACCATGTGAGAAGGCGAAGTTGAGGACTGCATAGCCGTTGGCGGCAGTTTTGTCCGGAGTGACGGTTACGTGGGCAGCTGCCGGGCCGATGCCCGTGAGCAGGAGGGCGGCTGTGCCGCCGGCTACGGCGGTAGCGGAGATGGCGCGACGAATGGTGGAGCTGTTCATGGTGTGCCTTTCGCACACGCCGGAATAGTCACGGCGTGTGGCAAATAATGGCCCCGTTGCGGAGCAGGATTTTTTGTTTGAGGTCAGGAAAATACGACGACGGAAGGCGGGCCGCGTCGGCTGTCTTGCCTCAGGTTCCGCCAGGGGCGGTGGGGGGAGGACGCCGGCGGGCTGGCTGCCGCTGGTGAGTGACCGGCGTCGAAAGTTATAGCTTCAGGGAGGTTGACCAACGGACGCAACCACGCGTCCAGAGCCCAGAAGGCGGCCTCACCGCGGGACAGGAGCGCGGCGCAGGCCAGTGTTGCCGCGGTGTGCGCCAGGAACATGCCGATGCCGGCGGAGCTGTGGTCCTGTTCCGCCGTGGTTTGCCCCGCAGCGGCGAGGGCGGCCACCACTTCACCGTGCTCCTGGCTGCCGTGTCCGGCGTGGCTGCCCTGTAGTTTCTGGCTGGCAACGGGGGCGGCGCTCAGTGCAGTCAGGGCCTCGTGGAGGAGCAGTTGCCCCGTGCCCAGCACAGCAAGCATTGCGGGGGCGTTTAATTTGAAGCGGGTGGCGGTGGTGGCTGCCAGGCCCGTAAGCGTCACGATCGCCAACAGGATGGGCAGGGCCGGAAGGCCGCCGCCACCGATCACGTGCGCACCGGCAGCCAGTCCGACGACGGCACTCGCCACCATGCCCGCGCGCACCGCGTGGAAGGGGACCTCGCGGCTGAGCGCCGGGTGCGATGGAACCGTGGCACTGCTGTGGTGCACGGGTTCCTCCTGGTTGCTGGGCCGGCGGTCGCTCTAGATTCTACTGGGCTCCTTGCCGCAAAAGTTACTCGATTTGGTCCTGTACCGGGCAGTGCGGACGGAACTAGACTGCTGGCATCAGCCGCCGCCATTGCCTCAGGAGGGCATCATGACTTATGCAGGGACCGGCAATGAAAAGGCAACGTCAGTGGGCACACTCAACCGAACCCATGTAGGCCAGACCGTCAGTTTCGAGACCGACGACGAAGTCCAGGTGTTTGGAAGGATCGCGGCCATCGCCCGCCGTGGCGGGACAACCACCATCGCGCTGGAGGGCGCCACGGACCATGGCGACCTGAAGTCCGCTTACACCCTTTCCACCAGCCAGACCATCTACCTTCAGCCGGACGTGTTGACCAACACCGAGTCCACCATCAAGGACCTGTTCGGCAAGGTCCAGGAAAACCTGCGCGGGAGCAAAGGAGATCAGCGTGGCAGCGGCGGGACCGGCACGAGGATGGGGTCCGGCACCGATCCGATGTAGCGCTGCACCGGCGCCGCCGGGACGGCAAAATTGCCCCACTTTGGGTCGTCCCCGTTGTGCAAACGCGCGGATTGGCAGGAGAGCGGCAGCGGTAAGGCCGGCAAGGTGGTGCAAACAAGGTCATCCCAAACCGCACCAGTCCCACGGAAAGGATGCGGGATGTTCAACTTCCTCACGAAGTGGCGGGGCGAACTCAAACGGACCTTTACGGGCTCGCCGGACGCCGTTCCGGAGTGGGTGAGCAGGCTCGCTGAGGGAGATGACGCCGGCTATCACCTGCCTGGTTCGGCCGTCTGGGCAGTGCACGGGGGAATGCCGACGATCGTAGCCGGAATACGGGCGCTTCTGATGCAGGCGTTGCATCCAGGAGCGCTCGCCGGGGTGCATGACCACTCGCGTTTCCGCGAAGACCCTCTGGGCAGGCTGGCCGGCACCATCCGGTGGGTGTTCACCGTGACCTACGGTTCCACAGAGGCCGCCCGTGAAGCCTCTGACTGGGTCCTCCGGCTGCATGAACGCGTGCGCGGAACATATGTGGATGGCGCGGGCCGTCTCCAAAGCTATTCGGCGAACGATCCCGAGCTCCTCCGCTGGGTGCACATAGCTTTCATGGACGCCTTCCTCGCCGCGCACAAGCTGTGGGGCGGCCCCATACCCGGAGGGCCGGATGCCTACGTGCGCGAATGGGCGCAGGCGGGGCTGTTGATGGGAGTGCCCACGCCCCCGCTCACCGAGGAGGAGATGCGCCGGCAGCTTGACCGCTGGTACGACGACGGCGAGCTGGTCTCTGACGAGCGGGTTGCGGAAACCGTCGCTTTCATCAAGGATCCGCCAATCCACGCAGCTTTGAAACCCGGGTACCGTGTGTTGTTCGCAGCCGCCGTGACCAGCCTGGAGCCGAAGTACCGGGAGATGCTGGGCCTGAAAACGGCCCGGCTCGGTCCCATCCCACTTCCCGTGAAATTGGCGACGAGGGTAACGCTAAGCCTGGTACACCTCGCCTTGGGGCGCGTTGCTCCGAGCCAGCAGGCTGCCTTGAAACGGCTGCGCCGGTTGGCGGCCGGTACGCAGCGGACGCCTGAGGGCCCCGGGACTTCCGAAAGCTCCTAGGGCACCCGGCGGACGTCCTCGTGATGCGGCTACTCAGGCGCTCTCTTCGCCCTTGTCGTCAACTTCCTCGACCCATTCCGGCGGCTCGTCAAGGCCCTTCTCCTCGTCCTTGTCAGCATCCTCTGGTGTTTCCTGAACAATGCCCTGGGCGTGATGGGTGGGCGCGTAAATTGTGTAGAGGCGGAGTGCTTCGTCCCCGGTGTTCTCGACGTCGTGCCAGGTGCCGGCCGGCACCTGGATGCTCCAACCGTCCCCGACGTCTTTCTGGTACGAGAGATCGTCCTTTGAAGGCCCCATCTTCACGCGGCCCTTCCCGGCATCGATGCGCAGGAACTGGTCGGTCCCGTGATGCACTTCAAGACCAATCGCACCGCCGGGTTCGATGGACATGAGCGTCACCTGCAGGTGCTTGCCCGTCCAGGCCACGCGGCGGTAGGCGGCATTTTCCGTCGTGGCGCTTTCGATGTTGAAGGCATTCGGCTGTGGTCCGTTATCGGTGATATCCATGCTCGCATTCTGTACCATTCCCAATAGTTCGCCAAGGCAGGGAACAGCTGATTGCTGTTGCCCGCTCTTTGCCAACCCGGCCAGCAGCCAGCTTGGGGGGACGTGGGCCTGTGGTGACGGGCGTAGGGTGGAAGCTGGACGAAAGGAGCACTTCATGAAGAAAATCCTCATGGTACTGACCAGCGTTTCCGAGATTGGCAACACGGGAGAGAAGACCGGCTACAACGTGGCCGAGGCTGCACATCCCTGGAAGGTCTTCAAGGATTCTGGGCATTTCGTCGACTTCGCTTCCATTAAGGGCGGCCAGCCGCCGCGCGATGAAGTGGACTCATCAGACCCCATCCAGGTGGCCTTCACGGAGGACGAGACTACCCGCGCCGGCCTCTTCAACACAGCCAGGGTCGACGTCGTAGATCCCGACCAGTATGACGCCGTCTACCTCGTCGGCGGACACGGCACCATGTGGGACTTCCCGGACAGCGAAGGCCTGCAGAACCTGGTAGCCAGTGTGTACAACGCCGGCGGCCTGGTGGGCGCGGTCTGCCATGGCCCGGCCGGCCTGATAAACGTGGAACTGGACAACGGGTTCCGCCTCGTTGAGGGCCGAAAGGTGGCGGCCTTCACCAACGACGAGGAAGTTGCAGCAGGGAAGGACAAGGTCATCCCGTTCTTCCTGGCAGACCGACTTGAGGAACAGGGCGCCACCCACGTCTCCGCCGATGTCTTTGAGGAGAAGGTGGTAGTTGACGAACGGCTGGTGACCGGCCAGAACCCGGCTTCAGCCGCAGGGGTCGCCAAGGAAATGGAAAAACTCTTCGCGGAGGTTATCCACCAGGAAAAAGCGGAAGAACAGCACGACACAGAGGTTCTGCGCGCCGAGAAGGACGCCGAGAAGAGCGCCAAGAAGGCGGCCGCAGAAGCGGAGCACTAACCCCACCGAGCGGAATTTGACGGCTACCCCGACGACGGGGTGGCCGTCTTTTTTTGCACAACACCGAGTGATGGTGAGCCGCCCGGATTGCCTTGCGCACGGCCAGGACCTTGAACTTGCAACGACATCCGTTTGCCTGTGGTACTTCTCCCGGTCACGTAGGAAGCATAGGTTGAACGCACCGTCCTTCGTCCCGCCATTTCCGCCGCCAAGGAGTTCCATGTCCACGAACCGCCCACTCACCGCCGCCGTCACCGCTGTCATTCTCGGCGGCCTTACCGTCGGATTCGGCGGAGCCCCCGCAGCCGCAGAGCCCAAGAAAAATCACGCGGTCGACCTGCGGGTCGCGACCTACAATCTGTCGCTCAACCGGGCAAGCGCCGGCGAACTTGAGGCGGATCTCAGCACCCCGGATGACCCGCAGGCGCGTACCGTTGCCGAGGTCATTCAGCGGGCGGAGCCGGACGTCATCCTGCTGAACGAGTTCGACTACGTGCCCGGAATACGTGCGGCCGATGTGTTCCGCGACAACTACCTCGCCGTCGGTCAGGGCGGGGCAGACCCCGTCGATTACCCCTACGCCTACGTAGCGCCGTCGAACACCGGAATTCCCAGCGGATTTGACCTGAACAACGACGGGCGCATAGCTGGAGGCGACGACGCCTTTGGTTTCGGTGCATTCGAGGGTCAATACGGCATGGCGATTCTGTCGAAGTATCCGATCGTGACAGAGCAAGTGCGGACGTTTCAGAACTTCCTCTGGAAAGACATGCCGGATGCGCTTTTGCCTGACAACCCGGCGACGCCCGAACCGGCGGACTGGTTCTCCCCGGAGGAGCTCGATGTTGTGCGTCTATCCAGCAAGTCGCACTGGGATGTTCCGGTGAAGGTCGGTCGCGAAACAGTGCACGTACTCGCCTCCCACCCAACACCGCCAACTTTTGACGGCCCCGAGGACCGGAACGGCCGCCGGAACCACGACGAGATCCGGTTCTGGGCTGACTACGTTACCCCGGGCAAGTCGACGTACATTGTTGACGACGAAGGTATGAAGCGTGGGCTCAAGCCGAGCGAACCGTTCGTCATCGTGGGCGACCAGAATGCCGACCCGTTTGACGGTGACTCTGTTGACGCCGCGATCAATCAGCTCCTTGATTCGAGGCGAGTCCTCGACCCACTGCCGGCGTCCGATGGCGGCCGGGAAGCAGCCGCTTTGCAGGGCGGCGCCAATGCCACGCATGAAAGCGCCCCCCGCTATGACACCGCCGACTTCGCCGACACTGCGCCTGGCAACCTGCGGGCTGACTACGTGCTGCCCTCACGCGGGTCCAAGGTGCTCGACGCCGGGGTGTTCTGGCCGGCCCGGGCTGACCCTCTTTCGCGGCTGACCGGTGTTTATCCGTTTCCCAGCAGCGACCACCGTCTCGTCTGGGTGGACTTGCAGGTCCGCGGCTGAGCTCACTGAACCTGATCTCGTTGGTCTCTTCCTGACTGGTGGCACTACCAGCGCGGTCCGAAATTCCGACTCTTAGCGTACTTACTCCATACGTTAGGCTAAAGGCGAAGAAGCTCTATCTGCTATTCCTCGCACCCAAAAATGAAAATGAGACTTTGAACTCCATGAGCAATAACATTCCGCCCGTTGACGTGCCCGCTGTCCCGCCGGAAAGCTACCCCCAGGGGAACGCTTACCAGGGAGCGCCGCAGCTGCAGCCCGAGCCGAGATACAACGTCCTGGCGATCATCTCGCTAGTGAGCGCTTTCTTCATCTCCCTGGCTGCGATCATCACCGGGCACATCGCCTTGTCGCAGATTAAAAGGACAGGTGAGAAAGGCCGTGGCCTCGCCTTGGCCGGCGTGATTCTGGGTTATGTCGGAATCGTGGCGGGTGCCGTGGTGATCGTCGTTATGATCATGGTCGGCATCTCCGCTGGCCAGGCAGCAATCGATGTCGCAGAGCAGCAGGAGGCCATCGCACAGCAGGAAGCCCCCGTGAACACCGGCGAGCTGCCCACTGATTCCGGCCAGGCTGCTGGTGCGGTATCGCCGGAATTTTGTGCAGTGCTGACGGAGGGCATCACGAACATCGCAGCCGCCAATGAGGAAGACAGGGATGCTGCGTCCTCGGCGGCGTTCAAGGCACTCGCCTCTGCTCCCGGCCCAAACCAGGCCGCTTACTCAGATTTCTATGAGTACATGCTGGCCCATGGTCACGAGACCGGTGCTTTGCCCGAGGAGGTCATGGCAATGGAGACCGTAGTCGGAAATGACATCGCGGCCTGCCAGACCCTGGTTGCTGCTGGATAGTAGGCCTGCTTGTCTGAATACCCTGTGTGCTCCGAAAGGAGTGCACAGGGTGTTTTTGTGGGTAGGGCTGGTCGTGGCCGGCAAAAGAGGAGCTCAATCAGGTCCCAAGTAGCGGGGCCGGGGAGAATCACCCAAGAAGCGCCGGGCGCCTCTCGCGGGTGTCATTGGTGCCGGTGTAGATTCCAAGACTGAAGTGACATTCGACTGAAGTGACATTCGAAGGAGGGGAACCTGGCCATGGAGCCATCTGGTGCACTGATCTTTGGACTCATCCTCGTGGTGACGGTGCTTATTATCCTCGCGGTGGTAAGGAGTGCCAGGAAGTCTGACCATAGGAAAAGCTCAACCCAAGGACACGACGACGGCGGCGGGTCTGCTGCTGTCGTAGGGGGAGCAGCTCTCATGGGCAGCAACGATGGCCCCGGTGCTGACACTGGTGCTGCTGGCGGCAGTGATGGAGGCGGCGGCGGTGGAGGCGACTGAGTGGCTTCCCGGATCGCAGGGGAGTATGAGGATCTCCTGAGTTGTGATGACTGAGGGGGAGAAGCCAGCCGCTCCGCTTGAGCCGGACCACTCACCTTCCAGCAGCCCGGTTGAACGCAGGCAAAGCAGATGGGCTACTGTCCTGGCAGTCCTGCAGCGGCTGCTGTACCTGGTGGTGACGGCGGCAGTGGGCTGGGCTGTTTACTATTTCCTGCTTGCCCGGCTTGCGCGAGGCCCGGAGCAGGCGTGGGTGTTCCTGCCGGTGTGGTTGATCCTGGCCTACGCCCTGCTGCCGCGCGTCCATAAGATCCTCAGCAGTCTGTACATTCCGGACTATTTCATAGGACGGACCAGGACCGGCGACGGCGTGCTCGGCGACCCCGTGAACCTGGCGGTTGTGGGACCGGAGAGGGAACTGCGGCAGGCCATGCGGACCGCCGGGTGGGTGGAAGCTGATCCCATCACTCCGGCTACGGCCTGGCGGACCTTGACCTCCACAGTGATGGGCCGCAGCTACCCGCAGGCGCCGGTCAGCTCTCTCTATGTTTTCGGCAACAAACAAGACCTCGCCTTCCAGCGCGAGATTGACGGGAACCCCCGCAAACGGCACCACGTACGGTTTTGGAAGTGCCCGGCTGGGTGGTTGCTGCCAGGGGGTCTGGCCGTGGATTGGGTAGGGGCGGGTACCTACGATCGAAGCGTAGGACTATCCCTCTTCACCTTTCAGATCACCCACAAGATTGCCGACCGCACTGATGAGGAACGCGACTTCATTATCGGGACGCTCCGCTCGGCCAACGCTGTTGAAGGGGTGCACACAATTCTCAACTACTCCAGTGGCTACCATCACCGCAATGGCGGCGGAGACGCCATCCGCACTGATGGACACCTGCCGATCATTGACCTGCATCCGCCGGAGCGACTGCGCCCGCCTGAGGAACTGCAAAAAGAGCGCGAGACCGAGCAGGGCCAATCAGGACTCAGTTAAGCTGTCCTTCAAGCAACCGGGCCAGCTCCAAGCTCTTGGCTTCCGGTGCACCGTCGCTGCGAGGATTCATGAGAGAGTCCACTTCGTCCCAACGTCGCAGCTGGCCGACTATGAAGTGCCACGTGGCGGCCGGCAGTTCGAAACTCAAATGTTCGTCCAGGGGCGGCCAACCTCCCCACCCCTGTTCAGCCTTAGGGTGATGGCCGGCTGCTGACCAGCCTGCCTTCCGAACGGTGCGGCCCTGCTCCGCGGTGAACACATCACCGTTCTGGTCTGCGATGGCCACCGTGTTGTCCATGGTTGCGTCGATGAGCAACCAGTCTTGAACGGGCAAGATCATCTCGGAAGGGTTCGCCGGATGGTTGCCTGCTTTTGAAGTCAAGGAATTGTCCTCTCGGATGGGCCCTGCACATGGCTGCATGTCCACCGTGGCTCGATACAGCAGGACATGAGGAAATCTACTACTGCATGCTTTACCGCTGAAACCCCCTTAGGGCAAAGAAAAAGCCCCGCTTCCCTCATAAACAGAGGGATTCGGGGCCTTTCTCATTGGCGGTGACGGTGGGATTTGAACCCACGTTGGCTTTTACACCAAACAACATTTCGAGTGTTGCACCTTCGGCCGCTCGGACACGTCACCAACCTGACTAGGTTACCGGAGTATGGCCAGCTTCCCCAAAACGGGCGGGCGGCGCTAGATTCGTAAGCAAGATGACTATTCCAGCCCAAACCCGCCAGGCCACCGCTTACTGGACCTTGAGTCCCGAGAACGGCGAGCTCCGCGCCGAAGAACTGCCCGCACCCAAAGACGATGAAGCCATAGTCCGCGCCCTCTATTCCGGCATCAGCAAAGGCACCGAAATGGTGGTCCACCACGGTGCGGTGCCGGACCGGGTTGCGGACAGGATGAGCGCCCCGCGCCAGGAAGGCGATTTTCCCGGACCGGTTAAGTTCGGATACCTGTCCGTTGGCGTCGTGGAGCAGGGCCCATCCGATTGGCTGGGGCAGCGCGTATTCTGCCTGAACCCACACCAGGACCGTTACGTGGTGCCGGTAGATCAACTGACAAGAATTCCCGACGCCGTCCCGTCCCGACGTGCTGTCCTCACCGGCACCGTGGAAACCGCCGTCAACGCCCTGTGGGAGGCCGGCCCGCGGCTGGGTGACAGGATTGCCGTCGTGGGTGCGGGTCTGGTGGGTGGCATGGTGGCCACGCTGCTGCGCACCTTCCCGTTGGCCCGACTGCAACTGGTGGACCTGGACCCCGGGCGCAAGCACCTGGCAGACCAATTGGACGTCGAGTTCGCCACCCCGGAACAGGCTAAAACCGACTGCGACATCGTCATCCACTGCTCGGGTTCCGACGATGGACTGGCCCGCTCCCTCCAGCTGGTGGGCGATGAAGGCGAAGTCATCGAAATGTCCTGGTACGCGGACCGCAGCGTCACCATCCCGCTGGGTGAGGACTTCCACGCGCGCCGGCTCGCCATCCGTGCCAGCCAGGTAGGTGTGGTCGCGCGGGCACGCAGGCACCGCCGCACCACCAGCGACCGCCTCAACCTGGCCGTCAGCCTTCTGGAAGACCCTGTCTTCGACGCCTTCCTCACCGGATCGTCACCGTTCGCCGAGCTCCCGGGCGTGGTCCGCGCGCTGGCCGACGGCAGCCTGCAGGCCCTGTGCCACGTCATCGAATATCCGACTGCCGAAGACCCCGAAACAGTCCAGACCGCCCACCAGAACGCGAGGTAACCCATTGTTCAGCCTGACCGTCCGCCGCCACTTTATGATCGCCCACAGCCTCCCGCGCCTCGTCTTCGGACCCGCTCAGGGCCTGCACGGGGCGACGTTCGTGGCAGAGGTGACCTTCCGCCGTCGTACTTTGACCGAAAACGCGATTGTGCTGGACATCGGCGAAGCCGGGACCATCATTGACGAGGTGCTGGAAGGCCTGAACTACCAGAACCTGGACGAACACCCGGACTTTGCCGGGAAGCTAAGCACCACGGAAGCGCTCGCAGAATATATCGCCCGTAAAGTGGCTGCCACGCTGGAAGACGCCGTGGACGGCCCCGCATTGGCGGGCCTCGACGTCACCCTGCGCGAAAACCCGGACGCCTGGGCCAGCTACAGCATGGACCTTCCGGGGGCCTGACATCGTCGCCCTTCCGCCCTGCGCCTGCTGGTTCCCGGGAATATCCGGCATTCCTCCGGCGGACTTGAGCACGCAATAGGCGGGGAAGAGGACCCGGCACCGCTGGTGGCTGCCCTCAGCCGTTGGCTGACCAATTCGGAGCTGGTGCAGGAGTCGTGTCGGGCGGCGGCGCAGGCAGGCAGGCGGAAAGTAATCAGTCCCGGTGCCCGGCGAAAAAGTCCCGCAGCAGGGCCCCGCATTCGTCCTCGCGCACGCCCGCGTACACTTCCACCCAGTGATTCAGCCTGCGCTCGCGGAGCACGTCAAACACCGAGCCGGCTGCTCCTGCTTTCTCGTCCCAGGCGCCGAACACCACACGCGGAATCCGGGCCAGCACAGTTGCGCCGGCGCACATGGCACAAGGTTCCAGGGTGACCACCAACGTGCAGTCAGCCAGGCGCCACCCGTTACCTCCGCTTGGACCGGACCCGCGCAACCGGGCAGCAGCCTGCCGGATCGCAATCACCTCCGCGTGCGCCGTCGGATCCCCGGATGCCTCCCGTTCATTGCGGCCGGAGCCAAGGATGGTGCCGTCAGGACCCACAACGACGGCGCCGATGGGTACGTCGTCTGTTTCCAGAGCACGGCGGGCTTCCGCCAACGCCAGCTCCATCCAGGCAGAACGCTGCGCCTCGGCCGGGACCATGGCATCAGCCGGATAAGAATTTTCTGCCGCAAGCATGGCTCAATGATAGTTTCGATATTTACCCGGTTGCCGATTGGCCTGAGCCCAGGAGGGGAATGATGGACTCAATAAAGGACCGGCTGCTTACTTGGTACAAACCATATGCGGCCCTCTGGATCACCATGGCGGTGGGCGGCTTCCTGGTGATTGTCCTGGCCCTGGCCGGGGCAGAGGTCTACGAGAGCGTAGTGGATGAGGAAGGACTGGCCTCCCTGGATATCCCCGCGCTCCAGTACGCGCAGAGCCTGCGGACCCCGGAACTGAATGCCGCCATGACGGCCTTTACCAACATCGGCGGCGGGATCGGTATGCCCATCCTCGCGTCCATCCTCACCGCCTGGCTGATGTATCTTGGCCGCAACTGGCGTCCGTTAATCCTGGTGGCCGGCGCCGCCGCCGTATCCACCACGGCCACCACCGTGGGTAAGGGATTGGTAGGCAGGACCCGTCCGGACCATATCGACGCCGTCCCGCCGTTTGAAACCTCCCCCTCGTTTCCCAGCGGGCATACCCTCAACACCACGGTGGTCATCGGGGTGCTGGTCTACGTGATGTGTCTCCAGTTCGATATCCTCTGGGCCAGGATCACCGCCATCACTGCAGGCTCGCTGTTCATCATCGCCATGGGTCTCAGCAGGGTGTACCTGGGCCATCACTGGCTGACCGACGTCGTGGCCGCCTGGCTGCTGGGGCTGGCGTGGCTGGGGATAGTGATTTTGGCACATCGGCTCTTTTATGCCATCGCCCGCCGCGAGCACGTGGGTCCGGTCCCGTCGTTCGACAGGCCTGTAGTACGGGACGTGGTGCAGGAAGAGATGACCTCCAACGCGGAAGACTCCGGCCGGCCCGGCGGACCCACCCGGCAATGAAACTCCGAGTGACCGGATGATAGTTTTGACCTCATGCGCACACTCGTCGTGGACCACCCGCTGGTCGCCCACAAACTCACCGTTCTCCGCGATAAAAACACCCCGTCGCCGGTCTTCCGGCAGCTGACCGAGGAACTGGTGACGCTCCTGGCCTACGAGGCCACACGCGATGTCCGCACCCAGGACGTCACTATTCAGACGCCCGTTGCCACCACCATCGGCACCGCGTTCACAAAGCCCACGCCGCTGGTAGTTCCCATCCTGCGCGCCGGCCTGGGCATGCTCGAAGGCATGACCAAGCTGGTTCCCACTGCGGAGGTCGGTTTCCTGGGCATGGCCCGCGACGAGGAAACCCTGGACATCATCACCTATGCCGAGCGCCTCCCGGAGGACCTCACGGACCGGCAGATCTTCGTGCTGGACCCCATGCTGGCCACCGGTGGGACCCTGCGCGAAGCCATCAAGTTCCTCTTCCGCCGTGGCGCCTCGGACGTCACGTGCATCTGCCTGCTGGCAGCGCCGGAGGGCCTGGCCAAGCTGGAAGAAGAGCTGGCCGACGCCAACGTGACCATTGTGCTTGCGTCCATTGACGAGAAACTCAACGAGAAGGCTTACATTGTTCCCGGTCTGGGCGACGCCGGCGACAGGCTCTACGGCGTAGCGGGCTAAATTCGCCTTGGACAGATGTAAGGGCCGGCCCCAAACGGAGCCGGCCCCTCCCTGCGTCAGACCCCGGGCCAGCCTGTCCACAGGGACCACTGGAAACCGGAACTAGCGTGGCGTAGGAATTTTTTTAGTACCAGTTGTTGGAAAGGTGGAAGTCCAAGGCGCCGCACGGGGACTGGTAGCGCTCCTGGATGTAGTTCAGGCCCCAGTTGATCTGGGTGCGGTAGTTGGTGAGGTAATCAGCACCGGCGCTCGCCATTTTCTCCGCCGGCAGTGACTGGACGATTCCGTACGCGCCGCTGGTGGGGTTGGTGGCAGTAGTGGTCCAGTCCGATTCCTTGGTCCAGAGCGTGGTCAGGCACGGCATCTGGCCGGCGCCCCAGCCGTAGGAACCCAGTTGGCTCAGCGCGTAGGCCTGGGCACCAGCGGGGTCGTTAACGGCAACAGGTTGGGGGGCAACAGCGGGAGCGGGCGCAGCAGCGGGAGCGGGCGCCACGGGTGCTGGCTCCACGGGCGCCGGAGCGGGAGCAGGTTCTGCCGGTGCAGCAGCGGGAGCCGGTTCAACAGGCGTCTCCTGGGAAGGAGCAGGTGCCGGTGCCGGATCCGCTTTCATGGCAGACTGCTCGGCTGCTGCTGACGCAAGCGCCTCGGCGGGAGTGGAGTTTGCCGCCGACTCCGGCAAGACAGCCTGGACGACGGACGCCGGCACCATCGGATTACTGCCCGCTTGACCGGCAGCGGCGGCGCCGATGAGCAGGGCGCAGGACGCCGTTACCACGGCAGCGCGCCGGGCTACACCCAGAACGGCGGTGCGGCGGCTGGGTACCGGGTGCGCCGAGTCAACAACTCGGCTGCGGACAGTGCGGGTGGAACTTGTTGGAATGGCGGTTGATTCAGCGGTGCGGCGTCGGCCATGGGCTTGCTCCGTACCGTTTTTCACGCGCGCGTGATCCTGGTATTCAGTCATGATGATTTAGCCTCTCAACGCCTGCGGAGTTAGCTGTCGGATTCGGATGAGGTCATCCGGCCACGCGGAACAATCACGCGATGGCTTCACCCCTAGGGCGACTCGTGCCCGGGACTGTGGGTTCCCCGCCTCTGCCTGATCATGAGGAATCCGGGTGGCGGCAGAGCTCGGCATTCACCCGGTCATGCAGCCGGAACGGTGGCCACACCCCATCCACGGTACAGGGGATTGCCACCTGAGTCACAATTTGGTAACGGAGATCACGGCAGGCAGCACCCGACTCTCCGCTTGGTTCCGCTCTTTGGACGAGGGGCCGCCCGGCCCTCACGACGCTGCTTCCTGAATCGCTGGACTTTTGGGGAACTTTTACGTGCAAGTTAATCCAGTCAATTGAGAACTGAATAAAAAACGAATTAAAGCGTGCATATCGTCGTAAAATTCGCTGGAATAGGAGTTTCAGTCCTCGTTAGCCCAAAAGTGCGGGCAGTCAAGACCCCTCAGCGAATCGTGATGTGCACCACAAAGAACGGAATCGTCTCACTATGCGGACTAAAGCGTCCATTGTTACTTGCAAGTTCTTATTGTTACGTTGCACACTTCATTTGTGAACAAGAACTCAACAGCACCTGCAACTGCAGATTACTGGCCCAGCACACCTGCTGCTGCCGACATGCGCTGTTGTCGAATGCACGCCTAACTGTCAAACCCCAGAGAGTTTTTAGGCATTCGTCCCCAACAAGCCCAGTGCCGGGCAACCTCCCCAGAATGTGTTCCAACAGCTCTGGGGAACTCAGCATTCGTGCCGCGATAACGGCCATTCACATTGAGGTAAGCATTCCATGTCAGTTGCATCCGGATACGTCCACATCTCAGTCCGCAACGCCAACAAGCCGGCCCAGCCGGCCGGCCTCCGGCAGGGCTACGCCCCCGGATCGGGCAGCGGTTTTCCCTCCGCCTCCAGCTACGCGCCGCAGGGTTACAACCCCAACTCCTATGGTCAGCTCCGGGCCGTGCCTGCCGCGGAAGCGACGCCCATGACCGCCCCCACCCCCGTCATTGCCGGTCCCGGCAGCGGTGTCCGCCCGGTCGCCAACGACACTGTTGCCCGTGGATTCGTCCTCTACATGGGCATTGACGAGGAGACTGCAGCGGCCGCAGGTACCTCAATTGCCAAGTTGGCGCAGGAAATCCGGGCCTACGCCCAGTCGCTCGTTACAGGTGCCGAGAGCTATGCCGCCGTGGCAATCGCTCCCGCCAACGCACCCGGCTCAGCGCTCGACGTCGTACGTTCCACCTTCGGCGACCCCACAGTGAATGCCAGGCAGCGCACCGACAATACCCGGTTGCAGCAGGCGCAGGAGCCGCGTCCCTCCGGTGTCCTGATTGATCTGGCCCGCCGCGAAGTGCACCTCGATGGCGAATCGCTGAACCTGACGTTCAAGGAATTCGAACTGCTCAATTACCTCGTCGAGAACGGCACCCGGACGGTCGGCCGCGATGAACTCCTTGAGGGCCTGTGGCGCAACGCGGATGAGGTCCCCAACGAGCGCACCATCGACGTCCACATCCGCCGCCTGCGCTCCAAGCTGGGCCGCCTCGCCAATACGGTCCGCACCGTCCGTGGCCAGGGCTACCGGTTCTACGAGCACCCCGAGGTCGTCGTTTGGGCAGCACCGGAGTACTCCATCTAGCTTTTGCTGCACCGAAAGCGCCTGTCCCACCGTGGGATGGGCGCTTTCGCTTTACGCTCCCGGTTACCGTGCGGACAGCGAGGATAGGGTGGGGGCATGAGTGAGCATCACATTCGGCGGCTGATTATCATGCGCCATTCCAAGGCAGACTGGCCTGGCGGTGTGGATGACCACGACCGTCCCTTAGAGGAACGCGGCCACCTGGAGGCACCGCTGGCGGGCCGTTGGCTGGTGGATCAGGGCGTAGTTCCCGACTTCATTCTTTGCTCCAGCGCGCTGCGCACCCGGCAAACCTGTACCTGGGTGTGCTCGGAACTGGGCGACAAAGCGCCAACGCCCAAGCTGGAAAGCGGTCTCTATGCCGCGCAGGCGTCGCGCATGCTGACGGTGATCAACCATGTACCGGATACCGTGACCACGCTGATGGTCATTGCGCACCTGCCTGGCGTGCAGGATCTTGCCGTGCATCTGGCCTCGCGCGATTCGGACCAGGATGCCTATATGGATGCGGCCACAAAATATCCCACCAGCGCGCTGACGGTGATGGAAACTGAGAAGCCCTGGGCCGAACTGGATGGCCAGGACGCCCGGTTGGTCAGCTTCGCGGTGCCGAGGGCCAGGTAGTCCTTTCCCGCGGCTGGATCGCCCTGGATGCCTGAGCGCACAAAGAGTGTTCAGTGGCATCTACTTTTCCCCTTGACCACCTGTAAGATAAGCATGCTTACTATAGACCTTGGGGGAGGCATCCAAGGGAGGAGAGTGACTGGCAATGGCCACGGATTACGACGAACCGCGCAAGTCTGAATCGGATCCGGCTCCGGAATCGCTGGAGGAGCTGCGCACAGCCCAAAGTGCAGTCCGCTCAGCCGGTGTCGATGTGGACGAACCCGATACCGCCGAAGGCATCGAGCTTCCCGGGGCGGACCTGTCCACCCTGGAATTGACGGTGGAAGTAGTGCCACCGAAGAAGGACGAATTTGTCTGCTCATCCTGCTTCCTGGTCCATCATCAGTCCCAGCTTGCGCGCGAGAAGGACGGAATGGCGTTCTGCCTCGAATGCGAAGGGGACTGAGCCGAAGGCTTAGCCCGATCCCCTCAGTTCGGGAGGTAGCCGGGACAGACCACCTTATCGACCGGACGGCCAGTTTCTCGGGCTCTCGTCTGCCGGGCAGCAGGCCGGCCGTGTCCGGCTCACGTCCCCGGCCCGGCAGGGACTCTGCGGGCGGGCTGCCGGTCGCCCATGGTGCCGCGCCCAAAGTCAGTCCCGTCCCGCCCAACCAGGTAGCGCTATCTGTCGTTATGAGCGCCCATAACGACAGTTGACGCTACCTAGTTGGGGAGGAGGCGGGCTTTCTGGTGGCCGGCTTCTTTGCTGCCGTGCTCCTGGGGGCCGGCTTTTTCGGGGTGGGCTTTTTGGGCGCCGACCTGTTCGGGGCGGGTCTGCGGGCTGCCGGTTTCCGTGCCGGCTTCCGCCGTGGGCTTCGCGGCGGCACCGTTGCCCGCGAAGGCCAGACCGCGGACACAAAAAGGAAGGCAAGGGTCAGGAGCCCGGTGACCACGGCCAGGAAGAAATAGATGTCCGAATCCCGGCTGGCCACGGCCGTGCCCAAGGCAGCGGCGTCTTTGTTGAAGGCGAGCCCCCACATACGCAGGAAGGCTATCGAAAAAGCGATGGCCATCCCGCTCCCAGCAGCTCCCAACACCATGGCCAGGTGCCGGCCCCGCGTGAGAACGGCCCAGACCGACGCGATGTAAGCCACAGCCACCGCAGCCGATAAGGCGAACAACACGGGCTCGTCCAGGGTAAAGACGGTCATTACCATCAACCCCACGGCGGCCAGCGCCGCCGCGATGGCAATTTTTCCACTGCTGCCCATGGCCTTCATCATTCCTGAGTGGACGGCTGCTTCTGCACGTAGCCGCGCATAATCGTCATAATTGCGGCAACACTTTGGTCACGGCTGCGCTCCGGATTGTAGGTCTGCCGGTCCAGGCCCACCACAAAGCATGCGCCGAAAATCGCCGTTTCCAGGCTGCCGCGGGAAATCGTAGTGTCCACGGGATAGACGACGGCGACCCTCCCTATCGCCGTACCGATCACCTCCAGCAGCTCACCCCGGAGAACAGCAAAGGTGTCCTGCCATTCGCTGGGCGTCCGCCAGTTCTCACTGACCCAGAGCCGGGCGAAGGAGGGATACTCGTCCATAAAGTCCATGGCCTGGCCGATCATGGCCTCCATAGCCAGCAGCGGATCAGCAGGTTTGCGGGCCTCGGACTCAGCGCCGGCACCGCCGTCGTCGCCTTCGAGCAAGCGGGCTTTCAGGATGTCCACACCATGCCGCAGCAGCTGGGCTATCAGGTCCGATTTGCTGCCGAAGTTGTAGTACACCGTTCCCTTGGAAACTCCGGCCGCGGCAGCAATCTCGTCCACCGTAACTCCGGCTGCGCCCCGCCGGCCGATCAGTTCCATCGACGCCTCGAAGAGCCGCTGCTTCGTGGCGTTGGTCCGTTCGGGACGGAGTTTCCGGCCGGGAAGTTGCTCCCCGGGCAGGGCTGGTTCGTTGCTCATACGGCGATCTCCGGTTTCAGGGCCTTCAGCGTCCAGAATTTGTGCTTCCTGACGGCCAACGTGGACATTGTGGCGCCGAGCAGAGTGTAGCCCAGCAGGCCAAGGAGGGTGGGCACAATCATGGACAGGTCCGCGCCATAAATCAGGTGCCGCATACCGGTGACCACGTATCCCATGGGCAGGACGTCGTGCACCAGGTGAAGGGGCGTGGGCGTGGTCTGCCAGGGGAAGGTACCGCCGGAGGAGACCAGCTGCAGCACCAGCAGGATGAGGACCACCAGCTTTCCGGGAGAGCCCAGCAAGGCAACCACGCCCTGGATGATCGCGCTGAAGGCCATGGCCGCGGCGAGCATGAACAACCACATCAGCAAGGGGTGCGCCGGGTTGAGTCCCAGGGCCAGGTCCACCACGAGGGTGAGGAGGGTGGCCTGCACCACGGAGACTGCAAGGAACGGAAGCCAACCTCCGACGGCGATTTTCCAGGCGGGGGCGTTCGACGCCAGGGCCCGCTGGGTGATGGGACGCATGGCCTGTACCAGCATAAAGATGCCGATCCACAGCGCCAGAGTCAGGAAGAACGGGGCCAGCCCGGCGCCGTAGGAGTTCGCTTTGGCCTGGGAAACGTTGCTGACTGAAACCGGGTCAGCAATCACCTTGGACACACTGGCTTTTTGCGCGCCATCGGGGTTGGGCACCTGGCCGACGCCCTTGGCGATTTCATCCGCGAGCGTCCTCGACCCTTCAGCAGCGGTTCCGGCGCCCGCCTCGAGTTGGCCTGCACCGGCGTCGAGCTTCACGGTACCATCGCTGAGCCTGGCCGCGCCGTCCAGCGCCGATTGCTGCCCGGCGGCAAGGGTAGCGGCACCGGTATCTAACTGGTCTGCGCCGCCGGAGGCCTGGACTATGGCATCTCTCAGTGCGGGAGTGGAAGCAGCGAGTTGGGCTGCCCCGGCGCTGACCGCGGCTGAACCGTCCGCGAGCTGCTGGATTTGAGCGGCATCGGCCTGGATTGTGGCTTTCGCCCCGGTGACAGGACCGGCAGCGGCTGCCGCGTCAAATTCGGCCAGGATGGCATCCGCCTGCTCCCGGGTGACGACCTTTGATTCCACCAGCTGGTTGTTCGATTCGATGAGACGGGCCCGGAGTCCTTGGTCCGCTGTCTCCAGTTGGGCCACCACGTCCTGCACCTTGGTGTTCAGCTGCTCGTTTCCGGCGGCGACCCGGGCCGCACCCTCTGCCAGTGCCCGCGAACTTTCCGGAAGTGAGGCAGTCTTGTCCTTCAGTAAGGCGAGTCCACTGCTTAGCTGGTGTGCACCGTCACTGAGTTGGGTGGCGCCGTCGAGCAATTTCTGCTCGCCTGCGTAAAGTGCATCCGCGCCGCCGCTGAGTTCCGTGGTGCCCTGGTGCAGGGTGACGGTTCCGTCGCGGAGGGCAGCCACACCGTCGGCAAGTTGCCCGGCGCCGTCCCCGGCCTTGACCATCTGGGTGTGGATGGTGCCGAATCCGGTGAGCAGCTGGTTGGCGGTCTCCTCACCCACATCCTTGGCCACTGTGTTGTGCACGGCGGTGGTCAGTTTGTCCACGATGGTGCTGAGCAGGTAGTTGTTGGCGTCATTGGTGGTGACGTTTAGCATGGCCTGGCTGGCAGAATCGAAACTGGCAGGGGAGGCCAGGTTGGCAGAAAAGTCCGCAGGGATCTTCAGGGCAAAGGCATACTTGCCGCTGCTGACGCCCTGATCGGCCTCCTCTGTGGTGGAAACCGACTTCCAATTGAAGAGGTGGGCTTCCAGGAGGCTCTCGGCAACCTTGTCGCCAGCGCGCAGTTCAGTGCCGTCGCCGGAAGTGGCGCCGGAATCCTCAACCACCAGGGCGGCATCGATCTGGTCCAAATTGCCGTACGGATCCCAGTTCGCATACAAATACACGGCACCATACAGCAGCGGCACCATGGTCAGCGCCAGGATGGTCAGCTTGGGCAGGAGCCCGCCGGTCATCCGCTTCAGTTCGGAGCGGGCCAGCCGCAGCACAGTCATTCTGCGTCCTCGGTTTCGGTCTCGGTCTCGGGTTCCGGTCGGTCCGGTTTCACTTCGGACTCAGGTTCCACGGCCGCGTTGCCGATCACCGCCGACGCCCCGTCCCACGATTCCGGGAGGGCAGCGACAGTAACAACGACGGCAAGTGGCCGGCCGCCGTCGTCAGCCAACTGCCGGAGCCGCGGCAGCCAGTCCGAAGCCTCGGCAGTGTGCCGGTCCGGGGAGTCCACCACCAGGAGATCGGTGTGCGGGTTGGCTAATGCCAGGGCGGTGAGGAGTTCCAGCCGCCGGGACGGCGGCAGCTGCTCGGTCCAGAGGTCCGCGATGTCCTCGAAGCTGTTCACTTTCAGCCAGGGCTTGCTGAGCAACGCTCCGCGGTATCGTCGCGGGATCAGGGCAAGGTCCTCAGTGACAAGGTCACGGACGCTCAAGTGCTGCTCGGGCTCATTTACGCCGGGCGAGTCCACCAGGGCGCTGGCAAGGCGCAGATGCTTGATGCGTCCGCTGCCGTCCCAGCTGGCCGTACCGCTGCTGGGCTTCATGCGTCCGCTCAGGGTGAGGGCCAGTGCGGTCCGCTGGTCCTGCCGGTTGCCGGATACCAGGAGAAGTTCACCGCGTTTTGCCTGGAGCGAGGTTGCCGGAAGCAAAGGATCCCGCCGGCCTTTCACCTGAAGCTGGTGTACGGAGAGCAAGAAAAGCCTTTCGCAGAGAATGTCTGCACCAAATCTAAACTAAACTGACTAGTCAGTTCAAATAGCCCTTGAGGACGTTCCGGCAGTCCGGCCGTGCAGCGCCTGCCGCGAGCAGCCGGATCCGGCAGTCAGAGGCCGTATTTCTCCAGCAGCCGCAGCCACACCTCGCTGATAGTGGGATAGGACGGCACCGCATGCCATAACCGGTCCAGCGGAACCTCACCCACCACCGCGATCGTTGCCGCATGCAACAACTCCGCCACATCCGGGCCGGCGAAGGTGGCTCCAAGAAGAACTTTCCGGTCCTCGTCAATCACCAGCTGTGCCCAGCCTTCATAGTTGTCCGCGTGCAGGGAGGAGCCAGCGACGGCGATAGGCAGTTCCACGGAGGAAACGTTGTACCCGTCTGAGCTGGCCTGTTCCTTGTTCCTCCCCACACTCGCAAGTTCAGGGTCCGTGAACACGATTTGCGGAACGGCGTGCTGGTTGGCTGTCTGCGCGTGCTTGCTCCAAGCGGCCGGTTCGCCGGTGAGTTTGCCCTGGGCCCTGGCCACAATTGCATCGCCGGTTGCGCGGGCTTCATATTTGCCCTGATGGGTCAACAGCACCTTGCCCGCGGCGTCGCCGATGGCGTAGAGCCACGGCTGCCCGGAGCCTTCACCGTCCTCGACCGCGACTCCCTGGACTGCTCCGGAACTGTCAGTCTCCAGCGTCAGGTGCCTGCCGTCGTCGGAGGAAAATCCGAGGTTCTCCAGCCCCAAGCCCTCGAGTGCGGGGTGGCGGCCGGTAGAGACCAACAGTTTGTCTGCCGTGACCTTGGTGCCGCCTGCCAGCGTGAGGGTGAAGCTGCCGTCGTGGTTCTGCTCCACGTGTTCGGTGTTGGTGTGGAGCCGCAGTTCCACGCCGTCGGCCTGCAGGCCGGCCGCCACCAGTTTGGCTGCCTCTTCCGGGTAGGAACCGAGCAAAGCACCCCGGGCTACCAGCGTCACATCCGCGCCAAGCCTCGCGTACGCCTGCGCAAGCTCCGTCCCGGACACTCCACCACCCAGTACTGCCAGGCTTCGGGGGATCGCCTTCGCTGACGTGGCTTCCCGCGTACCCCAGACTTCCAGCCCCTCGAGGCCTTCGATAGGTGGCAGGGTGGGGTGGGACCCTGTGGCCAGTACGACGGCATGGCGTGCTTGCAGGTGCCGGGTCGTACCGTCCAGTCCGGTCACTTCTACGTGCTGCGGCGATCTGATCCAGGCATGGCCCCGCAAGAGGTCTATACCGGTGTCCTCCACCCATTGGACCTGGCCCTCGTCCTGCCAGTTGGACGTGAACTCATCCCGACGCTTAAGAACGGCGGCGGCGTCCAGGGCTCCGGTCACGGCTTGCTCTGCACCCGGCACGGTCTGTGCACCGTGCAGGGCCGAGCCCGGGCGAAGCAGGGCCTTGGACGGCATGCAGGCCCAGTAGGAACACTCCCCGCCCACCAGTTCGGCCTCTACAAGGACGGCGGACAGGCCACCCTTGACTACCCGCTCCGCGGCGTTTTCACCCACGGCGCCGGCGCCGATAACAATGACATCAACTTCGCGTTCAATGGCCTCAGGCGTCATGGGCAACAGCCTAGCCCGGCTATTACGGGGTTGGTCCTACGATCGGCCTTAGGGCGAGCCGCCCGGTCGGGTGGACTGGTATCCGCAGCGAATTCTTAGTTGGGCAACAAAAAAAGCCCACACCAACCGGTGTGGGCTTTCTTGATCCGTGCGCCCAAAGGGATTCGAACCCCTGACCTTCTGTTCCGTAGACAGACGCTCTATCCAGCTGAGCTATGGGCGCATCTTCGATTCGTTGTGGAGCGTGTACTCCCCGCCGAACCTCGAATAACTTTACGCGAGGTGGGCCTATGTTCCAAATCAAGAGCCCTGTAATCTGCGCGACTAGACCGGTCTATGTGACCTTGGTCACTAAATTGGCGGCTTTTTGTCAGGATTTTCCTGATTTTACGCGGATTTGGCTTCCGAGGCGCGGTGGGCCCAAGCTTGGGCCTCAAATCCGGAAACCAGCAGGCCCATAGCATTTAGGCACACCGATGACCCCGAGGAAGGGAACCGCAATGGGCGATCTGGCGCGAATGCCGCTGCTTGAAGAAGCACCAACCACCCACCCTGGGCTGCTTGCCTGGGTTGAGGAGGTTGCCGCTCTCACGCGGCCGGACCGTATCCACTGGGTAGATGGGTCCCAAGAGGAAATTGCGCAGCTCAACGAGGAGCTTGTTGCTGGCGGCACCCTGAAGCCCCTGAACCCGGAGCTCTTCCCCAATTCGTTCGCCGCCTTCTCCGATCCTGCCGATGTGGCCCGTGTCGAGGAGCAAACCTTCATCTGCTCGGAGAACAAGCGTGATGCCGGGTTCACCAACAACTGGATGGCTCCTGCGGAAATGAAGGAGAAGCTCGCGGGCCTCTTCTCTGGCTCCATGCGCGGCCGCACCATGTACGTCATCCCGTTCGTCATGGGCCACCTGGACGCCGAAGACCCGAAGTTCGGCGTCGAGATCACCGACTCCGCCTACGTTGTTGCTTCGATGCGCATTATGGCACGCATCGGCACCGATGTGCTGAACAAGATCACCGAGACGAACGCTTTCTTTGTCCCCGCACTCCACTCCGTCGGTGCGCCACTGGAGCCCGGCCAGGCCGATGTGGCCTGGCCCTGCAACCCGGACAAGTGGATTGTGCATTTCCCGGAAGAGCGTTCCATCTGGTCTTTCGGCTCCGGCTACGGCGGAAATGCCCTGCTGGGCAAGAAGTGCTACGCCCTCCGGATCGCGTCCGTGATGGCCCGCGACGAAGGCTGGCTGGCCGAGCACATGCTCATCCTGAAGCTCACCTCGCCCGAGCAGAAGACCTACTACATCTCGGCTGCTTTCCCGTCCGCCTGCGGCAAGACCAACCTCGCGCTGCTCGATCCCACCATTGACGGCTGGAAAGTGGAGACCCTGGGTGACGACATCACCTGGATGCGCTTCGGCAAGGAAGGCGAGCTCCGCGCCGTCAACCCCGAGGCCGGCCTCTTCGGCGTAGCTCCGGGTACCGGCTGGGGCACCAACCCCAACGCCATGCGCGCTATCGCCAAGGGCAACAGCATCTTCACCAATGTTGCCCTGACTGACGACGGCGGCGTGTGGTGGGAGGGTATGACCGAGGAAGTGCCCGCTCACCTGACCGACTGGAAGGGCAACTCCTGGACGCCGGATTCGGACCAGCCTGCCGCGCACCCGAACTCCCGGTTCTGCACGCCGATCGACCAGATCGACATGCTCGCAGAGGAATACAACAACCCCGACGGTGTTGAGCTCTCCGCCATCCTGTTCGGCGGCCGCAGGAAGACCACGATTCCCTTGGTCACTGAGGCCCGCAGCTGGTCCAACGGCATCTTCATGGGAGCGACCCTGTCCTCCGAGACCACCGCTGCCGCCGCAGGCGCAGTAGGTGTGGTGCGCCGCGATCCCATGGCCATGCTGCCGTTCATCGGCTACGACGCCGGTGATTACCTGAATCATTGGGTGAACCTGTCCGCGAAGGGCAGCCCGGACCGGCTGCCGAAGATTTTCCTGGTCAACTGGTTCCGCCGCAACTCCGACGGCGGCTTCGCCTGGCCCGGCTTCGGCGACAACTCGCGCGTCCTGAAGTGGGCCATCGAGCGCCTTGAGGGTAAGGCTGACGCCGTCGAAACCCCGATCGGCTACGTGCCTACCGGGGACGCGATCGATCTGACCGGACTGGACATGACCCCGGCGCAGGTTGAGGAAGCCGTCCGGGTCGACCCGGATGAGTGGGCCACGGAACTGGCCTCGATCGAGGAATGGTTCGCCAACTTTGGCGAGTCCCTCCCCGGCGCCCTGCAGGCCGAGCTGACCGGGCTGAAATCCCGACTGTCCTGATTCCACCCGGGACAAAAGAAAATACGACGGCGGGACCGCCCCCTCTTCCCCAAAGGGGGGGGGGGGCGGTGTTGGGTGTGGTTTTT